>JAQXBM010000080.1 GCA_029252405.1 Crocinitomicaceae bacterium
AGTATGTCATCTGCAATTGTATGATGAGGTTATACGTATAACAGACGCCAAAAAACTGCTTTTCCTAACGCCAAAACGTTACCAAAGAATCCGGTAAGGATATAACCTAGAGATTGCGTAATCGGAAACCGCCGAAGAAGACCGCCGAAGGCAGCAGCGAAGCTAAAAAGCACTGCTTATGAAAGAGAACGGGAGTTCGACTACAGCGAAGCTAATCCGACGATCAGCAAGTAAAGTGATCGAAGAGCGCAGCGAATCCAACTAAAGTTTCCCCTTCTCAGACAACAAAATAGCCACATTTCTCGTATTTGGAAATTGTGCCATCACGATAATCATTGCAACGGTAATTGGAACACTCAAAAGCATTCCCGTGATTCCCCAAAGTGATCCCCAAATTGCCAAGGCGAAAATCCCGAAAAGTGGACTGATATTGAGCGTATTCCCCATAATTCGCGGTTCGAGGTAGTTTCCAATCGCGACTTGAAAGGATCCAATAACGAAGAGAATGATCAAAAACGGGACAAATTCGGCAAACTGAATCAATGAGAAAATAGCCGGTAATGTGGTACCTAAAATTGGTCCAATCGATGGGATAAACGAGAAGAAGAAGATAAGTGCTGCCCAGAAAAATGGACTGTCAATTCCAACAAAATAGAGAACGATATACGCGATGGTAGCCGTCACCAAGTTGATCATCGATTTAAGAATGATGTAACGCGAAAGCATCTTATCAATCTTCGTCATTATCCCCAAATATTGCTCGGATTTCTCAGGGTTTCCAAACATCAATTTGATTTTATTGCTGAATAATCCTTCTTCAATGAACAAGAAAATAGTGTAGAAGACGATCATCATCATATTCCCTAAAATTCCTGATAGAGAAGAGAACAAGGATTGAAGGTATTCCAGATTAAGGATACTTTTAAACGAATTCTTGATGGCTTCGCTAGTGGTATTAGCGTCAATTCCCACTAGATCATTCACCATCTTGCTTATTTTCAACGAAATGACTTCAATATTTGCTCGATAAACTTCAGATGAAAGAACAAGTTTTTCAATGTTAGTAGTCAACATCCGTCCAACAATCACTAAAATCGAAAACACTAGTAGTGAGGCCAAGAACGTTTTGATCCACTTAGGAATGTATTTATGTACAAACTCAATTTTATCTAATGAGTTACGGGTTTTTTTAACAACGAACCAGATCAGTAAGGCAACAATAAAAGGAATAAAAACGGACTGCCCTACAATTAGAGCTAGGACAATAATGGTTATCACAATCAACCAAGAAGCAGTTCTGTCAATCTTCATAGACTAAAAGTAAACAACTTTTTACAGGATAAATCAAAATCGCATTAATTCGAACCAATGAATCGATAGTTGATTGTCAACTTTCCTTTTGTGTTTTCAGGAGTAGTAATATCCATCAGACAAGAATCCGAAGTCCAATTCAGGAAATTTACATAGTCAATTTCTCCCTTTTTGATCATCACACTTTTGATACTCGTTTTGGATGGATCGTACGTCATAATGGATATGTTTTCGGATGATTTTCCTTTGATCTCAAATTCAATACTTCCGATATTTTTTTGGTTTTCGTCCGCCACCAAAACCAAGTTATGGTCCTTTTTGAGGTCAATTTCCTGCGTTTGCTCCGAATTATTCAAGTAAAAAGGAACAATATAATTTGTGTAGGCCAAATACCCTAGAACAATGATTAACGCTGTAATGACAAGGGTTATTGGAGTGAGTTTCGCCTTCATGTTTTTAAAAAAGATTGAATTATTATCAAGATTCCCTTGCAAGATTCGAAACAAAATTAAGACATTTGTGCCATCATATCCATAACGATGGAAATATGATTTATACAGAAGAGGGTAGAGACAGGCTCGACGATCCTCTGGCAACCAACTTTAAGTGCTGACGAAAGTCCGTATTGGAAAACCGGTGCCAATTCCTGATTCCGCTCAATGGTGAGTCGGAAGAATATAAATTAATTGGTATGAAAACCGTACAAAACATCGCTACCGTCCAACCTGGACAAACCAACTTCTTTCTAAGAGGAAAATCATCAATGACATTTTTTGAAATGAACCGAATGTGTTGCTGCTGCATGGCTTAATTCGTCAGCGTCTTTAGAACTCAGATCGCTGATCAATTCATTTAGTATTTCTGTGCGATTTCACTTCGCACTCCACATTTATTTCATTCAAAAATGTATTCAATTCATTTATCCGCTCCATTCCAATTGGAATCAGGTGAGCAAATCGAAAACCTTGAAATAGGATTTCACATTTACGGAAAACTCAACCCCGCGAAAGACAACGTGATCTGGGTGTGCCATGCCTTAACCGCGAACAGTGATGTTCTTTCTTGGTGGGATGGACTTTTCGGAGAAGGTAAACTCTTCGACCCGAACGATTATTTTATCGTCTGTGTAAACGCGCTTGGGTCGTGCTATGGTTCAACTGGACCCAAATCTCCAGGCTTCAATAAGCGTCCACTACTTGATCAATTTCCTTTGGTCACGACGCGTGATATGGCTCGCGTAAACGATGAGCTGCGAACAATTCTTGGAATTGATAAAGTCTCATTGTTGATCGGTGCATCATTGGGTGGTCAGCAAGCCGTCGAGTGGTCGATTCTGAATCCAGAGGTTCATGAAAAAGTGGCACTAATCGCGACAAACGCGCGTCATTCGGCTTACGGAATTGCGTTCAACGAAAGTCAGCGTTTGGCGATTTTCTCTGATCCTTCCTACGGAAACAACCGCATCGAGGGTGGAAGACAGGGCTTGATCGCTGCACGCAGCATTGCGATGTTGAGCTACCGAACGTATCAATCGTACAAGAAAACCCAAACGAATCCGGGTGATCACAAAATCGAAGAATTTTTGGCGAGCAGCTATCAGAATTATCAAGGCCAGAAATTGGCGGATCGATTTTGCGCTTACTCCTACGTCGCACTTTCAAAAGCAATGGACGCGCATAATGTTGGACGTGGAAGGGAATCAGTTGAAAATGCACTGGACACGATATCCGCAAAGGTTTTGGTGATTGGAATAGAATCGGATCACTTATTTCCATCGGAAGAACAGCAGTTCCTGGCGAAGTGCATTCCAAATTCCTCCTACTCAGAAATTCAATCGGAATACGGGCACGATGGCTTCTTAATCGAAGCTGAACAATTGGAAGATTTACTCTCGAAATTTCTATCGGATGAATCTCCTGAGAATTACTCAAACATCATTCATAACAATCAAACACAATTTAAACTAGCAAAATGAACAAAGAACTCTCCATCGGACTCATCGGCTTTGGTTGCGTGGGATCCGGACTTTATGAGGTATTGAACAAATCAGGCTTGATTCAAGCGAAAATTTCCAAAATTGTCGTGAAAGACAGGTACAAGAAACGCCCTATCAAACAGGAAAATTTCTCATACAAAGTCAACGATATTCTCGAAGATGAAAGCATCAACGTAGTTGTCGAGCTTATCGATGATAGCGAGCAAGCTTTTGAAATTGTCAAGTGCGCATTAGCTTCAGGAAAGGACGTCGTCTCTGCGAACAAAAAAATGATCGCTGAACATCTCGATGAATTATTGGAGCTGGCGAACTCGAACGGCGTTTCACTTTTGTACGAAGGGGCAGTTGCGGGGTCGATTCCAATTCTCAGAAATCTGGAAGAATACTACAACAACGATTCACTGACATCTCTCCAAGGAATTGTAAACGGGACGACTAATTATATTCTTACGCAGTCAAATTATGGAATCGCCTATGCTGATGCTTTGGCGCAGGCACAAGAATTAGGCTTCGCAGAATCGAATCCAACTTTGGATGTCGATGGCTATGATTCGAAATACAAACTGTCAATTTTATTCAAACACGCCTTCGGGTTATCTGTGGATCCAAAACAATTATTCAACCTTGGGATTCGGCATATTTCGCCACACGCAGTTGCTTACGCCAAAGAAAAAGGATACCGCATTAAGTTGTTCTCGAGAGCAGAAAAACTGGGCAATCAAGTCGTAGGGTTTGTGGCTCCGCACTTCGTGAAATCGAATCATTTTGCCTATTCAGTGAACGACGAATTCAACGCTGTTATTTTGGAGGGATTGTTTTCTGATCAACAGTTATTTGTCGGGAAAGGAGCGGGTAGTCACCCAACAGCAAGTGCTGTTTTATCCGATATTTCCGCTTTGAAATTCGATTACAAATACGAGTATCGAAAGGTAGATGCAAACCATGAGTTGACCTATTCGGATGATTTCTTCGTTAAGGTTTACATTGAGTCAAAATACATTGAAGCAATTAACGAAATACCATTCTATCATGTGGATGAACTCTTCCAAAGTGATCAGGTTAACTACCAAACCGGATGGGTAAAATTTAGTGAGCTGAAGGAGTTTGATTTTAATCATCGCGAAGATCTCTCTTTGGTTATTCTCCCCGAAGCACTAAAAGAATCTATTAGCATCGAAAAGGTCGCGAATCGTCCTCTTCTGGAAACACTGTACAATTAAGATGAGCCTTTTACCTTGGTACATTGCGGGCCCTTTGATCGGACTAATGGTTCCAATTCTGTTGATCGCTAGAGAAAAGCAATTGGGTCTTTCTTCGACCTATCGCTACTTAGGGAGTTTCATTCTTCCTAGGAATAGCTATTTCAACTATGATCGCAAAAAGGATGCATGGCAAGTCCAGTTCGCAATAGGGATCGCCAGTGCAGCAATATTGATTTTTCAGTTCGATTTGTACGAGTCGGAAAGTCTAGATTCTAGCAAAGAATACCTTCGTTATTTCCCTGAAGTTTGCAGCCTTCAGAATTGGTTCATGTTTGCCATTGGGGGGATTTTTGTTGGTTTCGGAGCGCGCTATGCAGGAGGCTGTACCGCCGGTCATTGTATCATGGGGAATTCACAGCTGTCCGTGTCCTCAATTCTGTCGACGTGTATGTTTTTCGCAGGTGGTTTAGCCGTCAGTCACTTCATTTTACCCTATTTATTCAAGTCATGAGAAATACAGTCAAAAGCATTTTGCTCGGTGCAGTTTTCGGGAGTATCTTGATTTTCAGTGATGCGTTCAACTGGTACCGAATCCAGGAGATGTTCCATTTCGATTCTTTTCACATGTACGGATTGATCGGTTCGGCCATCGTCGTTGCGGGAAGTGTAACTTGGTTGTTGAAAAAAGCGGGAGTGAAATCTGCTTCTAAACAATTAATTCAAACAAAGAAGAAGGAAATCCGACCAGTTGGAAATAGCATTGGAGGCCTCATCTTCGGAGCGGGTTGGGCATTGACAGGAGCTTGTACAGCGCCCATTTTTATTCTGATTGGATACCAATGGGAAATTGGAATAATCACGCTAGCGGGAGCCGTAATTGGTGCAGTGCTCTACGGAATTTTAAACAAGAAATTACCATTATGAGATTAGAACTAACAAGAATTGAAGAACCATTTGTGTTTCAAGTGGAGAACGAAGATGGATTGACGTGCACGATGGATGCGAGCGAAGCGATTGGCGGGAAAAAGAAAGGGATGCGCCCGATGGAGCTGCTGGCGGCATCACTAGCTGGCTGCGCTTCTATAGACATCACTCGTATGTTGACAAAGAAGCGAATTCCAACGAAGCACTTTTCCATTGCCATTGAAGCAAAACGCTCAGACAGTCTCCCTTCACCTTTTGAATGGATTCAACTGAACATTTCAGTCGATCCGCACATCGATCAAGAGCAAGTGAAAAAGGTGGTCGAATTGACCTTGGAAAAGTATTGCTCCGTCTCAACTTCCTTGAACAAAAACATCAGCATTCGCTATTCAATTAATGATCAATCAGTATGAACAAAATAGAAACAATCGCAATTCGAACGCAATCCGAACGCTCAAACTCGAACGAGCATTCCGTGCCACTTTATTTGACCAGTAGTTACGTTTTTGAAGGGGCGGAGGACATGAGAAGTCAGTTTGCCGAGGAAACACCGGGACACATCTACTCGCGCTACGCGAATCCGAATGTAGACGAATTCATTGATAAACTAACGCGCATGGAGGGCGCAGAAGCAGGTTGGGCAACGGCTACAGGAATGGCTGCGGTTTTTTCGTGCTTCGCAGGGTTATTGGAAAGTGGGGATCACATTGTTTCCTCTAGATCAGTTTTCGGTTCTACGCACAAACTATTTACTGAAATTCTGCCAAAGTGGGGAATCGAAACGACCTATGTGGATGCGCATGATTTAGAAGGATTTCAACGAGCCATTAGACCAGAAACGAAAATTCTGTACGCTGAAACTCCGAGTAATCCCGCGTTGGATATTTTGGATTTAGAGGCGATTGCGAACATTTGTAAACAGAACTCTATCCTCTTCGCAGTAGACAATTGCTTCGCAACGCCAATTTTACAGCGACCGATTGAATTTGGTGCAGATATCGTCATTCATTCTGCGACGAAATACATCGATGGCCAAGGGCGAACCTTGGGCGGAGCGATCCTTTCAAATCAAGAGGTGATTGCTCAAATTAAAGCCTTCGCTCGTCACAGTGGGCCAGCATTAAGTCCATTTAATGCTTGGGTGTTGTCGAAGTCAATCGAAACCTTGTCCTTGCGAATGGAGCGACACAGCGATAATGCACTCAAAATTGCCAAACGTTTGGAAGATCACAATTCCGTTGAATCTGTGCGTTATCCTTTTTTAACATCTCACCCCAATCACGAACTTGCGAAGAAACAGATGTCCTTCGGTGGTGGGATTGTTAGTTTTGAAATCAAAGGTGGAGTGGAAGCTGGAAAGCAGTTTTTAGATCACCTACAAATGTTTTCATTGACGGCAAATTTGGGGGATACGCGAAGCATTGCAACGCATCCTGCATCTACAACTCACTCAAAATTAAGTCCTGAGGAACGGGCAGAAGTGGGGATCACTGATGGGCTCGTTCGACTTTCGATTGGACTAGAGAATATTGAAGATATTTGGGAAGATGTTGAGCAGGCGTTATTTTCTTGATTTTGAAATAGTATCTTTGCCCAAAATAAGATTGAATGACAGAAGAAATGAAAGCAGTAAGTTACTGCATCGGAATGAGCGTAGCAGGGAGTTTGAAGCAACAAAACCTTGGTGAAATTTCACACGAAGTTGTAAGCGAAGCGATCAAAGATACCTTTGAAGGAAAAGAAATGAAATATTCGCAAGAAGAAGCGGATGGAATCATTCAAAAGTACCTTCAAACTATGATGGAGAAAAAATTCGAGGGAAATAAAGGAATTAGTGAAGGATTTTTAGCTGAGAATGGTCAGCGCGAAGAAGTTCAAACAACTGCTTCTGGATTGCAATTCGAAGTAATTACTGAGGCTGAAGGTGAGAAGCCAGGACCAACAAGTCATGTAACTGTTCACTACCACGGAACGTTAATCGACGGAACTGTTTTCGATAGCTCAGTTGATAGAGGTGAACCAACTTCATTTGGAGTAAATCAAGTGATCCCAGGTTGGACTGAAGCACTTCAATTGATGTCTAAAGGTTCAAAATACCGTTTATACATTCCTCAAGAATTGGCGTATGGAGCAAATCCACACCCAGGTGGAGCAATTGAGCCGTACATGGCACTTGTATTTGATGTTGAATTAATTGAAATTGCATAACATGAAAAATCTATTGTTAATCGGGTTGATTCCCGCGATGCTTTTCGGATTTACTGCCTGTGGTGGTGATGAAGGAGAAGAAGTTGTTGTTGAAGAAATCGAATTCAAGAATGCTGATGAGAAATTGTCATACGCATTTGGAGTTGAGAACGCTACAGGTCTACTGTCGGAAACTCGATTCGATGCCTTAGATAAAGAAATGTTGATTGAAGGATTTGAATCAAACCTATCATCTACACCTCCATCTGATTGTGAAGCGACACTTCAAAAATTTCTTGGACCTCAAGGAATGGATTTCGATACTACGTACTTGAAAGAAGGTTCGAAATGTATCGGTCGATTCGTGAGTTTCGAGTTTTACGGTCAAATGACACAAATCGGAAAAGTTTCAGAACTTGATCTTGATTTGGTGAAAAAAGGATTCGCACAAGGAATGTACGAGCAGGATACTGTGAACATGACAGCTGTAGAGCGAACAAAAATCATTACTGATTTCGGAAAGGAATTGGAAGGCAAATTCATGGCGGAGATCAAGGAGAAAGATGATATCTTCTGGGCTGATGTTTTGAGTAAACCAGGTGTTGAGCAAGTTGGTGAGACAGGTGTTTACTTGGAAACAATCAAGAAAGGATCTGGAGGAAGTCCAACACCAAACAGTGATTTCGAAGCGAATTACATTCTGACGAACGCGTTGGGTGATACATTGGAAAGTTCTTACGTTGCAGGAAATCCATTGAAAATGAATCTTGGAGGTGTTATCGCAGGATGGCAAATTGGTTTCCCAGCCATGCAAAAAGGAGGGAAGTACCGTTTGTTTGTTCCTTACGAAAAAGCATACAAAGGAGGACGTCCAGAAGCGCCACAAGGAGCTTTATGTTTCTTCGTTGAGTTGATTAATTTTGGACCTGCTGGTTCTATTGCACAACCGCGATATTAAGGATAAAATCTTTGAATAAAATTTTTGGCTGTCTTCATTCGAAGGCAGCCTTTTTTGTTTAATAAGCTGATGTCCGTGCTTGTGATTATGGGCATTGTGGGCTGAGGATCTCGAAGCCCACATGTATGAGAATGAGGACCAAATCAAGAGAGATGAGAATGCTACATCGAGAATGGGCGATTCGGCTTCAATATAAGATGCTCAGGCGTGTCCAACAGATGAAATGCACCCAAACAAAACACAACCTACTCCCAACTTCAATCCAAAAGGCGCAGCCGCGTCCAATAATCTAACAGCGAAGCAAGTCTATAAGGCGAAGCGCGTCTAAGTCAACACAAAGAAAAAAGTAATGCGATAAATCAACGGAATAAACTGACCAGCTTGTCCCTGAGGTCCGGACTTACGAATGAAATATCCCTGGCGGAATGGACTGTTAACATGATTAATGACATCGTACATGATTCCCGCATTGATTCTGAATTTTTCATTGAACTCCTGAGAATAACCTCCACCAATAAACAAAGCTGGCGACCATGTTGGGCCGTTTGTTGTCGTAAACGTTGTAGCGAAAGGCGTGCGCATCATTTCAAATTCAAGTCCTCCGAATAGAACATTCCCGTATCTCGCATGAACGAAAGCACCCGCACCGAAAACATTGTACGAACTTTCAAAACCAGAAATTGGATTATTATTCCAGTTTCGTTGGAAACGAAGCGAAGGTCCTGCGATAAAATTCTCTTGGAATTTGAATCCGTACTTCGCACCAATCGAAATATTCCCTCCATTCGTTGACGCCCCAAAGTATCCATCAATGCCCAATTCTGTACCATCAATATTCTGAGCAAAAGCAGAACTCAACATAAACGTACTCAGCAGTGCAATAAACAATCTTCTCATGTTCGATTTTTTATCAAAGATAGGAAATGATCAGGTATCAATGAAAAATTCAATCGGTGCAAGAGATGTTCTTGTCGAACTGTTCAAAACACGTTGATACTAAATCGTTTTTTTCGATTGAACTCAAAAACTTAGTACTTATCTTTGAAAAAAAATCCAGATATGCAGTTACTCGACGGGAAGGAAACATCAGCAGAAATCAAATTAGAATTACGCGAAGCCGTGCAAAAGCGCAAGGAAGAAGGAAAGAAAATTCCTCACCTAGCGGCTGTTCTAGTTGGGAATGATGGAGGTTCAATGACCTACGTGAACGCGAAAGTGAAGGCATGTGACGCAATTGGTTTCGAGAGTACCCTGATTCGTTATGATGAAACAGTACCCGAAGAAATTCTACTGCGCAAGATTGAATCATTGAATGAAGATAAAAGCGTTGATGGCTTCATCGTTCAACTACCATTGCCAAAACACATTGACGAGTTGAAAGTAACGCAAGCAATCGACCCAAGAAAAGACGTCGATGGTTTTCACCCAGTGAACCTCGGGAACATGGTACTGAACCTTCCAGGTTTTTTGCCAGCAACGCCTGCGGGGATTGTGGAATTGTTGAAACGAAATAACGTCGAGACAGAAGGGAAATCATGTGTAGTCATTGGTCGAAGCAACATTGTTGGAACGCCGTTAAGTATCATGTTGGGACGAAACAAAAGTCCTGGGAATTGCACCGTAACCTTGACTCACAGTCGTACGAAAAACCTGAGCGATATTACCTCAAAAGCAGATATCATTATTGCGGCAATTGGTCGACCTGAGTTCGTTACAGCGGAAATGGTGAAGCAAGGCGCCGTAGTGGTGGATGTTGGAACAACACGTGTCGAGGACGCTTCGAAGGCGAGAGGATGGGCATTAAAAGGCGATGTTAAATTTGATGAAGTTGCCCCAAAATGTTCGTATATTTCTCCAGTTCCTGGCGGAGTGGGGCCAATGACAATTGCTTCATTGATGATCAATACGCTTCGTGCTATGGAGCTAAAAGAAGCTGAAGCCTAACATTAATATTGAACAAATAATAAGAACATAACCAAAAACCGATAAAATGAAAAAAGTATCCATCGTAAGTTTAATCGCGCTAATTGCGATTGTCATCTCTTCTTGTGGTTCGTCGAACAACGTCGTAAATAACCGCGGTATTTCAAAACGTAAATACAACAAAGGGTTCTTCTTTAAACGCAACTCGAATGTAAAAACAGCGGACTCACAAGTGAAAGAAGCTGATTTCAAAGAAGACAAAGCAATTGCGAAGGTTGAGAAAGTTGAAGCGAGAAAAGCGAAGAAAGCCTCGAAAGAAACTCTAGCTGAATCAAATGTTACAAGTTATGATGTCTATAGTACAACGACCAACTTGATAATTACTCCAAAAGTAGAGGAGGAACCTGCTCCCGAAATTCGTGCATTCTTAAGTGACGATTTAAACGACATCGACTGGTCAGTGACTGAAAATTCAAGTTCGGCGACTGGAGAAACGATTGATGCAATGCCTTACGAGAACAAAGATCAATCATCGAAGAAGAAATCTTCAAATTCGAGCCAAGCGAGAACGGGAATCGTTTTCGTACTTGCGGTTGTTTTTGCCATCCTTTTGCCACCACTCGGAGTGGGAATTTACACGAACATCGACTGGACGAAAGTATTGATCGCATTCTTGCTGACACTGCTAGCTGTGGTTCCAGGAATCGTTTACGCCTTATTGGTTGTGTTCGATGTTATCTAACAGAATTTAAACGAAATTACAAGGGGATTCATTGAGTTGAGTTCCCTTTTTTGTTGCTTAGATTTCAGGTGTATTTGGGTGTTCGAGCGGGCTTTTCACTCGGCGTAACAGTCTTCGAAAGTAGTGCTTCCCTTTCTAGAGATTCTTATGATGGAAAAGGTAAGTGTGAGTGCGAATTACAGTGCGAGTGCGAGGAACAATCGAACACTTCACTAACTAGTATTACATTGGTGATCGATCGCGTTGCATCGAGCTCTTCGAAACAAACCGAGTCCAACCTAGAACTGTTTAAATAAAAGACAAACAAAGCACTTCAGTCTAAGAGCGAAGCGTTCTAAAGGCGCCAGCCGTATCTAATAATCTAAAAAAATCAAGCGAATCCAACCTACAATCGCTCCAACGGCGTCTTCTTGCCATCAACCAACGAATAACAAGCCAACTTATCCTTAAACACCGACGATTTAAAAATCGATTTGTTCAACAGCATTCGCACACACTCCTGGATTCCCTCCACAATAGATGGGTGAGGGTGAACGAGTTCTGCAAGTACTTCAATAGGAGCTTGCGTCTTGATCAATAATCCAACCGCTTGAATTGCAGTAGATGCATGTTCTCCAACGGCGCGCATTCCCAAAATGTGCATGTCATCATCATTCGTCACAATGATTTTAAAGAAACCTTGTGTTTTACGCATTGCAATAGCTCGAGCAATGACAGAGTAATCAACTTTCACAACTTTAACGGGGATGTTATGCTCAATACAATGCTGTTCATTGACACCTACCGCCGCAACTTCAGGTTTCAAGAACATAATCGTACAAACGTTGTCGTACGAAAGTCGATCCACCGAATCGCTGAAGGCCTTTTCAACCGCATGACGTGCTTCAATTTCGCCCATGTTCACAAGAGCTATTCTTCCTGAAACATCGCCAACGGCGTAGATATTTGGAATGTTCGTTTGAGTATCATCATCGCCAATGTGTCGTCCACGTTTTGACATCTGAACACCTGCATTTTCAATCTGCAACGATTCGATGTTTGGGACACGTCCAATGGACAATAAGGCTTTTTCAACTTGAATAACTTCAGTTACCCCGTCTTTGTAAGTCAGTTCGTATTCAATTTTCCCATCTTTGTATTCAAGTCGCTCCAGATTGGCATTGTGATGAATTTCTACGCCTTGTTTTTCGAGGTTAGTCGCAACCATTTTACTAATATCTGGATCCTCAAAAGGAAGAATTCTATCTTGTCGATCGATGAGGTATACCTTTGTTTTTCCAAAGTTGGAAAAGATGGTAGCATACTCACAACCAATCACACCAGCCCCAACAATAACAAGGCTTTTTGGGTAATCTTCGATGTTGTCAATTCCATTACTCGTCAAAATATTCACTTCGTCTACCTCAATGTTGGGAATAGTCCTAGGACGACTACCTGTTGCCAACACGATGTTCTCTCCGTAAATAATTTTTTCATTCTTGCCGTGAGTAATTTTTACCTCATTTTTTGAGACCAATGAACCTTTTCCGCGCTCGTAGTGAAGCAATTTATTCATCGTCTCTGTCTGAAGCAGCTTGATGTGACATGAATATTGAAATTTTCGCTCGAAAGTGGCTTCATCCAAGGTTTTGCGGACATCCGCCCACGGCACATCAATTGGTGAACGCCCAGAAGATTTGAGGTTTTCATTCATGTTGGCGACTCTATTGGAGAGCTCCCAAAGCGTTTTTGATGTCAAAGCACCATTGTAAACGCCGGCACCCCCAACACGGTCCATTTCGATTAAACAGACTTTCTTTCCGAAATCAATTCCGCGCATTGCCGCAGCATATCCGGCAGGTCCTCCGCCAATCACAATAAGATCAAATTTCTCCATGGTTTCATTAAATTGCGCTCTAAAGATAAGAAAGCCATCCAAAATCAATATGAAGTACCAACAAGATCTCGAAAATGCCCAAGAACACGAAGAAGAATTAAACGTGTTCCTCAATAGGTTGATAAAGAAGAAGCCCAAAAAGTTGGATAACAAGTTTCAAGATGCGCATGAAAAGGCATTCGAAAAAATCGACTGTATGGAGTGCGGAAATTGTTGCAAAACAACCAGCCCAATATTTCGCGATATCGATGTGAAAAGAATCGCAAAAAAAATGAAGTGCTCGACCAAGGAATTTGAGAACAATTACCTCAAGCGAGATGAAGACGGAGACCTCGTACTTCAAAGTTCTCCGTGTACATTTTTAAACGACGATAACTCTTGCTCAATCTACGATATGCGTCCCCAAGCTTGTCGAGAATATCCTCATACAGATCGAAAAAAGGTGGTTCAAGTGATGGAATTAACGAAAAAGAATATGCTTATCTGTCCAGCAGTCAGTAGAATACTGTTTGAAGTGAGAAAAGATTTGCTCTGACTACAAACCTTTTTATGATTATTTTCGTCTAATAATTGAACTGTACAGTTAAGACTATGAAAATTTCTAGATTTATCGCGATAGCGGTAATGGTTTTTTTATGTGTTGTCCACTCCCAAGCACAACGAGGTAAAGATGGAGATGTAACAATTTCCGGTAACACAACGGTGAACACTTTCACCTATTTGACATCCAACGCATCTGTTGGAGCGACGTCAATTCTTGTAAACAATAACACGATGGTAGGTGGAGCCTTTGGGTCTCCATTAGCAGCCGGCGATTTGATTATGATCGTTCAGATGCAAGGGGCCACAATGGATATTAATACCACACCTGCCTTGCCCATTCCAGCTGGTTGGGGAGGGAATTACACTGTTCCCAATGACTACCTCACAGGAACTTTTGGTGCAAATCCACATTATTGGGGACAAGTTCTCGATTATGGAGAGGCAGGTAAATTCGAACGAGTAGAAGTTCTAAGCGTCTCAGGTATTGGCACAATCAACTTAAATTGTCAGCTAACAAAGAATTTTATTTCAACGGGTCACGTTCAAGTGATTCGTATTCCACGTTACAACAACCTAACGATTCCTGCTGGAAATTCAATTACGACAACCAACTGGAATGGAGATGAAGGTGGAGTTGTTGCCATTGAGGTGAATGGAGCGCTTACACTCAACGGAACGATAACAGCGACAGCAAATGGTTTTCGCGGAGGAGCATTGGATGCAAATAGCTACACAGCTGGAGGTGCGCCAAACTCAATCCGTGTTTTAGGCTCTTTCGATAATCTTGAAGGTTCAGAAAAAGGAGAAGGAATTGGTGGTTTCACCCCAGAATATACGACACTTTTCTCTCGATATGGAATTGGAGCCCCTGCCAATGGTGGTGGAGGTGGTGGATACCAAAACTCCGGAGGTGGAGGTGGATGTAACGCCGTAGTAGGTGGTGTATACACCAGTAAAGGAACTCCAATTGGTTTTTCAGCTGTTTGGGATTTAGAAGCTGCAGGTTTTGGTGGTTCAACGTCATCAGGAGGTGGCCGTGGAGGATATGCCATTTCAGATGTTGATCAAAATGAATTAGCCATCGGTCCAGCCAATGCTGCTTGGGGTGGTGATGATAGAAAGAATACCGGAGGTTTCGGTGGACACCCCTTACCATTTTTCGCGGATCGAGTATACGCTGGAGGTGGTGGTGGAGCCGGAGACCAAGATAGTGGCGAAGGTGGAGCCGGTGGTCGAGGTGGAGGAATCATCATGATTCAAGCCTACGGAACCGTAACTGGATCAGGATCGATAGAAGCTCTTGGTGAAGCAGGACAAGATACAAACCCAACAAACCAAGCTCCATCAGGAGGACAACCGCGTAAAGGTGTCGATGGCGCCGGAGGTGGTGGAGGTGGAGGATTCGTCCACATGGAAAACTTATCTGCAATCCCAGCCTCGATTACAATTGACGTAACTGGAGGAGACGGAGGAGATCAAAACATTACACTTTTAAATGTATCACCTTTACCACCACTTGCTTCAGAGGCGGCTGGCCCTGGTGGATCAGGTGGAGCCGGAGTAATTCGAGTTGGTGCTGGAGCTCCAACCAAAGTTGCTAACGGAGGTGTACCTGGTGTCACGACATCGTCACACATGGTGAATTTCCCACCGAATGGTGCAACAGCAGGTTCTGCTGGATTCTGTTGTTACCCAGTTAACCCTACATACAATATTCTTACAACAGATCAATCGATTTGTTCAGGAGCAGCAGCGACGTTAGTTGCTACGAGACCATCATTTGGCTCTCCAATACCTAGCACGGCTTCAATCGTTTGGTACGATGCAATGGTTGGTGGATCTGTAGTTGGTTCAGGATTGTCATTTACAACCCCTGCGTTAACTGTAACGACAACATATTGGGTTGGAATTTGTCCAGGAACATTTAGAACACCAGTTACGGTGACTATTCTTCCACCGGATGATGCTTCATTCTCGTATGCAGGTTCACCGTATTGTTCGAATGCAGCAGACCCGACTCCGACAATTACAGGATTGCCAGGTGGAACTTTCTCAAGCACTGCAGGACTCTCAATCAATGCGGCTACAGGAACAATTGATCTAAGCGCATCAACAACAGGAACATATATTGTTACATACTTGACAAATGGGCCTTGTCCAAATACAGCGACTCAGTCAATAACGATCAACGATCCAGATGATGCTTCGTTTTCTTACGCATCCGCAACTTATTGTGTGAGCGAACCTGATCCAACACCAACAATTACTGGTCTTCCTGGAGGAGCTTTCTCAAGCACAGCAGGACTATCTATTAATGCAGGAACAGGTGTAATTGATTTAAGTACTTCAACGCCTGGAGCCTATACAGTGACTTACACAACTTCAGGTCCATGTCCAGCTTCTTCAACGTTTGGGATTACCATCACAACATTGGAGGATGCAAGTTACAATTACAGTGCAGCATCTTATTGTATTGCTGATGCTGACCCAACACCAACCATTACAGGGGTTGCGGGAGGTTCGTTCTCTAGTACAGCTGGATTATCTATTAACGCTGGAACAGGAACAATTGATTTAAGTGCATCGACACCGGGAACATACACTGTTACGTATACTTCAGGTGGATCATGTCCGAATACAAGTACGCAATCTGTAACGATAACAGCATTGGATGATGCTTCGTTTAACTATTCTGCAGCAGCTTATTGTGTTGATGCAGCTGACCCAACTCCAACAATAACAGGAGTAGCAGGAGGAACATTCTCAAGTACAGCAGGATTGTCAATCAATGCGGGAACAGGAGCTATTGATGTGAGTACTTCCACTCCAGGTACATATACTGTGACATATGCTACAGTGGGTGCTTGTTCCAATTCTTCGAATGTTTCCGTTACAATAAACGCATTGGACGATGCATCGTTCAGTTATTCAGCTGCCGCATACTGTGTGGATGCTGCGGATCCAACTCCAACCATTACTGGACTAGGAGTAGGAACTTTCTCAAGCACGGCAGGATTGTCAATCAATGCTGGAACAGGTGCTATTGACGTGAGTACTTCAACACCAGGAACATATACTGTTACTTATACTACATCTGGAACATGTCCGAATTCAAGCACACAAAGTGTTACAATTAACGCATTAGATGATGCATCCTTTAATTACGGTTCTCCTAGCTATTGTGTGTCTGGGGCTGATCCGACACCAACAATCACTGGATTGGCGGGAGGAACATTCTCAAGTGGAGCAGGTTTAGTAATTAATGCTTCAACAGGTCTGATTGACGTGAGTGCTTCAACTCCAGGTTCATATACTGTTACTTATACGACTTCAGGGACTTGTCCGAATTCAAGTACATTCGCTGTTTCCATTACAGCGTTGGATGATGCTTCATTCAACTACGGAGCCGCTGCATATTGTGTGGACGCTGTCGATCCGACTCCAACAATTACAGGAGTGCCAGGAGGTACGTTTTCAAGTACAGCGGGATTATCAATTAACGGAACTACAGGTGCTATTGATGTGAGTACATCAACGCCAGGAACATACACTGTTACATATGCAACATCAGGTGCATGTGCAAATTCATCGTCACAATCTGTTACAATTAACGCGTTAGACGATGCTTCTTACAGTTACTCTTCTGCAGCTTACTGCGCAACTGAGATCGATCCGACTCCAACAATTACTGGTTTGACAGGAGGTACATTCTCAAGTACCGCTGGATTGATGATCAACGCTGCCACAGGTGTTGTTGATTTGAGTGCATCGACTCCAGGAACGTACACTGTGACTTACACTACGTCTGGAACTTGTCCGAATTCAAGTACAACGAGCATTACAGTAAATGCAACGGATGATGCTTCGTTTAGTTATGCATCTCCAAGCTACTGTTTAGCTCAACCTGATCCAACACCGACAATTACTGGATTAGCAGGAGGTATTTTTACAAGTACGGCAGGATTATCAATCACAGCTGGAACTGGAACAATTGATGTGAGTACATCAACTCCTGGCTCTTATGTTGTGACATATTCAACTGTTGGACCTTGTCCAAACACAGCGACATTTAATATTGCAATTACTGCTTTGGATGATGCTTCGTTCAACTATTCTGCAGCAGCCTACTGTGTAGATGCGGCCGATCCAACTCCAACAATTACAGGAGTTGCAGGAGGAACATTCTCAAGTACAGCAGGATTGACAATTAACGCAGCGACAGGAGCTATTGATGTGAGTATATCAACACCTGGAACATATACAGTGACGTATGCCACTGTAGGAATTTGTGCGAATTCATCCACTCAATCAGTTACGATTAACGCATTGGATGATGCTTCGTTCAACTATTCTGCAGCTGCTTACTGTGTAGATGCGACGGATCCAACACCAACAATTACAGGATTAGCAGGAGGAGGATTCTCTAGCACGGCGGGATTATCAATTAACGCTGGTACAGGTGTAATTGATGTGAGTACTTCGACTGCTGGAACATACACTGTTACATATACAACTGCTGGAACGTGTCCAAATTCAAGTACAGCGAGTGTTACAATTAACAACCTAGATGACGCTTCGTTCAACTATAGTGCTGCAACTTATTGTGCTGACGCAACAGATCCAACACCTACGATTACAGGTTTAGCTGGAGGTGGCTTCTCAAGTGGAGCAGGCTTGTCCATTAACGCTGCTACAGGAGTAATTGATGTTAGTGCATCGACACCTGGGGCTTACACAGTGACATACACAACGACTGGAACGTGTCCGAATTCAAGTACGGCAAACGTTACAATCAATGCACTAGACGACGCTTCTTTCAACTATAGCGCTGCCGCATATTGTGTGAATGATACAGACCCAGTAGCAACAATCACAGGACTTGGGGGAGGAACTTTCTCAAGTGCAGCAGGACTGGTATTTACAAATACAGCGACAGGAGAAATTGATTTATCGGCAAGTACGCCTGGAGCGTACACTGTTACATACAGTACTGCAGGACCATGTCCAAATACAAGTACAGCAAATATTACCGTGAACGCAACGGATGACGCAAGCTTCAACTATGGTGCAGCGGCTTATTGTGTGAATGCAACGGATCCAACAGCAACAGTCACAGGATTGGCTGGAGGTACTTTCTCAAGTACAGCTGGGCTTACAATTAATGCTTCAACGGGTGCAATTGATGTGAGTACTTCAACACCTGGAGCGTATGTAATTACCTATACAACGAACGGACCTTGTCCAAATACAAGTGCAGCGAACGTTACGATTGATGCTTTGGATGATGCCACTTTCTCTTACGCTTCTGCTGCTTACTGTGCGGATGCAACTGATCCTTCACCTACGGTGACAGGATTGACGGGAGGAGCATTCTCGAGTACAGCGGGACTTTCAATAAATGCAGGGACTGGTCAAATAGATGTGAGTGCATCTACACCAGGTTCTTACGTTGTGACTTACACGACTGCTGGAACATGTCCAAATTCAAGTACAGTGAACGTTACGATCAACGCATTGGATGATGCAACGTTCAATTACGGAGCGGCTGCTTACTGTGCAGATGCAACAGATCCAACACCAACGATTACTGGATTGGCGGGTGGAGCGTTCTCAAGTACTGTCGGATTGACAATTGACGCAGTGACTGGAGCTATTGACGTGAGTGTATCAACGCCAGGAACATACACCATTACGTATTCGACGTCCGGAACTTGTCCAAACTCAAGTACAGCTTCAGTAACTGTCAACGCACTGGATGATGCAACATTCTCGTATGCTTCAACGAGCTACTGTATCTCAGGTACGGATCCATCAGCAACAATTACAGGCTTGCCAGGTGGAACATTCTCAAGTGGAGTTGGTTTATCAATCAACGCGACAACAGGTCTAATTGATGTGAGTGCTTCAACAATCGGATCTTATACTGTTACGTATACAACGAACGGAACATGTCCGAACACAGCTACAGCAGCAATTACAATTCTTTCTGCTGATGACGCGACATTCACGATGACAGCAACATGTGATGGAGGAGCAGCTTCAACGCCTGGAACAACTGGAGGAACATTCACATTGGTTGGAGCTCCGGCAGGTGTGACAATTGATCCAGTTACCGGAGTAGTTTCTGGAGGAGTTTCAGGTGCGACGTACACTGTTCAATATGCAACGACTGGAGCATGTGCATCGAGCTCAACTCAGAACTTGACAGTATTGACAAATCCAGTGATTGATCCAATAGCAGATTTGACAGCATGTGATCAATTGGTATTGCCAACGATTACGGGAGTTGGATTCAGTGGAGATGAAGCTTACTACAATGACTTACAAGCAAACGGTGGAATCTTGATTGCAGGGCCAGTTACGAGTTCGCAAACGGTTTACGTTTACGCAACAAACTCTGGATGTACGGATGAAATTAGTTTCTTAGTAACGATCAATGCAACGGATGACCCTTCATTTACCTTGACAGATTACTGTGAAGGTTCAAGCAATTCAGCTACAATTTCTGGAACAACTGGAGGGACATTTGCTTTCGATCCAGTAGTGGCTGACGGAGCAACAATTGATGCTTCAACAGGAGAAATTTCTAATGGAATAGGAGGAACATCTTATTCTGTAGAATACACAACTTCAGGACCGTGTCCAGATAGTTCAATTCAATCAGTATTGGTTTACGCGATCCCTGTTGCACCAACGATTAGTGCTGATCAGACATATTGTTCAGGCGACATCATGTCACCAATGACAGCATCAACACCAACTGGAACATTGACTTGGTACGATGACCTTGGATTGACAAATATTATTGGAAATGGAACGAGCCAAGCACCCTTTTCGGGAATTGGAACGTCTACTTATTACATAACATCAACAGAGAATGGCTGTGAAGGACCAGAAAGCAGCATCGTAATTACTGTTGAAGAATGTGATATTATTATACCAACAGCGTTTACGCCAGATCAGGACGGAGCAAACGACGATTGGGAATTAGTGAACATTGACGCAATCTATCCTCAAAATGTTGTGAGGGTATTCAATCGATGGGGTAACTTGGTTTTCGAGTCTCCTCAAGGTGATTACGACAATAACCGCTGGGATGGAACGTTTAAGGGTAATTTACTCCCTGTTGGATCTTATTATTACATAATAGAGCCAAATTTAGAGGGTGTTGATTCGAAATCTGGAAGCGTTTCTATTATATTAGGGAATTAAAACAGGGTGTTAAGCCAATGACCGAAGAACCAAATACGGAGACGACTGCAGTTATCCGACATTTTTTTCAGGAGCAGTCGGACAATTTAGTGAAGGGTGATCAAACGATTTTGGTCTCTCACTTCGGCGTGTTTTCACAAAATTTGGTTGCAAGCTTAACGGACGGTATTGAAAACCTCATAGTTTCCATTGGTGATAAGAGAATCGTTGTCAAACGTATGTTCTCAATATTAATTGAAGGCTTACAAAATCTTCGGTTACACGGTGGATTAGATAGTCAAGGTGTGCAATCGGGTTTTTTGATCCTTGCCAACGATAATAAACATTATAGACTTGTCCTTGCGAATATTGTTAATACCGAAGACGTTCCAACCATTACGCGTTACATTGAATCCATTAATGGCTACAGCAAAGATGAGTTGAAGGAAAAGTATACTTCGGTTCTTTCGAATGAATTCTTGTCCGATAAGGGCGGAGCCGGACTTGGCTTAATCACAACGCGAATGAAATCTGGGAATCGGTTGGATTACGAACTTCCATCCGTCGATGACGAACACAGTCTTTTCGTTTTAAAGGTTTCCTTGGATCGACAGTAGCACATGTTACAAGTCGCTTTTCATCTAGATTATATTCACCCCATTCCAGAAGGACACAAATTCCCAATGGAAAAGTACCAGCTTCTTCCAGAACAATTGCTCTACGAAGGAACCTTGGATCAATCACACTTTTTTGAGCCGAGTATTTGTTCGGATGAAATTATTTTGACGACTCATGCTTCTGATTATTTGAATCGTTTAACGAGTTTAGAAATTACTCCACGTGAACAACGAGTATCGGGTTTTGTGCACAGTGAACAGCTTATTCTGCGTGAAAAGCTAATCATGGAGGGTACGCGACTTTGCGCAGAGAAAGCACTTACGTGTGGCGCAGCAATGAACATTGCCGGAGGAACGCATCATGCTTATTCAAACAGGGGTGAAGGATTCTGCTTGCTCAACGATCAAGCAATTGCTGCAAATTGGTTGATCAAAGAAAAGTTGATCAGCAAAGTATTGATTCTCGACTTGGATGTACATCAAGGAAACGGAACAGCAGAATTGTTTCATCGGTCGGAAGATGTGTTCACCTTCAGCATGCACGGAAAGAACAATTATCCCCTGAAAAAAGAAGCTTCGCACTTGGATGTCGAACTTCCTGATGGAACCGAAGATCAAGCCTACTTGGCTTCCCTGAAAGCGAATCTTGAAGGAGTTTTAAGTGATTTTACACCTGATTTTGTTTTTTATCAATCTGGAGTAGATGTGTTAAAAACAGACAAACTGGGAAGATTATCCCTGTCCATGGATGGTTGTAAACAACGTGATGAATTTGTTTTCAATGTGGTCAAAGACCTTGATATTCCTGTGGTTTGCACAATGGGAGGAGGTTATAGCAGAGAAATTAAATACATTATTGAAGCGCACGCGAATACGTTTCGTACAATTCAAAGCACCCTCTTTTGATGATTTATCGAACAAAATAATTACCTTTGTTTAGATTAATTCTAAATAGATGCAAAAAGAAGCACTTCCAATCGTTCAAAGCACTGTCAATTTTGACTGCTCCATTGCGTGTAAAAAGAAGAAGTGTTGCAAAAAATTCAAGAAGAAAGGACTACATTGTAAGAAATGTCCAAAAATCTAACGTGCGTTTTCTAGTCATCATCATTTTCATTTCATTTGCTTCCATCTCCAATGCGCAGAGTATTGAGCTTTCTGCTGGTTTTAATCGTTTGGATTATCAAGCAGGTGTCGCTTACGGCCATCGCTGGAATCATTTTCACTTGACGTCAAAATTGGAGTTTGGTGTCACATCAACGTTCGGACAAGGACGAATGATGCCGCGGATTTCAGTTGGATCGAGTTACTTTCTTTTGAGAAAGGGGCTAGTTGATTTTGGTCCAGAGATCGTTTATGCCTTTTCGCGTCAGAGGATTACATTCAATTCAAAAACAGCACACAATTGGAATGAAATTTACGCTGGTTATCGCTTACAAATTGGAAGAAATATCAAGTTTGTTCACTCAGTGAATGGAGGTTGGATCAACGAATCATTTTACAGCTCTGCCCTTGGGAAAAGAGTTAATTACAACAGTTTAGGAATCTATGCGCAAATCGGAGTTAGTTATACTTTTTAGTACTGCGATCCTCATTCTTTCTGCTTGTGGGAAGAAGAGTGTTTTCGGCCATGTCGAGGTTCTCGGTCACGGAGGGAATGGATTGGAAATTGTCAACGCCTTCTATCACGATAACAGTCTCGAATCTATCGAACTTGCTTTGCTCACGGATGGTTGCGATGGTGTTGAACTCGATGTGCGCTTGTCAGCGGATGGAACATTGTGGCTGTATCACGACAATGAATTGGACGACGGAACAAACGGGACAGGCTGCGTTGAAACAAGCACAGATGAATATCTTTCCACCTTGCATTACTCCTCTGTCGATCAAGAGGCGTTGATTCGTTTGAGTGATATTCCTAAATCCTACCTGGCAGAAAAAAAAGTCTACATCGATGGGCGAAGTTCGATTAGCTGTACAAACGGAACTGCTGATATGAACACCTTCGTAAACGAGATGGTGGCTTTTCAAAACGTTTGCTTGGCTTCAACTGAAATCATTGTGGAAACGAGAAACGATCAATGGGAAGTGGCAGTCGCAGCGGCGGGATTTACCACAATCAAGTTTATTACGCATTTCGATCAATACGCAGATGTTCTGATGAATCTTCCAACTGTAGACATCATTGTAGTCACCAACGAAACGATTTCAAAACACAATATCTCCCAAATTCACGATGATGGATTAGAAGTAATTATCTTTGGGATGCGAAGTGTAAAATCGACTAGGGAGGCGTACAACAAGAATCCTGATGGAATTTTAGCCGATAATTTGCGCACCGCAATAATTGAAAAGCACTAATGGGAAAGAATAAAAAGAAACGAATCGACGTGGTGTATTCCACAAATCCAGACTTCAACTTTGATGACGATGAATTCGAAGATCAGGAAACGCTCGACCCAGGAGAACAATTACTCTACGTTTCAATCGATAGGAAACAACGAGGCGGCAAAGAAGTAACGCTCGTCGAAGGATTCGTTGGCGCTGAAGATGACCTGAAAGATCTCGGAAAGTTCTTAAAAAGCAAATGTGGCGTTGGTGGAACGGTAAAAGATGGAGACATCATCGTTCAAGGGAAATTCAAGGATAAAGTCGCTGATTTACTTGAAGGAAAGGGCTACAAAGTCAAAAAGAAGGGCGGAAATTAATAGTTAAGTGATTCGGGGTTCGGCTCCGCTCACCCCTCGTGGTATATTCTTTAGTTTGGCAAAAGTCTTTGAAATCACTTCAATTTAAGTATTCGATTTCTAATCAACCCTCAACCGAGGGATGAGCGGAGCCGAACCCCAAAATTCAATCTAAAACCTTTATAAAAAAAGAATGCCTGATTTTGCGCGCAATCGAAGTCAACCAATAATTCCGAAAGAAAATGCGATGTGCAAAACCAGACAATCTAAACCAAAAACAAACGAAAACTTTTATGAGAAAAGCTTTCAGTCTACTAACCTAACTACATAGCTAATATACGCCGTAAACATCGATTTATTTGCTCGAAAATGTAAACGGTATTAGTTATTGAGTATGCGGATGAGATAAGTGACTCAGATAAATTTACCCCCTATTCAACCGATTTAGTAAACGCTTTTAAAGAAGATTTTTTTCGAAAGGGGATTCCTAAAACCTGAATTCGATGATAAAATGCGCTCAGATCGCTTGAAATGTTGTGGTTTCTAGTTTAATGAAGCAGGAATATCGAGATATTTCAATGAAATTAAGCGATGAAAACGTAATGTTTCGAGTGAATTACTCTGTTGCTAATCCTTTTGATTGAACGTATGGTCGTTATCTTTTAATCGAGGTAGCGTGCTACCCTTCAAAAAGACTGCCTAAATCCATTTTATCAAAACAATTTCTAAGAAGATTTTAGAATCGAACTCAGGTTAATCTGAAAATAGATTATCTTTGCCACGATGGAAAAGCAAGTCATTCTCAATTCGAAACATTTTGAGCTCACGATTAACCGACTTTGCTATCAATTAATCGAACGACACAACGATTTTTCAAACACTGTTCTTATTGGGCTTCAACCACGCGGAGTCAATGTCCTTGAACGTATTAAAACTCAATTGGAGTCAATCCTAGGCAAAGAAGTGGTGTGCGGTAAACTGGATATCACATTCTACCGAGACGATTTCCGAAGAAGAGAAACACCAATTATTCCAAGCACGACCAATATCGATTTCGTAATCGAGAATAAAAAAGTGGTGCTTATGGATGATGTACTTTTCACGGGACGTACAATTCGATCTGGACTAGATGCACTTTTAGCCTACGGTCGTCCTGAAAAAGTGGAATTGTTGTCGATGATTGATCGTCGATTCAAAAGAGATTTACCCATTCAAGCTGATTACGTTGGAAAAACTGTCGACACACTGATTTCTGAGCGCGTGTCAGTCGAATGGAAAGAAATAGAAGGAGAAGATAAAGTCATACTTTTTACACCAGAAACAAATGGATAGCTTAAGCGTTGATCATCTCACAGGAATAGAGCACCTAACTGAAAATGATATTCAACTCATCTTCAAAACGGCCGATTCTTTCAAAGAAGTGATCAATCGATCCATTAAAAAAGTTCCTTCTCTACGAGATATTACCATCGCCAATTTATTCTTCGAGAATTCGACGCGAACGCGACTTTCATTCGAACTTGCTGAGAAACGACTTTCTGCGGATGTCGTGAATTTCTCTGCCGCGAGTAGTTCAGTGAAGAAAGGTGAAACATTAATTGACACTGTCAACAACATCCTTTCGATGAAAGTAGATATGGTGGTGATGCGACATCCGAATCCTGGAGCGGCGAAGTTCTTATCGGAAAGAGTAGATGCCAAAGTGATCAATGCCGGAGATGGAACACACGAACATCCGACGCAAGCACTTTTGGATGCATATTCAATCCGAGAGAGATTAGGCGAAGTGAAAGGAAAGAAGATTGTGATCGTTGGTGATATATTGCACTCACGTGTGGCACTTTCTAATATCTTCTGTCTCCAACAACTCGGGGCTGAAGTGATGGTGTGTGGACCGACAACGCTCATTCCAAAATACATTCACGAATTGGGTGTGAAAGTAGAGCATGACTTGAAGAAAGCGCTCGAATGGTGCGATGTGGCAAACATGCTACGCATCCAATTGGAACGACAGGACATCAAGTATTTCCCATCATTGCGCGAGTACTCAATGCAATACGGATTAACCAAAGAAATACTCGACGGACTTCCAAAGAAAATCGTAGTAATGCACCCCGGACCAATCAATCGAGGTGTGGAGATTACCAGTGACGTAGCTGATTCGGATCAGGCAATCATTTTAGATCAAGTTGAGAACGGAGTAGCGGTACGAATGGCGGTGATTTATTTGTTAGCGTCGAAAATTGAGCGCCAATAAATTAAAATTTGCTCATTTTGAAATCGAACAGAGGATTTTAGTACATTTGAGAAACAACAACAAAGAATGGATTTCATAATTGACCAGAAAGATCTAACTGCAATCGTAAAGACAAATGTTGAAAAGCTGAATGCGACAAACGCTTCCGATTTAAAAGGAGAATTAGCCGTATTGAACAAGAAAAGCATCAACAATATCATCATTGATATGTCTAAAACGAAATATTGCGACTCTTCTGGTTTGAGTGCTATCTTGCTGGCAAATCGCTTGTGCAAAGACACCAATGGAAAGTTCATTCTGTGCGGACTTCAATCGAACGTTCAGAAACTAATTGAAATTGCTCAGTTGGATCGCGTCTTATCAATTACTTCAGACGAAGATTCCGCGCTTGAGTTAATCGCGCAGTGAGTTTTTTAGTTACAATACTCGGAAGCGGCGCTGCAGTGCCAACCGCCAAACGAAACCCTACTAGTCAATACGTCCAATGCAGTAGTCGATCAATTCTCATTGATTGCGGCGAAGGAACGCAAATGCAATTCCGAAAATTCGGAATGAAATACCAAAAAGTTGACTTAATTCTCATTTCGCACTTGCACGGCGACCATTATTTCGGACTCGTAGGATTGTTGAGTACCATGCATATGATGGGCAGAACGCGCGCCATTGAAATCTATGGACCGAAAGGTTTGAAAGATATTGTGGATATTCAATTGCACGCAGCAGGATCGCGTTTGTCCTTTGATGTACACATCCACGAAGTAGAACCAGAAACTAGTGGCATCCTGTTCGAGGATAATAAGATCAAAGTGGAATATTTCCCACTGGCGCACAAAATTCCCACAAACGGATTCATCATTCTTCAAAAGGAGAAAGAACGGAAACTCAACATTGAAAAAGCTGAAGCAGACGGCGTGAAAATTCGCTATTACCATCTTTTGAAAAAGTCGGAGGATGTTGTTGATGCGGAAGGACGATTGCTTCGTTTTGAAGATTACACCTTTAAAGCAGGAAATGAGTTGAGGTATGCATATTGCTCAGATACGAAGTATCACGAGCCCATCATCGAATTTATTGAGGGTGTTGATGTACTCTATCACGAGGCGACTTTTGTCGATGCTCACCAAGACCGAGCGAAAGGCACGAAGCATTCTACAGCCAGACAAGCAGCTACCATTGCTAGCGAAGCAAAGGTTGGTAGATTGTTGATGGGGCATCTCAGTGCTCGCTATGATGACGGCGAAGTTCACCAGCAAGAAGCAAGAGAAATCTTTCAGTATTCGCATTTTGTCGAAGACGGGGAAGTCATTCGAATCGATAAGTAAGTTGCTTTCCTCTTCACGAATTGGTATTTTAACAGTATGAAACTCATTCTCCTCGGATTCTCCATTGCCTTATTCTTTTCCTGTGCCGATACTAAGCCCAACGATTCTGAAACACCACTGCTGAACAGCACGGATTCCGTAGTTGTATTGGATAAAATGTCAGGAGTCAGTCTGGAAATGCCTTCGAAACCAATTGAAAGCGACAAAATGGACGCGATTGTAGATTTCGGTGCGAAATGGGTAGCGGCTATTCCATACGGATATACTGAAGAAGGACAGGCAAAGGTCAATTTCAACTATGATGGACGATGGTGGGGAGAATCAATCAATGGTGCCGGAGAATGCATCGAATTCGCTCAATCCAGAGAACTAAAAACCTTGTTAAAACCTCATGTTTGGGTCGTTGGACAAGGTTGGCCCGGAGAATTCGATTTGAATAGCGAAAATGAATGGCTTATCTGGGAATCGACTTACAGAGATTACATTTTGGCGTGCGCGACACTGGCCGATTCAATGAATGTAGACGTATTCTGCATCGGTACCGAATACAGAAAATCTGTTGTCAAACGGGATAAGTTTTGGAGAAGACTCATTGATGAAGTGCGTGAAATTTACTCAGGACCAGTGACGTATGCAGCAAACTGGGACAATTACGAAAATGTCAAGTTTTGGGATAAGCTCGATTTCATCGGGATTGATGCTTATTTCCCCTTATCGAAAGAGAAGGAACCCTCATTGGATCAATTAAAAACGGGTTGGATCAAAAAATCGAAAGAACTCAAAACATTTTCAGAGAAATGGGATAAGAAAATTGCCTTTACGGAATACGGATTCAAAAGTGTCGATTTCATGAATGGTGGATCTAAGAGTGAGGAAGATCTGAAGCCAAACATGAAAAATCAAGAGAAGGGATACACAGCGTTTTTCAACACCATTTGGAAAGAAGAATGGATGCTCGGTGGTTTCCTTTGGAAGTGGCATTTTTATGAAAACGCAGGTGGATTAGAAAACACGCGATACACTCCTCAGAATAAACCCGCACAAGAAATCGTTAAAGCCTTTTACGGAGGTAAATTAGAATCCGATTAACGCGATTTTGTAGCGATTAGCCCAACTTTCCTTACGATTCGTTGATAACTCAAGTAATCAACGGGATTTAGTGAATAAGTTCTCCGAATTTCGGTGAAAATCAGCCCTTCAGTTCATTATCTTTGGTAGTTGTCCAAATCAATCGGAAAAAATGGCTGAAAATCAATACACAGAAGATAATATTAAATCCCTCGACTGGAAGCAACATATCCGTTTACGACCGGGAATGTACATCGGGAAACTTGGAGATGGATCAGCTGCAGATGACGGAATCTATATCCTCGTGAAAGAAATTATCGATAACAGTATCGATGAGTTCGTGATGGGGAATGGAAAACAAATCACCGTGAAAGTGAAAGATGGAGTTGTTTCTGTTCGCGATTACGGTCGTGGAATTCCTTTAGGAAAAGTGATTGATTGCGTTTCAAAGATCAACACAGGAGGAAAATACGATTCTAAGGCCTTTAAGAAATCCGTTGGATTGAATGGAGTTGGTACCAAAGCAGTGAATGCTCTATCTAGCCATTTTATGGTGTATTCAGTGCGCGATGGTGAAAAGAAACAAGTGACTTTCTCTCAGGGAGAGATTGTTGAAGATCTTCCAATTTCCTTAACGGATGAAAAGAACGGTAGCTATTTTGAATTCATTCCTGATGAAACGGTTTTTAAGAAAGTCAATTTCAAGACGGTCTACCTTCAGAAAATGATGTGGAATTATTGTTACCTCAATAGAGGATTGACGATAAAAATGAACGGTGAAAAGTTCTTCTCGAAAAATGGACTGAAGGATTTGCTCGAAAACAACATGGACGGCGATCCATTGTACCCAATCATTCACTTGGAAGGTTACGATATCGAAGTGGCATTCACGCACGGGAAAACATACGGAGAGGATTACTCATCCTTCGTAAACGGTCAGCATACAACACAAGGAGGTACGCACCAAAGTGCATTCCGTGAGTCGGTAGCGAAAGTGATCAAAGATTTCTACGGTAAAAACTACGAAGCATCGGATATTCGCCAGTCGATTGTGGCAGCTGTGGCAGTGAAAGTTGTCGAGCCAGTATTCGAATCACAAACGAAAACCAAATTAGGTTCTCAAGAAATTGAACCAGGTGGAAAATCGATGCGAGCTTTCATCAATGATTTCTTGAAAGAGAAGTTGGACAATTTCTTGCATCGTAATCCTGACGTTGCGGAAACAATTGAAAAGAAAATCAAGCAATCGGAGAAGGAGCGAAAAGAACTTTCAGGAATTCGAAAAATTGCACGAGATAGAGCGAAGAAAGCGAACCTTCACAACAAGAAGCTACGCGATTGCAGAGTGCACTTCACAGATGCGAAGAACGACCGACGCGAAGAAACAACTTTGTTCATTACAGAGGGAGATTCGGCGAGTGGATCAATCACGAAATCAAGAGATGTAAACACGCAAGCCGTATTCTCATTGAGAGGTAAGCCCTTGAACTGTTTTGGTTTGACGAAAAAAGTGGTGTACGAAAACGAGGAATTTAATTTGATTCAAGCAGCTCTCAATATTGAGGACGACATGGATGATCTTCGCTACAACAAAATCGTAGTCGCAACCGATGCCGATGTCGATGGAATGCACATTCGAATGCTGCTTTTAGCGTTCTTCCTGCAATTCTTCCCCGATTTGATCAAACGAAATCACGTCTACATCTTGCAAACGCCACTCTTCAGAGTTAGAAACAAGAAAAAGACGATTTACTGCTATTCCGACGAAGAAAGACGCAATGCGATTGACGAACTCGGTCGAAATCCTGAAATCACCCGATTTAAAGGACTCGGGGAGATCTCACCAGACGAGTTCAAAAACTTTATTGGAGAAGACATGCGCCTTGAGCCAGTAATTCTCTCAAAAGAATCTTCAATTGAGACGATTCTATCATATTACATGGGTAAAAATACCCAACAACGACAAGAGTTCATCATCAACAACCTTCGAGTGGAGGGAGATCTTGATGAGGAAATAGCCGAAAATGATTCATCGAAAGATGACGAACTAGAAAAAGCATCCTAATAAATGGCTGAAGACGAAAACGACGATTTAGATAACCTCAACGAGGAAAATTCAGAAGATCAGAACGAAGGTGGAATTCCACCCGCTGACGATGGAATTATTCCTGTAAGTGGACTCTATGAAAATTGGTTCCTCGATTACGCATCTTATGTAATTCTTGAACGCGCCGTTCCTGGTTTGTACGACGGTTTGAAGCCCGTACAACGAAGAATCTTGCATTCGATGAAGGAAATGGATGATGGTCGCTACAACAAAGTGGCGAATATCATCGGTAACACGATGAAGTACCACCCGCACGGGGATGCTTCCATTGGAGATGCCTTGGTGCAGATTGGTCAGAAAGATTTGATGATCGACATGCAAGGAAACTGGGGTAACACACTCACAGGTGATAAAGCGGCGGCTGCTCGTTACATCGAGGCACGTCTGTCGAAATTTGCCTTGCACATTGCCTTCAATGCGAAAACAACGAAGTGGCTCAGTAGCTATGATGGTCGTAACAAGGAACCTGAAAATTTACCGATGAAGTTCCCACTTCTTTTGGCACAAGGCGCTGAAGGGATTGCAGTCGGGATGGCGTGTAAAATCATGCCACACAACTTCATTGAATTGATCGAACAGTCAATTAACCATTTGAGAGGAAAAAGGGTGACGCTTGTTCCTGATTTTCCGAATGGTGGGATGGCTGATTTCTCGAACTACAACGATGGTTTGCGTGGAGGAAAGATTCGACTTCGAGCGAAGATTAGCAAACGCGACACCAAGACATTAGTCATCAACGAGGTTCCTTATGGAACGACAACATCACTGATTGATTCTATCCTGAAAGCAAACGATAAGGGTAAAATTAAGATCAAAAAAGTAGAAGACAACACGGCGCAAGTAGCGGAAGTGATCATCCACTTGGCTTCAGGTGTTTCTCCAGATAAAACGATTGACGCGCTTTACGCGTTCACGGATTGTGAAGTGTCAATTTCTCCTAACTCATCGATTATTGATGGAGATACTCCGCGTTTCATGGGGGTTAGTGAAATTCTAAAAGCGAATACTGACAGTACGGTTGAATTGCTCAAGAGAGAGTTGGAAATTCGTTTGGATGAACTGCAACGACAATGGCATTTCTCGACGCTGGAGAAAATCTTCATTCGTGAAGAAATGTACATTGACTTCAAGAAATACAGCGATAAAACAACGCTTTTTGAATATTTGTACAAAGCATTCAAGCCCTTCAAAAAACTCCTGATTCGGGAAATTATTGATGAAGATCTTCAGAAATTGACGCAAATTCCAATGATTCGTATTACGCGTTTCGATTCAGATAAGGCGGACGATACGATTGCCAAGATTGAGGCGGAAATGGAAGAGGTAAAGAACCACCTTGAGAATCTCATCACGTATGCAATTGATTATTTCAAAGATATCAAAACACGATTCGGCGAAGGAAAAGAGCGTAAAACAGAGATCAAAACATTCGATTCGATTTCAGCGAAGAAAGTAATCATCCGAAATAAGAAATTCTACGTCGATTACGAGGAAGGATTTGTAGGGTACGGATTGCGCGGCGCAGAATACATCAGTGATTGTTCTGAAATTGACGACATCATTGTTTTCTTCTCAACAGGGAAGATGATGGTGACGAAAGTTTCCGACAAGAAGTTCGTTGGAAAAGGAATCATGTACGCGAACGTTTGGAAAAAGGGCGATAAGCGAACTGTTTACCACATGATTTACCAAGATGGTAAAGGCGGACCAACGATGATGAAGCGATTTAACGTGAATTCGATTACAAGAGATAAAGAATACGATCTGACCAAAGGAACGAAAGGTTCTAAAGTATTGTACTTCAATGTGCACCCGAATGGAGAGCGTGAAGTAGTTACAGTTGTTCTAAGAGCACGTCCACACCTCAAGCGATTGAAGTGGGACATCGATCTTGGAGAATTGTTGATCAAAGGTCGTGCTTCAGGCGGAAATCGTGTTACCAAGGAAATCGTTTCGAAAATCGTTCAAAAAGAAGTTGGTGGATCAACACTAGCCGCTCGAAAAATTTGGTTCGATGAAGTAGTTGGTCGATTAAATGATGACAACAGAGGTAAATTTGTCGGTTCATTCAAAGGTGAAGACAAGATTCTCACGATCTACAAATCCGGAGAATACCGTCTATCGCACTTCGATCTCTCGCTCCACTTCGATGATGACATGATTCACATTGAAAAATGGGTTCCAGAAAGACCGATTTCTGTCGCATACTATGACGGATCTAAGGAAATGCACTACGGAAAGCGTTTCATCTGTGAAGTAACAAGCGACAAGAAAGTATCCTTTATTAATGAGCACGAAGACTCATACATGGACGCGGTTTCAACTGGGTTCAAACCGAGAATTCGCGTTGTTTACAACAAACTCCTCAAGGCAACGAAAAAATTGCCGGATACGATCATTGAAATGGATGAATTCATCGATGTGAAAGGAATGAAATCTCAAGGAAATCAAATCACGAAGTTGAAAGTGAAGGAAATTGTTCTGGATCACGATATCGAAGGAGACGTTCCTTGGCCAGAACCTGAGAAATTAGAGCCACCAGCACCAGTAGAGGAAGCTGATGATGCAGCTGAAGGATCAGAAGAGGCTCCAACAAAGATGGAATGGGATTTATCCAAGAAGGAAGATGATGATAAGGATCAAAAGAAATTGTTCTAAGAAACACTTACACTTCGAACTTCACACTCACACTAAAAAAACGGGAGCTTCGGCTCCCTTTTTTGTCGCAGAATCCTCTCATTTCCATTGATTTTCCAAGAAGAAACCATTATTTTTGCGACACCGACTTTTTAGGTCACCCTACGGATGATTTCTCTCCACGAATGAGGAAAGGATAACAGTTCTCCGAGATGAACGACTCAATTCAAAATTAAAAAGATGAACACGACAGCAGAAAAAATGTCATCAGCGGATTTAGTGCAACTTGAAGATAAACACGGAGCACACAATTATCATCCCTTGGAAGTTGTTTTGTCTCGAGGTGAAGGAGTTCACGTGTGGGACGTAGAAGGTAAAAAATACTACGATTTCTTATCAGCTTATTCAGCCGTAAATCAAGGTCACTGTCACCCGAAAATTGTTGGGGCAATGGTAGATCAAGCGAAAACATTAACATTAACGTCGCGTGCGTTCTACAACGATGCACTTGGACCATACGAAAAATACGTAACGGACTATTTTGGATTCGACAAAGTGCTTCCAATGAACACTGGAGCAGAAGCCGTTGAAACAGCCATCAAATTGTGTCGTAAATGGGCATATGAGGTAAAAGGAATAGCAGAAGATCAAGCTCAAATCATCGTGTGTGGCGGAAACTTCCACGGACGTACAACAACTATCGTATCGTTCTCGGATGACGCCAACGCAAAAGATAACTTCGGACCATTCACTCCAGGATTTATCCGAATTCCTTACAACGATACAGCAGCTTTAGAAGCAGCATTGAAGCAAGATAACATTGCAGGATTCTTAGTGGAGCCAATTCAAGGTGAAGCGGGAGTATTTGTTCCAGACGAAGGATATTTGGAGAAAGCGCAAGCATTGTGTAAAGATGCTGGCGCCTTGTTCATTGCTGATGAGGTTCAAACGGGAATCGCGCGTACAGGTTCTTTATTGGCAGTTTGCGGAAACTGTTCATGTGGAAATACGTGTCAGAAAGATCCTGAGACTTACGTTCAACCGGATATTTTGATCCTTGGGAAAGCTATTTCAGGAGGAGCATACCCAGTTTCTGCAGTATTGGCAGACAATCATATTATGAACGTTATCAAGCCAGGACAGCACGGTTCGACTTTTGGAGGAAATCCAGTTGCAGCGAAAGTAGCGGTTGCGGCGTTAGAAGTTGTAAAAGATGAAAACCTAGCCGCAAACGCTGATCGATTAGGAAACCTCTTTCGTTCAGAAATGAATAGAATCATCGAAAGCACTGATTTGGTATTGAAAGTTCGCGGAAAAGGATTGTTGAACGCGATTTTGATCAACGATACAGAAGACAGCGATACAGCTTGGAACTTGTGTGTGGCAATGAAGGAAAATGGATTGCTAGCGAAGCCAACTCACGGAAACATCATTCGTTTCGCTCCACCTCTGGTAATGACGGAAGAGCAATTGATGGAATGCGTTGCTATCATCGAAAAAACAATCTTGAACTTCAAGAAGTAAATAGATTAGGCAGTAGTAACTGCAAAAGAATCAACGGAATGCCCGCTAGCTTTGTTAGTGGGCATTTTCTTTTTAATGTTGGTGGTATGAAACGACTTCTACTACTGTTTGTATTGCTGACGACGCATCTTGCCTACTCTCAAACACCCGAATTGGATTGGATCGAAAATATCTATGGATCTGGAGATGATCTAATATATTCTATAGAAACGACTGAAGAGGGGTATGTTTATTGTCTGGTTGGTTTTGAGGGGACACTTTACCTTCCTGGTTATCCCAGTCCTACTTCGAACGGAGAAGTGGATGTCGCTTTGGTTAAATTAAATAGATATGGTGATTTAATGTGGGGAAAGAAGGTAGGCGGAACTAAATCTGAAACTCCCTTAAGATTGAAGTTGTTGTCCAATGACAATATTATACTAGTAGGGGGATTTCAATATACGGTAGATTTTGATCCAAGCGTAAACTCAGAAGATATTCGGGTTTCAAATGGAAGCGATGATTGTTTTGCACTAATCCTAGATCCTAACGGAAATTACATTCATTGTAAGACTATCGGAGGGACTGAATCTGATATGTTCCTTGGAGTAGATGAAGATGGTGATCATAATATTTGGATTTCCGCTCGTTACAAGGATTCGATTGATGTTGAGCCTCAAGGATCAGGAAACGCTCTGTCCGCGCCTAATGGAAGTGGCTCTTTCATTCTTAAATTGGATCAACAATTAAACGTATTAAAAACGATCCCAGTTGAAGGCAATGATTATTCAGAGATCTATGATTTGGATGTATCTAGGCGTGATCAGATACATTTCATTTGTATGTTCGATGATACAATGAATGTCGATTTCAGTGATACGACGTGTGAGTTATACTCAAACGGGAAAACGGACTGTTTTTATTCCATAATGGATACTGATGGCAATCACATTGAACACGCGCAAATTGGGAGTAGTTTCTTCGAATATCCGCTTGGAATCTCAGAAGGCTATGACGGTACATTCGTTATGGAGATGATGTACGAAGATTCCTTACCCTTATTCATAGCCGATAGTTTACAGATTATTTCAGGGAATACATTTTCGCCATTTTCGAATAATCTAAGTAGTAACACGGCAATAATTAAATTGGAAAATACCGAAGTGATCTGGTGTAAAACGATAAATTCGGTAAATCAGGGACATTTATTAACTGCAGGCGATCCAGGTATTGACGAGTATAACAACGTATATATTGCTTCAACTTTTTACAATGTTTGCACATTAAATCAAAGTGGATTTAATGATATAGGGTTATTTGAACCCTACGGAGGCTTCATCGCAAAGCTAAGTGCGGAAGGTGAAACAATCAGGATTCATACCGTAAGTGGCGATGGTTACACGAGTCCACGTTGCATATATCTTGACGAGAATGATCTTTATTTGACAGGTGCATCATCTGGTAATAATGATTTTGATTTTTCGGAAAATGACTCTAACCCAATATTTTCGGGAGGCTTTATAGCCAAGTACAACCTCCAAAATCCTTTTTTATTCACCAACGAATTATCAGAAACGGAAACCGTTTTGTACCCGAACCCAACTGATCAAGTGCTTAATCTTCAAGTCCCCAAAGCATCAAACCTAATCATTCACGATCTCAGTGGAAGAGAAATAGAAGCTGAATACAATTTCGACGGTGAATCGTATCTAATCAACACATCTCAACTCGTAAATGGAGTCTACACATTAAGCTTTGATAAAGGAGAAAGTCGATTGGCTGAAAGATTTGTTGTTCAGCATTGAGTTGACTTTTCCCTTCGTACCATCGAAAATTTGAATTCACTGCTTCGGAACAAGGTCGCAAAACCAAAAGCCAACTTTGCTCGGAGCGTCTGGATGATCATCGTCTCCTTTTGGACGGTTATATTCTCTAAGGACGTTCTCTCCAATGTGAAAATCAATGGCTTTACTGAAGATCGGACCATCATAACAAAAAGTGTGGAACTCTCCATTTTCTCCACATGGATCAACGTTTTCGGGAAGGTCATTTATGAAACTCTCATCGATTTCTCTCCCCACAAATGATTCATCTAACAGCTCAGATTTTATGCAAACAACAACAGCTTTGAAACCAAGTCGGATAAAATCTTCAATGATTTCCTTAGTGTCTCTTTTCCAAAGTGGGAAATGACATGTGATTTCGTGTGACGCCAATTGTTTCTCACGGTATTCCCTCAAGTCTTCCAAATGAATGTCGCCAAAACCGCAGTCCGTATAATTCTGAGATTTCAAATCAGCAACCGTCTTTTCCATAATGACGGCATATTCCTCCATGCTGGGTTCTTGAGGTAATTCGATTGTTGTCAAAGGAAGTCCAACAGATTCAGCTTGCCGCTCGAGGAGTTCTCTTCTCAAGCCATGCATTGAAACTCTATCATGATAATTGTTGATGCTCGTGACTAGTTTTGAAACGTTTAAAGCCTCATTTTGCATCAAATAATACAGTGCGAGAGAAGCATCTTTACCTGTACTCCAGTTGAAATATGTGTTTTTAAGTTCCATTGATGAATCGAAATAAAAAACGAATGTAGTTTCTTTCAAAGAAAACACCTTGCGAACCTTGATTATTCTATTTCAGCTGATTTCAGATCAATGATCTTTCAATTCCGCTCGAATCTCTTTGTAAATATGTTCTACTTTCTTCTCGATTTGCTTGTAGTATTGAGAGATAAACACGCGGTTTCCCTGAATTCTGAACAAGTACAAAAGCAGTTCTTTCTTGCGATTCCCTTCAATGTTTAATGGCAAATCTATCCCAACAACATTGGAATTTTCATCAAATTGGAAATTGGGCGCCAAACTTCGATTGATCTCGATGTAGTAGTTTTCTTGAAACTGCATTTCAGCGTATTCTTCCTCCATTTTACGCAAAATATTGTAGTCATATTCATAGAGCGAAATTATCTTAAGTCGAAGTGAATCGTCTTTGATTAATTCCAAGCCTCGCGATTTTAAAGTTTCGTATCCTGCCGTATTTTGAATCGAAATGTAATCGCGCGTAAGTCCTATGTAGTAGCTCATAAGCGTATCCATTCTTACATTTTTGGCAGTCCCTGAAATTGCGTCTCGAAAATAATCACAAGCCTCTATTCCAACTTCGTGTCCAACAAGATTTTGCTGAATATCTTCTATGTCCTTTTCTAGACCATTGGCGATTTCCGTCAGAATTTTATTCTCTGATTCAGCGGACTTTCGATTCTCATTCCAATTATTCAGTGCGAATGCCGAGACAACGGCAACAAAAATCGCAAGGAATTCAAATCCGTTTTTTCTCCAGTTACCAAACCTTACTTTCTTTATTGATAAGTTTTTAACTAAAGCTACAGATAATTAGCTCAAACTCAAATTTTCAACTGTAGTTGTTCTTGTGCTACTTCTCAATAATATCATACGAAGTGACAATCCCTTTAATCAAAGCAGAACTCATTCCATTGTGCTCCATTTCATTTAGTCCTGCGATTGTGCAGCCTTTTGGAGTGGTAACTTTATCAATTTCAAATTCTGGGTGCTCCCCATTTTTGATCAATAATTCTGCTGCTCCCTGAACAGTATGAGTCACAATATTTGTAGCCGTTTTTGCATCAAATCCAATCTGAACTCCACCTTGAATCATTGCACGAATAAAGCGAAGTACGTAGGCGATTCCACAGGCACCAAGAACAGTGGCAGAATCCATTAGACTTTCATCGATAATGATAGTTTCTCCAATTGAATTGAAGCATTGTTTGACAAGATCAGCGGTAACCGAATTGTCCGAGTTTCCGCAAATACACGTCATGGACATTCCAACGTCAGCGCCTGTATTCGGCATTGCTCTGAAAATAGGAGTTGAATTCTTGACAACTTCCTGAATTTGATTGAGAGAGATTCCAGTGGCTAAAGAAACGATGACATGTTTTTGTGGATCAAACTGATCTTGAAGCTTAGCCAAGACTTCCAAAATAGTGTAGGGTTTTAGCGCAACAACGATGATTTCTGAATCACTAATTGCTTTTTTATTATCGCTACTCAGCTTGATTCCTGAATCTTTCAAATGATCCAAAGAAGCAACGTTACGTCGAGTGGCTGTGATATTTGAGGCGGGAATGCCTTCAGATAATAATCCGTTCAAAATGGATAATCCCAAATTCCCACATCCGATGATGGCTATTTTTTTGTCTTTCATTGTTCTGAAATTCTACTAAAAGTTCCGCAAAGGTAAGCGGTTTATTCATGTTCTGGACTAAATTCTCACGACTGTTACGCAAACACCTCCAGAAGCTCAACGCTTCCAGGGTAGTCCACCAAATACTGCGCATCCTCGGGATAACCTTTTGCTTCAGTGTAATTTGGACCCGTAAAGTTCGAGACAGCGTCTAATTCCTCCCAGTAAGTCAATAGTTTGAAATAGGTGAATTCATCATCCGAGCGTTTCAAGAAGGAGAATTTTATGAATCCCTTCGTCTTTTCATAACCGGGAATGTCGCGTTCTTCGATGATTCTCTGGTAGATATCTGAATGCTCATTTTTCGTTTTTCCTTGCCAGATTCTTGTTGAAATTGCATTTTTCATAATGATAAAAGAGCTTAGAGATACATTTGCTTATTACAACGTATCAAATAAACAATGGAATACCAAATTTAGCGATAAATGAAATTGTCTCATTCAGGTAATTACCCAGTGAGTTAATCTTCTCGGTTTGAATTAGATATTCGAAAATCGTGAAGCCAGATCTTCTCCCTTTTTCACGTTTAACTTCTTTCGAAGTCGATAGCGACTGATATCAACACTATGAGGAGCGATGTCCAAAAGGACAGCTATTTCTTTTGATGATAGTTTCATCCGAAGAAGCTGCGCGAGTCTCTTCTCTTTTTTCGTCAGTTTTGGGTAAATGGCACTTAAACGAGCAATAAAATCTTGACTGGATTCTTCGATGTGTTCTTTTATCGGTCCTGATTCACTGTCAATACGCGCATATTGACCAACCTTCACGAATACCTCTGTTACAAGATCGTTCTTTTTCTTTTCATTCTCAGTAGCTCGAATTTTTTTTAAGTCGCCCCGAATTAGGCTAATGAACATGCTTCTTTGTTTGATGTAAATAGCGAGGTTCGTAATTTCACGGTTTCTCATCTTAATCGTTTCTTCTTGAAGCTTTTGTTTCAGTTTGGAACCCTTGTTTCGGTATATCATGAGGATGATTAGGGCAGCCACGATTAGAGCGGAACTGATAAGTAAGATTAACAATAAATTATTTCGGGAGGATTGAGCCTTTTGTTTGTAGAGCAGTCTTGATTTCTCCTTTTTCAACAATTCATGTTCAAAAGATTGCTTTTTGATCGCAATCGAGTTCTGGATATCGGCAATCAACGCGTTATTCTTCCTGTTTTCTAGTGAATCTTTTGCAAAATGGTGCAATTCGAGAAACTCGAGTGAGGCTTCAAAATTTCCCATTTCCTTGTAAGACTCGTGAATTTGCTGGTAGACATTTTTAAGCATGTAAAAATTGTCGGACGCAATTGCTATTGCTTCGGCTTCCTTGGCGAAAGCAACTGCTGAAGAATATCGTCCTAATCGATGATTGTATTTTGAAAGCATTACACTCGATGCGGCTCGACCGTATTGGTCATTTACCTTTTCAGAGAGTTCATATGCCTCTTCCAATCGTTCTAATGCTAAATCCGGTTGGTTTAGTTCCAACCGACAGTTTCCGATATTCACCAAACTAATGATGTTCTTTTCTGGAGAGTCAATCGAATTGTTGAGTTCAATCGAATAATTCAACAGGTCTATGGCTTTCCGATATTGCTTTTTTTCAATGTACGCATGTCCAAGACAACCTTTTGTCCACGCCAAATTGTAGGTGTCTTCCTCGATTGCATAAATAGAATCTGCAACTTTATAGAAGTGGATTGCGCCGTCAACATCCTCTGTTGAGACCGCCATCTTTCCAAGCAAAACGTAGAATTTGGCTGCCTCAAAATTATTATCTTCTGTTTGAGAAAGAGCAATTCCCTGCTGTGAATACTCAATGGCCTTTTCATGATTAATCCATGAGTAGATTGAGCCAAGCGTGTAGTAGATTTCATCTAGGGTAGTGTAGTCATTCAGATCTTTTGCAATTACCTCTGCCTTTAAGCAAAATATTATAGCGGCTTGGCGATCAGTGCTTCTTGTTTCGTGAATTAACTCCATAATTGATCCAAGTCTTTGCTTGGACCTTTGCGACTCATCCTGCCCTAAACCAAGGATTGGAAGAGCCAGAAATAGAACTATACATATTGATTTATTCACTGTATGAAGGTACTTAGTGTAATATGATCCCACAAACTATAAAATCGTAATAGGGTGTATTGTATAGATTGAAATCCCATTAAATATAGGGAATATAAAGTTTTTGTGTAGTTTTTAATATCTCGAAGTTTGATCTTGTATAGATTGATTAACGGCTATATTTTTTAGGGAAACGGAGATCAATATAAGTTTGGTGAAGTCATAATTCGTATTGGTATGAAACACAACTTATTCCTCCTTGTAACTTCGTTGATTTCAATTGTATCTGCGAGTCCGGTTAATGCGCAGACATTTAGTGATTTATCAGTAACCCCAGCAGGGACAATAACAAACTGGAGCTGGAACTTTGGAGATGGTCAAACTTCGAATCAACAGCATCCAGATCATACATACAATCAAAGTGATATGTATGCCCCTTCATTAACAATCACGACTTCAGATGGATGCCAAGCGACCTATAGTCATCAAATCCAGGTTGTTGTATACCCAAACCCTATTGCGTCTTTTGCTATTTTAGATAATCCGGCTCAAGCTGGCGATGACGTATTTTTTCAAGATCAATCCACTGATGCCAACAATTGGCATTGGTCTCTTGGTGACGGAACGTATTCAACATTGCAGAATCCAACTAATAATTATGGAGCAGGCAGCTATGAAATCATCTTAACCAGTAGTAACGAACATTGTGTCGATTCGACAGCGGTTATTCTCGAAGTAGAGGAGGATTTGCTCTACTATGTTCCGAATTCATTTACGCCAGATGGAGACGAGTTTAACAATACGTTTATACCAATTTTCACTTCTGGATTCGACCCAGCGGATTTTCATTTAATGATTTTCAATCGTTGGGGTGAGTTGATTTTCGAATGTTTCGACCCGAATTGCGGGTGGGATGGAACCTATAAAGGGCGTCCAGTTCAGACTGGTACTTATGCTTGGAAAATTGAGTTTGGAGAAACGAAAACGGACAAAAGACACATGATAAATGGACATGTGAATGTCTTAAAATAGCAGATCAATATTTTTCAATTTAAACACAAAAAACATGAAATCATTTCTTATCGCTTTATCGTCATTTTTAACAATCACTGCGTCTGCTCAAACAGCACCAGATTTTACGATAACCACAACAGATGGAATCATGAGAAATTTATACAGCACTCTGGACCAAGGGAAATCGGTGTTACTTGATTTCTTCTACCCTTCCTGTCAAGGATGTTGGTTCTATGCTCCAATTATTGAACAAAGTTATTTGAACAACGGTGCAGGAACAGGAAACATCGAATACTGGGGAATAAATGGAGGGAATGAAATTGTAGACGATGCAGCGATCATTGCGTACAGACAACAATACGGTATTTCTAATCCTTGCGCAAGTGGTCTGGACGGGAACGGGAAGTACGTGGATAGTTTATATTTCTCAACCTTTACGGGGATCGGGTATCCGACGTATGCTGTAATTTGCCCTGACCGAACAGTTCATTGGAATGTGAACAACCCACCTACCGAGACAGGTTTCGATGCCTTTTTTGGGACATGTGAGACTACTAGTTTGGATGAGGCTTTGAACGAAGCTTCTTGGGAGATCTATCCTAACCCAAGCAATGGAATATTTATCCTGAGCGGTACAATTGATAACCTAGAGGTATTTGACGCTATAGGACGTTTGGTGCTTAGTACTGATAAATCCACGATTGATCTAAGCAAAGAGCCAAAAGGTGTGTTTTTTGTAAAAAATGGAAATCAGGTCAAGCGTGTTTTAGTCCTATAAAGAAGTTTGTTGTGGAAGAGTAATGTTAGATGAATGAATCTTCGTCAAAATGTCAATCTCACCCAGCTATTCGCTGGAATCAGTACAATCGTTCCGTCATCATCTTCATCATAGTAATCATACACGAATTTTCTAAAATCGGCTTTAGCAGGACTCCATTTCTTCGGTAATTATCGAACGGCTTTCGTGATTTCTGTCAGTAGATTTTCATTCACTTGATCACCCTTGGCTTTCAATATTGTGCCTTTGGACGAGATAAATAATTCGACTGTTTTTCCTTTCAAATCGTCTATTGCGCTTGGTGTTTTCTTCTTGAGGTGAGCAAGAACCTTTTTCTTCACAAGCTTATAACTGGCCGTAGAATCCGAAAAAGACGCGGGGTTGTAAATTGCTACTTCCTCGAGTTGCTTGCCCTTCATTGCTTCTGGCGTCCAATAATTATGTCGATGCTCAACTTCATAATTAGTTCCATCGTACTCATGGTTCGCTTCGGAACCATCTTTATCGAGGACTGCCCATGCAATTGCAGGTTCCAATGTCAGGTCTTCGTACTGTTTAATTCCGTAAAATCCAGCGTGAACTTTCATTTCACGATTCGTTCCCCAATCATTCCAATGAACATCAATTTCAGCTATTCCAGAAGGGAAGTCAGATGTGCTTAATCTGGAAATCAAATATTGGTCACCTTCTAAGAACTTGTTCGGAATATAAATCTTTGGAGCTCGAGCATAATAATACGGATTGTCATCCGTGACACTTTCTCTTTCTCCTGTTCCAAACAAATAAGGGAAAAATTTGACGAACCATCCAGAGACATACCAAGCTCCATATTCACTATGATCTTTGTAAATACTTTGCCAGAAATCGACGTCAACGTTATCATCAAATACATCAATGAATTTCTGAATTACCATACGAAGTTCTTCCGCCCACACTGTCAATCCTAGTTCTTCAATTTTATCCAGACGTTCATAAATTGCTTGCCAATCTTCACGATTTCCTTGCAAAGTGATATGTGGAATTCCACAGCCAGAATCACCCAAGTACTTAAACGCTTGGCTGAATCCTTCCAGCATGGTTACCTCGTAACTGACCATGTCGATGTTCGTGGTTGTTGAGAATTCAGGAACGAAAAAGGCGTAGTAATCATCGTTCACATATTTCGTTGTAGAATCAGAAAAGGCATGAAGTAAATCCACCCAATGCACGCTTCCATTTGGTAAACTATCATTTCGAACTTGAATTTTGTCGGGCTTCTCAGTTTTGAAAATATGCGATTCAAGTTCTTCAAAATTCTCATTGATATGAATGGAAACCCCTTGAGCAATCGTGAGCCAAATCACATCAGGCGTAAATGACAACGGTCGATGCTGATCAAAACTCTTGTGAATAGTCGCTACAAAATTGTTCCCCCAACCTGGAACGACCGTTTGATCCTTTAATTCATCCGGAAAAAATCGAATTTCTCGCGCTAACTCAGATTCGAAGGCATGCTGCGCATTCATTTCAGTTAAAGGGCCAGGCGCAATTTGAACGTCATCCACATTAAAGCGTTTGCCTTCTGGAGACGAGGTTGTTTGGGCAGAACAAGTGCCAATCAATAGCATGAAACCGAGGAGTAAAATGGACTTCATAGCGATAGTTTGTTGTTGAGTTGTATGAAGATAATGGAAATAATCTGTGCACTTAATCGTTTAACTGTATTTAACAGCGTAAAAAGTTCACAAATAAACTTCGGAAGCCCTTTGAGGTTCGCTATATTTGTGGACTACTAAAAGAAAAAGATTTGGCAGATAATATCAAATTCGGAACGGATGGTTGGAGAGCAATCATCGCAGAACAATATACAGTGGAAAATGTCGCTCGCGTTTCAGTGGCAACCGCGAAATGGGTGAAAGCAAATTTCGAAGATCCTAGCATCGTAATCGGACATGATTGCCGATTTGCTGGTGAACTGTTCATGGAAACTGCAGTGAAAGTATTTGTTCACGCAGGTGTTAACGTGAAAATGGCGACAGGATTTGTTTCTACGCCTATGGTTTCCCTCGGAGCAGTTAAGCTCGGAGCATCAGTGGGTGTTGTAATTACAGCAAGCCACAATCCACCTTCATACAATGGATTCAAATTGAAGTCTCATCATGGTGGACCACTTTCTCCAGGAAAGGTTCAAGAGATCGAGGACATCATTCCTAACGAGCATGGATTGAATTTGAAAGCGATTTCAATGGATTCGGAGCTTATTGAGATCGTTGACTTGGAGAAAATGTACGTGGATCATGCGCGTGCAAGCTTCGATTTAGATGCGATTGAGAAATCAGGGTTGAAATTAGCGTACGATGCCATGTACGGTTCAGGGCAACGAGCTTTGAAAATGTTGCTTCCTAATATGGATTTCTTGCATTGCGAGCACAATCCTTCATTTATGGGACAAGCACCTGAGCCAATTGCAAAGAATTTACAAGAATTAGAAGCGTTTATCAAGGAGCGCGGAGATATCGATTGTGCATTGGCCACTGACGGTGATGCGGACAGAATCGGTTTATATAATGGAGCGGGAGAGTTTATCGACTCGCACCATATCATCCTTTTGCTTATTCACTATTTAGCGAAATACAAAGGATTGACAGGAAAAGTAGCTACCGCCTTCAGTACAACTCCTAGGGTCGGTGTCATGGCGGAGCACTACAATCTTCCTTACGAAGTAGTGAAAATTGGCTTTAAATACATTGCTGATATCATGGTTGTCGAAGACGTATTAGTTGGAGGCGAGGAATCAGGAGGTATCGCTACGGCAGGTCACATTCCTGAGCGTGATGGAATCTGGATGGGATTAATCATCTGGGAGTTCATGGCGAAATCAGGAAAATCACTGGATGATTTGATCGCTGAGGTCTACGAAATCGTTGGCGGATTCAAGTTCGAGCGAAGTGATTTGCACATTACGGAAGAATTGAAAATGAAGATCGTTGAGAATTGCAAAAACGATGTTTACAAACAATTCGGTGAATACACGGTAGATAGTGTTGGAACAATCGACGGATTTAAATACTTCCTCGATAGCGAGAGATGGGTGATGATTCGTCCTTCTGGAACAGAGCCTGTTTTGAGAACATATGCTGAGGCACCAACTCTTGATGAAGTGCGTCACATTTTGAAAGTAACTGAAGAAACTATTTGTAAATAATATTGGGCTTCGGCTCCGCTCAGCCCGCGAGATTTGGAATTAATTTCAAGAGCTGAGCGGAGCCGAAGTCCGAAATCTATAAGGTATGTCATCATCATATGGTACAATTTTTAAGCTGAGCACCTTCGGTGAGTCGCACGGAATTGCCATCGGTGGTGTGGTAGATGGTGTTCCTTCCAATTTTCAATTGGACCTCGATGCCATTCAATATGAGTTGGATCGACGCAAACCTGGACAGTCCGCAATCGTTACACAGCGCAAGGAATCGGATACGGTTCAATTTCTTTCTGGAATTTTTGAGGGAAAGACAACAGGAACTCCAATAGGTTTTATCATTCCAAATGAAGATCAAAAATCGAAGGATTACGATCATATCAAAGAAGTGTATCGACCTTCTCATGCTGATTTCACATACGATAAGAAATACGGGAATCGCGATTATCGAGGAGGTGGAAGATCTTCTGCCAGAGAAACGGCTTGCCGAGTCGTAGCTGGAGCAATAGCAAAGCAGATCCTCGACAAACAAGGAATAGAGATTTTTGCCTATGTGGATCAAGTTGGAGCGATATCCATGCAAGGAGAAGTGAAACGAGAAAAAATTGATCAAAATATCGTTCGTACCGCTAACCTGGAAGATGCCAAGCGAATGGAGGAGCTGATCCAATTGGTTCGAAAGCAAGGAGATACCGTTGGTGGAAGTATTTGTTGTCAAGTACTCAATCTTCCTGCAGGAATTGGAGAACCCGTTTTTGATAAATTGCATGCACAACTAGGAAAAGCGATGCTTTCTATCAACGCAGTGAAAGGGTTTGAATACGGTAGTGGATTCGATGCGATTGAGATGAATGGTTCTGAGCACAACGATGCGTTCAATCCTGATGGTTCAACCAAGACCAATCACTCAGGAGGAATTCAAGGAGGAATCAGCAATGGTATGCCAATCAATATGCGTATTGCCTTCAAACCTGTAGCAACTATTGTTCAGGAACAAAATTCCATTGATAAAAAAGGGGAAGCTGTGAAAGTTCAAGGAAAAGGACGTCACGATCCATGTGTCGTTCCACGCGCAGTGCCAATTGTAGAATCAATGGCCGCGATGACTATTTTGGATTATTCGCTTCGTGCAAACGCTCTGAAATTCTAGATTAACTTACTGGTTTGATGTCAAGTACTTCCATTTCCATGGAGATTGCTTCGTTGTACTTATCTGATTTAAAGTAAAACCCCGATTTATCGCCAGGTGCAAGATATTCACGAATCGTGTAATTCTCTGTTCCGATTAATGTTTTCGAATCGTCGTAGTAGGAGAGAACCAATTGAACATCTTTATAGTGAATTTCGCTTGCGAAGTTGGCAACAGATCCTTCGATTACCCATTTTCCGCTGTTATCTTGTCGATAGTTATATTCAGTATTCACAAATTCCTCAGCATTTTGTCGTTCATATTCCGCACTCGAAAGACGGTCTGTTTGATCTTGATTCCATAAATCAATTTGCGCGAATTCATCCGCAGATACAAGCTGATTGTCTGGATCGAAACTGGTTTGTCTTTTTTCGCAACTAGCAATTGCGAGAACTGTGAATATGAATAGGACGTACTTCATGACATCGTGTTTAGGATTGCTTACCTTGAAGATACGTAGACATTTCCGATTATTTTGGAGTCGCAATGAAAATGGGTAGTTTCCGCGAAATGATTAAGGTTAAGTCAACTAAAAGGGTTTAGTTAATTGTCTATCAACTGTTTAAAACTGAAAACAAGAACCAGAAGATGTACTTTTATACAGTTTTCCGAATTCACTTTGTTGAAAAACGGGTAGAAATACGGGGGGGTAAATTAGTGGAAATCTAAAATTCCGATCAAGTTTTAGAAATTTACTTCCAAGTAAATCCTTTCAAGACCATCGGCTGCTCGTAACGGTATTGATCAAAATAGATGATGTACGACTTCTTTGTTCCGTGAATTTTGATCTCATACATGTATACAACACCCTTTTCCATTCGTGTTAAACTTCGATTAGGATTATCGTAAGAACCACCATTTCCGAGTTTCTCAAATGTAACAGGTTCTCCGTCCGGACCTTTCAAGTGCTTCATGTATTCATATACGCGAGTCGGCATGTCACCACCACCAACTTTAATCGGATCTTTCGCTTTGAATCCATACGATCCTTTGACTTTCGCATTTACTTCAGGAGTCATTGTCCCCTCAACCTGAGAAAAACCGTTGAAACTAAAACCAATTAAGAATAAGATGATAAAACGCATGTGTACTAATATTTAGGTATGAAGTTACGAAAAATGATTCGCTCGATAACAGTTATTGCAGAGGACAATTTCTATCTTTGACAAAAAAGAATATTATGTGGCAGCGCGTCCAAACTTTATATTTAGGAATAGCAATCATTTTGCTTGGAATTGTTACCTCTGGGATAACACTCTTCAGCTACGTTGGAGAATCGAGCAGATACACAGTTAACGCATTTGGAATCACTACTTCTGATTTGAAGACAGGCGAAAACTTGGAGCAGCAAACGATGCCAATGATGGTTGGAACGATTGCATTAGCCCTCCTATGTTTCATCTGTATTATGTCATACAAAAACTTGAACCGCCAGTTCAAACTGGGAAGAACGATTTTCCTACTTTATTTCGTAAGTGTTGTAGGACTTCTTTTGCTAGCTTTCGTTGGAGATGGTTTGATTGATGAAGGAGATATGAAACGCGAGCTCGGAATTGGATTCTATCTATTCATCGCTGGATTTCCATTTTCTTTCCTCGCAAATGTCGGTATCAAAAGAGACAAGCGTTTGTTGGATTCACTAGATCGACTTCGCTAAACTATGAACTACCTATCAATTGAAGAGTTAACAAAAACCTTCGGAGACCGCACCATATTTGAAGACATTACCTTCGGTATTGATCAAGGTCAAAAAACAGCTATCGTTGCAAAGAATGGAAGCGGTAAGACGACCTTATTGAGGTGTTTAATCGGTCAAGAGCATTACGATTCTGGTCGAGTAGTGTTTCGAAACGATATTCGAATCGCATTCATGGAACAGGCGGAAAACCTCGAAGGAGATCACACGATTCTTGAGGAAGTCTTTTCGCACGATTTACCTGAATTGAAAGCTGTTCGCGACTACAATCAAGCGATGGCAGCAGAGGATGAAGATTTGATCGCCCAAACTTTCGAAGCGGTGACAGAAATGAACGCCTGGGGAATGGAAACCAAGGTGAGTCAGATCTTGGACGTATTGAAATTGGCGGACACGAGTCAAAAGATTCGTCAACTTTCAGGTGGACAGAAAAAGCGCGTTGCACTAGCGAAAGTATTGATTGCCGATGCAGATTTTCTCATTCTTGATGAGCCGACCAATCACTTGGATCTCGATATGATCGAATGGTTGGAAGATTATTTGAAGAATTGCTCTGCAACCATTTTGATGGTTACTCACGACCGCTACTTTTTGGAAGTGGTGTGCGATACGATCTTTGAAATTGACAATGAAACTATCTATAAATACAAGGGGAATTTCTCCTATTATCTAGAGAAGAAGGCGCAAAGAGAGGAAGAGCACGCCGTAACTGTTGGCAAAGCGAAGAGCAAATTCAAGAAGGAATTAGAGTGGATGCGACGTCAACCAAAGGCGCGTGGAACGAAACAGAAGGCACGAATTGATTCCTTTCACGATGTGAAGAAAGTTGCGAAACAGCGATTGGACACGGATGAAATGGAGATTCCAATCAAAATGGAGCGTCTTGGAACGAAGATTTTGGAGCTACACAAGGTTGGAAAATCGTTTGGTGACAAGGTAATTCTGGATAACTTCTCCTATACCTTCAAACGCAGAGAACGATTGGGAATTGTTGGGAACAATGGAACCGGTAAATCGACCATGTTGAACATGATTTTAGATGTTGTTCCAGCCGATAAAGGGAAGATTGTTACTGGAGAAACGGTGGTTTTCGGTTATTACGATCAAAAAATGCTCGAAGTAGCTGATGATGTTAAAGTCATTGATGTAATTCGCGACATTGCCGAATTCATTCCGTTGGAAAAAGGTCGACAATTGTCAGCCGCTCAGTTGTTAGAGAAGTTCTTATTCTCACGAGACATGCACTACAACTTTGTGCGTAAATTGAGTGGAGGAGAGAAGCGTAGATTGAAACTACTCACGGTTCTCATGAAGAATCCGAACTTTTTGATTCTCGATGAGCCAACTAACGACCTAGATATTTTCGCGCTGGCAGTGCTGGAAGATTACCTCCAAGGTTTTCAAGGCTGCTTGATTGTTGTTTCTCACGACCGTTACTTCATGGACAAAATGGTCGATCACTTATTTGTATTCAACGGAGATGGAAATGTGAAAGACCTAATTGGGAATTACACGACCTATCGTGCGATGAAGCTGCAAGACAATAAAAATGCGAAAAAAGGGATTGCGCCGAAACTTCGCGAAGTCGAAAAGCCTGCTCCTGCTCAAAAGAAAGAGAAGAAAGAAGAGAAGCGAAAACTCTCTTACAAAGAACAACAAGAGTTCGATTCATTAGAAGGAATCCTTGAGAAATTAGAAGAGGAGAAAGAAGAGTTGACCGTTATTCTTTCGAATCCAGAAGCGGAAAACGATGATTTGATGAAAGCTGGTCAACGCCTATCTGCGGTGGTGGAAGAAATCGAAACGAAGACCAACCGCTGGCTCGAATTAGCGGAGTTCGCTTAATCTTTCAATCGTATATTTTTGTAAGATTTCAATCAGTTATATTGAACCTTTCCCTGCGGCTGAGCGGAGCCGAAGTCCGCTATCTAATCGTTCAATTTCAGAACTTTTCATTCTCTCGATTAAACCTTTCGGAGTTTCATCTATCTAAGAGTAAAATCTTAGCACATGAAACGCATCGTCTTATCTACCTCGTTCTTCTTCTTTCTCTTGCTAGCGTTTTCTTTTTTGACGCTTTTGTCTGCTTGTTCGAAAGATGAAATTGAACCCATTTCTGAAGAAGTTCCTGCCAACGAAAGTATCATTGACTTGCTTCCTGCCATTGGACCGTCGGAACTTCCATTAAACACAGATAGTATTTGTCCGATTCCATTTTATTTGGAAAGTGATTACGATAGCAATGCTATTCAAGTGGGATGTCAAGTTCCCGATTTTACCTTTTATAATCCGAATGGAGGTCCAGTCAACCTAGAAACAACTTTATCAGATGGGAAACCAGTTTTCATTATGTCTGGAAATTTGACTTGCCCAGTTTTCCGCTCGAACGTTTCTTCTTTGAATGATTTGATTGCCGCTTATGGAAATGATATCAACTTCTTCGTTGCATATTCTGTTGAGGCACATACTGAAACCGATCTCAGTCCATACAGTGGAACAGTGTGGCCAACAAACGCGAACATCGCCAGTGGAATTCTGTACGATCAACCGAAAACGTATGGTGAACGCCTGGATTTAGTGAACTTCATGTTGTCGAATGTAACGATCGATTGTGATATTTTGGTAGACGGTCCTTGTAACGACTATTGGTTGAATTACGGCGAAGCTCCGAACAGAGCATACCTTATCGACCCGACAGGTCAAGTGGTAATTTCGCACGGTTGGTTCGATTATCCTTCTATGGTTACGAGTATAGACGGCTATCTTGGACTATAGTCTGTAAATGGCTCCAAACTCAATTCCTACATTGAAGTAATTTGCCTTTATTTCTCCTGGTGACAAAGCGTTATTGGTTGTGTATCTAACTACTGGAGCTATTCTCAAACTCGCAGCATCACTGTAACGATAATCTATTCCTCCAGACAAGTGAACGCCTAAAATGAAATCGTTGAAATCGTCTTGAGCCAATGCTGAGTAAGTGGTCGATTTGGTTAAACTTCCATCCTCGTAATCAGTAATTCTGTAGCTTGTGTATCTGGACATGTATCCTGGCGCTACACCTGCGGAGATGAATCCTTGAATCTGATTGCCTCCTAATTTTACATTCAACGAGATGGGCACATTGAGCACGTGCAAATGATCGCTCTGAGTTACGGTAGCGTAATATTCATCACTATTCATTCCAATGTAATAGTCAATTGGCTCCCTTCCAAGTCCGAAATCAGTATATCCAAGTCCTGCCTCAAGTGTAAATACTTTTGAGAATCTATAACCAAGAAATAAGCTGAATGTCTGACCGAATTTTGCACGTTCATTCTCATTTCTCATGTTGATCACGTCCTCAGTAGAAGAATTTGCTTGATGTCCTTCCGATAACATGCGATACGAAACTTCTGGTGAGTAAATCCAACCAAAAGTGAGCTTTGAATTTTTTATGGGCGCTAACTCTGATTCTTTTTCTTGTGCGAAAGAAGTGCTTGTGATTCCTAAAAGAATGGCGAATAAAATGGTTTTCATAATTGCGGATGTTTTGTTGTTCAACGTCGATTTGTCTAATACATTGTACTTATCCAATGATTCTCCTGAAGGTAATATTCAGACGCGCTTCAGTGATTTTTCGCTGTTTAGGAATTTCGTGTTTCCAACAGTGCTGCAAACTCCCGGACATAATCAGTAAATCGCCAGCGTTGAGTGTGAGTTGCAGTTTTTCCTTTGTTCCGTTTCTTCTGAATACCATTTTTCGACTTGCACCGTAATTCACGCTTACTATTGTCGGATTGATCCCCAATTCAGCTTCGTTGTCCGCGTGAAGTCCCATGCTATCATTCCCATCTCGGTAGTAGTTGACAAGTGCGCTGTTGAATTTCTCAGCGGTTAAGTCTTCCACTGATTTCTTAAGTTCGCGCAATTCATCCGTCCAATCAATTCCCACGAACTTCTGCTTACTGTATATATAGAAAACTCCAGGGTCGGAGTAAAAACGAGAAAGTCTAGGTTGTTGAACGGTTTTACCGAAAATTTTGATGCTTTCTTGCCTTAAATCAAGGTTGTTTAAGAGATTATCTGCGTTAAATGGGCCTTTCCCGTTGAAGTCCGAAATGACCTCAATCTTTCCAGAATCCCTATTCAGTAAGACTTTGCTCGCTGTTACAAACATTTTCGTTTTATTATCTGATTACAATATCTTAAAAATGTTTAACAAATGGTAGTTTATCTTAAACAGTTTCATATATTTGTTTAACGATAAACATAAACAATTAAACAAAACAAATTTTGAAGACAGCAATTATCCGCAAGGAACACTTCAACTCGGCACATCGATTAAACAATCCAAAGTGGTCAGAAGAAATGAATAAACAGGTTTTTGGTAAGTGCAATAATCCAAATTTCCACGGTCACAATTACGAATTAGAAGTGAAGGTTGTTGGTGAGGTCGATCTTGATACTGGATTTGTAATGGATGTAAAAGTGTTGAAGGAATTGATCAAAATCAATGTGCTTGATCGATACGACCACAAGAATCTCAATTTGGATGTCGAAGATTTTAAGTCGGTCAATCCTACAGCCGAAAACATTGCACGAGTTGTCTATGAAAATTTACTCAAGCACCTTCCAGAAGGACTTGAATTAACAATAAGAATATATGAAACTGAACGGAATTTCGCTGAATATCCAGCATAAAGAAGAAGATACGCAGCATCAAGAGTTAATTGAATTATTGGATCCACACGAATTGGGCGATGAGCACAGAATGACAAGTGTGGAAACACCAATGCATGAGGGAGCTTTTGATCTTTCAAACGAGGAGAAGAAGGCGAAAATTGAAACGCACTTTCGCGAAATCATGCATACTTTGGGCCTTGATTTAACCGACGATTCATTGAAAGGTACGCCAGCGCGTGTTGCGAAAATGTACGTCGATGAAATCTTCTCAGGTCTAAATCCAGAGAATGAGCCGAAAGTTGTACTCTTCGATAACAAATACAAGTACAATGAAATGCTTGTTGAGAAGAATATTACGCTCTATTCGAATTGCGAGCATCACTTTGTTCCAATTATTGGAAGAGCGCACATCGCTTACATCTCGAGCGGAAAAGTGATTGGATTATCGAAACTGAATCGCATTGCTCAGTATTACGCAAAACGTCCTCAAGTTCAGGAGCGTTTAACCGTGCAAATCGGAAAGCACTTGCAGCGGATTTTGGAAACAGACAGTGTTGCTGTTATTATTGATGCTGAGCATTTGTGTGTGTCCTCTCGAGGAATTCAGGATGTCAATTCATCAACTGTGAGCGCGTTCTACGGAGGTGAGTTCGATAAGAAATCGAGAAAGACAGAATTGTTCAATTATTTGAAATAAGATGAAGAACTATTTAATCATAGGTGGATCATCGGGCATTGGTGAATCAATCGTTCAGAAATTATCGAAAGAAGATGAATTGACCGTTACCTCGACATATTTCAGCAATCCAGTTGAGGACTTCGCCAATGTGAAATTCTTCCACTTCAATGCCGAAATGGACAACCTAGCACATCGAGAATTGCCTGAAGAAATTCATGGATTCGTGTACTGTCCTGGAGCGATCGCATTGAAACCTTTCAAGCGTTTAACTGAACAAAGTGTCGTAGAAGATTTCAAACTACAAGTCGTTGGAGCGATGAACGCCGTGCAAGCAATATTGCCAAATTTAAAAGCGGCAGAGCAGGCTTCGCTTGTTTTCTTCTCAACCGTGGCGGTACAACAAGGATTTAATTTCCATGCTCAAGTAGCTATGTCCAAAGGAGCGATTGAGGGACTAACGAAATCATTGGCGGCTGAGTTTGCTCCAGCGATTCGCGTAAATTGTATTGCTCCGTCACTCACAGACACGCCACTTGCCGAACGTATGTTGAACTCAGATGAAAAACGAAAAGCGAATGCAGATCGTCATCCGTTGAAGGCAATTGGCACTGCAGAGGATAGCGCCGAACTAGCCATTTTCTTGCTCAGCGATAAGTCAAAATGGATGACAGGACAAATTATTCACATGGACGGAGGAATGTCCACCATAAAAATGTAGACGATGTTTAAATTATTCAAAAAGAAAACAGAGTTGGAAAAACTCAACGATCAATACGCGAAATTGATGAAAGAAGCACACGCACTTTCAACAGTAGATCGCAAAAAGAGTGATGAAAAAGTAGCGGAATCTGAAAAGGTATTAACGCGCATCAACGAATTAGCGGGATAATGGCATTTTATCAACTGCATAAAACACAAAAAGTGAATTGTTCACTGGACGAGATCTGGGATTTTATCTCTTCTCCCAAGAATTTGAAGGAAATCACACCAGATTACATGGGGTTTGATGTTACGTCGAAAGACACTCCGGAGAAAATGTATCCAGGTCTCATCATCACGTACAAAGTGAGTCCCTTATTGGGAATCAAAACGAACTGGATGACGGAGATTACGCAGGTTCGTGATAAACAATTTTTCATCGATGAACAACGAGTGGGACCTTACAAACTTTGGCATCATCAGCATTTTGTGGAAGAAATCGAGGGAGGAGTTTTGATGCGCGACATTGTTACGTATCAGCCACCGCTCGGCTTTCTTGGCGCAATAATGAATACGCTAGTGATCAAAAAGAAATTGGCCGAAATCTTCGATTACCGTTTCAAAGCAGTAGAGGAGAGGTATGGTGTTTTTGAGGAAAAAAATGGATGATAGAAGTGTAAATAGGGTGATAGAAATGGCTTGGGAGGACAGAACTCCTTTCGAAGCGATCAAATTTCAATTCGGATTATCGGAAGCTGATGTAATAAAAGTCATGCGTAATCATCTGAAAACATCCAGTTTTAAATTATGGAGAAAGCGCGTGAATAGCGGAGTAAGTTCGAAACACGCTAAGAAACGCTCTGAAAAAATAAAACGCTTCAAATCCACACGGCAAGGAGCGATCAACAACAATAAAATTTCAAAAAGATAGAATCGTCACTTAAAGCATTGAGTTATGATACATTTAAATAAAACAGATATTGAAAACACGAACAGAGTGCGTAGATTGAACCTGATCAATGGTGTTTCAGGGATCAAATCTGCCAATTTGATTGGTACGTATTCGCCAATCACTGGGCCGAACTTGGCTATTTTTAGCTCTGTAGTGCACATTGGAAGCGACCCGGCGCTATTGGGGTTTATCACACGTCCTGTATCTGACGTTCCAAGAAATACTTATACAAACATTCGAGAAACGGGATATTTCACCATCAATCATGTGCATGAATCCTTCATCGAAAAGGCACATTATACTTCAGCAAAATTCGATAAAGGAGTTTCTGAGTTTGAAAGATGCGGGCTTACCGAAGAATACTTGTACGATTTCTCAGTTCCTTTTGTAAAAGAAAGTAGACTAAAAATGGGGATGAAATTTGTGGAAGAAATTGATATTAAATTGAATGGAACGAAATTGGTTATTGGCGAAATCCAAGAATTGATGTTGCCCGAAGATTGTCTCGACGATAAAGGATACGTCAGATTAGATCGCCTCTTCGATGTGGGAATTGGCGGCTTGAATAGTTATTACAGCCTCAGACGAATGGCAACATTTCCATACGCCAGAGTGGATGAGGTTCCAGAATTTCCCGCAGGAATGAAATTATAGATTAGTTAAAGACTTTTGTCTCTCCAACTTGTTGATCATCTTTGAAAATGCGCTTTGATTGCTTATCTCCTTTAAGATTGAAAATGTAATGTTTTCCAGAATAAGCGCCATTTTTGAAGGTGGCAACTCGTTTTTTAGAACCATCCTCATTGTACCATTTCGCTTTTCTGTGAAGCTGCCCATTCTTGAATTTCAGCACTGATTGCTTCTTTCCGTTTTCCCAATAATTGGTGAGCTTTTTGCCTTCTTTAGGAGGGAAGATTGCAGCGTCGATAAGTCTCTGTTTTTGAAGCTGAACGTATTCCATGTCCAATCGAACACTGTATTTCGCAGTGTCAATGTCAAAAGATGCCACTGTAATTGAAGAGTTTGGGAATTTATAATTGAGCGAATCCAAAGGGATCTCTATCATGCTTAGGTCGTCGAGAGGATAAAATACTTCATCTGAGGGCTTATCGCCCACCAAATGTCTAAAATCCAAGTGTGCAACTTTTGTTAGACCGTTTTGAGATTCAAATTCAACTTTAATGTCATAGTTCAAGTCAATTACCGTTTCAATTTCATATTTATCATCAACGACTTTAGAAGCATTAAGGACGCGACCATATTGAACGATTTTTACATATCGCTCATCTTCCATATACGCAGAGTCGGACTCTACACTTCCGTTGAATCCAATGTTCATCATGTGTGGTGAAAGTTCTTCTTTGTACTCAATGGTAATATCTTTCTGAAATGAGCTCTCCAAAAGTTTCGCTTTGAAGGGGAAAGAGCGAATCACGCGATCCGTTAAAATACGGTGTCCTTCGTTATTCAAGTGACATCCATCTCCCGAATCATAAGACTTGACGACGTTGTGTTTTTCATCAGCAAAATCGGTCCAAAAATCGATGCAATTGTTTGGGTAGAGCTCAAAAAGAGAATCTCGCACTATCGTTTGAAGCATGCGGTCTCGAGTTCTCGGGAAATTACGAGGTTGTGTAGTTGTCACCCATAATTCAACATCGTTCGAATCACAAACCTTGGAGTACATTCTGAAATTGTCGAGTTGTTCCTTTACTGAGAATCCACCTGAAACATCATTTGAGGGTAGGTTGATGATGATTCCATCCGCGTTGTATTCCATCGCCTTACTGATGTTACGGAGCGTATCAGGGAATTTTCGTCCTCTTGGCGGTTTTGTCCCTGACGGCAATAAGTGATAACTGTTGTAACCACCTTTCGCCAAATTGATGACTTGGTTTTCGGGATTGAATGCTTGAACATAACAGCGGTATCGATTTACCCAAGCGTTATCAATTGGCCACGTTCCCGCACCTGCTGCAGTCGATGATCCCAAGACCACAATAGTTATTGGAGGATTGACGAATTCGAAACCTTCTTCTTGAGCGAAAATTGACGAGCTACCGAAGGTAAGAATGAAAAAGAGAGCAATGAAAATTCGCATATTAGTTGATCAAATTGATGATTGAACCTGATTTGTTGGCAATATTAAGGTTCAAAGTAAACCTGATTTTTTCAGCGTAAGAGCTGTTCCCGAACGAATCACTTAATTCCTGACTCATCCAAATAGGGAAGTAAAGTCCGAAGGTGTTTCCAAATCTCATTCCCAGTCCCATGTTCACTGCAGTAGATTCTGAGATTCCATTTGAGAAAACGCCGGCATCAACAAAGGCACCAAATAGTTTGGGGATGTAGGGGAGTTGAACCCACATATTTCCAGTCAACATCCAGTGATCTGTCGTTCCGTAGTAACTTGTGGATCTGAAGCCTCCCATGTTTTCTGAACGCTGCTGTGACCAAATTCCTGAAATTTCGTTTCGTCCGAAATAGTATTCTTCGGTAAATAAATCTTGTTGACCATCAGTTCCAGCCAATGACATTGCCCATTGATACCCACCAAATCTTCCTGGAGCCGCTCCAGCGGTCGAATAATCTCGGTAGTATTGATTCCCATAAAAGCCGCGAAGTTCAATCCAGCGTTCTTGTTTTCTGCGCAGATACCTGAATTTATATTCTGCACTGACACGCGCACGAGCCATGCCTTGAGAAATTCTCACATTTGAGAAGTAATCGTTTCTCAATCTGACATTCACTACATGATCGGGTAGTTTGAAATTGAAATCGTATTGAACAAATGCACCTGCATGTTGAAGATTGAAGTTGTCAATTCTATCTTCTCTATACACTCCTTGAATCAAAAGTGATTGTTTGTAATTCACTGCTTTTTTGTCCCGCGAACCAAGATTCACTTTCCAAGACGGTGAAATCGAGTAGAAATTTGAGGGTCGTCCGCTTACGGCAAATGATTCGTTCAGTTTGAAGGATTTAAGTGAAAGTCCAATTCTCGATTGTTTGAATAAGCGCTTAGGCTGAGAAACGTGACTGAACTCTGCAATTCCAGAAACTGAATTTCGTCCGAACGAATACATCGGAGCGACAAAGTAATTCCATTTACTCGGCACTACACCATAATTATGGATGGCAGCACCCAACATCAATTTGTCGTAGGCATTCCCTGCTATCACGGGTGTCCAGAAAATATTCGTGCGATCAGGTTCATTATCGCCCGTCAAGAATTCAACTTTTGGTTTTTCAATTTTCTTGAGAATTCCTTTTGCCTTCAAGGTGTTATTTGAACGCCTCATTTCAGGAATGTCTTTGGTGTAATCAATCACTATTTGATCGAAATCTTGCTCGCCAACAAAGAGTACCTCGCTAGTTTTTGTTCCTGGCTCTGCCCATTGCGTTCCAACTACTTCACCATCCTTAACGAGATTCACTTCAATCGGTCCATCCACTTGTCCGACATTTCGCACTTTAACTTTCAATCCATCGTCTGTCTTTTTCGCACGAACGAGTTTGTAATCGAGGTGATGTGTCGTATTGATCAAATCATCGAACAACCAACCGAGGTCTTTCCCTGAAGTTTTTTCATACGAAGCACGCATATCAGAAGGAGACGGATGTTTGAATTCCCACGCGCGGTAATATTCCATCGCGCACTTGTCAAACAACTCCTCACCCAAATAATCTTTCAAATAGAAGAAAAGCAATCCTGTCTTTTGGTACATGACGATTCCGTAATTAGCAGGTGAGAACTCCGCGGATTTCGTTTCAACTGGTTGATCTTCACCCAACCAAGCAAAAACTCGGTAAGAAAGATCTCCAGAATCGTGGTGATCCAAATCATCTAGGTGCATGCGCCCACCTAGGAGCATATCGGATAAATTGGTGTTGTCAGGATATTTGGTTTGAATATAGCGCATCTCGTTGAGCGTATTCATTCCTTCGTCCATCCAGCCGTGGTCGCGCTCATTGCTTCCCAATTGTCCATAGAACCAGTTGTGTCCAACTTCGTGTACGATCACGATTTCCAATGTCATCGCATTACCCGAATTTCCAATTACCGTCACGTTTGGGTATTCCATTCCACCTCCAGCACTGATTGTTCCGTCGACCGCCGTTACATTGTTGTAAGGGTAGTCACCGTTCCATTTGGAGTAGAAGTACGTTCCGTCGTTAATGTATTCAATGGCATTTTGCCACAATTTCCAGTTGTTCGGAGTAAAGAGGGCCCAACTTGTGACATTTCTTTTAGAGTGAGGTAACTCGACATTTCCTTTTAGGACCCAGTACCGCTTGTCTGCGAACCAAGCAAAGTCATGTACGTTTTTCTGCGTGAATCGAATAGTTTTGGATTGAGATGACGATTCAGGGAAATCATTGTTGGTACTTCTGCCTTTGTCACTGCTCAGGTCGGTCGCTGTTTTTTCAGCTCGTGCATTCATGAACTCTATTTCCGATTCCGTTTGAAGATCTCCTGTCGCGCCAACTACGTAATTTTCAGGTAAGGTGATTCGCACATCAAATGAACCGTACTCAGAATAAAATTCACCTTGATTCAAATAGGGCATTGCGTGCCATCCATCCTTATCATAAACTGCTGGTTTCGGATACCACTGCGTAATTTGGTAGGACTGTCCAATATGTCCCAAACGAGAAATTCGTCCAGAAGGAATTTTGACGTGAAATGGCGTCGAAATAGAAATGTGCTCACCTGGTTTGAGAGGAACGGGCAAATGAATCGTGCAGATATCTGGATGCTCTTCATCGAAGCTCCATTTTACGGGAGAACCATTAATTCTGAAATCGAGAGAGTCGATGTATCCTTTCATTGAATCGCTGCCAAGTCGAAGGTCTTCGTCGTTTTGCGCGTACTGCTGATTTGCCAGAGCCGTGTGTCCATCAGAGTATGCATTCGGCCAAAGGTGAATCATGATTTTATCCAGGTTATCTGGCGAATTATTGATGTATTCGAATTCTTCTTTCCCAAATAACTCGTGCGTTTTGTCATCCAAACGAACGTCTATTGTATAGTTTACTTCTTGTTGAAAATAGTCTTGTCCAGTTGAAATGAACGGCAAGAATAAAAGGAAGAAAATTGAAAATTTCATTGTCTCAGTTGTTGATAGTGTAAAGATAATTGAAACTGGGTTGAGGCAAACATTTGAACATAAAAAAAGCTCCGACTCCGATAGTCATCGGGATTGTCAGAGCTTTGAATATTTTTAGAGCGAAATTATACTTCTTCTACGTCAGCTTCAGGAGCATTTTTCTTTACTGATTCAATTCCGTTGTTCATTCCAGAAGTGTCAGCGTACATTTGACTAGATCCAATTACTTGGTGGTTTGCAGCTTTCAAGTTGAAGTGGTGCTTTCCGTTTGCAGCTTCTTTACGATCGTATCTTTCGTCGTCAGGAGCATTCTTCTTAACTGAAGCAATACCATTTTCGCATGCTGCTTTCGAATTGTACATTTCACTCGTCAAAATGATTTGTCCATTTCCTGATTTTAAGTTGAAAAAATGACTTCCGTCTTTCGCTACTTTAATTTCAAATTTTCCCATGATTTCAATTTTGTTTTTGGAATTCTAAATATAGAAATTTCTAATCTTAAAATTAAGAATAACATGTGCCAAATCGATTACCGAACGGAAAAATCAGATAGCTGAAAGGTCAAAGCGCTGGAACTAGTGAATTTCTTCGTCCTCAGGCTGTTCCTCCTTCGGGAAAATCTTAGGCTCATCAGCCTTACCTTGAAGAACATCAAGGAACTCTTCTAGCTGAGGAATGTTTAAACCTTTACCAATGATTTTCTTGTCTTTATCCAATAAGAATAGCTTTGGTGTCATGAACACATCGTACGTTGTTTGGTAATTCAAAGCTTTGTACGTTGTATACTTCGGAACGAATTGACGCGGGTCTTTTTTCGCTTCGCGATACAGTTTATCAGTCATAGCGACATTGATAAATTCCAAGTTGTGGTCTTTAATGAACTTTTTCCATTTTGCAAAATCTTCTCCAACGGCTTTACCTACAGCGAAGATCTCAATGTTTCTATCTCTGAACTTCTCAGCGTAAAGCTTTTGAAGTTTTGGAGTGATCTTTTTACAATGTCCACACTCTGGATCCCAGAAATAAACAATCGTGTATTCAGAATTTAAACTATAGAAATCTTTCCACGTTACATCCGTGGTATCCAAAAGGCTAATATTCGCAGGAACTGCGCCCATTACCAACCCACTGATTTTATTGATTTTCTCGCAAAGTTTATCCAATTTGTCCTCTGGCATCCAAAAGGCTTTCGAATTTCCTTCCGCATCGCGCGAGCAGTAGTAGCGCTGCCCCATGCGAACGAATACTTTGTCCATCCCCATGATTTGGCTTTTCTCATAATTGCTAGTAATCCAAGAAACGCTGTATTGGAATATATCTGACTTCGGTGGTAGTTGCTCACAGAAGTTAAACGCGTATTCAGTCACTGTGTCCCAGTGCTGAACCATTGTACGTTCGAAGTAATTCTGAAGTTTTGAATGGAAAATTGGCGTTTTCATCAAACGATCATCGCTCAAATTAACATTGTCCCAATAGTGAGTGCGGTAGTAATTCAATCTAAAGTTCGAGTCGATTATATCTCCATTTTCGTCAACAGGCGTCTCTGGAATATCAACATCCATAGACATGAGAATGATTTTTGAAACTAATAATTCTGGATCCTTTTTGATCATTTTCTTTTGATGATCGATCACGCCTTGATTTTTGTCCTCGATCATTTTTACCAAGGTCTTGTAACGCTGCGAGTCTGAACTAAGCGTATCCAATTCGTTTTTCAAGATGTTGATCTGACCTCTTTCCCTACTGATGAAAGAAACATACTTCATGAAAACCTCGTTTTCCTTCGATTTCTTCACCTTCGCATATGGCATCGGGTTAACTGGTCTCGATTCAATGTAAATATCTTCAGCATTGTAAACGAACTCCAACAGTTGCTCTCCAGGAAGGAAAAGCGCCAAAATTCCGGGATCTTGTTTCGAACCATCGAATTCAATTACTCCATTTTTAATTTCAGCAGTATCTGCATAATACAGTTGTTTACCGTAATAGCGAACGAGGTTCAAGGTTGTATCTTGAATATCCGAAATCTTAAACTTAATTGTTTGCGAAAAGGCCGAACTCGATAAAATCAAAAATGTTGCGAGGAATACTATTCTCATATCTACGTAATTTCTTAGTCTAAATGTATTTGTATTTGGGCTCAAAAATAAATGTCACATTTGTATTAACAGTTATTTAACGGCTAATATTCGTTAAAGATGCCTTTTTTGGCAGTAAGATAACTTGACAAGGCAAAAATTCCATAAGCCGAAACCAACGCTAGAATACTGGTCATGGTGATTGAAGTATCAATGCTTACTCCTCCAGAAGCGAAAACTTTGTCTAAAATGAATTTTAGCAACATGAATGCTCCAAAACCTACCGCAGTGATAATTCCGAAAATCCGAACGAAATACAAGAAGAATTTGCGGATGATTTTCTTGGGATGATGTCCAATTCGCATTAGCGTTCTCACTTCGTACGCATTTCGCGACATTAGCAATTGCATGAATTGAATCAAAACCAAGCCTGAAACAAGAACAGCAATAATAGAAATCGACATAATTACTATAAACAAGGTTCCAACGATACTTTTCAGTTTACCTACGACCATTTGAGATTTTCTTGATTCCAAACCGCGTTCAACGAGCATTTCTTCCACAAGACCGAATTCGTTCTCTTTTCCAGAGATCAAAATTTGGGTAATCTTTTTAGGCGTTCCATCAGAGAAATTCTCAGTTCCGTATTCCATGAACGATTGAGGGACAAGAATCGCCGACACTTGATTGGTAAATCCAACTACGCGGCAGTTCAGGTGTTTTACGTTTCTTCCATAGGAAAGTTTGAATTCACAGTTGATTTGCATTACTAAATCATCCGAAACTTGCGTCATTCCGCTGGCACTCATAAAGGTGTTCAACATCACGAACAAATCTCGAGGCATGATCACAGGGACAAATTCATCTCCTTCTTCCCAGTGCCATTTATCTGTTTCAACATCCAAGTACTTCGGGTCAATTGTTTGAACGAAGGCGTCAGTTGAAAATGGTGGAACTAACGGATCTTTTGTACCAAACATCACTTTAAAGTTGTTCGATACAACAGGTTGAACTTCCTTGATGAACTTCATGTCCTCAATTTTCTTGATTTCCGATTGAGAGAAGTCTGTGGCTTTCAATCCAAGCGTTCCTGAATTTGAGACCTTCTTCTGAACAATGATTGTGTTCGGCCCCATGATGTCTGCTCCTTCACCGAATTCCTGAACCTTAATGAGGTAGTGAATGGAAGTAACGAGGAAAGTCACGCCCAAAAACGATCCGAAAACCGCAATGATGAGTTGCAGACGATCCTGATTTTTAAAAAGTAATTTATCTAACATATTATAGAAATAATTCTTGTTCGAATGAATAGCCGTGACTGTCTCCTAAGGTCGTCAATATGAAACCTGAGTTTTGTTCTATCGTGCGATTGTGAATCATGTCCATGCATCGTTTTGCATTGTCCACATCGAGGTGAGAGAAGGGCTCATCCATGATCAGCCACTCATACGGTTGCGCCATTGCTCGCACAATAGCCACGCGCTGTTGCTGTCCCATAGATAACAATCCGCATTCTTGATTCCACTTATTGTCAATCTCCAATTGTTCGAGCAATGCTCTGAGTTCTTTATCTGAAAACGTATCGGTCAAGCTATTTTTAATTCTGAGGTTCTCAGCTACAGATAGCTTTGGAAACAGCTGTAAATCTTGAAAGACAACAGATATTTGATTGGTGCGAACATTGGTCCAATCATCGGTTGTGAAGGTTTTGATATCGCGATTGTCATAGAAAATCGTTCCTGTGTAATCGTGGCGCAATCCAATAGTCGTGGTCGTGAATGTTGTTTTCCCTTTACCGCTGGATGCGTTCAACAGAATTCGCTTTCCGCCTTCCAAAACGACCTTGTTTCCCCAAATGGATGTTTCACCATGTTTAATGGAAGCAAGTGGTTCCGGCATAATTTGGTCAAGTGTAATGTTCATTCCTTGGTTTTTGCAGTTAGATTTCAAGAATCATTCCAAGATTGATCGGTCTTGAGGTGATTCATTATTTGTTCAACCATTTTCTCGGTTGCGCTGTAGGGAACCCATTGAGCGTCAGTATTTCGCTTCAACCAAGTGATTTGTCGCTTTGCGTATCGACGTGAATTTTGTTTGATCAGTTCGATGGCGTCTTCGAGCGAACAATCTCCGTCGAGGTAGTTGAATAGTTCTTTGTAACCAACGGTATTCATGGAACTCAGGTGCCTGAATTCGATGACCGATTTCACTTCCTCTAGCAATCCCGCTTCCAGCATGATGTCAACTCTGCGGTTGATTCGGTCATAAAGGAATTCACGATCGTGTTCAATGACAAATCGTTTTACGGTGAATGGTCGCTCTTTTGGTGCCGATTTTCGCAGCTCAGAATAGGAGAGGTCCGTCAATCGGATTACTTCAATTGCTCGGATGACACGAACGGGGTTTTTCCGATCGACTTGTTCGAAGTAGACTGGATCTTTCAACTTCAACTCTTCCAAGAGAGATTCGAGTTTCCCTTGATCAACATCGTTTTGTAATTCGTTTCTGAGTTCTTTAGAAGTTGGGATGTCATCCAATCCATTGCAGAGGGCATCTACAAACATTCCAGATCCACCTGTGAGTATGATTACGTTGTGCAGTTGAAATAATTGCTCGAGTAACTCCAGGGCTTCCCGTTCGAATTGAGCAGCCGTGACTTCATCTTTGAGTTTGTGGGAGTCGATGAAATAATGAGGGACACCATCCATCTCTTCCTTAGTTGGTTTCGCTGTTCCGATGGAAATTTCCTGATAGAATTGACGAGAATCTGCTGAAAGGACGCAAGTGTTAAAATGCTTTGCAAGTTCGACGCTCAGTGAAGTTTTTCCACTAGCGGTTGGACCAGATATGACAATTAATTGATTGATGATCAAAAATAACAATAATGGCTTAG
>JAQXBM010000086.1 GCA_029252405.1 Crocinitomicaceae bacterium
GATCTCTCAAAAATAGAAAGAGGGGTAAATAAAGTGTCGATCCCAAAGTTCTTCGTGAAAGTAGCGCTGGATGTAAAGAATAAAAGAAGTGTTGGCTTCATTTTACCGCACGAAAAAATTGAAAACCCTTTGGAATCATATGCGGTTAGCGTTGATAGCGTGGAGCAATATTTAGGATACGACTTGTTTTCTACTTTGGATGATGACTTGGAAAACACAATTGAATCTCAACAGGAGTTTAAACCTTGGCTTCCTGAAGGTCAAAAGAATGATGAGCGTGCAATTGCTTTGAGTGAACTTCCTGAAAAGGCCGTCAACACGACGCGAGTAAAGGGACTCATAAATGACAATAGAAAACATACAGTTTGCGGAACGGTCGTAAGCACAAAAAAGCATAACAAAGGTCACGTTTTTATAGACCTCGACAAGAAATTTCCTCACCAGGTATTTAGCGTTTCAATCTTCCAATCAAGCATAAAAAACTTCGACTACGAACCTGAGGTTTACCTTTTGAATCAGAAAGTGTGTTTCTCGGGTAAAATTGGCGAGTATAATGAAACACCCAATATGATCATTGAGAACAGCAAACAAATAAAGGTGTTGGGGGTTGATGAAAGGTAAAGCAGTGCAACCTATTCTTCAGGCGTGCCGACCTGAGTTTTATACTCCTTGAGGTTTAAGTTGATGACTTCCAGTGCCTTTTTGAAACGAACGCCTTCTGAAAGCACAGCTTGAAGTCCAGCAAAGTAAGGAAAGGGTTTTTGAATTTGATTGAATTGCCTATCCATAATAATGAAGGCTTCACGCCCATTCTTTGTTCCTCCGTAATATGTTTTTGATTTGGACTTTTCAACTGAAGTGTCCCTTATTTCATCTGAATAGTATTGTGTAGTATCTTGTTTGATACGACCGAATTCACCAATGAGGTAGTTATCAGATTCAAGGAATGAACTATCAACCTTGTTCAAGGACAGATCAAAGAAAGTAACGGAGTCGAACTGCTGGTTTCGGATATGCTTAGAATCCGACATTTTAAAGAAATATACCGTGCAAAAGTCAAATTTTTCAGCGAAGGCGTTTGCAATCTTTTTGTTCACGCTCGCAGCCTTCTTTTTTGCTTGATTTGCACCCGAAAGATTCTCGTGTTTCGTCATGTAATCAATTTTCTTTTGCTGAAAATTCAAACGGACGAGTAGCACGCCATCACTAATTTCCCGAATTGACTTCTCTGCGAAAGCCTTAGAAACTTCCTTGTCGCGTTGAAGTTTTTTTAATGTCGCTCGCTCCTGGGAAATAGAAGTGAATGAGAACATTAGGAATATGAGAAATACAATCTTGTTCATATCATAAAGATACATCAATTGCTCGTTCAAGGAAAGTAGGTTCGACAACTATCAGATCAAATGAACAAGTCTAAACTGACTATATACTCAAAGATGAGTGGATTTAGTCAATAAACACAACCTTAGTTGACACCTTTTCCTGTTCAATCTTGATGATGCCCGTCCCGTCTAAATCACTTTTGACTGCCTCTATGTTGAGTACAGCAACGCCCGCCTGCCCCAATTGATAAACATCATTAAAATTGAAACGAATCACACCATTTATATCGGTTGTTCCCTCCATTTCCAGAACAGGAACGGCATTTTGCTCATAAGGAGGGAGTGTTAGAAGCTTTACGGATGCACTCGAAACAACTTCGTTGACTTCGTTCTTAATTGTGATTTCAACGATTGTGTCCTTCTTTTTACGGCACCCGAGTGCAGCAATGACAAATAAACTGAGAATGAGAATGTTCTTCATGGTGTGCTTTATTATAGAACAATTAAAAGGGTAGAAAGGTTACAGGAGGCGAGAACTGTTAAATAAAGTTACCCGGGTAGATAAAAACATCCTTTACTTAGGTTTTGCCATTTTTTGACTTTAACATTGTACTAGTAAATAAAGAATTATGAATACTAAAAAAGTGTGGAGAACACTTCCAGCGCAAATAATTGACATGGGTGGACTCCCTGTGAAGCAAGCATTGCCAACCCAAAATGTGGCGAATATAGATCCGTTTTTGTTGTTACATCATGGACAAATCAAACCAATTTTTAAGCGATCAGCCAACGTACAAGGTGTTGGTCCACATCCGCATCGCGGTTTTTCTCCTGTTACCTTTGTAATTGAAGGAGAGGTCCATCATCGCGACAGTAGAGGAAACAGTCAGATTGCTAAATCTGGTGAGGTACAGTGGATGCATGCGGGTATGGGAATTATTCACAGTGAACGCCCAACGGAAAATGCGATCGAGAAAAAAATGAGCCAAGAAATGGTGCAATTGTGGATCAATAGTCCGGCGTCTGCCAAAATGAAAGAGCCAGAATATGTGCACGTGAACGAATCTGATTTTCCAAGGATTCCCACAGAAGATGGACTGAGTGACATCAAACTAATTTCAGGGAACTATTCCAACGAAAATCAGAGTCAATTAAAGGGAAAAATCAACGGGGAAAGCGAGCTGTTGATAACCTGGGGAGTGACGAAATCAGAAGGGAAAGTAAGTTTTATTATTCCCGAAGGATTCAATGCTTCCTTGTATATCATTCGTGGAGACATCAGAATTGAAGGTCACGGCCTAGTCGATCCCGAAAGTTTGGTGGTTTTTGAAATAGACGCAGGTTCAATTTCATTTGAGGCGAAATCGGATGCGCAGTATTTGCTGTTGGCAGGAGAACCAATCAATGAGAAAGTTGTCCAGCAAGGACCATTTGTAATGAATACAGAAACGCAAATATTGGAAGCCATGCGCGATTATCAGATGGGGAAGATGGGGTTTTTGGTAGAGGAAGATTAGGAAAGGGCGGGTTCTGTTAGTTCAGTTCACTCCGTCTTGGGCTCCGCTCAGACATCGTTAACGCTTCGGGGCGAGCTGGACATCGAGCGGAGTCGAGATGGGAGTCCAACTCGGATTCTCGACTTTACTTTTATCTTTACCCTCATGTGCTTCTTCAGAAAAAAGCGAAAACCAAAACAGGTAGAATTCCCACAAACATGGAAAGAACTCCTAGATACGCACCTGCCGTTTTATCGATCCTTGGATGAAGATGAAAAAAAGCAGTTTGAAGAGCGGGTTCTAAGATTTCTGAACACAACGAAAATCACGGGGGTTAAAACAACCGTTGAAGAGGAGGACCGTGTTCTAATTGGAGCGAGCGCCATCGTTCCAATTTTCGCTTTTCCCGCTTGGGAATATCACAACCTTCAGGAAGTCTTGCTCTACCCGAAACACTTCGATGAAAATCACACGATTGGTTCGAAGTCAAAGGCAATCTTGGGAATGGTCGGATACGGTTACATGGAGGGAAAAATGATTCTATCGAAGTATTCCCTCTGGCACGGATTCAAGAACAGTACTGACAAACAAAACACTGCCATTCATGAGTTTGTACACTTACTGGATAAAGCTGATGGGAAAATAGACGGAATTCTGGGAACGATCCACGAACGAGATATGGCACTGCCTTGGATTACATTGATGGAAGAGAAAATCAAGGAAATCCGCGAAAACAAAAGCGACATTCGCGACTACGGTGGAACCAACCACGAAGAGTTTTTGGCTGTTAGCTCTGAGTATTTCTTCGAGCGACCAAAACTTCTGGAGAAGAAACACCCCGTCCTTTACGAATACATGGAAATGATGTTTGGACAGGAACTAGCAGATCAGAAATTGGTAAAGAAAGCCAAGCCTACCCAGCATTGGGATCCATGTCCTTGCGAGAGTGGTAAGAAGTTTCGTAATTGTTGTAATCTGGAATAAAACGTGGGCGTTCCCTGCGGTCGGGCTATCGCTTCAATTCCTTGCAGGAGATTTCCTGCTTATATCCCTAACGCGCATTGGTTTTCTGGATTTTTAGAGTGCTTCGCACTTGGATTGGTTTGAGTTAATAATGTCATCCAACAATCCAACAATCCAACACCGCGGAAGGCAGACGCAAAGCGAATCCAACAGGCGCAGCCGAATCTAACAAAACAAAAAAAAGGCGCCGACCTAAGTCAAACGCCCTCTTCCTTTTTCAGCATCTTGCTATTGAACGTAGACCGTTTCCGTAGAGGTAACTTCCTGTTCAACTTTAATAATTCCTTGTCCTGTCAATGCATCTTTTTGAACATCAATATTCAATACAGCAACACCAGCTTGACCGAGTTGATATACATCGTTGAAGTTAAAAACAGCAACACCTGAAGAGTTCGTCATTGTTGTATCGTACAACACAACATTCGCAGGTTGATTTGTCGTTGACTGTCCGTAGATCACAACACGCGCTCCAGCAACTGCTTGGTTGGAAGCATCGCGAACTGTAATTTCAGCAATTGTATCTTCTTTCTTTCGACACCCAGCTAGCATAGCCATGCTTAAAAGAGCAATTACGCTAAGGGCAAAAAATCGATTCATTTTCATATCAATGTGTATTTCTTAGTTTGGTAGGTAAACAGTTTCTACTGCTGTAGTGTGCGCTCGGCTACGAATACGCTCGCTGTTATTGATCTTCGTTCCTTTCTGAGCAACGATATCAAAATAACCTACAGTGTTGTTTTCACCCGCTGCATCATAATATGCTTTCATTTCGAAAACGGCGAATCCAGATCCATTTGTTAAAACAGTATCAACGTATTCGTTCGTTGGAGGGTTTGAGTTCACATCTCCAATGATCGTTACTTTCGCTCCTTCAACAAGCTCGTTACTTGCAGAGCGAACAAAGATTTTAATTGCTGATGGCTCTTTGTTTTTACACGATTGAATAAATCCAAACGATAAGCAAACAAATACCAACAATCCTAATTTTCGTGCCTTATTCATATCTATAATGTAGTATGGTGCTCAAATATACGCTAAAAAACAGATTCCGTAAAATACTTTATCCGTGAATTCTTAACTTCGTACGCAAACAACAACGTTATGTTACATAAACAATCAAAGTAGGTAAAAAGTTACATCTTTGTGCAAGTTTATGTTCTCAGCAAGAAGAAGTTGGGGAGAAAAGTGATAGAATGAACGAGAAAATTAAGGAGATACAAGCAGAGATTGAAGCATTTAAAATCTCCTCGCAAGAGAATTTGGAGCAATTCCGAATTAAGTTTTTAGGGTCAAAAGGAATCGTAAAAGGTCTTTTTGGAGAGCTGAAAACAGTGGCGAATGAGCAAAAACGTGAAATGGGTCAGCTGTTGAACGCTTTGCGCAAGACGGCACAGGATCATTTTGACAATGCAAAAGAATCAATGGAATCTCAGGTAGATGAAGATTCGAAGGTTGATGTTTCTCGACCGGGTGATCAAATTGCAGTTGGTGCGCGTCACCCGCTTTCCATTGTACGAAGCGAAATCATTGAAATTTTCAGTCGAATTGGATTCATGGTTTCTGAAGGTCCAGAAATTGAAGACGATTGGCACAATTTCTCAGCATTAAATTTCCCGCCAGAGCATCCAGCAAGAGATATGCAGGATACGTTCTTCATCGAAAAAGGAGAAGAGGAAATAGCGTTGAGAACCCATACATCATCTGTTCAGGTGCGTGTAATGGAGAATGAAAAACCGCCAATTCGAACCATTTCACCAGGAAGGGTGTACAGGAATGAAGCGATATCAGCTCGAGCACATTGCTTCTTCCATCAAGTTGAAGGATTGTACATCGACAAAGACGTTTCTTTCGCTGATTTGAAACAAACATTGATGTACTTCGCCAAGGAAATGTTCGGTGAGAAAGCCCAAATTCGTTTGCGCCCATCTTACTTCCCATTTACCGAGCCTAGTGCCGAAGTTGATGTTTCGTGTACAATTTGTAATGGAAAAGGATGCAACGTTTGTAAGTATACAGGTTGGTTGGAGATCTTAGGGTGTGGAATGGTCGATCCGAATGTATTGGATTCAAGCAAGATCGACAGCAAAACATATTCTGGATTCGCCTTTGGAATGGGTGTAGAACGTATTGCTCAATTGAAATACCGAGTAAACGACTTACGTCTCTATTCTGAAAACGACGTGCGTTTCCTCAAACAATTTACACCTGAAATGTAACACATGGGTTGGTTTTCAAAAGAAAAAGAAGAAAAAAAACAAAACGGATTGCCGTGGGAGCGATTAACATCTGTTGATCAATTGAAGGAAGTCATAGCGAGTTCATCAGAAAAGCCTGTACTGCTGTTCAAACACAGTACGCGCTGCAGTATCTCTTCAATGGCCTTAAACAGCTTCCAACATGGTTGGGAAGGGACGCCAGAGGAAATAGACATCTATTATTTGGACCTCTTGAACTACAGAGATGTTTCGAACGCGATGGCATTAGAAACGGGCGTAATTCACCAATCGCCACAAGTAATCGTTTTGAAAAACAATGAGGTTGTTTATACCGCTACGCACTCGTCAATCAGTGCGCGATCAGCCTTAAATTCAATAAAAAATTAAATGAAGAAGTTTATTATCATTGGTCTGATCGTTCTGGTTGGAGGAGCATTTATCTATTCGATTTTCTTTACAAAAGAGGAGTTCGAGGGAGAGTATGCGAAATTCAACTTCATTCAAGATAATTTAGCATTGCACATTGGAGAGACAGTTGATCTCAAAATAGATGTGGCGTATGATGAAGTGACGGAAATAGAACTGCTTTTCAATGATAAGGTGTTGAAATCATGGAAGTCGCCGAAAGGACAATTGGTTTATTCCTTCGAAGGAACAGATGAGTTGATGGGGACACATGGTATTACGGTGCGAGCCATCGCTCAAGAGGGAACAACGAGGGATGATCGGCTTCTACGTGTTTTGTCGGATATCACACCAGAAATTGCCAAGGCAGAGATTATTGCTGAATTTCCTCACGACCCGACTAGCTACACACAAGGACTGGAATTCTACAAAGGAAAGTTGTACGAAGGAACAGGAGATCCTGGACGTCAAGGCAAGACAATGTTGGGAGAAATCGATCCAGCCACAGGTTCTCACATCGTTGGTCGCCGAGTAGGATTACCAGCTAAGTACTTTGGTGAGGGAATCACAATTTTAAATGATAAAGTCTATCAACTGACATGGCAAAATAACACCTGTTTTGTATACGACGTGAACAATTTTATGGGTCGCGTAGATGAGTTCGAATATGTAGGAGAAGGCTGGGGATTATGCAATGACGGCAAATCACTCATCATGTCTGACGGTTCAGAACGCATTACATTCAGGGACACGAATGATTTTTCAGTTCAGCGAGAAATTGAAGTATACAACGACGAAGGTCCTGTTTCAGCTTTGAATGAACTCGAATACATCAACGGTTTAATTTATGCGAACGTTTACACGCAAAACTGGATTATTGTCATCGATCCAAAAACGGGAAAAGTGGTTCAGCAAATTAGTGCGAATAAACTAGCAGAGAAGTACGGGGAAAATGCAGATGTGCTGAACGGGATTGCCTACAATCCATCGACCCAAAAAATGATCGTTACAGGAAAATTCTGGACGAAGTACCTCGAAGTAGAAGTAATTCCGGTTAAATAGCATAAAGCTTATTTGCAATAGTTTTAGTACTTTAGACAACAACGATTAATTTTGAGCTATACTGCTGTCAACGTGTTGTTTATTAGATTGATTTGGCACAGTCAGTAGTGGAGTTCACAACTTTAGCACCTGGCAAAAGCATTTTTTTAGGCAATTTGTACGTCTTTTATACAGACAACCTGATTTATGCAAGTGTTGGCTTGTTGAATTAAACTACTTAAAATGAATTTTTCTACCGTGAAAAAAGTGTTTGCCCTAGTCGGGTTAAGCCTACTTCCAAGCTTTTTGTTCTCGCAATACCAAGTGAACGGAAATGCGGTTTCCCTTTCGTGCAATTGCTATCAATTGACGGCAAATACAGGTAACCAATCAGGATCTGTTTGGAATACAAACAACATCAGCCTCAATCAACCCTTTGATTTTACCTTTGAAATTTTCTTGGGCTGTAACGATGGTGGCGCAGATGGAATTGTATTCGGTTTGCAGCCTATTGGAACTGGAGTAGGAACAAGCGGAGGAGGAATGGGATTTCAGGGAGTTACTCCTTCAGTTGGTTTCTTTATTGACACATGGCAGAACGGCATTAATAACGACCCCGTAGGAGACCACTTTTCCATCAATTCGAATGGCGTTATAGATCACAACGGAGCGATAAATGATTTGGCGGGACCGGCAACTTTGCCGTTTAATATTGAAGATTGTGCATGGCACACGCTTCGCGTGTCATGGGATCCAACGACGTTTACCTTTCAAGGGTATATTGATGGAATATTATATTTAACCTACACGGGAGATGTTGTGACAAACATTTTCTCTGGAAACCCAAACGTGTTTTGGGGAATGACAGGAGCAACTGGTGGTGCGACGAACTTGCAACAATTTTGTACGGAACTCAATACGGATTGGGCGACTGACCTCCCCGATTACTCTTGTTTGGGTCAACCCATGCAGTTTTCAGACAGCACCTCTTCTTTCGGTCAAGTGGTTGATTGGAATTGGAACTTTGGAGATGGAAACACAAGTGTCCTTCAAGACCCATCCCACACATACGCAGCAGACGGTGTTTACGATGTTACTCTCACAGTAACGGATGCATCGGGTTGCCAAGACAGCATCACGGAACCCGTCATTGTTGCAACACCTCAATTAATACCTTCGGCATCTCCCTCATCAATTTGTTCAGGGGCAAGCGCGCAGATCAACGCCGGATTAAACCATCCGTTTGCGAGTCAATACAATTTTGCGTGGACGCCACCAGGAAGTCTGAGCGACCCTAGTATCGAAGGTCCAACAGCTACACCATCATCGACAACCATGTATTATGTTTCAGCCATTGATCCATCAACAGGTTGTGCGGTCAACGACAGCATTTTGCTTCAAGTAACTCCGCCGCCGGACATCGATCCAATTGTCGATGTTGCGATATGTGAATCGTATACGTTCCCTGCAATACAAGGAACAGATTTAACAGCAAATGCGGCCTATTTTACAGGAACTGGCGGAACTGGAACGCAATACACCGCGGGAGCTTCTTTCAGCACAATTGGTCAAACGACTTTTTACGCATATGATGACAACGGCTGTATCGACGAAGAAAGTTTCGTCCTAACGATTTTGCCAAGTCCAACGATCGATTTGGGTGCAGATGTCTCAATTTGTCCTTCGGCTCAAACAACAATTGATGCAACAACACCGGGCGTTTCTTACAGCTGGATTGACAATTCAACAGGTCCAACATTAACGGTTTCCGCTGCTGGAAGTTATTGGGTAGAAATTACAGAGAATGGCTGTACGAACTCGGACACAGTTGAAGTATTTGTGCTGGTTCCACCAAGTTTCTCATTGGGAGCAGATACAGTTGTTTGCGACGTTCCATTTCAAATTACACCTTCTCAGGCATATACCACGTATCTCTGGCAAGATGGCAGTACCAATACAGACTTTACGGTTTCCGCACCAGGAACATATAATGTAATTGTGACGGATGCCAACGGTTGTGCAGGAAGCGCAGAAATTACTGTTGGGAATGGTTGTCAACCAGAAATATCTATTCCAAATGTATTTACGCCAAACGGCGATGAGGTCAATGATGACTTCTTTGTTGAAGCATCGAACCTAAATAGTTTCAGTATGATTATTGTCAATCGCTGGGGTCAAGTTGTCCGCGAATTTAATGCGCCAACAGATATTTGGGACGGAACGACGCCTAATGGAAGTCAAGCGAGCGAAGGAGTCTATTTCTGGAGACTGACGTATTCTTTCACTGACAATACAGAGGAAGTAAGCGAAGAAAAATCTGGGAACGTTACGTTAATTCGGGATTAAAATAGTGGGGCGACAAATTTAGGCTTTGCCCCTATAAATGCAGGGAGTGTGGTATTGTTTTATCTCAAAAACGGAATATGACCTAATGAGCACGTTTAATTGCTCGGAACTGTCTGAATAATGCAACAATTAAGCCTACTAAAGCGCCTATATAACTGAAGTTGTGAATTGTCCCGACAACCCAAAAGTTATCCCAATTTTTGATTTGAGTTACGTCTATTGGACCGCTAAAATTCATCGGCCAGTCAGCATATTTTGAAGCAACGTAAAGTCCAACCAAATATCCAACAACGCCCAAAATTACAGCAGTAATAAAAACCACTTTTACCGATTGAATCATTACCAATCGATATTGAGTAGGGTCGAGTTTTTTATAGGGAACAATCCCCAAAATGACAGCGAGAGGAATGCCTATCCACCAAGTTGCAAGAAACCCAACAAGTGCAGCGGCAAGTCTTTCTGAATCCCTCAGGTTTTGGTCTATTTTAAACTGATTGAACTTGAAATGGGTAAAGTATTCGGGAGAAATAGAATAAGTGATCTGATCATGAAAAATGCCGTAAACTCCTGAAACAATTGGTACAAGAATCAACATCAACAGCCAGGTTTTAGTATTTTCTTTCATCTCATAGATCGATTTCGAAACAGTCTTTTGTTTTGACAAAGTCAAGACTGTGCCCCTTGTGGCTTCTTTTTGAAACCAAGGTACAAAAAACACAAAGAAGTTAATGCGCGCAAATAGCGTTAGTGTGCTTCTGTTCTAACGTTGTATTGACTCAACATTTTGTGTATCTTGTTGATTATGAATGTAGGATGTGTGATATACAAAAAGAACGCTCGAACAGGAGAGATGAGCGCGGTTTGGCGATTTGATAATGATACAGATGTTGTCGTAGGAGGAACAGGTGATGCGACTGGAAGTGCTGGAGCTGAATACGAAGGGGAATATGAGATTACCTATTATATTAATGGAGACCCAGAGACCCCAGACGGCCCGTACAATCTCAAAATTGTAAATGAAGGGAATTATTACACACTTTCTTGGTATAAAGAAGGCAAGTTGCAGTATTCTGGAATCGGGATGAGTAATGGCAGGTTTTTAACCGCAGGATGGAAGTCTACAACTGTGGAAGACTAAATGTATGCGGTTTGTAGAATGGAGAAAAGAGACGCTTTATTCGTTTGAATCTGTCTCTGGAGCAATTTCTTCATCCGCAGCAACCGAATCTTCTTTCTTTAATCCTTCAGTAGCCATACTAAGTGCGTTTTTTCTTGTTCTGAAAAAAACACCTTTCTTCTCACTCTTTTCTTGTGGGAAGTACTTGCGCTGACGGAAGAACACCATAATTACACCCAGCGTAATCGAAGCATCCGCTAAATTCCATATTGCAGGGAACACGTCCCTTCCTCCTAGCCATGGCATCCAATCGGGCCATTCAGCTTGAAACTTGAACATGTCAACCACATTTCCGAAAAGGAATCCGGAATGACGCACTTCTGTTTTTTCGCCCCAAAGTGGATTACAATCTGCGTATATTCCTGAGCCTTCTAATTGATTAAAAGGTCCACAAGGATCAAATTCAAAAATGTAATCGTATGCCATGGAATCGATGAGGTTTCCCGTTGCTCCGGCTAATATCAAACCGATTGCGAACAAGAATTCCGTTCGTACACCGCGCCTTGCTTGTTTGATCCAATAATAGACAATTGCTGAGATTGCGATGATGCGGAAAAGGCTTAGTGCGAGCTTATGCCAGACTTCAGAACCGAATTTGGTTCCAAATGCCATCCCTTGATTTTCTATATATTCCAAGACAAACCAATCTCCAGCCACAGGAACGACCTCCCCAGCATCAAAGTGAGTTTTTACATAAATCTTAATGATTTGATCAATCAGTAAAATTAGGAATACGGCGATCGAAACGATCAGGATTTGCTTCTTCAATGAATTACCCTTGGGCATTTTTTGCTTCAATACTTAAAGTTGCATGTGGAACCAATTTCAAACGTTCCTTTTGGATGAGTTTCCCCGTTACACGGCAGATACCGTACGTTTTGTTCTCGATTCGAATCAATGCATTTCTCAAATTCGCGACAAACTTCTCTTGTCGAGCGGCCTGTTGCGCAACCTCTTCACGAGAAAGCGTCTCCGATCCATCCTCCATCATGTTGAATGTTCGACCTGTGTCATTTGTTCCGTGATCGTCGTTGTGAGAAAGTGAACCTCTTAGAAGATCCAAATCTTCATTTGCCTTCTTCAATTTTGAGTTGATTAAATCTTTGAACTCCTGAAGATCGCTGTCTGAATATCTTGCTGTTGCCATTTAATTCTATTTTGAAAGGTACTTTAGACCTTATAAATCATACTTATAATCGCGTTTCTGCGAAGCCTTAAATATAAAATTAAGAGCGATACTAAGCAAAAAAACCTGAAATCTATTCATAATTTGATTCAGATCGCCCATATACGCGCGAATTCGGAGAAAGAGGATGGTGGAATAAGGGGCTAATTCACGAAGGTTTGACGAAAAAATCACACTTTTATAAGTGAAACAACCAATTGTTATCTCATTTCGAGTGGAACTCACGTTTAAAAATTAACTTCGCATTTGTGGTAAAGATTTTCATAGAAAATAGGTCAGGAGTTCTGTTGTTATTGCCTGTTATGGTCGTACTTTATGCTGTGCTGAACATCACAATGGGTTACCACGTTTCTTCTCCCGTTTCAGGTTTTGGGTTTTATGGTGAGCTGCTCCCAGAAAACTCGGTGTTGAGTCAAATTTTTGCCCCACTGATCATATTAACGAATGCACTTCTATTGAACAGTATTTTCAATAGAAACGGCTTCATGGAAAAGAACAACTACTTGCCAGCCTTACTCTACATCGTTGGGAAGAGTTATTTTCACTCCTATTACTTCGTAAATGGCTTTGGTTTGGCGGAGACATTCATGATTCTTGCCTTTTTACAAATATTTAAGTTAGATCAAAATTCTGACGGCCGGAAAGCAGTGTTCAATGCAGCGTTTTTTGCTGGAATCGCAGCGTCATTCTACCCAATTTTACTCCTCTTTATTCCATTTCTCTTCGTCATAATTTGGATTTTGAGACCTTTCGTTTTCAGAGAGTCAGCCTTGATTGCCGTTGGATTTTTAATCCCACTGATCTACGCAGGTTGCTACAGCACCTTGTTCGGAATTCCCATCAAAGGAATCTCGTTTACTGGATTTCCAACTGAATGGAAGTTTCCAGATTTGTATGTCATTGCTGGCGGATTGTTCCTTTTTGGGTTAGCAACGATCAGTTCGCTTTCTCAAAAATTAGGGCAAAGCTCCATCCGATTGAAAAAATTATTTCGAGTGATCGCATGGATGATTTTGTTTTACACATTGATTAGCGGACTCGAATTATTAATCCTCAGAAAACTGGACGCTCCAAGCTACATCATCGGTTGGTTCGCCTTCTTTATTACCTACGGTTTCGGGCTGAAACAAGTGCGACAATTTCCCGCCTTCATCTTTTACCTATTGTTGATCTTTTCTGTGGGTAAGTTTTTCGTTCCTTTAGACTTTTAGAGACTGATTTATCGTAAATTTGCGGATCATTATTAGTGAAGATTATGAAATTCGGAGTAGTTACTTTCCCAGGATCAAATTGCGATCAAGACATGATTTACGTTCTAGAAGAAATTCTAGACCAAAAAGTTGAACGCCTATGGCACAAAGACACTGACCTCAAGGGGGTTGATTTCATTGTTCTGCCAGGAGGATTTTCCTATGGAGATTATTTGAGATCAGGGGCAATCGCCAAGCTTTCGCCAATTATGGGCGAAGTGATCAAACATGCGAACGCAGGAGGATATGTCCTCGGTGTGTGTAATGGATTCCAAATTTTAACTGAATCTGGATTGTTGGAAGGAGCATTGCTTCACAACGACAACCAAAAGTTCATTTGTAAAAATGTGTACTTGAAGCCGGGCTCCATGGATACAGCCATGACGAAAGGACTTGATCCTGACAAGGCATACAAAATTCCAATCGCTCATGGTGAAGGACGTTTCTTTGCTTCAGATGAAGTAATTGAAAAATTGGAAACAAACGGACAAGTAATGTTCCGCTACTGCACAGAAGATGGAGCAGTTGCTGATGAAGTGAATCCAAACGGATCGCTTGAAAGTATCGCTGGAATTTCAAATGAAAACGGAAATGTTTTCGGAATGATGCCTCACCCAGAGCGTGCTGCCGATACTGATTTGTCAAATCAAGACGGACGAGCAATGTTCGAATCGCTATTGAAGCACTGCACACAAAACTAATCACATGCGCATTTTATTGTTAGGATCAGGAGGACGTGAACACGCCTTGGCTTGGAAAATGGCTCAAAGTTCAATTCTTGAAGCCTTGTTTATTGCTCCAGGGAATGCTGGGACAATGCAACACGGGACCAACGTCGATCTTTCTGTAAACGATTTCAAAGGAATCAAGAAGTTTGTTCTTGAAAACGATATCGACACAGTGGTTGTTGGACCTGAAGATCCATTGGTGAATGGAATCGCCGATTTTTTCGAAGCAGATGAAGCAATTTCAAAAGTTGCTGTAATCGGACCAAATAAAGAAGCAGCGCAATTAGAAGGAAGCAAGGATTTCGCGAAGAAATTCATGAAGCGTCATAATATTCCAACAGCTAAATACGGAACATTCACAAAAGACACACTGAAAGAAGGGTACGCCTTTTTGGAAGCAATGAAGGCGCCGTACGTGTTAAAGGCTGATGGTCTTGCCGCTGGAAAAGGAGTATTGATTCTTGATACCCTCAAAGAAGCGAAAAGCGAGTTGAAAAACATGCTGTCGGATGCAAAATTCGGAGATGCAAGTTCTCGTGTTGTCATCGAACAGTTTTTGGATGGAGTTGAGTTGTCTTGTTTCGTAATTACTGATGGCGACGGCTACAAAAAATTGCCAGAAGCGAAAGATTACAAGCGAATTGGTGAAGGAGATACAGGGTTGAACACAGGTGGAATGGGAGCAGTTTCTCCAGTTCCCTTTGCAAATCCTACGTTCCTGGATAAAATTGAGAACCAAATCATCATCCCTACAATCAAAGGGCTGAAAGCAGAAGGAATCTCGTACAAAGGATTCATTTTCTTTGGGTTGATCAATGTAAAGAATGAACCTTACGTAATCGAATACAACTGCCGAATGGGAGATCCAGAAACGGAAGTTGTCATCCCACGATTGAAATCTGATATTCTCGACCTATTCGAAGGAGTTGCGACAACAACGCTTTCAGAGCGCGATATTCGATTCGATGAAAGAAGTGCTGCAGCCGTGATGATGGTCTCGGGAGGATACCCAGGATCTTACAAAAAAGGGAAGCAGATTTACGGATTGAATACCATTTCAGACAGTATCGTATTCCACGCTGGAACAAAACCTGACGGTCCTGTTGTTCTGACTTCAGGAGGTCGGGTTATGGCAGTGACATCTTACGGAAAAGACTTGGAAACAGCGCTTAAGCGTTCATATGGATCAGTCGATAAAATCGAATTTAAGGATTCGGCCTTCAGAAAGGATATCGGTCTGGATGTAATGAAAAAGAATTCTAAAAAATAGATTACGCTTGTAAATCAGGCGCTAAACGGATAGATTTCGTATATTTCTGCTACTAAGGAACCAAATGGAAGTACCGCTGACCGGCATTATTGTTACTCTTATTTTCTCGGCTTTTTTCTCTGCCATGGAAATCGCGTACATTTCCTCCAGCCGCTTAAAAATCGAACTGGATAAAACCCAAGGGACATTTAACGGAAAAATTTTAGGAAGATTCTACAAGAACGAATCGCACTTTATTGCCATGCTCTTGCTTGGAAATAACATTGCACTGGTATTCTTCGGTTTGTTCGCTGCTCAATTGTTGAATCCTGTGATTGCTTCATGGGGAATTGAAGATGGTGGTGCGGCTATGCTGCTTATTCAAACGGTAATCTCAACCATTTTCGTGTTGATTCTCGCCGAGTTCCTTCCAAAAGCCTTCGTGCAGTTGAACCCGAATGGTTTCTTGAAAATCATGGCTTTTCCGCTTTTGTTGATTTACATCCTTTTGTACATTCCAACGTTCTTGGTGTTGGGCTTGAGTAATTTGTTTTTGAAGCTCCTCAAAGTGGAGAATGATGATCAGGAAAAGGTCTTTTCTAAGGTCGATTTGGAACACTACGTCGATGACTTGAACCAACGAATTAATGACGAGGAAGAGTTTGGGAACGAGATGCAGATTCTTAAAAATGCGCTGGGTTTCGATTCCGTAAAAGCAAGAGATTGTATGATTCCTCGTACGGAGATCTGCTCGATTGATGTGGAAGATTCAATTGAAACCTTGACCAAACGATTCATTGAAACGGGACTCTCGAAAATAATTGTGTACCGCGAAAACATCGACAATGTGATTGGATATGTTCACTCCTTTGAAATGTTCAAAGCACCGGAGTCGATCAAACAAATATTATTACCCATCAACTTTGTTCCTGAATCCATTCCAGGGAAGGAATTGTTGGAACTTTTTGCCGAGAAGTCTGGAAACGTTGCCGTAGTGGTGGACGAATACGGAGGAACCGCAGGAATCGTTACTATCGAAGATGTCATCGAAGAGATTTTTGGTGAAATTGAAGACGAGCACGACCGTGACGATTGGACAGAAGAAGACTTAGGCGATGGCGAGTACCTGTTTTCAGCGCGGATCGACATCGATTATTTGATCGAAGAATACGAATTGGAGTTTGAAGAGCACGAAGAATATGAAACACTTGGCGGTTTTATAATTCACCAACTGGAGAGCATTCCTAGTGCTGGTACGCAAATTGTAGTCAACAACATGGCGATCATTATCGAAGAAGTAAGTGATCACCGTATCGACCTTGTGCGCATCGTTAAGCATTGATGCAGGTCAAACTCAGCTTAATACTGGATTAAATGAAACATTTATTCATCTGTTTATTATTGTCGGCATTTGCCCAAACGTCCTTTGCGCAAACCTTTCATCTTTCTGCTGAGCTCGGTGAAATATCTGGAATTGAATTCTTAAACGACTCAACAATTGTTGCTATCAACGATGGTGGAAACGAACCCTTGCTGTACCTCTTAAACTTGAAGGGAAAAGTGCAAAGCGTGGTTAAGGTGGAAAATGCACAAAACCGTGACTGGGAAGACCTCACCGTAGACGACGAACACCTTTACATTGGAGATATCGGAAACAATGTCAATAACCGCAGGGATTTGGTCATTTACAAAGTAAAGATCACCGATGTATTGGAAAAGAAGACAGTTCAACCCCAAAAAATCACCTTCAATTACAAAGAGCAAACAGCTTTTCCTCCAGACAGAGCAGACAAACATTTTGACGCTGAAGCGCTCGCGTTTTACAATGACTCGCTGTATATTTTTACGAAAGACCGCGCAAGACCATTAAAAGGATCAGCCTACGTTTACAAAATTCCAACCGCAGCTGGAGATTACACCGTTTCGAAATCCGCAGAGATATTCATTGGAAAAGGAGGTCTTTTGACAGATGCCCTAACCGCCGCTGACTTCGTGGATGGCGAGTTTTTTCTGATGACGTATAATCGTGTGATCATCAAAAATCTAGTCGATGGCGAGTTTGTAGGAGAAGAGAACATCAACTTCAAAACGTACAGCCAAAAGGAAGCCTTGGTAGTGAAATCCAAGATGGAATTGTACGTTGCAGACGAAAAGCAAATCATGCTCGGAGGACCTCGAATGTACCGTATTGAAGTGAACGATTTGCGCGACGAAGACTGAAGTCAAGTAAACCTACCGAGTACATTAACTTCCTTTAAAGTACTTACTTCTAAACGGATCACTTAGAGTGTGAACGGTGTTTGAGCGCCTCATTATTTCTCGAGCACTGAATGTATGTAGACCTACAAATTTCGAAAAGCCCTATTACATCATAAGACGGTCTCATTACACGAAACCATTACTTCGTTACACCCCTCATTTTCTTCCCCAATTGGTGTCAATATTACAACGACGACGCACTTATTCTCTTATAAAAAGTAGCAAGTGCTGGATCAGTTTAACTAACACTAAAAATTTATTTCATGAGTGTAACATCAGATTTATCGGAACTATTCTCTGCAGGTTTTCAAAGCTTTCTATTAAAGAAAAATGAGTCGGGAGAATCCATCGCAGAAAGGAACAATAATTATCGGCTTCTTTATCACAAATACATGGGAGTAGCATTGGCGACACCTGACGAATTGGAAGGGAAAGAAATTCAGATGCCCAAATGGGAGGATGAAAATAGACTCATGAGCAATTCGGTAATTAAAAGCATTTTTGAGAAGGGAGTTTTACGAATAGGGACCTATCCACATGCTCCTTATTATTACGCAGATGAGGACTATTTCGACGTGAAAGGATTTGAGTACGAAATGGCTCAAGCAGTGGCAGAGGAGATAGCATTGCACTATAAACTAGATTCACTTAAAGTAGAGTGGGTGGAAAAAAATGTTGAGACATCTGGCGACGGTACGGAAAACACAGATATTTTGGGAATTCTTAAAGAAGGGCTGGTCGATAATGAATACGACATGGTCTTTTCCGGAATTTTTGAAGGCGACAGGGATGTTGTTTATGCCGCGAGAACGAATTTATTCTACATCGGCGCTTTGTACACAGGGCGAGGAGATTTTGGAGTTCCGCCTACGAAAGATTTTCAATCAATTTGTGAATGGTTTGCTCAGAAGTCAAGTGAGGAAGAACCCATTCGAGTTACACACACTAAGAATGGAAATCAATCGAGTGCTGGAGCTTTGATTGAAAACACAATTGAACAATACGGTGGATATGTTAATCGACGAGGACTTTTTGTTGATGAAATAATGAAGCGATTGATCAAAAAGTGACTCACATTTACACCGGTGACTTACTGCAAATTCAAAAAATGTCAAACATCAATGACTACCCATACGATTTAGATGTAGACGTTCTATTTAACCCAGAAAAACCAGAGAGCTCTCTCCGATACTACGCACCATTTTCTTTACCTAATAACGTTGAGAAATAAGAACTAGGAATACCGCAGATCAAAAAAGAAAGGAAGGTTTCATATATGCTATATGCCTCACTCAATTAGAGTGGGGCTTTTTTATATCACGACTTCAGAAACTCTAAATATTGATCATGATTCCAAGAGGTAGAATATTGCTCTCTTGCTTTCATGGCACGTCGAATGGCTAAATTTTGAGCTGTTAACTCATCAATTGTGTTCGAAAATTGATCCAAGGAATAATAACAACTCGCCGCATTTAATTCGCTAATGTTTTTGAATTCCTTGTGTAACAATAGTGGGATTTTATAGGCCAAAGCGATGTTCATCGAGCCTGGAATTTGATTTCGAAAGTACTCCGTTGCACTTGGCGTGTCGGGATGAACCAATGGTAAAATGGCCGTGGTTTTTCGCAGTATTTGATCCATTTCATTGAATTCAATGCGCTTTTCATTGAATTCAACCTGATTTAAACGACCGACCTTTTCGAGTTTCTGCTTTAGTTTGATGACGTCCGAGTTACTCGGATCGGCCTTTCCCAAAAAACGAAAGTATATGGAATCATCACTTTGCTCTACCAGAGAAACAAAACCATCCAAGTCCTTTCTACGCGATTCAACCGACCCAATAATAGAGATATGAACAGCGTCGCTTACGGTTGAAGCTTCATCACCTTTCGGGAAGTCCAACGCGTAAAATGATTCGAATTGAAAGCCTTTTTTAGTGGGAATCTGTTCTTTCAAAAATTCCGTCAACACCAAATACTTTTTAATCTTCAGGTTGATAATGCCCTGAGTAAAACTCCCTTGAAACTTTCGAATTGTATGAATGATACCAACGAACTCCTGTTTTCGAAACAAAGAAAATAAACACGCGTTGCGCACATGTCCTCCTTGAGCAGTATTGAAAATCACCGTATCAATTGTTTGCTTCTTCAAGAATCGCATTAGACGTCTAATGATCATCGCGTCTCCAATCGCTGCTCCGTTCAAGTGTTTCCCCTTTGGATCAATGTTGCTCCATTCATCCACCAAATCGATCAAATGACTGTTTCGCTCCCTCACAATTTCGTTGGTAACGAGTAAAATCCAGCAACCTTGCTTTTTTAGCGCATTTATCTGCGTCAGCAAACATTCATCATGTGAGGAATCAAACTCAATGATGGCGACGCGTTCAGGAAATGATTTGGATTTCAACAATTCGGTATTGGAAAGCTATTTACGGAGCAAAGAAACGAAAAACAATTCGTCGTAATTTTGAGCTATGAGAAATATTTTCCTCGTTTTATGCTCATTTCTAGTGATTTCAATTGGAAACACCTTCGCACAGCGCAGTCAAGTTGTGGTGATGATTGATGCAGGCCATGGAGGAAAGGACGTTGGGCATGAGACTTCAATTAGCGGTCATCAGAATGAAAAACACTTAAATTTAAAGATTGCGAAGTTCCTGGGGGGCTATATTGAAAAGTACTTGAGCAACGTCAAAGTAGTATACACGCGCACCGACGATTCTTCAGTTTCCCTTGACGCACGAGTTGACAAAGCTAACAATGCAAAAGTAGACTACTTCTTAAGCATTCATTGCAACGGAAACGAGAACAAAAATGTGAGGGGGACGGAATCGCATGTTCATTCCATGTCATCAACGAAGTCGGTAAAACTCGCCAGAATGATAGAAAAGCAGTTTTCATCAAGGGCGGGACGTCGTTCGAGAGGAGTAAAGGACAAAAACGATCTCCAGCATTCTTTGCAAGTGTTGAAGTTCACAGAAATGACGAGTGTTTTGGTCGAGTGTGGATTCATTACCAATGCCCGCGAAGCGAATTATTTGAACACAACCTACGGTCAGGAAATCATCGCTTCGGCGGTTTTCAGAGCATTTCGAGGCTTCATTGTTCAGCAACACCCGAACATTTCTTTTAAGAAAACGGCGGGTTCTTCCGCAACCACGGATGCGAATGCACGCTATGGTATTCAAATTGCGTCATCAAAAGAGTGGATTGACGACGAAGATTCACGTTGGAAATCATTGGAAGTTAAGCGTATCAAACTCAATACGACAAGTGCCTACAAGTACATCTATATCGTTGGAAATTATGCAAGTAGGTCCGAAGCAAAAGCGAAGCTAACAGGAATTCGCGAAAAGGGATTCAAGGACGCATTTGTCACCAAACGATAAATCGCTCAAAACACACGCCATTTTTTTTTGATTTTTTGCTGAAAAAGAAATTCTTTCTATATATTTGCATTCGCTTTTCGAAGCAACCAGCATAAATTCTCCCTTAGCTCAGCTGGTTAGAGCATCTGACTGTTAATCAGAGGGTCCTTGGTTCGAGTCCAAGAGGGAGAGCAAAAAAGCCGATCAATTTTTGATCGGCTTTTTTTATGCTCCCCCCTTGGACTCGAAGAGTCCAACGAGAAGAGAAAGCACTGCTTTCGAAGACTGAGTGCGAACCGGGAAGGCGAAGCAACGAAGGACAGTAACGGAGGAGCGAAAGACGAACCATAAAGTTCGTCCTGCTTAATTACCAAAGCTGAAATTTCTTCGATCAAAAATTGATCGGCTTTTTTTATGCTCCCCCCTTGGACTCGAAGGGTCCAACGAGAAGAGAAAGCACTGCTTTCGAAGACTGAGTGCGAACCGGGAAGGTGAAGCAACGAAGGACAGTAACGGAGGAGCGAAAGACGAACCATAAAGTTCGTACAGGAACAGACCATTTCCAGATGTGCGCAATGAAAAGAGCAAGTAAAAATTGTCAGAGAGTCATCTTTCGTGCTGTTTAAACCCCAATTTTTCATCAAAAAAATCAAATTACGAGAAGCCTAATCCACTACAATCCGCATGAATTTTCAAATTAATTGAAAAAA
>JAQXBM010000089.1 GCA_029252405.1 Crocinitomicaceae bacterium
ACACTATAACAAAAAAAAAAATGAAATAAAATAAAAAACCCTCCTATTCCTCAGAATAAAAGGGTTTTAAAATAATTGTTTTTTATCTACGCTTCCAACGTCGCGCTTGAAGTTGGGAATTTTCTGTCCACTTTTTTGAATAATCCTTGAAGGACTTTTCCTGGTCCTACCTCGATTACTTCTTCGGCACCATCTGTTATCATTGAATGCATTGTTTGTGTCCAACGAACAGGAGCCGTTAATTGTGCTACTAAGTTCTTTTGGATTACAGCTGGATCCGTTACCGCTGCTGCCACAACATTTTGATACACTGGGCAAGTCGGCTGACTAAATGTTGTCGCTTCGATTGCTGCTGCCAATTCTTCGCGAGCTGGTTCCATCAAAGGAGAGTGGAATGCACCTCCAACTGGCAACATTAACGCTCTGCGCGCTCCTGTTTCAGTCAATTTAGCACATGCTTCTTCAACTGCAGGTACCGCACCTGAAATAACCAATTGTCCAGGGCAGTTATAGTTAGCCGCTACAACCACACCGTCGATTTCAGCGCAAGCATTCTCTACAACGTCATCATCCAATCCTAAGATTGCCGCCATTGTTGAAGGTTCTGCTTCACATGCTGCTTGCATCGCCAATGCACGTTTCGAAACGAGTTTCAATCCATCTTCAAAGTTCAGTGTTTTGTTTGCTACAAGTGCCGACAATTCGCCCAAAGAGTGACCTGCCACCATATCTGGTTTAAATGCATCACCTAAAGTTGCAGCTAGAATTGTCGAATGCAAGAAAATCGCAGGTTGCGTCACCTTCGTTTCTTTCAACTCTTCTGCTGTTCCTTCGAACATGATTTTCGTGATATCGAAACCGAGTACTTCGTTTGCTTTGTCGAACATCTCGCGTGCGATGTCTGAGTTATCATATAAGTCCTTGCCCATTCCTGAGAACTGAGCACCTTGACCTGGGAATACGTATGCTTTCATCATATCTAATTTGGGGCAAAAATAGTAATTCTTATTTAGTGCTGAATGCCAATTCGCTTTGTGGTTGATCCATAATCAGAGGTAAACTTTACGAAGTATACGCCATTGTGTAAATCGGTCGTGTTTAATTGAAATTCGTTCGTTCCTTCTTGGAAAAGATTGGGCTCTACTCGATGAGCTAACTTCCCTGAAAGATCAACTATTTCAAAACTCACCTTAGAACTTGAAGGGAGATCGAAAGACAGGGTCGTTGATTCGTTTGTTGGGTTTGGGGCGATATTGAAATTGAAGTTGTATTGGTTTTCGTTGAGGCCTTCTGGGTTGAAAAGTAACCTAACCATTGGTGTTTCGGTAAGGTAGCTAAGAACGAGGTTATTACCATTTTCGAAATATTGATAAAAAGAGGTGTTCGGTTTTGATTTACCCGAAGTTGCGAATATAACACTCGAGTCACCAAGAGAATACGTCTTGGCTAACATTAGGTAGCTCTCTCCAGACTGCATGGCTGTGCCAGAGACAAACAATAAATCTACCGTTTGACCAATATCTGCAGGTTGGATAACATATGGAAATGTCGCATCCACTGGAACCCATTCGTTCATAGCAGTATCGAAGCGGTATAGGTATCCATCAATTTCCGATTGAACGGCATCAGGATGGATGTGAACTTGCATTCCATAACAATAGGTGGAATTGAAAAAATCAAACACATTCGCTACTCCATATTCAGCTCCAAGTTCTTCTACGCCGCGGATTCCTCCTTGAACCCCGGTGTAAAAATCATCACGTGCGTACGTTGACCACAAACTTTGGTCCTCTCTGAATTGAAAACTCTCTAACGCGTTATTAAGTATATTCACTTCGGTAGAGTCCACACTTATTGAATGATTCACAGTGTAATCCGTAAAACCACTGGTAGTAAAAGGAGCCAAAAGGCAGACGGTGTCAATACTCCCCGCTTGGATTGAAAAGGTCTCCGAGTAAGTTAATGGGCCTGGGAAAATTTCCACTGTATATTCAGCAGAATCCACATCAACTAAACCATCATTAGCTACAATTGCGCAGAACTCAACTCCTACAACCTGAGAGGGAATGATACTATAATAGGGCATCCGAATTCCCCAATCACCTGCCCTTCCCCAATCCACACTTAAAGCGCGTAAATCAACCGAATCAATAGATCGTAGTTCGATGTCATCTATAGCCCAATATCCTTCTTGAAAACCTGAAAAATGAAATCTAAAATGAAGATCAGATGCATTACCAGCGGCACTCGAGATGTCAATTGAGGTAACATCATCTTCCTTGGCGCCTGTTGGAGACAATCCATCAGAAATCACAAACGGCAACCACGTAATGCCATCTTGACTAACTTCCAGTGTTCTCTGATTAGAGTCTGAAATATATTGTTGCTCGAATTGAATTCGAATATTGGGCTCACCTGTTAAATCAATTGTTGATCCTGCATAGGCTACATATGCGTCGGAAGTTGATCCACTCGCCGTGTCAGCCTTGAAGAACAAAAACCCATTCGCCGCACTCGTTGATTGAAACGGACCGCTTAATGAAACAACATCAGGGTCTGTTTCAAGTGTCCAATCATTTACTGGCACAGATGAATTCGCAAAACTCCAGTTGAGCGGATCAGAAATATCATCAGACCAAAGTGTACTTTTCAATTGATACGTAGAGTTTTGTCCATATGGAAGGTAAACAGAAGATGTTGCTGGAGGATAGTCGACACGCTGCGAATAACTGCAGAAGGTAAATAGAAGAAAGGTGAAAGTGAATAGAATAGGTTTCATGAAAGGTAATTTACATGAAGTTACGAAAATCGTGAACATAAAAAAACCGTCCCGACGTTTATCGTCAGGACGGCTTTCTAATATGATAATACCCGAAGGTAGTATTCTAATTATTTACGTACAATCAATTTCTCAGTTGAAACTGCGTTATCAGCAGCAACGTTGATCATGTAAACTCCATTAGACAATGCAGCAGTGTTAACAGAAACTTCTGTAGTTCCAGCAGCAACATTTCCTAAAGCGTTAGTGTAAACTACTTTTCCTGAAAGATCAGTTACAGTGATGTTTACATCAGCAGTGTTGTTCAAAGAGAATGTTACGTTAGCCTCAGCGTTAGCTGGGTTAGGGTAAACACCCATTCCGAATACGTTAGCATTCTCGTTAAGAGATGCAGGAGCGAAGCTCATTTGTACTGCAGAAGTTGACGTAGAGTAGTACCAAGTCAAATCAGTAGCATCGTAGTAGAAAGTTGTTTGTGGCTCAGATTCTCCTGAAGTCATTACAACTAAATCGTTAGACAATCCACCGTCTCCGTCAGATCCAACAGTAACTAAGTAAGACTCATCAGCAGTCAATGTGTAAGCACCACTAACTAAAGGAAGTGTTACGTATGATCCCAAATCTCCAGCTCCTAAAGTGTAAGGAAGTGATTGATCTTCTAAGATGAAGTCACCAGTTGCAGCGTCAATTGTGTACAATTTCACGTAGATTGAAGATCCTTCAACAGCAGCAGCGTTGATACCAACACGGATACCAGTAAGATCAGCAGCAGCGAAGATATCGTAAATGTTTCCAGACTCGAATCCGTCACCTTGGTTGAAAGAACCTCCGTCAACAACAGCATCTGAGTTATCACGAGCGTAAACGTAATCAGTAACACCGAAAGTGATATCAGTGAAATCGTTGTTTGTAACTCCTGTGTCTGGGTTAGTAGTTGACATTGCAGCAGTAGCTGTGAATGAAGCAACTGCACCTGCAGGCGTGAATACTGGAGCAGCACAGATAGTATCTTGAACACCTACAACAGAGTTAATAGTTCCTGTTCCAGAGTAAGAAGCAGATGCAATATCTACAGTGTAAGTAGCATCAGCGATATCGTTCAAACCAATGTTTGTGTTAAGTCCACAAAACTCAATAGCTTGAATTTGATCAATTGGAGTTGAGTAGTAAGGAAGACGTGGTCCCCAAGTTCCTACAACACCCCAAGCATTACCGTCAGCTCTCAAATCGTAAGGCTCAGTAGTTTTGATAAGCATGTCATCAACAGCCCAGTGCCATCCCCAAGCTCCAACGTAACGGAAACGAATAGAAACATTCGCCTGGTTACCTGCAGTTGCAGTGATGTCAACAGAACCAATTCCGCTAACTACAGTACCACCACCTTCAGTACCGTCAGTGATTGTGTAGCTATCCCAAGTAGTACCACCATCGTTACTTACTTCAACATAACGCTCATCTAAGTACGTACGGTAGTGTTGTTCGAACTCTAATGTTACAGCTGGGTATGCAGACAAATCGATTGCACCTCCAACGTAAGATGCCAAAGCATCTTGAGTAGCCGTTTGACCAGCTTGATCAGAATCAATCATCAAGTATCCGTTTGCAGCAGAAGTCATTGCAACAGGTCCATCAGAAGGAACAGCAGCAGGATCAGTTTCAATGTACCAATCTTGAGCTGGAGAAGAAGTGTTTGTAAATTGCCAATCAGCAGCGTTTGAAACATCATTTGTCCAAACTGTTACTTTTTCGAAGCTAGCAGTGTACTCGCTAGTTTTGTTCGACTCGAAAGTAGAGTTTTTTGGAGCTAGTTGCGTTGTGGCAACTTGGGCACTCAGACCCGATACAACTGCCATAGACAGTGCACTTAAGTAAATCTTTTTCATAATTCAATTTAAAATTTAATCACACAAATTTAATCAATACTTCTCACCTACCAAACTTAATATTAAGAGTTCGTAGGCAGGTGGCATCTAGTATTTAACGTAACAGGCTTTAGAAAGGTTGAGATTTTTTTCATTTTTTTTAAATTGATCCCACTATCCAAACTATATTCGGACGGAATTGTTACTTTAGCATTACGGTATAACTACTACTGGAAAGAAAATTTAATACTCCATGAAATGTATAGTAATTGATGACGACAAGTTGACAAGAACTGCGTTAGGCAAGTTCATTGAGCAACGTCCGGATCTCAAACTCATTGGTGAGTTTGGAGATGCGCTATCAGCTATCCCCGTTATCAAAAATGAAAATATTGACCTGATCTTTTTGGACATGGTGATGCCCAAAATGACTGGAATAGAATTGTTGGAACATTTCGAACAACTCCCTCAAATTATCATTGTATCCGACTACAAAGAATATGCCGTTGAAGGCTTCAATTATAACGTTACAGATTACTTAACCAAACCAATCACAAAGGATCGTTTTTCTAGTGCGATGGACAAAGTACTCCAGCGAAGCGTGTTTGAACAAGTAAAGAATGAGACGTATCACTCAATTGCCGTAAAGCAGCGTTCTGGTTATATCAATATTTCAACAGACGAAATCTTGTATGTAGAGGGATTTGGCGATTACGTGAATGTTCATTTGCAAGAAGGAAGAAAAGTAACCGTGTTATCTACCATAAAAGCGATGGAAGAGCAGCTGGCAGATTATTCTTTTATGCGCATCCACCGATCCTACATAGCGAACTTGAAAAAAGTAGACCGCATTGTTGAGAATGATGTGTTTATTTCATCAAGATCTATTCCAGTGAGCAGAACGTATCGTTCTGCACTAATGAAACTCTTCAAGGAGAAGAACCTCAGCTAAAGCACGGCAAATGTCTTATAAACATCCTATTGATACGACGTTTATCTCAACGCAAATTGGGGACTCCCCAGAAATCATTGTTGAGATGTCTGTGGTATTTTTAGAAGTACTGCGCGAATATCAGCGGGAGATCAAGGCGGGGATTCAATCAAACGACTTTGCTTCCATTCGTTTGCACGCCCATAAAATCAAGCCGAGCCTTTCCATGTTTGGACTTAAAGGTATTTTGGAAATAGTTATGGCGATAGAAAAAGCGGCAAGTCCCGATGAAGACATGGTCAAAGTTCTAGAGTTATCAGCCAAAGTCGAAGCGGAATTACCTCTGATCTATCATCAAGTTGATGAAATCATCGACCAAAACAAACAAGACTAGTCAGTTCTTCTAGTGTTTCACGAATTTCTGTACTTCCTCTCCATTCACTTGAACTGAATAGACGCCCATTTCCCATTTCGATACATCTAACTGAATTTCATTCTCTGAATTTTCTGTTTGCATGATGATTTTTCCGAGTGCATCCAAAATTGTGATTGTTCCTGTTGGCAATGAACGAATGTTTAAATTATCGACAGCGGGGTTCGGAAACAATTCCATTTCCTTGCTCGTGTCTGTCCATGCCGAAAGCATTGCGCCTTTTTCCGAATAATAATAGGTAAAACGTTGAAGGTTCTCCCAATCGGAGTTTTCAGATTTCCATTTTTTACTGATTGAAGCCGAAAGCTTTCCAAATTCAGTTAATTCGTAATCAACATGACTGGACTTATTCCATCCCATAGACTCGTTATCGAAGAGATCAACTTCCATAAAGCTTAACTCATCTTCAGTGTTATGACTGTTTTTTCTAATTGAGTGATTCTCCCATTTGTTATCGATCCACGTCTCAAAAAGGATGTGGTCAACTTTTCCCTTATCTGAATAACGGTACGAAGCTCTTTTGTAAGCTCGCCAGTCCTCTGTATGAAAGTCCCAATAATCAATCGAATAACCCGCCTTCCGATCCGACTCCATTTTGCGTTCGTACTTGCGGTATGGAACCCACGAAACGGATTCTTGATTCCAACGACTCAATTGTCGCTCGAGTAAATTCCCGTTCTCGTCATATTTATACTCTTCAATGGATTTATTCAACCAACTCATATCATCACGAGATTCAGTCACTACACTGCTCGGTTATTTTGATCGTTGACTGAGAAACTTGCTTTTTCATTTGCTTTCCAATCGGAAGTTTCTAGCATCCACTGAAACTTCTCACGCAGCAAAAGAATTCCATTTTCATCTCTTTGATACTCCGTTTTTGTTTGATTCTCCCAGGTATTCGATGTTGCATTCCAATGCGCAATCTCCTTTCGAATTACGCGTCCGTCCTCGTCGTAAAACGGAAGTTCTTGCATGCGATTCTCCTAGGCACCGTCTTTCCAATTCTCCAACACCATTTTTTCAAGCTGTTGCGAGATGGATACAAATGAAATGGAACAAAGAAAAAGGGCAAGTAGAAATTTTTAGTTCACAGGATCAACTTTTAGAATGACTAAAGATAAATAATTGTTCCGAAATGGAATTGAGAGCTGCTCTGATGAGGAGGTCATCCAAAATAAATGTGCAGAAGAAATATCTGGCGCATATTTGAAGGAATTTGAAATTATCTGAACGTGCAGCGAAAAAATTTTCCGATAATTTACAGTTGAAAATCTCGTGTTAAACTGTTGTTTTTTAAGGACCTTGAACACTTACACTCCTTTCCATTAGGATCTCATTTTTCGCTTTAACTAAATTTATAGTTGTATAACTACATAATTAGTTTTAAGTTTGTCTAAACGATAATGGAAATGCAAGAACTTACTAAGGCGGAAGAACAAGTGATGCAGATCCTGTGGGATTTGAAAGAAGCATTTGTAAAGGAGATTGTCGCCAAGTTTCCAGAACCAAAACCGGCGTACAATACTGTTTCTACTATCATTCGCATTCTTGAAAAGAAGAAAATTGTCGGACACGAGTCTTTTGGGAGAACCCATCGTTACCATCCGTTAATTTCACGTGACGCATACGCGAATCAATCGGCGAACCATTTAATTGAGAACTACTTTGGGGGATCGGCGGAGAGTTTACTTTCGTTCTTTGTGAAGGAAAAGAATATCTCAGCAAAAGAGCTCGAAGAAATCATGAATCAAATTAAGAAGTCATGAGCTGGATGAACATCATATTAATTTCGACCAACCTGATTCTGGGCTACCTCGTTTACCTCAAAATGAATGACCGAGGGCGACACCTAAACCTCAATCGATGGTATTTAATAGGCTTCCCTTTGGCGTCTATTGCACTTGGCATGGCCTACCATTATTCAGAAGGAAGTGTCATTAGTGGATTTGCGATCGAGCTACCCATCGTTGAGATTAACGCTTCAATGGATGCTTCAACAGAAATCTCGACAATTAATTGGCCGCTATGGTTGTATTCCATCGGAATGGTATTATCTGTAATTCAATTTAGCTGGAGCCTATGGAAAGTGCGGAAACCTCAGGGCGCAAAACTTCTAAATACATTGGGCAAGCAACGGATCTATCTTATTTCTGATAAGCAGCACTCCTACTCTCTTTTCAATTCTGTTTTCATTAGTGAATATCAACTCGACAACGTCGAATTCATTGTGGAACACGAATTGGCTCACTCAAGACAAAAACATTCAATTGATATCGTATTGATTCGACTCATTCGCTGCTTTTTATGGTTTCATCCCGTTGTTTATCTCTGGGAATCAAAAATGAAAGAAAACCATGAATATTTAGCGGACAAAGTATGCGTTAATGACGAAACCGATGTCAAAAAATACAGTTATGCCCTGTTCGCCTCTTACATGGGCGTGAGCATCCCCGAACTAGCAAATGGATTCAATAAAAAGTCCTTGCTTCAAAAACGAATTATTCAATTAAAAACACAAAATACATTTAACATGAAAAAAGTAATCTTAATCCCAGCAGTACTCGCTGGGGTGGTTTTGACGATGAGTATTCAACTTAAGACCAGTAACAATGAAACACCAATTTCGCAAGCACAAAAAAGTGAAATTACAAAAGGAGAAATTGACTCCAATCCAGAGTTTGTTGGTGGAATGAGCGCAATGATCACCTACCTCCAAGAAAACATTAAGTACCCAAAAACTTTGGCAAACGAGAATATTGAAGATAAAGTCTTCGTGAAGTTCGTTGTTTCGAAATCTGGAAAAATCAAAAAAGTAAGTCTTGCAAAAGCATCAGAACATGAAGCTTTCAATGATGAGGCGACGCGTGTGATTTCGAACATGCCAGACTGGAAACCAGGTACGAAGGATGGTAAAGCAGTCAGCGCTGAGATGACGCTTCCAATTCAATTTACCATGGCGAAATAAGAACATTAATTGTTTACAATCCCGTCCGGTTTCCAATATCCTGATTTATTTCAAGATTGGAATAATTGGGCGGGATTTTTCTATCTCACATTTTCAACAACCACTTCTTCTGGCGTACTTCTGAATATTTCTGCAGCAGTTCCTTGAATTGGCCAACGTCTGCTCCTTTTAGATAACGTTTCTTCGTTTCGATCGTCACTTTCGCCTTCACTACTTTGTCATTCAATTGATACAACTTCACCTCAATGGTTCCAACCTCATTCGAAAGCTCGATGGAGTGAATGTCCTCGGCAATCGAAATTTGCTCATCATTCTGAATAAATGCAGAAATGGAATGTTTCTTGACGAAGGGCAAAACCAAATAGTCCCCAAATTCCGCGTCCAATTCATCATCTTGATAAACACCCAACGGCAGCACAGAGCTCAAATCGAACCACCCAATTGAATCATCGATGGATTCGAAAAATGCATGACTTCGCTCCTCCTGATTGAATTCTACCTGATATGGATAAACAGGCTTGGTGCGCATGTTGTCAATAAATGTTGGAGCTACCACAATTGAATCTGGAGCAATCCCCAACTCTTCCTTCCAGATTTCACCTAGTCGATCACGTGAGAGGAAAGAATAATGTCCCGAAAGTTTATCTTTTCGAGAATAGTTCGAAAGAGCTTCTCCTTTGTTCAGTTTGATTTTGATTTGAGCTGAATGCATGTTGTATTTGCTTCCACTTTCCGGAAGCTCCACTGTTGCTTGCTCTTGCAGAAAATCTCGCTCGCCATATAATGCGATGGATTGATTCCCTTCTAAATAGTAAGGTATCTCATCCAAATAATAGAACTGTCCTTTCCCACGCGGAGGAAATAGAAAATGTGGCTGCTCGTTTTGATCATAGATCACTAAAAAGCGGTGGGTTAGTTGCTCTAAAGACACAAACCCATGTTCGAATCTACCTTTAAGCAGACTTTTGGTAAATCCTTTCTCGTATCGAATATCTTTTTCCTTCAAGAACTTCATCATGTAGCGCATAAAGAGTAATCGATTCACTTCATCCTTAACGAGATGGTTGAGGGTTTTACCAACCGCTATATCTTCGTCATAGTTCCAAAGACTCGCGTTCTCGAAATAGTGAATGGCCGATTGAAGCTGCACGAATGGTGGATCTTCTTCCTGAATAATTCCTTGCTTAAGGAACATTTTTTCAATCGAACTGAAGATATCATATTCCATCGGAAGGTCTTCCGCATCAATTCTAAACCAAGTGTCGTAATCCAAATTTTGACCGCCCGTGAACAAAATAAAAACCAAGCTTGGGTGATCTGGCGGCAGCGCATTGAAGTAATCCGTTTTGATGGATTTCACAGCCTTACTTTGCCAATTGATCACATGACTGCCATATTCAACTTTTGATTCTATCGGCGGCGCATCATTCAATCTGTAAACTGATAAGTCCAGTTGACTGTAATTATTCATTGAAACTCTTGAATGAAGCGAAGGAATTTCATCTTCTAGATAAAGAAGATCCGAGAAAATATACCCATCGAGTACAACTTCATAGACCATGTCAATCACATCGCCCACCTCGACGTTCGGATACACAAACTGAATTCGCCGAATGCGCTCACTTCCGTATTTATTCTTCTTTTCAGAGTAGGTTTCAATTATTTGATCTCCATCTAAATCGAGTACTTCCCCAGAAGCTTTGAGTGTTCGTGCTTTGAGAATAGACATCTGTCCAGATCGACCTAAAAACAATTCCTGTTGACTAAAATCTTCGGCGGCACTTTCAGAATTGATATAAATTCGTTTGAACACTTGAATTTCCGTTCTGAACCTCTCGTGAATTTCGTAATACTTTACATTCTCAATAAAAAAAGCATCTTCAGATTTTAGTGAATCTGGAATTTCAATAGGCGTATACGCGGGCCAATTGTATTTGCCCCGTGCACCTTTAGTCTGACTATGTGCCAAAACGGGAAATAGTGCGGCAAGCAATAGTATGATGGACTTAATCTTCATATCCTATAAGTAGTGGTTGCTTTATTAAGGTGTTCCATGCTTTGATGAGTTCACTTCGTTTAAATGATTCTGCATCGTCGAATTTCTCCAAAGTACAATTGATGACTAACTCTTGTTCGGGCTGAATGATTTCCAGTTCTTTCGTTCCCCGTCCTGAAAAATCTGACCGAACTTCTCCTCCAAAATCAAGATTCATAATGACCTCTCCCTTAAATATTGGATATGAGCTATTTTGAAACAAGGCTGTCATCAACCTTGGATTAGGTAGGAACTTCAAGTTGTACAAGTTCTTTGATCCCATTTTCGAATACATGCTTGAATTCATTTTTGCAGAAGCTGTCACAATTGACATACTATCAACTATCGATACTTTGCTGATTTCCCATTGAACTCCAGAAATTTGCTCTAGTACTGACTTAATTACTTCGCTCGGATCGTTTTCTTTCAACTTCGTGTGATACAAGAAATGATTCATCTTTCCGAAGGTCTTCATTTCCAAAGTTAGAGCCATATCTTCATTCAGTACGTAATTCAATTCAGCCAAACTTTTTGATCGCGGGTTTTCATCAACATCCAAAAACGGATCGCCATCGTATCCGACAAGAAAAACTTCTGATCCTAATGTCTGAATGCTCGCATCTCCAAACAAACAAGCATCTTCCGTGGCATCCAAGAAATACCATTCATCCTCAAATCGCAGGGTACAAATCGTGTGATTCGCCAAGCCAATCGAAGGGAAATTCAATACTCCCGCCTTGTCGTTCGTTCGAGAAATTGCCGAGTACGCTTCGAAACCAAAATGTCGATACAAAGCTGTGAGTAGTGTCGCCATGTCCTTGCAATCGCCGAGTCCATTTTTCAGTACCTTCTCGCATTGCCGAGGAATTATCGCGTTAATGCCATTTTCAATATCGATGTACTTGATCTTTTGCTGCACAAATTGAAAACAGGCTTTCGCCAACTCTAAGCGATTGCCCCTTTCTGAAATTATTGTCAACTCCTCTGGAATTAAACTTGGATCAATTTCCAATTGGGGATCGATTCGATCTTCAAACCACTTTGAGAAATAGGCAATCGGCTCAACATCTTTCGGATGAACCAAGTAAGGCATCGAAGGCTCAGATCCGTATATCTCATCGCTGATTTGAAAAGCACCGGCGTAGGAATCAACACTACGAGAGCTTAACATCAAGTTATCTGGCAATTCAAACGAATATTTTACCCATTCCGCGTCGAACCAGCCGGCACTGTAGAATTTCGTCAAGAACACGGTGTGCTTTTCTTTCGTTGAAAATTCCAATTTGAACTCCATTCCCGATGGGATAGGGAAATAATAGTAGCGCGTTCCGGAGAAGAATGAACTTCGATCAATCGTCGAAATGGTGATTTCTCTTTTCAACTTTGATGGCTTCCACTTGCTCCCTTTACGCTCGTACAACTGATAATTCAGCAATTCAGCGTCCTCATTCACCAAAAAGCCTAAAGATTCGTCTGAATTCGATCGGTTCTGACCAATTACCGAGATCGTTTCTTGATAATTCTCCAAATCCTCTACGGCATAGTGGTGCAGCTCCTGTTCGATGGAGAGTTGGCAAAGTGCATTTCCGAATAGAAAAAGCAGAAAAAATAGAGTAGCAAACAGGCGCATCGTGCTAAAATAATGAATATCAGTCTGAGCACCACGACCTATGAATAAAAGACCTTGCCCATTTAAACTTTGTAACCTTACTTATACTCGTTTGAACATGTTTTGTTAAATTTGTCGGCTTAAACATCAAACAAAATGATCGAAACGGATATCATCATCATCGGAGCAGGGCCAGTAGGCCTTTTCACAATTTTCGAAGCTGGATTACTGAAATTGAAGTGTCACTTAATTGATTCACTACCTCAACCTGGAGGACAATGTTCAGAAATCTACCCGAAAAAGCCGATTTACGATATCCCTGGATTCCCTTCTATTCTAGCAGGAGAATTGATCACGAATTTAGAAGAGCAAGCTGCTCCATTCAAACCAGGTTATACACTTGGAGAAGCAGCGGTTGATATTGAAAAACTGGAAGATGAATCATTCATCGTAACAACAAATAAAGGAACGAAACACCACGCACCGATTGTGATGATCGCTGGAGGATTGGGAGTTTTCGAACCTCGCAAGCCACCTATTGAGAATCTGGAGTCGTATGAAGATCACGGTGTCGAGTACATAATTAAAGATCCTGAATTCTACCGTGGAAAGCGTTGTGTAATTGCTGGTGGTGGTGATTCTGCCTTAGACTGGGCGATTTTCTTAACGGAAAACAAGATCGCGACGGAAGTTTCATTGGTTCACAGACGTTCTTCGTTTAGAGGTCATTTGGACTCTGTACAGAAAGTAATGGATTTGGCTGATACTGGAAAAATCAATTTGATTACTGAGGCAGAAGTTGTTGGTGTAGGTGGAGACGGAAAGATTGAAAATGTCACTGTGAAGCACAAAGCTGATGGCGAAAAAATCGTTGAAACAGATCATTTCATTCCTTTATTTGGGTTGAAACCTAGCCTTGGACCTATCGCCAATTGGGGATTAGAAATTGAGAAAAACGCCATCAAGGTAGATACCTTAGATTACTCAACGAACATTCCTGGAATTTACGCGATTGGTGATGTGAACACGTATACGAACAAGTTAAAATTGATCTTGTGTGGTTTCCACGAAGGAACGCTCGCTGTTCAGTCTGCATTCGCTCGTATTCACCCAGAGAAAAAGAACGTGCTGAAATATACAACCGTGAACGGAGTCCAAGGATTCTAGTCATTGACTCGATAATTTTCTGTTGATGCTAAGCTGCATTCACCCGGAAAGAACGCGTTTTATTTCACGTTTTCTTGCTTGAACTGAGTTCAGAAAAATTGATTAACTTCCTCTTTTGAAGCAATACCGATTTACTCCTAAATATGCGGATAGTCATCTTCATCTCATTTCTCACACTCTCCAGTTGGAATGTCCTTTTGGGGCAAAATGATGCGTATTTAGATGAACTTGATTCTATTGCTTTTCAAGCACTTGAACAAGGAGATACGAGTGTCGTCGCAAAGGCCAATAAATTACTAGAGGAAAGCGCGAAGAAAAACTCAGCACCATTCTACACGATCAATGCACATACCATTCTCGGCATCGTCAGTAAAAACAAGGGGTACTATTTAACCGCTTTGGACCACAACTTAAAAGCGCTAAATGCCGCAGAAAAAATTCAGGATGAAGCGCGCGTGTCAGCCTGTTACAATAACATTGGGAACATCCATTTGCTGCTGGAAGATTACGAAAAAGCCTGCGAATATTTCAATAAAAGTTTAAAGCTGGAGGAAAAATTCGATCGACCTCTTCAAAAATCCATTCGCTTATACAATTTAGGAGATGCCTACAACCGACGCGACAGTTTTGATCTCGCCCTCTCCTACTTCACCAACTCTCTGCTCATAGAAAAGAAGCTTACAAACACTGAGGGAGTAATCTACGCTCAACTGGGAATTGCTGATATCTATGTGAAAATTGAACGATTTGCTGACGCTGAGAACTTACTCACACAAATCAATGAGTCACTAGAAGAATATCAAATTGAAGAACGAATCCTCTATGAAATCCTCCTAGGAAGAATTCATTTGAACCGGGGGAATTATCCTTTATCCCTGGAAAACTTCAATCGTGCTGAGACGGCCTCGCTCAAAAACAACTTCCGCATTCATTTACTTGACATTTACCTTCTGAAGATTAAGGCGTTCAAAGCGCTCGAAGATTGGAGAAATGCCACGTCAATTTACGATCAGCTGGAAGAATTGAAGGATGATTTGAACCAGGAAAAAGTGAAGAGTCAGCTGGAAGACAAGACTTTCCAGAATGAATTAATGAAGAAGGAGTTGGAAATTAAATTGATTCAAGATGAGAAGGACCTTGCAGTTAAAAACCAGCAAATGGAGAAAAATGTGGCTGATCATCGCTCCAAAATTGTTTGGTTTTTGGTATTCAGTTTGCTCCTTTTATTCGGGTTGATCTTTATCGGTATTCGTAAAATCTCTGGACAAAAATGAGGATTCCTGCGAAATATCGTCTATGGGTTGCCGCTGTTTACAGCGCTTACTTTACGCTCGCAACTTTCGTGCTGAATCCATTTGTGTTTCTGGAAAATCACGATCCGCTGATTACCTACCCTCTAATTTTCGCATTCTCATTCTTAGCGAGCTTGAGTTTGATCAAGCTGACAGCCAAATCCTTCGCAACTTCGATTTCACACTTGCTTGTGATCGCCAGTTTGTTTGTGATCTCGATCTCTTGTGGAATGCTTGTTTGGCTCTTGAATGATTCTGCCGAAACCGACCTACTCCTTTACTACAATTCATTTTTGATTCTCCCTGTACTCCCAGCTTCGGTCTACATTCTTTGGTTGGTCTACTTTGATCTCAGTACACGGTTTGTCGTGAGCACAGAAAATCAGCAGATGACGGATGATTCCGTTCAAAAGATGTTTCGCATTACGAACAATCAGAATCAGGTAATTTTGGAAAGCCCGATTGAGAGAATTATCGCGTTCGAGGCCAACGACAATTACGTGCACACCTACCATTTAACTTCAGATGGTTCAGTCGAAAAAATGATGCACCGGATATCGCTCAAAAAAATTACGGAACTTTTAGATCAAATTGATACGCACTTTCACAGGGTCCATAAATCGTATCTGGTTAACCCAGAATTCGTACAAAAAGTGAAGGGGAAATCACAAGCATATCGTCTCCAATTAATACACTTGTCTATTGAAGTTCCCGTATCACGAACCTTCGATATTAAATCGATCCAGCTCGTTAATCCTGAGTGATTTCTGACCGATTTTACCCTAACCGTTTACCACAAAAGCTAGCGTTTTACGTACAATCATAGCGGCTTATCACAAATCCGAGCCTCCCCAGCCTTTTGAGTAGGTTCGTTGGAATTCAATGCACTATATTGAGTTCTCACTCCTACAAATAAACGTAAAATGTTAAATCTTACTCGCATAATTTGCCTCTCGCTTCTATCGATTTCGAGTTATTGTGGTGCCACTGATTACTATGTAAATGATTCCGATCTAACGGGAGATGTTTACACCACATCTGTTGGCAGTAATTCAAACAGTGGAACTTCAGCAAGCAGTCCAAAAGCTACATTGAGCAACTTACTTGCAAGTCACATTGGAAGTTTTAACTCAGGCGATGTCATTTACGTTGACGCAGGAACCTATTTTACAACCGACGCGAATTTATCTTTTGGATCATCCTTGAACGGAGTTTCCATTGTAGGCGCAGGCAGTTTACTTACTTTCTTCGATAACAACAGCACCAGTACGGATGCAAATCGCTGGGCAAACGTTACTGGATCGAATATTACCATCCAAGGAATTTTCCTTACAGGATACAATTACGGATTAGGAGGTGCAAGTACCCTGAACTTCTCAGGAGCAAATAACATCACGATTACGGATGTCCAAGTGAATGAAAATTCTTCAGGTGGCGGTGCATCAGCGATTGTTATTTCTGGAGGATCCATTATCGATTTCGTAGGTGGCGGTTCGAATTGTAATCCAGCAAGCTCAAGTGTCGCGGGCGGCGGAGTGAACGTTGAAGGGAACGGAAACATTGTTTCATTTACGGACTACTCGATTACTGGGAACGCTAAATCCCTGCAGGGAGGTTCAGGAATATACATTTCAGGTGACAATACTACTTTCGTTACCGTAACGAACTCGAGAATTTCGGACAACGTCAACACCTCCTCGCAAGGTGGAGCAGCCGTTTATTTGTCTGGAGCGAATTTGACTATTTCAGGATCATGCATCGAAGGAAATGCAACACACAGTGGAAGTGGTCCAAAATACGGAGGCGCAATCACATTAACTCGCGGATCAACTTTCACCGCATCGAACTGCAATTTTTCAAATAATAGCGTAGCTAACTCAGGAAAAGGTGGAGCGATCTCCATCAACACTTCTTTTTCAGGAAGCGGAAGTGCAGCATCAGCCAACTTGACTTCATGCAACTTCAATGGAAATACAGCTACTAGTGAAGGTAATCACATTTACCTGCGAGTAGGGTCAGGAAATGCGGCAAGCGTAGTTGTCGATGAATGCACCTTCTCTTCTACTTCTCAAGATATTCGTCAAGATAATTCTGGAACGGTAACCGTGACCAATTCCGGTACATCTTTATCATTATCAGGATCAAATACCACCAACAACAACATAGCCCCTATGACCGTAGCCAACACACTCTGCCCTGCTTCGACAGTTCCATGCTTCTCATTACTTTCTGTTGAGCTAGTCGAATTTTACTCTGTTTGCGAAAATGGATCAACAACCCTTATTTGGACCACTGCATCAGAAGTAAACAACGACTATTTCCTTCTGGAAAAAGTCAATGCTGATGGTTCATTTACAACAGTGACGACAGTAAATGGAAGCGATGACTCACAAAACGAGATCACGTACTCATATTCGGATCATCAAACAAGAGAAGAAATTACGTACTACCGATTGAGTCAAGTAGATTATGACGGAACGCGCGAAGTATTTGACATTATCTCTTCCAAGCTATGTTCGACTAGCAACGCAACGACTGTTCATTACTCACAAGAAACAGGAGAGCTTATGTTGTTCAACTACAGTGGATCATTAGAAAATTTATCTGGATTAAGTCTAGTTTCGATGGTCGGGAATCAGGTTGCTACAGACGACGTAAGTCTTCAAAATGCAAGCAAAGCTTCAGTTCAACTTCTGAAACCGCTTGCTGCAGGAAATTATTTGGTTCGTCTTCTATTCAACGACCGCGAGGAAATGGTGAAATTGTTCGTTCACTAACAGTGTTAATCATTTGCTAAAAAATGCTTCGTTGCTTAATCGCGAAATTAGATTGCGTATCTTTAAGGAATGAACAGACGAACCATCAATGCCGTAATTGTTCTCGGGATTTTATCCATCCTGAGCATTATGATCATTCAAGGTGTTTGGATTCAAAAAACGGTATCCACACAGGCAAAATCTGTGGAAATTCAGCAACGCGAGGACAGCTTAAATTTCGTGCGATTCACCGAAAACACGCACATAGCCCTTAGTAATGTCTTGAAAGATATTGCTTTGCAAAGTTCAGACAGCTCGGACATGTATGGCGCGGTTAAGCAAATTGAGCCAAACTATTTCTCTGTTGATATCAATGAAGAATTGCAGCCCTACTATTTGGAAACACTCCTCAAGCGAGAATTCTACGCGCAACAAGTTCGTTTCGATTTCCAATATGGGATTTACGACTGTTTCACCGACTCGATTGTTTTCGGAAACCTCATTGAATATATTGGAGATTCAACCTTCGCGTCCTTAGAACAAAGCACATCTGAAGTTCCGATCTCTGAAGCGATTTGGAACAACGACGGGCACTATTTCACCGTGTTCTTCCCAGATGTTCAGGTAGAAGGCGCCGTAGCTGAATTGGACACGTCGTATTCTCCTTACTTTTATTTAATTTTCATCGTCGTGGTAATTATGATTTTCTTTGGGTTTACCGTTAATGTGATCATGCGTCAAAAAAGGCTTTCCGAGGTAAAAACAGATTTCATCAACAACATGACGCACGAGCTGAAAACCCCCATTTCCACCATTGGACTATCAGCGGAAATGATCATGCGAAGCACTGTCGATGACCAAGAAAAATTGCAGCAATACGCAGGAATCATCTTCAAAGAAAACAAACGTTTAGAACACCAGGTAGAACGTGTTTTGAACGTTGCGAAGATGAACAAGGATTCACTTTCATTGAGGAAGGAACCGTTTGACGTACACGAATTGCTAGGCGAAGTGAAGGACAATTTCGATTTCAACCAAATGGAAAAGGGTGGTTTGATCAAACTTCAATTGGAGGCTTCTCAATGTGAAATTAACGCTGATCCTGTTCACCTATCGAATGTTGTCTACAACTTAATGGACAACGCCGTGAAATACTGCGATAACGCTCCTGAAATTACGGTGAAATCATCTTCTGATAAACGATGGTTCACACTCGAAATCATCGACAACGGAATTGGAATCAAACGGGAAGATGTGAAAATGATCTTCGATAAATTCTACCGGGTTCCAACTGGAAATCGCCATGATGTAAAAGGATTCGGATTAGGACTTTACTACGTAAAACTCATTATCGAAGAACATGAAGGACAGATCCATGTGAAGAGCAATGCTGGAAAAGGAACGACGTTTACTGTTCGACTTCCGATGTAAATCCTACCATATTCAAATTTGACTTCGACAGGGCAATTGCTCGTGTAGGTTGTGAGTTGCGAATAATTTCATAAAAACCCTCTCAATTATTTCAAACATTGAAAAAAATGTGTAGACTTGCACACTTAACCTACCAAACAGGTAGGTTTTTAGAGTTAAATGCATTTTAAAATGATTGTTGATTCAATACTGCAGTCTAAATCTCGCCAAAAGATCGACACTGCTCACTCGGAAAAATGGAAACGAAGCTTGCTGAAAACACTGAGCTGGCGTACGATTGGAACAATTGACACAATTGTCATTTCGTATTTCCTCACAGGAACATTGAATGTTGCACTTTCAATTGGTGGGATTGAATTGATCACTAAAATGATACTCTACTTTTTTCACGAACGCCTATGGAACCAAATAAATTGGGGAAAATGAATACATTGAATTTAGAAGAGCTGAATGCGAAATTCAGACAGAAATCACCCGAGGAAATTATTCAGTTTGGACTAGAGCTTGCTCAAAATCCTGTGCTGACGACCAATTTTCGGCCATACGAAGTAGCTATTCTCAAAGCGGTATCAAGCATCGATCAAAACATTAAAGTGATTTGGTGCGACACTGGGTACAATACCCCAAACACGTACAAGCACGCCGAACAAGTGATTGATTTGCTCAGTTTAAAGATTCATCTGTATGTTCCGAAACAAACAGCAGCGCACAGAGACATAACCTTGGGAATTCCACATGTGGATGATCCAAAGCATGCTATTTTTACGGAACAAGTGAAACTAGAACCTTTTAAACGTGCAATGAATGAGCACCAGCCAGATCTTTGGTTTACCAATCTGCGCAATGGACAAACTGCGTTCCGTAACAACATTGATATTTTCTCACAAGATTCGAATGGGCTATTGAAAATAAGTCCTTTTTACCACTGGACGGACGACCAGCTTGACGCGTATTTGGAAGCTCATAATTTACCCAATGAGTTTACCTATTTCGACCCAACAAAACAACTTGAAAACCGAGAGTGCGGACTGCATAAATAAGATATCATGAAGACTACAGCTATCATAAATCCTTTGGAAAACGAAGCCATCTACATTATTCGAGAGGTGGTTGCCCAATTTGAACGTCCCGTTCTACTATTCTCAGGTGGAAAGGACTCAATTACCTTAGTTCGCTTGGCTCAAAAAGCGTTTTATCCAGCGAAAATTCCATTCCCGCTTTTGCACATAGACACGGGACACAACTTTCCTGAAACGATTGAATTCAGAGATCGTTTGGTTGAAGAGTTGGGCTTAGAATTAATCGTTCGAAATGTTCAACAATCCATTGACGAAGGGAAAGTAATCGAGGAGCAAGGGAAGTATGCCAGCAGAAACATGCTGCAGACTTCAACCTTATTGGATGCGATTGAAGAGTTCAAGTTTGACGCGTGTATTGGCGGAGCTCGAAGAGATGAGGAAAAAGCCAGAGCGAAAGAACGCATTTTCTCCGTAAGAGATGATTTCGGTCAATGGGATGAAAAAAATCAGCGCCCAGAATTGTTTGACCTGCTTAACGGGGAAATTAACCTTGGACAAAATGTACGTGTTTTTCCTATTTCGAATTGGACTGAGCTCGATGTTTGGTCATACATAGAACGAGAAAACATTGAAATTCCATCCATTTACTTTGCGCATAAAAGAAATGTCTTTCACCGCGATGGAATGATTTGGTCACACGACGACGACGTAGTGTACCGTGAAGCAGATGAAGCAACGGAAGAACTCATTGTTAGGTTCAGAACTGTTGGAGATATGAGTTGCACAGCGGCTGTATTATCGGAAGCTTCAGACGTAAAAAGCGTAGTACAGGAGATCAGAAGTTCAACTATTTCGGAACGTGGAGCTCGAATCGACGACAAACGATCTGAATCGGCGATGGAAAAAAGAAAACAACAAGGTTATTTCTAACCTAGAGAAACACAATTGAATAACATCTAAAATGAATCTCAAGGTTCATAGAATACAAAGCATATGGAAGTTTTAAAAATCGCAACTGCAGGAAGCGTAGACGACGGTAAAAGTACACTTATCGGACGCATCTTATACGATACAAAATCACTCACCACTGATAAACTCGAAGCCATAGAAAAAACGAGTAAACAGAAAGGCTACGACTACCTCGATTTTTCATTAGCTACCGACGGATTGGTTGCGGAGAGAGAACAAGGGATCACTATTGATGTGGCACATATTTATTTCTCTACGGAGAACAGAAGTTACATCATCGCTGACACTCCTGGTCATATCGAGTACACGCGTAACATGGTGACGGGTGCCTCAACATCCCAAGCTTCAATCATCTTAATTGATGCGCGAAAAGGCGTTATTGAGCAAACGAACAGGCACTTCTTCATTAATAATTTGCTACGCGTAAAAGACATTGTCGTTGCTGTCAACAAAATGGATTTAGTCGATTATTCGGAAGCGGCTTTTGAATCAATTAAGCGTGATTTTCAGGAGTTAATCGGCAAAAGTGAGTACAAAGAACAGACTATTTCATTTATTCCGGTGAGTGCACTCAAAGGGGACAATGTTGTACATGCTTCAGATAAAATGCCTTGGTACGATGGAAATACTGTACTTGAGCATATGGAAAGCTTGGATAAAGCACAGATTTACAACGACGGAACACCTCGTTTCCCTGTGCAATCTGTCGTTCGTCCAAAAACACAAGAATTCCATGATTTCAGAGGATACTCCGGAAAAGTATACGGTGGTGATTTGTCTGTTGGAGATGAAATCGTTGTACTTCCCTCTCAAACGAACTCAAAAATAAAAGAGATTTACGCGTTTAATGAGAAATACGATACTGCAGTTAGAAGATCATCTGTGACGCTAACTCTCGAAGATGACATAAACATCAGTCGTGGTGATATGATCGTAAAGAAGGGTCATTTACCAACAATAAATAAAGAGCTTGAGGCTGTTGTCTGCTGGATGGATTCGATTCAACTCAGATCGCGTAACAAATACATTCTTCAACACGGTGTGAACAAGGTTCTCGCCATTGTGACGAACATTAACGATAAGATAAAGCCCGATTTTTCAGGAACAGACGATGCGCCTGAATCTATTGGGATGAACGATATTGCTTCGGTTTCTTTCAAATTAAACAGGCCGATTTATTCAGATAGATTTGAGGATCACAGAACGAATGGTTCTTTTATTCTGATTGATCAAAACACGAACAACACAGTGGCGGCAGGATTCATTCAATAATGAATTTATACCAAATCAGATAAGTGCGTATTATTTAGAATGGCCAAGGTGTTATCCCGAACTTGTAGCATCAATCTGTTGACGCTACATGTTGCTTCGTCAGGACAATCGTTGCATTTCTCGTAATACTTAAGGCTTACGCATGATACCAATGCGATGGGTCCCTCGAGTGCGCGCATAACTTGAGTCATTGGTGTTTCCTCAGCAGGTCGAAGCAGGTAATATCCGCCTCCTTTTCCTTTTTTTGAGCCCAGGATTCCACTTTTCCTCAATTGGATCAGAATATTTTCGAGGTACTTAGGTGAAATATTCTCGCTCTCGGCTATGACTCTTGTTTGCAGTGGACGATTATCTTCCGACCGTGCTATGCAAGTAAGCGCCTTGATTCCATATTTTGTCCTCTTCGAGATCATTCACGTAAAGGTATTCATATTTCAATTTAATCGAGCGAGAATTCCACGTTATTTCCATTGCATGGATATACGAACATTTACGAAAGGATTTAACCAAATTTACATCGCGAACGACCATTCACAGCTTGAAGGTCAGTTAATTTATCTAACTTTGTTATATGGATGAAATCGTGAATAAAGTACAGGAAAGTGGCTTAATCTCTATGGATTTAGCAACGTTCAAACCAAATGTGGCTTTGGTCGAGCTTGATATTTCCGAACAACTTTGGCAAGGATTGGTCTTGAAAGAAAAGGATTTCCGTACGTGGGTAAAGGATACCGAGTGGTCTGAATTTGAAGGGAAAGCGGTTTACGTTCACTGTAAAGTTGATGCCATTATTCCTACTTGGGCGTACATGCTGATTGGATCACGCTTGCTTCCTTTTTCGTCGGATTTCATCATCGGAACAAAAGAAGATTTGGAAAAGCACCTGATTTTGAAACGCATCAAGTCTGAGCCATTGGAAGACTACACAGACGGCCGTATTATCATCAAAGGGTGTGCTGATGTTGCTGATCCTGCTTACGCGATGACTGAATTGGTGAAGCATCTTCAACCTGTAGCAAAAAGCATCATGTATGGTGAACCTTGCTCGACGGTTCCAGTATTCAAGCGACCGAGATAAACTCGACATTCTAACACTTTTTTATTCGTCGAAAAAAGTGTTCAAAAACGCGTTGGGCTGATTTTTGATCCCTTGTTGATTTACGACATTGGTTTTCAGTTCTATCAATTAAGTTGATCACTCAGCACTTCAAACTTCAATCCTTTATCTCTGACAACTTGAATCAGTTGAGGTAGCAATACTTTGATTCTTCCCGTCACTTTTTCGTTGTCATGAACGACAAGGATATCCCCATTTTTGATGCGGTACGCTTCTTCCAAGATTTTTGTAACTGGAATGGTATTGTCATAATCATACGAGAGCCACGACCACATGATAATTTGGTACTCACTTCTGATTTTGCGTCCGTAAATCATCGGCAGTCTTCCGTAGGGCGGACGGAACAACTTGCTATCAATGTAGTTTGATGCTTCCTCAATGGAGCTCAGGTATTCTTTCCGCGAAACTTTCGTGCCTTTCTCGTGACGCATCGTGTGATTTCCAATAACGTGCCCAGCCGAAGTCATTCGTTCCATCAATTCTGGATACTTCTTCGCATTCGATCCAACGCAAAAGAAAGTCGCTTGAACGTTTTCCTTGTCCAGGTAATCCAAAATCCAATTGGTTAATTCAGGAGTTGGACCGTCATCAAAGGTTAAATACACCGAATTTGTAGCAGAAGAAAACCCCCATCTTCGCCGAGGAAAAAACCAAGGAAAATAAATGGGGGTTCTAAAAATCTTCATCTTCTTAACCTATGGCAAAGTAGAATCTTGCGTTGGGTTCTGTGCTTTTAACATTGCTTCAATCTCTTCCATCGATGGCATTTCCTGTCCACCTTGGCTCTGAGGCAATGTCATGTTGCTCGCATCTGGTTTCGGGAAATAACCAAACTGCATTCCCATTCCCATTTGGTAATCTTCCAACACACGCATCGCGTTCGAGTTGTCACCACCATTCGAAGAATTCAAACTTTCACCGTTCTCTTTTGCTCGATCTTTCAATGCTTTGATCAATCGAGGATACATTTCCTTGTTGTAATACTTCAATTTCTTACTCGTTCGAGTCGCCAATTTGTTCTTCTCTTGACCAGCGTTGATTGCTGAAGTATTCAATACATAGTATGCGTGCATTGCCGACAAGAAATCTTCTCTGTTTCGAGGATCAGTTAAGAACTCAGCATCACTTTGATCGAAGTAGTTGATAATTGACTCCAATTGTCCAGCAACAGTATTCCCAAGTTTTTCAGCCGCCTTAACATCGCCTGCTTCGTAGAACAATGTTACGTAGTTGTGAAGCTCACCATCAACAAAACCTTTCAATTTCACTTCTTGTCCTGTCTCATCTTTCAAGATTCCACCTGCTCCGTCTAACTGAGGATATCCATCTCGAGGATCTCTGCTTCGACTTGGCTCACCATAATCGATAACAACATCCGCTGGCATCTCCTTCAATGATTTCTTGAGAAGTGCAATTACGCGTTTCTCACATTCTTTCACTTCAGCCTCTGGCATTTCAACACCTCGTCGTTGAGCATCGTATATTTTATTCAAATACTCATCTGCTAAACTGTAGAAATGCGCTCTGTATTGTTTTGTGTGACGACGTGTATAGTAGTCTGTTAAAACATCAGGGTTTTGCATCTCACCGTAAGAATAATTCTTCATGAGGTTTTCGTACATGCGCTCCATGTTCGTTCGCTCATTCGGACGGTTCAATGGGCTCACTTCGAACGCCATTCCGTTTTGTTTTACGTATCCACGGCGGTAAAGCGCCAATGCCACTTCCGACCCACCTGGAGAAGAGAAGTAAAGACCGCGTTTCCAATCGTTGTTTGCCATGATGTCCAACATCATAGTTTGCTCACGTGTAATGTATTGCTTGTCGAAGTTGAATCTCAACTCGCTTACGCACTCGTCTTTTTGATCTTTAGTGATCAATCCAGACTTCACAGCGTTTTTAAAGTTCACTGGAAGAACGAAACCTGAACTTGGGAAAATACGAACACTTTGACCTTCCATGTCTAGCAAGTTATCGTCATCTCGTGTGAATGCCATTGCTTCTTGAAGGTTAGAGAAATCCCAACTCTTCTCGAAATTCAACAACAAATCTTGCAGCGACTGTGCAGATTTTTGAGACATTTTCACTGCATCAGAGTTCTGAGAGGCCATTAGCACTTCCAGACATGCACTGTATCGTTCGTAGATATCATCCGCTAAGTTTTCTTTCGGAGGACCAGAGATGATTCCGCGAATCTTATCCAATCTAGCACGCGTTTTTGCATCCGTAGTTGTAACTCCCGCCATAATCGACTGAGCCGTTCGTGCAAGTTGACCTAATGCAGCTTTCGCTTCGTTTGGACTTCCGTTTGCTCTTAAAGCAATCACTTTTTTCGTTAAAGCAGAAGGCGCACGTTGGAACAATTGAATAAGATCGAAGAAGTAAACCTGATCGGTATTTCCAGCATACATGAGAATTTGATCCTCAGTAAATTTAATCGGCAATCCTTCCGATTCGTATGCTTTCATCTTCATTTGATCGGTGTACCAATCTGTCTGCATCAGCGATAAGTTACAAACACGTACACTCGTTTTGTATCCTTCCACCTCTTGCATGTACCAAAGTGGGAATGTATCATTATCTCCATTTGTAAATATGATACCGTTGTCCTCACATGATTTTAAATAATTCATTGCTAAATCACGCGCCGAAGTTTTCATACTACGGTCATGATCATCCCAACCTTGGAAGCCAAGAATTAATGGAATTGCGATTGTCAACAAGATGGCCGCTCCTGCCCCATGTTCATCTTTCTTCAAGACTTTGGAGAGTAGCATCATGATTCCTATTCCTATGGCGGAAATAACCGCGATAATCAACCATGACATTGTTCGAACCATTCCTCCTCCTGACGCATCCATGATCAAGAATAAGAGCAAACCAGCTCCTGCAATGATTCCCATTCGGGCGAGTTCTTTTTTACCGAAAGACTTGAAGGCTTCGTAGAGTGCATAGACTCCGATTCCAATCCACAGGGCAAAGAAATAGAAGGAACCTGCGTAAGCGTAATCACGCTCTCTTGGCTCAAACGGTTTCTGGTTCAAGTAGATCACAATTGCCAGACCTGTAAACAAGAATGCGAGGAATACGACGAAGGCGTCTTTTGGTGCTTTGTAAAAGTGGAAAATCAACCCAATCAATCCGAGGATTAACGGCAATAAGAAGAACGCATTGTTCGATGGATTTTCTTGCGTGTAGTAAGGTGCAGCCTCTTGGCTTCCTAGTCGCGCATCATCAATCACGCCGAATCCAGACTTCCAGTTTCCGCGCATTGCGCTACCATGACCTTGAATATCGTTTTGACGTCCTGCAAAGTTCCACATGAAGTAACGCCAGTACATGAAGCTAATTTGATAATTCGCCATGTAGGTCATGTTCTCACCAAATGTCGGGAGACGATTTCCGTCGGAACCTTTCTCTGTTCCTTTATCCACTTTCGGGTCGTAACCAGACCAGTTTTTGTATCCGGAAACTTTTCCATCGCTACCATTGCTCCAATACATTCTCGGTAAGAAGGTCGTTTGGGCGTAGGTGGCGACCGCTTTTTCTCTTATTCGAGCGTTCGATAAGTAATACTTTTCATTCACGACTGATCCCGTAATTGATTTAGCGTATTCTTTTGCTCTTGCCTCATCTTGGAATGCTTTGATATCCGCATCACTTTTCTGAACGACAAATCGACGTAGGTACGTTGGCCCAAGATCATCGTATAAGTTTCGGTCATTCTCTTTTGAGTTCCAATATTGTCCGAAAAGAATCGGTGCAGATCCGTATTGTTCACGCTCAAGATATGCTTGCAGCGTAACTAGATTTTCTGGATCATTTTCATCCAGTGGCGTATTTGCGTTCGAACGAATAACGATTACTGCAAATGAACCGAATCCAACGATCAACAGAACAAGCCCCATTACTGAAGTATACAAGATTCTGAATCCTCTTTTTCTCGCAAAACGAAGCACCAAGACACTCACCGCTACTATGAACAGGAAGAAGAAAATCGTCCCTGAATAGAACGGTAGCCCTAAAGAATTCACAAATGCGATTTCGAAAGATGATGCCAAGGCAATCGTACCAGAAATCACTGCTTTTTGTATAAACCCGAGAACAACGATGGATAAAAGTCCTGTGAGGACAATTCCACCTAAGGTAACTTTTTTCGAGAATCGGAAGTAAATCACAAACGCGATTGCAGGAACAACAAGGATACCGAGAAGGTGAACCCCTACTGCTAGTCCAAGCATGAACATGATCAATAATAACCAACGATCAGGAGAATATCCCTTCACGCGCATTCCACGAGCGACTAAGCCCATTTCTTCATCCCATCGTAAAATCGCCCAGAAAATGGCGGCAGTGAACAATGAAGACATCGCGTAAACCTCACCCTCAACTGCTGAGAACCAAAAAGATTCTGTGAATGCGTAGGCTAACGAACCAATCGCGGCTCCACCGAAAACGGCGATCATGTCTCCTTTTGATAGCACACTTCGTGTTTTAAGGATCATTTTTTTGATCAACATGGTCAGCGACCAGAACATGAAGAGAATCGTGAGTGAGCTAGATAAACCTGATAATCGGTTGATCCACACTGCGGCATTTTCGCCATCAGCGAAGAAGGAGAACAATCTTCCAAGTACCATAAACAAAGGTGCTCCAGGAGGGTGACCTACTTCTAATTTATAAGCTGCGGTGATGTACTCACCACAATCCCACAAACTTACTGTATCTTCAATCGTTAGGAAATAAACAATTGTTGCGATTAAAAAAACGGACCATCCAAGGTACGTGTTTATCTTTCTGTAATTCATAAGCGTTGTTCTAAACAGCCAGCCAAAATTGGTTTGACGGCGGTAAGGCTTTGCGAATTTAAAAATATATCCCTTGATCGAAGAATCGGAGACGTGAAAAAATGCCAAAATTTGGTATGACGAAGAAAAATAAAAGATTGCATTTTTTTGTTTGTTGTTTTTGAGATTGTAGATTTTGTTATTACATTTGCACCCGCAACTGATTTTAATAGTTGTTGAGACAGTTGTGAAACTGTCCTATGGTGTAACTGGCAACACGTCGGTTTTTGGTACCGAAGAGTCTAGGTTCGAGCCCTAGTGGGCCAACTAAAACAAGAATAAACTCTTGTTAAATTCAATTTTTATGTTGTATATTTGCCGCATTGAATGATAAATGAAAAAGCGAGGGGACATA
>JAQXBM010000101.1 GCA_029252405.1 Crocinitomicaceae bacterium
TAACGTTTCGGGTATGGTGTCGTAGCATCCCGCAGGGTGCTATGCACTATACCCATTGTTATCGGTTTTTTTCTTCTTCAATTTGCTTTTTTACTCGTTGGATATTTTTCTTAGTGTAATCATTGTAGGGTTTAAGAACTTCAAAATCTTTAAGTGCATTTTCAGCCCTTGAGTATTGTTTTAATTTAAGCAATGCAGTTATTTTTTGATTTATATATGCTGTTTCTGGTTTAGTGGATATTTTTTCTTCAGCTACTTTGATAAAATCTTCTATAGTTCTCTCGAATAGAACCTCATCTCCCTTTTCAAGATAAATATCCGCTTTTTTTAGCATTTGAAATTCATCTAATCCACTTTCTAAAGCTAGGTCAATGTATTCAATAGCTTTAGTAAAATCTCCAAGTCCAACATATGCAGTTGATTTCCAGTTATAAAGATTTGCTGTATCGTCAATTCCACCTACTTTATGTTCCTTTAATTCAAAAGCTTTATTGAGATGATTAATTGCGTTGTTAAATCTGTCGTTCTTAACTAACATTACCGCTAGAGAGAAGTAATACTTGTAATTATTCTTTAAGTTGTTTGGTTCAAGTTTTATTAACTTTAATGTGTATTTCTCTATTAGGTCGCAAAGCGATGATTTGCCTGTTAGGGAAGTTATTTTGATAGCTTCTTTTGTCAATTCATCTAAGTATAAATCGGGTTCGGAAAATGTCAGCTTTTGAAGTAATTTGAGTTTAGTTACAAAGTTTTTAATATTCCAAGAATTCGTTTCATCTAATTCTATCATTTTCAATGAGGAACGTATCGATGCATCATAATCACAGATGGAATATTGCATTGTTGATAGGTCTGCCCAACCATTCAAATTGTTTGGATAGGAATCTAAGAGCTTCTTGTAGCTGGCAATAGCGTCTAATTCAGCACCTTTCTTGTGATAAAATTCATTTGCAACTTTATATAATTCTTTCTCTGTCATTTAATTTTTCAATTACCGATAACAAGTGAATATCCACCACAAACAAACGTTTACAACTGCTTATTATCGCCTCTCACAAAACAAAATACAGATTTTTCATCACTCGATGAACCAAGAAGAATTCAACACAAACTATCGAATCACATTAATATGACCAGTAAACGTATAACGCTTGTCATTTTGTAAATCACCGCAGTCCATGAACCACGTGTACGTTCCATCCTGAACGAGTTTGCCATTGTAGGTTCCATCCCAAGAAACGGATGGGTCATTGCTTTCCCAAATCACTTCTCCCCAACGGTTAAAGATTCTTAGATTGAAATCGTAGATATCGATACCCGAAATGTGGAACTCCCATGCTTGGTTGAACTCATCGTCGTCTGGTGTGAATGTATTTGGTGCATATAGAATAACATCGTTCACAATCGTTACGAAACGCGTGATTGAATCAATACAACCAAATGCGTTCTCAGTGATTAAGGTTACTTCATATTGCCCCGGAGCATCTGGCGGGAAAGTCACGTCGAGTACATCTTCCGTATTTGCCGATTGGATGTTCTCAGCATTGTTAATGGTCCAATTCCAGCTAACAACATCTCCTGAGCTCTCGCTGTACAGGTTCACTGTTGGTTCTAACATGGAAACATAATCTGGACTCACGAAGAAGTTCGCATTAGGGGCGTTGTGCGCTTGAATCAAATCAACATACGTTTCAGTATACTGACAGCCGTTTGTTGTCGACACGGTCATTGTAACCGTGTAAATTCCAGGATCTGCGTAAGTGTGTTCAAATGATGCCAATCCAACAAATGACTGCGTTGAGCCGTCTCCGAAATCAACTTCTGTCGTTACGATATCTGGAGAAGCCGAAGTATTCACAAAATCCACTTGGTGTGGGAAACATCCTGAAGTTGTATCAGGAATTAATCCAGGAATGACATTCGCAGGTTCGTTAATCGTGTAAGTGGCGTTGGCCGTACACCCGCGTGAATCAACTACGTCCACGTCATAATTCCCAGCGCAAATCGTTGTTGCATTTCCAGTTTGATCTCCAGCAACACCTTGATTCCAAACGTATGCATACGGTGCTGTTCCACCCGCAGGTACAACTTCTGCCTGACCATCGCACAAGCCAAAACAAGTCGCATCAACCGTATTCACAGCAACGGTAAGGACCGCTGGTTCAGTGATGTTGACTGTTTCTGTATCCGTACAGCCATCTGGTGACGTTACTTCAATCGTATATGCTCCAGCTGAAAGTCCTGAAATGTTCACTGGAGAACCTGAGACAATTGCTGCTCCCCCGTTCACGGTGTATTCTGTGAAGTTATTTCCTGAAAAATCAATCATTCCATCCGTTAGTCCATTACACGAAATATTGGTTGGCGTGATTGAGGTAATTTCCGTTATGATTTGTGAAACCGATACTATGGACGAATCATTACATCCGCTAATTCCCACAACATATTTGTAATCGCCCACAGGCATTGTCGCGGGATCATATGGCATCACCACAGGATTTCCATTTGGATCTTGCCACATTCCATTTGGATCAGCAGTTGGGCCGAGCAATGGCAACAAATCGATTGGGTTTGCTGACGCACAGAAACTCACTGCAGCATCAACTCCTGGGTCTGGATTCGCTGCAACTGAAATCGTAATATCATCTGTTACTGCGCACAGTGGATGTCCAATTGGATAAACAGAAAGTGTGAGCGTTTCCTGAGTTGTAACCGTCATCAGCGGATCGATAATCGCAGGATCATTGAGCGACCCCGGCGGAGTCCAATCGAATACAAATGCTGGCGTACAGTTCGGAACAAAGGTGTTCGTCGTAACTCCCGCTAGATTCGGTCCTTGCGCAAAGACCACGTTTCCACTTTCATCTTCTACAGAGTATTGACACTCGTTCACAAATGCGCCATTGGCATTAAAGGTGACTGTGACAGTTGTTCCACTCGGAACGGGTATGACAAAAGTCTGTGCATTACCTGCGGCTAGCGTGTAATCTGTGGAGACTCCATTAACCGTAACGGTGACGGTATTTCCATTCCATCCATCACCAAAGGTATCATCCAAAATGAGCGAATAATTACACAATGAAGACGATCCTGGACCAGATAAATCTCCCATTAATTGAAGCAAGTTTCCTACACATACTGTAGTATCGTTTCCTGCATTCACAATAGGATTAGGATTCACTGTCAGGTTCACAGATGTATCATTTGTACAACCGAAATTATCAACTACTACGTATTGGTAGTTGTACGTTCCGTCGACGGTTGGCATTACTGAAATATCATTTCCATCTGGAGAAATACTTGTCAAATACGGTGCTGGAGTTACCCAATATGAAGAATCAGAATTCGTTCCAATGTCTGGTTGGAATGTTGTAATTGGCGGATAAAAAGATGGATCGAGGTTCAAGCCAAAGCTGAAAACAGTACCATCATCTGCGGCCCAGTTATCAATTACCGTTAGGGTCCAAACTCCGTTTGTTGGACATCCGATTAGGTTCGAAAGTGGATCAATTGATGCATAGCTTCCAGCTGGAAGGGTATTCACTCCAGGGTTGGCATTTACCCAATCCACCCATGTCAGCGGTGCAGATTCCTCAAAGCAATAGGTAAATGGAACACCAATCGTGGTTGGGTCTGAACAATCTACGTTATCAGCTTGAACAGGAACACCAAGTTGCGTTCCCCCTCCACCTTGCTGGTGAAGAATTGCGTTTTGTCCATTTGGACATTCGATGATGATCACCAAATCTCCCATGAAGGAATGCTCGAGATCTAAACAAATACTCTGGATGTCATTTGGAGCTGTAATTGTCGTTCCTGCAGCAAAACCTGTTTGAACCAATTGAATGTCTTGAGAAACTCCCAAAAGCGTATCTGGAAGACAACCATCCGAAATCGTTTGGGTTCCACTGAATCCGTTCCATTGCACTTCATAAGTGTTCGGGGAAGCGGAGAAATCCATAGATTCGCCCAAGCAAATAGTTGTGTCTCCAGGGAATCCAGTAAAGTCTGGATAGGTTCCGACTAATACTTCGAGATCAATCAAGTTTGGATTGCTACAACCGTTATCATCAGTTACGAACAATTGAACGCGATATTGACCGGGAATGCTGTATGAATGAGACACGCTTTGACCTGTAGCTGTTGTTCCGTCCATGAAATCCCAATCGTAGCTTACCAAATTGAAGCCTGGTTGAGCGAAAGATCCCTGTTCTTGGAAATTGACAATTTCACCTGGACAAACACGAATACTATCAGGTGCAATACCATTAACGATAAATCCGCCAGCTTGAGGATCGTTACACGGCGTCTCACATGCGACACTTGCCGTAAACATTCCTGTTCCCGTGGAATTTGAAATAAATTCGAGCGTCAAACATCCTGTAGGGTTCAAAGCTGTTGCTTCAATGACAACGCCCTGCAATTGGGTACCTGAGTAACTTCCTAAACTGTTCGCTGCGGTTGACGTCCCATCGTAGACATTCATGATATCCACATTCGGATTTTGAGCCGTGCCCGTATTCGTTAAATCAAGAGAAAAGAGGTTGAAAACGACAGAGATAATTTCTCCAGGCGTGTCTGGACAAATGGTGATAATCGTGCTCTCATTATTGGAATACCCAGGTCCACCCTGACCACCAGAATCGATGATAAATCCATTACAAGTGCTGAAAGTTTGCAAGTTGCTGGCTGGGGCAAAAGGAATTTGCATTTGCGCAGCGGCTCCAAAACTAAACATCAAAATGAGTAAAGCGGATAGCTTCGATAGGATCAGTTTTCGCATAAGATAGTTTTCAACAGTATTATTTCGAGTGAAAAATTACACATTTATCCTCGAAAATGTTAACCAAACTGTAGTAGTAAATTGAAAAGCTAATTCGCGTTTTATTTCAGGAGGTTTACGTGACCGTTAACCATCACTCTTTCGTCAGTATAAAGCTTCTTAAACTCTATTTTCCAAGTGTATATTCCTGCCTGAACCATATTGCCTTTGAACGTTCCATCCCAACCTTGAGTGTCATCATTCGTTTCGTAAATCACTTCTCCCCAACGGTTGTAAATCAACATATTGAAGTCATGGGCATCGTACCCTGAAGTGAAGATTGGTTGGAATACCTGATTGTACTCATCACCATTTGGTGTAAATGCATTCGGCACATAGAAAATGACATCTTCCTTGTAGAAAATTGCTCTCGTCATTGAATCGATACAACCTAGCGGCGAAAGTGCGTACAAAGTCACCGAATAGTTTACAGGGTTTTCTGATGGGAAAGTCACTGTTGGCTCTTCCTCAAACGAAGTTCCCGTCCAATCTCCAAAATACCATTCATACGATGTTGCTCCGATCGATTCGTTGTAGAATGTCACGTCCGAACCGTAAACTGAAATCTCCGAGGTTGAAGGAATGAAATTCGCACTTGGATCAGATTCAACATAAATGTAATCTGTATAGGTTTCAGAATTCGTACAACCCGCGGCTGACGTTGCCGTCAATGTTACGTCATACAACCCAGGTTGATTGAAGGTATAATTTGCTGTCAGCCCGTCAAGAATTTCTGCTCCCTCAATACTCCAAATACACGTGGTAATATTTCCTGGTGTCGTGTTCGTAAATTCAACGGTATGCGGACTACAACCATCAGTATCGTCTGCAATGAATGATACTGTTGGCAATGGCTCAACAATCAAAATCATGCTATCAGAAGAGACACATCCATTGACATCTGTTCCCACCACTGTGTGCGTTGCCGTCGTCGCAGGATTAAATGAGGTTCCATTCGTTACGCCGTTGTTCCAAACATACGATGTTGCTCCTGATCCTGTTAAAACAGCTGGATCATCTTCACAGATCGTAAAATCAATTCCCGCTGATACATTCGGCAAGGCGTTTATCGTGATCGTTTGTGTTCCTGATGCAGTATTAGAACAATTCGCATCTGAAATTCCTGTTACCGCGTAAACTCCAGGCGTATTACCTAGGTTGAATGGACTCGTAGGATTCGAACTTGTCATTGCTGTTGCATCTAAGGTATAATCCAAAGTCCATGGCGCGGTACCTGTAACATCAACAAGAATATCGTTGACAGGATCACCCTCACAATAGACTCCTCCACCCGTTACGTCCGTTACTGTAGGAAGGTCGTTAATGACAATTGTTTGAGTACCCGAAGCGGCATTGAAACAATTCGCATCCGTCACTAAAGTGATTACGTAGTCTCCACTAGTAGTTGGAGCAAGATCTATCGGTGAAGCTGCACCTGAAACCGTCATAGCAGTGCCATCAAGTGTATAATCGATTGTCCAAGGTCCAGTTCCTGTAACATCCACCAACAAGGGCGCAATAGCATCACCAGCGCAGTACGTCGCACCACCAGTGAAGTTTGTTGCCGTTGGCAAAATTGGAGAGTTTCCACTTAAAGTTGATTCACATGTTGTCTCGTCAGAGAAGTATACATTAATCGTTACTGGTGAACCATCTGAAGGAATACCGCTTACTAAATAATTAGTCGTTAGAAAATCAGTGAAAGGTCCTGTAATCGTTTGCGTGTATGTTCCAGAAGCATTTGTCGCTTCAACAACAATCGTTCCCGTTCCTGGGTTCAAGAAGTAATCGAAATCTCCACTGATGGAATACGTTCCACCTGCTTCACATTGGTTGATGTTGTAAGTAAATGAGTTGAACATACATGCACATACACCTACAAATATGTCGATGTCGTCTGTGGCGCTGCAACCTGTAACCGAATTGCTAACTGTTGCCGTATACGTGATATCCGCTACTGGACAAGCCGTAGGATCCGGGATAGTAGGATCGCTCAATCCTGTTATCGGTGTCCATGAATAGGTAATATTCGGTGATTGACATGCTACGTTCACATTATCCAACGCCCAGTTATCACATCCCCAGCAAGGAGAAAATGAGGGTTGAATCCATCGGAAAATTGTACTAGTGGTTTGTGCAGCAGCAGGAATAATTTCATTGAATTGTTGCCATGCGCTATTCGTTTCCCATAACGCTTGATCAAGGGTTACCATGGTCGTCCACGCTGAACCACCATTGATAGAATACTGTAGATTCACACTTTCACCTGGTCCAACATCACCACATGGCGCAGCAGAACCGTTGTTCCCCATGTACATAGCGAAGGTCAAACTTGAACAGTTTGAGGCATCAATTGGAACAGTCGTTGCCAATCGTCCGGATGTTCCATCAAAGTGCAAAGCGTTTCCTGATAAACTTCCACAATCGGAATTAGCATTTCCTCCAATTAGGATGTTCCACATCGTAGGATCGTAATCTGGATCGAAGTTATCTGAATATTGATTCGTCACATCGTTGATCACAAGAAGATCCAAATCTGTACAAGAACCACAGTTGATGTTCGTATCAGAAGCGATTGCTGATGCGATTAAAGGCGTTACTGTCACGACAACAGAATCCGAACAAACGTCCGTACCATTTGTGTAATCTACGTAGTAAGTTGTCGAGGTGTTTGGCGTCACGATTTGCGATGGAGGATCATTCGATCCAGGAACATTGCTCCAATCGTACCAGTAACCACAATTTGAAGGGATGATCGAAACATTGTCAATTCCCCAGTGATCATTTACGCTACTAGAAATATTTGGCTGATCCCAACGGAACATTGTATTTGTCGTCCATGCCGCCGGTGGAAGCATGAAACAGTAATTGTTCCATGAATAGTAAGGTGTGCTATTCGCAGAATTCGTTTGGAAGTAATAGATGTCTACCCATGTTGCCCCTCCATTTATTGAATATTGAAAGAATACTCCCTCGTCGATTAAATCAGGATCTTCACAATCTGAACATCCTCCACAAATGTCATCACCTGCTAAATCGAGGTCAAAACAAACTTGTCCCCCACACGATAAATCGAAACCATTTGAAGTCAATGTTCGTGGAAGCGGTACGTTTCCGAACCAAGCAGCTGGTGTACCGTCGTAACTTGGACCACATGGATTGTTGTACAACATGATTGCTGTTGTGGACCAACCAGCTCCAATTGCTCCACCATCAAAGTTTGTGGCAAGAACCGGATTCGCAGAAAGTCCTAATGCATCAAGATTCAGTGTATCTCCGCAATTGAGTGTAACCATCGATGGCGATGCTGTTACATTACATGCTGCTTGTGCATTTGCATCTGACATTGAAAAGAGCGAAAGGCCCAATAGTAACGTGGTGATAAATTTCATCATCTTACTCTACGTTTAAATCAAATAGTTCGAAATTCGTTAGTCGCTGCTCCTGCATACCAGGAACCAACTTTATGAAATTGTCGAAAATGTAAATCCGTTTGTCTGTTTTCGTCGTTCCATCTGCCTCCAATGCTTCATTTGGCTGAAGCGTAATTGTGTGACCATATTCAGGATTTGCGATTGCGTTACAATTCACGCAGTAATCATTTCTCCAAATCTTCACGATCCAAGAAACAGTCTTTACGTCGTTCGAGAGGTTGGTGTATCTGAAAAGAATCAGGTTTTGTTCGCGTTCAGTTCCAGGAGAACATTTTTTTCGCTTGTATTCGATGCGAACATCATCAACTGTTGCGTATTCTTGCCACTCTTCTGTTGGCTCCACATTTATCGGTGAGATGGCATCAAATGATGCAATGGGAGTGGCATTTGAAATCAAAGTTGCAAAAACGAAGAAAATACCTAGTAGAATATTGACCTTCATGTAATTCTTTTAATTCAGCTAATTGTTACAATTAACTCTAATCAAGCTAATTAATACTATAACGCGAATCCATAAAAAT
>JAQXBM010000003.1 GCA_029252405.1 Crocinitomicaceae bacterium
ATGGTACTGCCCTTTTGAGGGTGGGAGAGTAAGTCGACGCCACTTTTAAATCCCTTTCTACATTCGTAGGAAGGGATTTTTTCGTTTTATGGTATTTATTTCCTCAAAGTGCAGCACTCATCAGCTTGCTGTACCTCGCATTTTTTGATCTGTTGATCAAATGCTCGTCTTCGAATACATATGCATTCTCTGGTACTGCCCTTTTGTACCTCAGGCTAATGGTTCTGTTGAACCAGCCTTCGTCTTCAAGAGCTGCGCTCTTTCTGATAGGAGAGTGAGCCCTGGCGTGAAGTCAGGATGCAGACAGAATCGTCGGCATCGACGCCACTTTTAGGAACCCTGACATCGTATGCTCGTCAGTTTTTTTGTTCGATTCTTTTTTCACTTCAACACGTTTTACTACTGTCTTTATTATGTTGTTTTAAGCAAAAAACATGACAGGCTCTGCAACAATGCAAGACCTTCGCAGCAGTATATTTTAGTCTTGCCAGTGTTGTGGAGAGTGAAATAGATTTGCGTTCAAAACAAAACACGAAGGTAGCATGTAATCGAGAATGTAATCAGAAAACGCTCGCCGCGCTAAGACGGAATGCGATAGCTTCTAGTGGAGGGAAATGCATTGAAGCTTGAACTTTGCGCATAACTTGTTAACAGCAAAGACTTAGCTGAACAGTTTTTCTCGATAGAACTTGAGCATGAAGACCGTGAGCGCCCAAATAATCAAATAATGACATATTGACTTATATCAATATCCCCAAATATCTATATCGCAATATGGCGAAATAGATCTCGATAAGAAAAAGAAAAAATCGCGTGATTCAACTCCCAGCGATCGGACTTCCAAACAATCCTACGGCGATCTCGATCCATAAAACAATCAGTACAAGCAACGCCGTCATCGCCAAAAGGATGCGATGAGTAGGTTTCTTGACCACCCGCAATATGAATTCAATGCCTAGAGCGGTACCCGTAAGAAGGGCACCAGCAACGGCAAAATCAGCAACATTCCAATTCACTTCACTCGTGAACACCATTCCAATCAAAGGCAAACACAAAAGTGCCGCAATGATCACTAAAAAAATAACTAGTCGTCGGTTTCTTGAAAATGTCAACATAACTCTGCTTTTGATTTAGAACGTATTCCTTTCCGAATTATTGAGTCCGCATCCGCCAAATTCATTCGAGCGCGGTTTTCAATGGCAATTTGCACATGATATAACCCATACAAGGTACAGAATTCAACCTGATTTCACAAAGGGCCAACTTTATAAAATGAGTGGTCTTGCCATTAGTAACGCGCTTCAGAACTTTATTTCGAAAATACTTTTTTTGCCCGTTACTTTGCGTATCCATGCTATTCCATCCATGAACCAAAACGACAAAATCATGGCAGGAGCGAAAGAAACCCCCAGACAAAAAATGATCGGAATGATGTACTTGGTGCTAACCGCACTTCTTGCATTGAACGTATCGAAATCCATACTTGACGCATTTGTAGCGATCGAGGAAAATATGCAAAAAGCAAATCTAACTGAGCTATTTCGAGGCGATGAACGCAAAGATCAAATCCAGGAAGCGGCGCTCGATTTAACAAATCCACTACAAGCGAAAAAAGCGAAACTCCTGTTGTCGGCAGTGGATGATCTTGACAAAATCACCGAAAAGCGCATTCAGCTGATCGACAAATTGAAGCTCAAGATTCTGGAGGAATGCGGAGAAGATATTGAATCTGTTGGAAAGGAAGGATCCATTCTCATAGAGAAGAAAGGCAATGATAATGATGGAAATCAACTGAAGCCCTTACGAATGAACCTTGAGAACGTGTCGGGAAAGGACAAGTACGACGAAACAATGCGCATCATGATTGGCGAGAACATCAAACAGCCGACTGGAGACGGTATGAAACTCTGGAAATCAATTATCGACTTCAGAAAAGAAATCACTGAACTAGTGGCCAGCTCACAATTGGGTGCGGGAGATAATCCAGCCTTCGATAAAGACTATTACTTCAAAGCACCAAAAATCAACAAATTCAAAGAGCAGAAAGAATTGAAAGGGATGATTGAAAAAGCGATCAAGGAATCGAATGTGCATCCAGATGACAAAGCGATGATTGCCGAAATCTATAGCTCATTGACCAAGGAAAAGCTAAGTACAGTAAACGGAGTAAAAGATGTGCACTGGATCGGGAAAACCTTCGATCACGCACCAACAGTCGCGGCTTTGGCGTCACTTTCTTCTTTGCAAAAGGACATTCTTTCGGCTCGTGCAGACGCATTAACTGTTCTCAGATCACGTGTAATTGGATCAGAATTCAGCTTCACGACCATCATTCCATTGGTCCGAGGACCGGAAGTAGTGAATCAAGGCGAAGAATACCAATTGGAAGTAATGATGGCGGTTTACGATAAAGACAAAGCGCCCGAAGTGACGATTGAAGGTGGCGAAGTGAGTGAAATTAGAAATGGAAAAGGGATCATCAAAATGCGCGGACAAGGGAACACCATGGATTTATCAGGAACCGTGTCCATTAAAAATCGATCGGGAATTAAGCGTACGATGAATTGGGAGAAAACGGTGACTGTGATGAAACCATCTGGTTCAATCGAATTGCCAGAATTGAACGTGTTGTATCGCGGATATAACAATAAAGTCAATGCAACGGCATCTGGATTTCCAACAACGACTTTGACGGGTTCTGGAGCTTCGTTGACACCAACTTCTGATGGAATGCACAATGCACGACCTACAGGAAGCGGAAGAACAGCCAACCTTACCGTATCCGGTCGAACGGCAGATGGAAGAACGGTTGCACTGAAAACAGTTCAGTATCGCGTATTGAATTTACCCAAACCGACAATGTATTGGGGCGCAGTTGCAGATGGAGGAACGGGGAGTCCCTACGAGAAAAACCTCTTCACCAAATATGGAGATGACATTCCCCTGAAAGCAACATTTACTGTTCTGAGCTGGGACATCATGGTCGAAGGAGCCAAACTATCACTTAAAGGACAAGGCAATAAACTATCGGCAGATGCACTGAGAATGTTAAAAGCAGCGAAATCTGGCAGCCGAGTAGGCTACATGTTACGAGTGAAAGGCCCCGACAACATCATTCGAAAAATCAGTGGCGCATTTAAGATTTAATTGATCCAATAAACCCGAAAGGAAGCCTAACCCTTCCCCAAATGTCCATCCGATCTCGATAACTTTCGGGACGTCGGGTGGACTTTTTCTTGTGTCCGATAATAAGTTTGATTTGGGCGTTCGAGCGGGCTAACGTTTCTTTCTTTTTCCAAAAGGAAATCCACTTATATCCCTAACGCTTCCGAGCTCCCCGCTCGGCGTTACGGTCTTCGAAAGCAGCACTTTCTCTTCTAACGCGGCAGTCTTGGATCATTAGAGTGCTTTAGCACTTGGATTAACTTCAAATAATCTCCAACTAATCCAACAATCCAACAATCCAACAATCCAACAATCCAACAAACAGCAATTCAAGATTCCCAAACCAATTAATCGGAATAAAAGCAAGAACTTCGTATCTTTTGGACGTGCAAAGACTAAAACTATATTCCAAAAATGTCATGACTGCGCTTCTTGCGATCGTGTTCTTTGCCAACATTACCTTTGCTCATTCTGTCGATTTTCATCTCTACCAAGGAGAACTTCAATCCTTCGCAATCTTCGGTGAAAAGGCATCATGCAGTAAAATGACGGAAGCTGAAATGGCAGCGCCTAGATCGTGCTGTGATGTCAAGAAGAAGTTTTCCGGACTCAGTTTCAAGCAGAAATCGTGTTGTGAAAGTGTTCAACTTGTTCAGGATAACTTACTCAACAAACCATCCGTTGACATCGATCAATCGGTCTGGGTTCAATTCGATTTCACCAATTTAGTGCACGAATTACACGTTCCAGCTCTCAAAGAGTTCAATGAACATCCGAAGGTAGAAATCCCACCTCCACCGAACGTTGTCTATCAAAGTTCCCTAGAGCACTTGCAAGTATTTATAATCTGACCCTATCTAAATGCCCAGCTTAACAGAAGTTAAACCCATTTAGAAAGAAATTATGAAAACAATATTAGCAGTAGTTGCCTTCGCAATTGTCACATTTTCAGCGGATGCACAAGTAAACACAGAACTTAGAATTTATCACATGCTCGGTACTCAAGCATTTCAAATGAGTACAACAGCCCAAAACAATATGGGCGACGATTTCCAGGTCGAGCGCCTTCAATATTACATGTCCAATTTTTCCATTGTTCACGATGGTGGAATGGAAACTGCAGTTAGCTCAGATACTGTCGCGTTGATGAATGCAGCGGACGGCAACTTTTCAGTTGTTGAGCTAGGAAGTCACTCAATTACAAATGTAGAAGGAGTGAAATTCCACATAGGTGTACCGCAACCAACCAACAATGAAGATCCTTCTTTGTATGGTCCAGATCATCCATTTACTCCTCAATCGCCGTCTATGCACTGGGGATGGGCTTCAGGTTACCGCTTTCTGGCTTACGAAGGAACGGGAGGAATGAATTTCTCGCAAACGTTTCAAATGCATGGACTTGGAAACAACAACTACTTTCAAACATCCGTGACGGCAACAGGACAGATGGTGAATGGTAATTTAGTCATCGCATTGGATGCTGATTACGTTCGAGGTGTTGATAACATCAACGTTTCAAATGGAGTTATTGCTCACGGTGTTGACCAAGAAGACTTAACGGCCTTAGAGAATTTTAGAGATTTCGTTTTTTCTTCGAGTAGCCAAGATTTGACCGCTTCGCAAGAGGAATTGGAGAACGTAAATTGGACTGTTTACCCGAATCCAAGTTCAGAAAACATCAACATTGCAGTTGATTCTGAAATGGAAATCGATGGAATTCGTATCAATAATGCGTTGGGTCAAGAGGTAGCGATTACAGAAGTAATCGATGCTATCACTTCCATTGAATTGGATGAAGCGGGTATCTACTTCGTTTCACTCATGAAAGATGGAGTGGCATTAACAACGAAGCAAATCGTAAAACAATAAGCTTATGAACAAGTATAGCTTAGGCGCTTTTGCGCTTGCAATAGGTGTATTCATGTAAAAAGGACTTGACGAGTCACATGGTGCAGTACAATCCAGCGCCATACGATTTGCAATTTGTGAACAATACATTGCCTACACCCAATCTGCCCGTAGATAATCCGCTGACGATTGAAAAGGTGAAACTTGGTCGCATGTTATTCTATAACAAGGATCTTTCGTCCAATGGATCAGTAAGTTGTGCAAGCTGTCACAACCAGCAAAACGCATTTTCAGATGTCAATAAGTTTTCGGTTGGTGTAAACGGAGCAACGGGTGACCGTCAAGCAATGGCCATTTTCAACATGGCATGGCACGATAACGAATTCTTCTGGGATGGAAGAGCCCACTTGTTGAGGGATCAGTCACTTGGACCTATCGAGAACCCGTTGGAGATGAATGAATCCTTGGAGAATGTGATTCTGAAATTGTCAAATGATCCAGTTATGAGGAATCAATTCATTCGTGCGTTTGGTTCGACAGAAATAACATCGGGAAAAATGTCTTTGGCAATGGAGAATTTCATGATGTCCATCATTTCGGATGATTCTAAGTACGATCGCTATTTAGCGGGGCTAACACAACTGTCGGCCAGTGAGGAAAGAGGACGTGTTTTATTCTTCGGAGAATACAACGAATTCTTCCCGGAAATTTCAGGAGCCGATTGTGCACACTGTCACGCAGGGAACAATTTTGAGAACGATCTCTACATGAATAACGGCTTGGATATAGACGCACAATTCATAGATTTCGGAAGAGAACTGGTTACTGATTTAGCTTCAGATCGAGCGAAATTTAAAGTAACGACACTTCGAAATATTGCGGTTACTCCTCCATACATGCATGATGGGCGCTTTCAAACTTTGGAAGAAGTTGTAGATCACTATAACGAAGGTGTGAAGAATTCATCGACAGTAGATCCTGCGTTGCTCGGAACAACGTCGACATGCTTAATGCTTGATGAGCAGGAGAAAAAGGACCTAATCAATTTCTTGAAGACACTTACCGATTACACAATGTTGAACAATCCTGCATATGCAGATCCATTTTAATATATTTAAGGAAAGCGAGCTACAACGTTCGCTTTCCCTTTAATTTTGAAACTATGAAGAAAGTAATCACACTTTTTACTGCAGTGTTCGCTTTGGTTATCATCTCGTGTGAGGACACGGAAGGATTCGTAACGGAGGAATTCACTGTCCACGGAAATTGCGGCATGTGTAAGAAAACCATAGAAGGGTCTTTAGATGGTGTCGATGGAATCTCCACAGCAGAATGGAGCATGTCAAACGATAAAATGACTGTTTTCTTTGATCCAAAAACCATTTCACTCGCTGATATCCACTCGAAAATTGCATCTGTAGGATATGACACGGATGAAAAACGAGCAAAAGACGAAGTCTACGACAAACTGCACTCTTGCTGCAAATACGACCGCCCAGAATAATATTGATACGTATTTCGTATTGGCGAATTTGCGGACTGAGGCACTCGAAGTCCAAAATCCTAACGCATCTCGGAAAATCAGATAATCGAACAATCGGATAATCGGTCTCAAGAAACTATCTTTGCGCCATGATTAATCTCGAAGACATTGGAATTCACCTTCCGCAAGGATTTCTATTCAGAAACATTAGCGTTCAAATCAACAAGGGTGATAAAGTCGGACTTGTAGGGAAAAATGGAGCTGGAAAATCGACCATGCTTCGCATGATTGCTGGAGATATCCAACCGACTGAAGGGAAAATTCATCAACCCAAAGACTGCACCATTGGCTTCCTTAAGCAAGACATTGTAATTGATACAACGCAATCCGTTTTCGAATACTTGAACACATCCAACCTTGTATTAACGAAGATCAACCGGCGTATCGATGAGATTAATCAAGCATTGGTGGAGCGCGACGATTACGAATCAGAAGAATATTTAGGCTTACTCGATGAATTGAATGACCTCAATCACGAGTTCAATGTCCACGAAGGATTTCTGTGGGAAGAGAAAATCATGAGTACTCTCAAAGGACTTGGATTTAGCGATGAAGACCTAGAAAAGCCACTGAACACCTTCTCTGGAGGGTGGAAAATGCGTGCAGAGCTAGCGAAAATCTTGGTAAACAATCCGGATGCCGTTCTGCTCGATGAGCCAACCAATCACCTCGATATTATTTCTATCAGTTGGTTAGAGAATTACCTCAAAACCTTTGATGGAGCGGTAATGGTTATTTCCCACGACCGCTTATTCCTCGATAACGTGACCAAGCGAACCTTGGAAATTTCTCACGGGAAACTACTTGATTTTGCCTTTCCTTATTCTAAATACAAAATCGTTCGGGCAGAAGAGTTGGAGCGATTGGGAGATGCAGCCAAACAGCAAGCAAAAGACATCAAACACACGGAAGAATTGATCAACAAGTTCCGTGCGAAAAAGAACAAAGCGGCATTTGCGCAATCATTGATCAAGAAATTGGAAAAAACGGAACGCATTCAGGTCGACAATGATCGCGTAGCCTCCATGAACATCAAATTCCCGTTGAGTAAACATCCAGGTAAATGGGTGTTGGAACTGGAGAACGCAGGGAAGTCGTACGGAGATAAATTGCTCTTCAAAAATGTCAACATCACCGTTGGTCGAGAAGAGAAAATCGCCCTACTTGGAGCGAACGGAACAGGTAAATCGACCTTGCTTAAACTAGTAATGGGGAAGATAGAAGCCGAGGGAATTGTCAAGTACGGTCACAACGTGAATGTTGCCTACTTCGCACAGGATCAAGCCGAGCAATTGGACAAATCGAAAACGGTTTACGAAACGGTTGATGAAATCGCAGAGGGAGAAATTCGAACAGGTTTGCGCAGCGTCCTTGGTGCATTTTTGTTCAGTGGAGATGATGTGGACAAGAAGGTAGGAGTCCTTTCAGGAGGGGAGAGAACGCGTTTGGCGCTGTGTCAATTGTTACTCAGTCCTTCGAATTTCCTTATCCTTGATGAGCCAACCAATCACCTCGACATCCAAAGTAAAGAAGTTCTCAAAAGCGCATTGCAGCAATACGAAGGAACGTTTATTGTCGTTTCTCACGACCGTGAATTCTTAGATGGATTGACGAATCGTATTTGGGATATCGAAGATCACACACTGAAAATTCACCACTACGGAGTGAAAGATTTCTTGAAACGTAAGCTGGCAGTTGAGCCGACCAAGAAAAACTTGAAGGAGAAAAACACGGCTGTTAAATCGAAAGAAAAGAAGGATTCTGAAGTCAAATTGTCGTACGAAGAGCAAAAGGAACTCAAGCGCAGGAAGAACAAACTCAACAATCAAGTGAGTCGTGCCGAGCAGGCAATCGAAAAGCTCGAAAAGCGCATCGCAGAATTAGATGTAGTAATAGCAGAACTCGATTACTCGGATGAGGCGAATTCAAAGAAAATTCTCGAAGAATACGATCAACAAAAGCAGGATCTGGATGCCCAAATGGAATTATGGGAACAAGGAACTGAAGGATTGATGGAGCTAGAAGACTAGTCGCCCATTCGTGTTATTGGCCGAATTGAGGAAAATTCTCCGGTCATGGCATTTACCTCAGTGACGCGCATTTCGTCATCGTTGCTAAAAAATGAAACGTCCCAAAAGAAGGCATTCACATCATTGTGCGGTACTAGCGTGTCACGAGTCAGTTCAATATCGTAGATCTCAGGATTCAACTTTTCACTCTTTAACAATGCTTTGAGATCAGCATAATCAAATTCGATTTTGCCGTCAAGCAAAAGTGCATATCCCGCGAGTTGCTTCTTTTCATCTTCAGAGACAAAATCAAACTTCATTTCAGAACCAGCCACCATCGGAATCTGATAAATCGTGTCCCCATTGAGAATCATATCGTACACCAAATCATACGTTCGAGGAACACAGCAATTTTCATCTCCAAAGGACAACATTTCCAAATCATCACCTTCATCGCACCCCACGAAGCTGATGTCATCATTCAATTTCAAATTCATGTAAGCGTTTGCTCCAAAGAATGAAATCAGCACGGAATCACACGTGTTCTTAGCCAAATCCTCCTCGAAATAACATAGTAGAAAACGGGAATCGCGCTTTTCAGGAATAACAATATCCTTGTCGATATCTTCATACAGGTTGTCACAGCTGGAGATCAGCAAAATCCCGCCCAAAATGACAATCAGGGTGAATATGAATGATTTTATCATTGAATAAATTTGGAACAATGAAGCTAAGTTAAGATGTTTTTCATTTAAATGAGATCAGATTTTCTCTAATCATCGATCAACACGATTCCATTCGATTAAGTCGATTGCATTTGTGTCTACACGGGTGCAATGAATCAGCCCAAGTGGATAATCCTCAACAATCCAATGGCTAATGCTAGCTGGACCTGAATCGACAGCTCCACATCCAAAATCACGCTCGATAATCTCAATTGAAGGATCACTCGTTGATTGGAACAATGCTTCGCTGTTAGTATACGTGCATAAATCAAGTAATAGGAAAATGGTGAGCACGAAGAATGAAGCGACACCTACAACGATTGTTAGAGTAATTTGAATGGTGTTCGTAAAGTCAGAATTTATGGAATAACCAAGCCTAAACATTGTCAGCAAGATAGCAAGTGGGACGCCAAAAAGTAATACCTTATCAAACGTTTCTCCACCATTAGCAAATTCAAAGCCCGTATTCTCAACAAGAATTGTTACAGAAATACACATCAAAATAAATGTGACACTGGAAATAAAAATGATTTTCGAAATGCGTTTCATGCTAGGGATTCAAGTCGTTTTTACAACTATTAAAATCGGACAATCGGACAATCGGACAATCGGACAATCGGACAATCAGAAAATCCTGTAAATCTCACTACCTACCGCTTTTCTTCCGATGCTTCGCCAACCTCTTCGCACGGCGTTTATTCCTACGAATCGACTTCTTTGCATCCTTCGATTGAGCTCTCCAATAGCGCTTGTGCGCTTCCTTTTGAAGCTTCTTCGCCTCTTTAGCCTGCTTCTTCTTTTTCTTTTCCAAAGACGCAGTAACTTCGTCCGGGGACATCATACCGTTATCGGAACTACTCTTGCAACTGCTAATATTTATAGCCAGCAACAATAAAAAGACAGTAAAAAACGTTTTAATCTTCATACATTTGTATAACGCAATGAAGGTACGGTTTATTTTATTTCTGGTTGTTCCGATTCTTATAGGGATCGTTTCAGTTTCGTCTTGTCAAAAAAACGATCAACACCCTGTACCTAATGTTCCGTTCGATTACACAATTGATATTTCCTTGCCAAGTTATTCTCCTTTGATGGGAGTGAGTGGTTGGGCTTACGTAAATGGTGGATCAAGAGGAATTATCATCTACAGACGCGGAGTGGATGAGTTTATCGCATTTGATCGACATTCTCCCGCTGATGAAATTGGAGCTGCATGCGACCAACCTCTCGTTCCAGACGCTAACAACTTCCTTCAGTTGAACGACACGTGCAACAATGCTACCTTCTCGCTGTATGATGGATCACCGATCTCGAATTCAGTTTTCGGTTTGAGACAGTATCAAACCATGTGGGACGGGAATCAACAATTGCGAATCTACAACTAGTCCAACCCAAGTATCTTTACGTTTCTCAAGAATTGAGTATCTTTGCGTAGCAAAAAAATCAAATGAACGAAATCAACGTTACCGTTATTGACCGCGAAGGTGTAAGCCACGAATTGGTCGCTCCAACAGACATGAGTATGAACATCATGGAAGTGTGTAAAGCATACGATCTTCCTGTGAAGGGCGAATGTGGGGGAATGGCAATGTGCGCGACATGTCAATGTTACTTGGAATCTGATACGGAATTACCAGAACAAAGCGACGATGAATTGGACATGCTCGATCAAGCATTCTTCGTTGAAGACAACAGTCGATTAGGGTGTCAAATTCAGATTACTGAAGATATTAATGGTATTGTTGTGCGCCTCGCACCAGAAGAGTAAAAAGATTTTCGGACACGTAAGCTTCCGATGTTCCGACTTGATGTCAGATCTAGATTTTCACTTTGATTAAACAATCGGACAATCGGACAATCGGACAATCGGACAATCGGACAATCGGACAATCGGACAATCGGACAATCGGAC
>JAQXBM010000016.1 GCA_029252405.1 Crocinitomicaceae bacterium
ATTAAATACGATCCAATACCGTTCAATTATTGAAGACGACATTTGATCATGAAAATTGGCGTTTTGGATATACATTTCAAGGATAAAAATAGTTTTGAAAAAAAACCTTTTTTATCCAATTGGGGAATAAAGAATTGCAAAAATCAGGAAAACTGATCTTAATAAATCGGATTTAAACACGTGAAGTTTACCTTCTAGACAGACAATTCTAAATCTAAAATCAAGTCTTCCGCATTTACCGTTAGCACCGGAATGTACAGGTCGTTTTCCAATAACTTCTGAACGAATGTGTTTGTTGCAGAGAAGATGCTATCATTAAAATAAGTCACGGCAATTAGATCTGCATCAACATCATGCGCATAATGTCGCAGCTCGTCTTCATAAGAATCAACGCGTGGCAAATTGACTAATTCGCAATCTACACCATCCGAACTGAGTTGCTCTCGCATCATTAATTCCTGTCTTCTCATTCGGTCATACGTCCATTGATCGTCGTAATATCCCACCATGTGAATTTTGGAATTGAATTGCTTAGCAATATGTCCAGCAAACTTGACAACTTGGATGCTTTCTTTTTCATAGTTGAATGGCAGGACGATGTTATCAATCATCTTTTTGGGCTTTCCATTCTGCATAATAATGAACGGTACTGAAGTATTCGTAACCATCTTGAGTGCATGACTCCCAATTATTCTCTGCATTCCTTTTGCGCCGTGCGTCCCCATTACAACGAGAGAAGCTCCAAGCACTTCGCTCGCTTTGGTAATATCATCATATAATTCGCCAACAAGCACGCGAGTGGTGAGCATCAGATCTTTCCTGTGCTCATAATCAGACTCAATCTTCTGTAATTTCTCAAGAGCGGCTTTCTTTTCAATCTTCCTCTTAACAACGTGCAGAAGCACTACCAAACCTTTGTTGTACTCAGCAAGTTCAAAACAATATTCCATTGCACTAAGCGTAGCTTCGGAAAAGTCAAATGGTACGAGGTAGATTGGGTGCTTCATCATTTCCTTTGTTTACGGTAATCTATTAAATTTTGATGATTTTTTGAATTCTGAGATAAGGTTTTTCAAAATCATTTTTTGCTTTCCAAAAGCCCTTTTGCGTTCATCAATCCCTTTAGCATAAACTTGCGATACCCCATTGATAGGACAACAGACATTAAGATGCGCGCGAAAAAATTCTTCGAGGTGAATGAATACTCCCATGTTACTCGAACGTCTTCCCCTTCTTCATCAAACCAAAATTGACCGTACGCCTTGTTCGTGAGTTTCCCGAAAAAATTGGTGAACTCTGTTACTTCGTAGGTGTAATTCCCTGGCGGATTGTATTCTACCAATTTCTCAATAACTGAATCACCACCGATGAAATTAGTCTTGCGTCGCGCTCCAACGTGATCATATGGTCCTTCCAAAATATCCACATCCTTAACTCCGGGAATAGGTCCCGATTTTTTCAACCAGTCGGCCAGTTTATCACTACCACTGATTAAATCAAATGCAGCTTGTTTGTCACACTTGACATTGACTTGGACTTTTCTTTTCAATACCCCACTTGTTGGAACTACGCTCATGCGGAAGAAAGAACCGAAAAACCCATCGATTGAGAAAAACTCATTATTCCTGATGAATCAAATCATTAACTAATTAATACGAACAGCATGAAAACAATTACAATTGCCACCGATTTTTCAGATAATGCATGGAAAGCAGCGTCATATGGCGCAAGTTTGCACCGCGGCATACCTTGCCAATATGTTATCCTTCACGCCTACTACGTTCCTAGCGGTGGCGTGGTCGGAGTTGACGTACCAAGCATTATTTCAGACAGGTCGAAAGAAGTGAATGAAGAATTAATGAACTTCAAAACAAGTTTCGAGGACTTGGAGCATCATGATGATACGACCTTTGAGTATGTTAGTCGTTATGGTGAGACCTCCAACGCGATTACCGAAGTCGCGAAGTCAAACTTTTCAGACCTAGTAATTTTAGGAACTCGAGGAAGCACCAACAACTGGAGCTTTGCATTTGGTAGCACCACTGTCGATTCAATTTCTACAGCTCCGTTTCCAATTCTTGCCATTCCATCCGAAGGAAAATTGGAAGCGCCAGAGCAGATAATACTTGCATCGGACTATGCGAATTTCACCCACGTGGAAACTTTAGAACCAGTTAAGCAAATTGCAGAAGCACATAAATCCGAAGTACTTGTAGTGAATGTGCGCAAGAACGAGAAGTCGGAAGCAAGTGTCGAACAAGGTATGGAAGGCTTAGTTTTGCACAATTTCCTTGGTGATATTCCGCACGAGTATTTTGATTTGGTGGACAAAGATATTGATACAGGTCTCTTAACTTTCGCCGAGCAAAAGAAGGTCGATTTGATATTATTAATCAATCGTGAACGCAAGTTTTGGGAGCGATTGTTCCGTGTCAGCGTGAGTGTCAAAATGGGACTCTACAGCACGATTCCCCTTCTGGTATTGAGGGATTGATATTTGGATCTTAGGTCACTCGCTTGAATCCAACTGTTCCTTTTGATATTGAAGCATTCTCTCGACATAAATGAGGATGAATTGCGTTAACGGGAGCGCGAGAATAGTTCCAACGAAGCCACCGAGCACGTATATCCAAACACTGAAGGCCAGAATAATGATGGCAGCATTCATTCCTCTAACTGATTTCATGATTCGATTAAAGAAAACCGTTTCCTCCAGCACGGATACTAGCGCATATACCCCCACAAGAATCCCGAAGAACAGCAAGAAATGTAAATCTGTCTCAACGGACAAGACCCAACACCCTATCGCTACAACAGGTAAGCTCAAATAGTGGAAGTGTGCAGCATAGGTTAAAAGACCAGTCAACATTCCAATTATAATCGCGCCGGGTAAATCCATTATGGTGAAAGCCAGTATAAAAATGGCCATGGAAATGAGTACTATTTTGGATCGTTGACGGAAATACACCAAAAACACTGCTGTAAAATTGAGCCAAACACTGTGTAATCGGGAATTCATCGGTTTCCTTCCTTTGATGTATTTATCGTACCTCGCCTGGAAGTATTCAAAGGAGTACAAAATCGTTACAAGGTAAATTAGCGTGTAGATAAGCATGATAAAGCCATTCCAACCCTTCTCTTCTTTCTCCACTTGCACCTCTTTTTCAGAGCCAGTTAAGAGGGAGTACGTCTGTTCAAGAGCAGAGGTGATATCTTTCTCCTTCGTCTCATTTGACATGGTGTCCAAACTGTTTATCTCATTCTGGACGACCTCGCTTTCATAAATACCATCGACAAAGTTGGATACACTCTCACGTACTTCATTGATTTGATCTTCATGCTGCTCCACAAAAACGTCTACTGCTCCCACTAAGCGCTTCGTATCCCGAATGAAATAACTCCCAAAAAAGAAGAAAATACACACTATCAATGCAAAAGCGACAGTCAAGAATGAAGTGATTGCCACATTTCTGTTGGGGATTTTGGTCTGAATCTTTACAATGATCGGATCAATCAAATGTGCGATAAAAAGCGCAAAGATGAAGGGTAAAATGATTTCGCCTAAAAAGTGAATTAATAGAATTAACGCAACAAGCATTGCCGCGCCAGTGAGATACGCTTTTACTTTTTCAGAAATGACCATGAAACGAATATCCAAAAATAAATTTGGATTGAGTTGGTTCTGAGAGAATAAATTGGAGATATGCTATCCACAGATTCTAGTTGCGGACCACCTTAACCCTATTTCTTAAACCCCGACTTGAGAAAACCTCTATATAGTACACACCTTTCGCTTCAGGAAGATTGAATTGAAACGACTCCTGATTATCATTCTGAAATCGTTGAATTTATTCTGGTTCTCAAATCTACTTGGGATTAATGCTTTAGTGTGATCTAGAAACGTTTTTTTTTTAGCATCGAAAGCCAACAGTTGAAGCGAAAATGTACTTGACTTTTTTCTTGCCCCCAACTTGAATGGGTTCTTAGTTCTTGGGATTACTCCGCTGCGCTGCGTGATCCCAAAAGGTTATCCTTTGCAATGGATAACGAAAGCCAACATTTTCGTAGAAAATGTTGGCTTTCTTTGCGGAGAGACAGGGATTACTCCGCTGCGCTCCATAGTCTTCGCTCGTGAACTCGCTGCGGCACGAACCAGGCTTCTCATCGAGTCTCTCTAAAACGAAAAAAGCCAGACTAAAAAGTCTGGCTTTTGTTGCGGAGAGACAGGGATTCGAACCCTGGGTACCCTTTTGGGGTACGCTTATTTAGCAAACAAGTCCTTTCGGCCACTCAGGCACCTCTCCGTTTTTGCTGTTAAGCGAAGGCAAATTTAAAAAATCAAAGTCATAAAGTCCTAAGAAATGTGCTTTTTTTTCGCCAATTCGCGATTAAATTTTTCGAAGACTAGCTATTGAGGAAGAAAGTCAACCATTCGGTCAGTTTCAAAACAAATAAAAGAATCCATAAGAGGTGATATGGAGCGTAAACCTTCTTAATTTGAGTCGAGGCTAACATACTCCCATACCCCAATAAAAGCAGCAGAGAATCATTCAAAATCACCCCGGTAACAAAGGCTATTGCGAACACTCCAGTAAGTACCAAGGCTATTCCGCTTCTTTGTTTGATCATAGTGGCAATTCCACCTATTAAGATCAAGGCATAAAACGCAATCAGGAAGTAATCTGTGGTTAAACCATCCATGAACTCGAGCATTTGCTCCTGCGTATGGAAAAAACTCCAAAAGAACTGCGTACTGAGCACCCAACAAATCCCAGCAATAACTGGAAGAAAACCTGCCAACCTATTCTCCGTCCAATTCGAATAGAGGAATTGAATGGAAATTGCTAAGAAAATAAACTCATTTAAAGGGAAAGGAAAGATGAGCGATCCATCACTAATAAAAAAGCTGACCGCATAAACGACCAAAGTCAGAATACCTAGAAAAAGTGTTCTTACCTCGCTGGTCATTTTTTCTTGCTCAAAGCTTCTTCAACGTAATCAAAGGTTGAAAGAATGACAGGTTTTCCATCAACAACGGCGATATCATGCTCGAAATGCACACTTGGCAAACCATCCTCGGTCACGATTGTCCATTTATCATCCATCATTTTAACGCGTTCTGTCCCCATGTTAATCATTGGTTCGATCGCTATCGTTAATCCATTCTGAATTTTCTTACCGCGTCCTCTTCTACCATAATTTGGCACTTGCGGATCCTCGTGTAATTTCTTCCCGAGTCCATGTCCTACTAGATCACGAACAACACCATAACCGTGTTTTTCTGCGTGCTGCTGAATGGCAAATCCAATATCTTCAATTCGATTTCCTGTGTTCGAAGCTTCAATTCCTAGGTACAGACACTCTTTTGTTACGTCAACTAACTTCTTTACTTCTGGATCAATTTCACCAATTTCAAACGTGTAGGCATGATCGCCGTAATATCCGTTCCAAACCGCACCACAATCAACAGAAACAATGTCTCCATTTTTAAAAGGAATATCAGATGGAAGTCCATGTACCACTTGTTCATTTACTGAAACCAACAAAGTTGTTGGGCAACCATAAAGTCCTTTAAAACCAGGAACAGCGTCCTGTGAATGAATGTAATCCTCTGCCAATTGATCGAGTTCTTTACCCGTCACGCCTGGTCCAATTTTCTCAGCAATTTTCCCAAGTGTACGGCTCACAACTTGCGCTGCTTCTCGCATGATTTCAATTTCGTCTGCTGTTTTGTAAATGATCATGTTACGTTTCAATAAATTCATTGGGGACAAAGATAATGCTTTCGTCGAAGCTTTGACAGTGGCTTCACGATTTCAATAATTCCCTTTACTTAACGGATTTATCGCACGCTTTTATCCGAATTTAACCTGCGTTCATCCGATCATTTTACACGTTCATCGAGAATACCTACTTGTTTTTGTAGTTTTTACAAAAAGTGATTAACTTCATTAAATCTACTTGCATTATTCTACTAATAAACTACTTCAGCATGAATTACCATTCTATTCTTCTCCTCTTTGCGTCACTTTGTGCCTCCATTTCGCATGCCCAACCTCAAGGTTATGGTTTTGGAAAACAGATTGAAATATCGCCCAATCTGGTTTCTGGAAATAACGATTTGACTGATTTTCCATTTTACCTACAGCTCACTGATCCTGATTTAAGAACGATAAGCAATGGTGGAAACATTCAGAATTCGCAAGGGTTCGATATGTTGTTTACTTTACCCGATTGCGTCACGCCGCTGTTCTTTCAAATCGAAAGCTATGATCCCGCATCCGGAAGTCTAATTGCATGGATTCGTATTCCGGTTTTGAGCGCCTCTTTGAGCACGCGGGTATTTCTGTATTACGGGAACGCTTCGATTTCAACGGATCCTTCATCTAGTTCAACATGGAACGGAAACTATGAAGGCGTCTGGCATATGAACAATGATCCCAGTAATTCAGCGCTAATCGATTACTCTGGAAATGGCGTGAATGGTGCTTCCTTTGGAGGAATGACCTCAACGGATTTAGTAGCAGGTAAATTGGGCAATGCGATTGATTTTGATGGAAACAACGACTATTTTGCCTTGGCCAATAAGTTTTACACCAATCAAGGGGAAATTCCTCAAATCGCGGTCAGCGCCTGGATCAACACCACCTTTTCTAACGGTAACTCGTCTTCCAACTGGTCTATTCTTGATTTCGACAGATCGGAGTATTTCAACATGTTCATTCATGGTGATGGAAGGTTAGGCTTTGCCACACGAGCGGGAGGGATAAACGATTCGTATGCTGGAACAGCAGGTGATTTGAATGATGGTAATTGGCACTACGTCGTAGGTGTATACAATGGAACCAACAAGTTGCTGTACATCGATGGTAATCTAGCTTTAACGGTAAACAATGCACATAATGGAGTATCGCTGGGAACAGGTGCCAATCGATTTGGTTTCATTGGAGACGGATCAGAAGCCACGACCTTCAACGGAAATCGTAACAATAGATACTACGACGGAATATATGATGAAATTCGATTTTCATCAGCCGTGCTCACTTCTGATTGGATTGGAACCGAGTATACCAATCAAAACAATCCATCCAGTTTTTATGTCCTCACCGAGGAGCAATTGGCTGGTAACCTCTGCCTTCTCTTACCAGTCGCGTTTGGTACTTTGAGCGCTCAATTAACGCAGGAACGACAAGTTCAATTGACTTGGAATACCATTTCTGAAATCAACAATGATTACTTCGAAGTACTGAGAAGCGAAAATGATCTAGACTGGGAAATTATAGATATCGTGGATGGAGCAGGAAACTCACTAGAGGAGCAGCACTACCAATCTTTGGATATTTCCCCGGGATGGGATGCAGGCATTAATTATTACCGCATTCGTCAAGTAGATTTCAATGGTGCGTATAAATACTCCCCTACACGATCGGTCCATTTACAATCTACGTCCGAAGTGCTCATTTATCCAAATCCTGCAAAAGACGTGCTCTACATTGAAGGAGCAACACATAATTTAAGTTCTGAAATCATCGTTACCAACGAACTTGGGCAAAGTATGATTGGGAAGATTAGCTTCATTCAAGTTTCGAAACATCAAATCCAGCTGGACCTCTCAAATTTAAGTACCGGAATGTACCTGATACAGGTTAATGGAACGCAATCCAGAATATTTAAGCGTTGAGTTTTGAAAGTAAAGACACAAAAAAAGCCGTTCCAATAATTGGAACGGCTTTTCAATATCTACTAGTTTCGAGCCTAAGCCAAAACTTCACTTACTTTATCAGCAGCTTCTTGAAGTAACACAACTGAAATCACATCCAATCCTGAATCATCGATCAATTGCTTCGCTTCAACAGCGTTTGTTCCTTGAAGACGAACGATCAATGGAACTGGGAATTTACCGAATGCTTTGTACGCATCAACAACCCCTTGAGCAACACGATCACAACGAACGATTCCTCCAAAGATGTTAATCAAAATTGCTTTTACGTTTGGATCTTTCAAAATGATTCCGAAAGCTTTTTCAACACGCTCAGCATCTGCAGTACCACCAACGTCCAAGAAGTTAGCAGGGCTACCTCCAGACAATTTAATGATATCCATAGTCGCCATTGCCAAACCTGCTCCGTTTACCATACACCCAACGTTTCCGTCAAGCTTCACGAAGTTCAATCCAGCCTCATCAGCTTCAACTTCCGTCGGATCCTCCTCAGTCTTATCGCGCATTGCTGCGTAATCTGGGTGACGGAACAATCCGTTTCCATCCAATGTTACTTTTGAATCCACTGCGATGATTTTGTCATCTGATGTTTTCAATACTGGGTTGATTTCGAACATTGCTGCATCACATCCTTCGTAAGCTGAGTACAACTTCGCTACGAATTTTGTCATTTGCTTGAACGCCTGTCCTGACAATCCTAAGTTGAACGCGATTTTACGCAATTGGAATCCTTGAATTCCAACACGTGGATCGATTTCTTCCTTGAAAATCAAGTGTGGTGTGTCGTGAGCAACAGTCTCAATGTCCATTCCACCTTCTGTAGAATACATGATTGTGTTACGTCCAGACTCTCTGTCCAACAAAACCGACATGTAGTACTCTTCTGGCTCAGAATCTCCCGGGTAATAAACATCTTGAGCAATCAAGACCTTGTTTACTTTTTTACCCGTTGCGCTTGTTTGAGCCGTCACCAAGTGTCCTCCCAAAATTCCGCTTACGGTATCTTCAACTTTATCAATTCCTTTCGCCAATACAACACCGTGCGATCCTGTTTCAGTAACAGTACCTTTTCCACGACCTCCAGCATGAATCTGCGCTTTCACTACGTACCACTCAGTACCAGTTTCTTCCGTTAATTCTTTACAAGCTGCAACTGCATCTTCCACTTTGTCTACTACTTTCCCTTCTTGGATTGCAACGCCAAAGCTCTTTAAAATCGATTTTCCTTGATATTCGTGTAAGTTCATCTATTCTACGTTTTGAGCCGTAAAAATAAGAGGAATTCTTTAGATAGGAGAACGCGAATGGAAGTAATTTTGAACAATCTTTGAAATGATTAGCTTCACTTCTGTCAAGGCGGTGTCTGATCTTCCGTTTCTTCTGTTTCCCGATGAAAAAGGCAGCACATTTTGTATTGTTTTTAGCGCCAACAATTACTTTCGAACCAGCTTCAGTCTTTAGTGCTACGCATCGCTCATGCGAACTCAGTTCCTTGCCTTTCCCGACAGCAATCGGGATCAGGGCAAGCACTTCCCTGCAACGTGCGATTTGCTTGCAGCTACCGTCTTCCACTTGGGGCGTACTTGCCCCTCTTCTCTCACACTGGAACTCAGACTCACACTTCCATATAATACTATTCAGGTTAACACCGAGGGGTGAGCGGAGCCGAACCCCGATCTCAATAAAACGTCAACTGGACCCCCCCCCAACTGTGGGGAATGCCAGCTTTGATTTCTCGTGACGTGAAAGCCAAATTGAAAGCAAGTGAAAAGTGCGGGGCGCCAAACACAACTCCAACGTGCTGTCGAAAAACAAAAGGATTAATCTCGGAATAAGGTAAATAGTACCCGTATCGATTGACAATTCCTCCCATAAGACTTGCGTCGTAGCCGACTAAGGTTGCTTCAGATCGACTATACGCATATAATTCGTAACGATGCTTTCTTTCAGAATAACTGGTGTTTTTTGGTCCGACGCTGAATTCAACTCCTGCCGAGAGGTTCGTCTGAAACGTTCCAATCTTTGCCTGACCAAACACCGAAGAATAAAAATAGCGCGGCACGAAGAGTCCAGTACCCAATTCCAAACGAGTGGAATAGTTGATAATAGGCGAATTCTTGATCTGATGCTGCCAACCAAGCGGTAAATCGTCGCCCGTTAGTCTATGTATTCCTGTTTGGATTTCCTCCCCAAGTGCTGCTGGACCAATCATTCCCAATTCAAATTTCGAAACTAACCGCAATCGCCTTTCCACTTGATGACTGCTGCGCACAATTCCAACGGAAAAAACGCCCGCGAATGGTCGATCTCCAACCAAAACACTATCAGATAAAATCGTTGTTGGCGTACAACCGTGCGTTCTGAATTCGATCCCGAAGCGATCTCGATCCGAGTTTCTCAATCGAAACAACAGTTTATTCAGTGGATTCCTTCTCAGATTGTAAGAAAAGACATCAATTCCAATTCCTTGAGTGTAAAAGCGATCTGTTCCGACGAATAAATCATTGTCGTAGGAAATTCGAGTGTAGGAGCTATCGCGAACATCAAACAGGGTTGAATAATTGTTGATTTCTTGGGCAAATGAAGTTGAAATTGCGAACGAAGTGCAATAGAAAAAGAATAATGATCGCATCACGTGTTATTATATAACGGGCTTCGAGAGCCTCAGCCCTCTTGCTCTTCCATCAAATACTCGGGGACTGAGCGGAGTCGAAGTCCCAAATCCAAACTAAAACTACTTCTTACGTGAAGAAAATTCAGCGTTCTTCTTCTCCGTAATACCATTCCAAATGGCCTCCATTGAATTCACAAGTGCCAATTTCTCTTCCTGCATCGCTTCGTGCATAATTGTAGGATCAGAGAAATAATGCTTGACAAAGTTCGTATCGAAATCTCCAGAAACAAACGCTGGGTGTTTAAGAACGTATTTCCCAAAATCAAGTGTGGTCTTTACCCCTGAAATTTGGTAATCATCAATCGCTTGAATGCACTTATTGATGGCCGCTTGACGATCTTCGCCCCACGTCACCAACTTAGCAATCATTGGATCGTAGTAAATTGGAATATCCATACCTTCAGCAAAAGCATCATCCACACGAACCCCATTTCCAGTCGGAATTCGGTAACGGTTTAAAGTTCCAATATCCGGAGTAAATCCGTTCAAAGTATCTTCGGCGTACACACGCACTTCCATCGCGTGACCGTTAATTTTCAATTCGTCTTGCTTCAAAGGAAGCTCCTCTCCTCTAGCCACGCGCACTTGCCATTCGACTAAATCCGTCCCTGTGATTTCCTCTGTAACTGGATGCTCAACCTGCAAACGCGTATTCATTTCCAAGAAGAAAAAGTCCATGTTTGCATCAACCAAAAATTCAACTGTTCCCGCTCCTTCGTAGTTACATGCTTTACAAACATTCACTGCAGCCTCACCCATTCGTTTTCTCAACTCGGGAGTCAACAAAGCAGAAGGTGCTTCCTCTACCACTTTTTGGTGGCGACGTTGAATCGAGCATTCTCTTTCAAATAAATAGACATCATTTCCATGACGATCGGAGAACACTTGAATTTCAATGTGTCTCGGCTTTGTCACGAATTTCTCAACGAACACGGCATCATTTCCAAATGAAGAACGCGCCTCATTTTGCGCAGAACGCATGTTTTCTTCAAAGTTTTCACCGTCCTCAACAAGTCGCATTCCCTTTCCTCCGCCACCGGCAGAAGCTTTAATCAAAACCGGGTATCCAATCTGCTCAGCGATTTCTTTTGCCTCTTCAACACTTGTCACCGCTCGATCAATTCCCGGAACCAATGGAACATTGTACTCCTTAACGGCTTGCTTCGCAGTTAATTTGTCTCCCATTAAATCCATTGCCTCAGGCGAAGGACCGATAAAGGTAATTCCAGCTTCGCTCACTTTGCGAGCAAAAACGGCATTTTCCGATAAGAAACCATATCCAGGGTGAATTCCATCCACTCCTAATTTCTTGCAGAAATCCAAAATTAAATCTTGTCGCAAATAGCTTTCCGCAGACGGTCCAGCTCCAACATGAACGGCCTCATCAGCCTCAAACACGTGCGGAGCAAATTCATCTGCATCAGAATAAATTGCTACACTTTCAATTCCCATTATCTTCAAAGTACGAATCACTCTTCGAGCAATTTCACCACGGTTGGCAATCAAAACTTTTTTCATATGCATCAATTATTGAGAGCGACGAAGTTATCAAATTCGATGGGTTTTTCAACCACAAATGAAGAATCAATCATCACCATTCGGATCAATTTCTCCTTCCTTCGGTGGAACTGGAACTTGTCGTTTCTTACGTTTATTCTTGTTTCGTTTGTTCTCTTTCTTTCTGAAAATATCGAGGAAGGCTTGGAATGCATTGAAATCGTCTGCTCCGTTGAAATCCTCCTGATAATGCAAACCTGCACCTTGTGTAAAGTTACCTTTCTGCTGATCTTGAATAATTGTTTTATCGTTCGATTCGTTGAAAATATTCACGCGGAATGTACCACTTTCATTCAGACTGTATTCCAGGTTCACATCTCCAATAATTGAACTGTGATCATCTGCCTCCGTTTCCACTCCAAAGCTTCCAGAAAGGATCAATCGGTCGTCCAAGAACCCTTTTTTCAATCCAAGTTCGACGGTGTTATCCTGGGTGAGATTATCGTTATCAATGTTGAAATTCAGCTTGTAATCACTGGATACCTTTGAAAGAAGTCCGTTGATCTGGTTCTCCAATAAATCAACAGCAGCACCTCCACTACCCGCGTTACCTTGATCTCCACCCAACGGCTGGAAGGTATTCGCCAGCATCAAGGAGAAGAACTGTCGGTTTAGTTCGTCCTCATCTTGACGTACGCGCTCAATAAGTTCTTTCCCCGCACTGCTTGCGCTTGGAGCCGCAACATCAAAGGAAATAGCTGGCTTGAGTAATGTTTCCGTCAGAATTAAGTAACAACGAATATCTTGATGGGCATTGGTTCCACCACTAAACTGATTGGCACTTAAAGCAGCAATGTTCGCACTCACCAGTTTATAGGTTTTTAAGTTCAACTGCGCGTTGTAAGGATTCCCGGTCCAAGTGATGTTCCCTCCTTCTTCAATAAAGAAAGGCTGCTTGATCACTCCCATAGTGAAGTCGTAAACTCCCTCGCTTATTGTGTACGTTCCATCCATTCGGATATCTCCCAGATTATCCAATCGAATTGCCATGTTTCCATAACCCTTCGCAGAGATGATATCACCCAACTCTTCATTGAAAATAATCTGTAAATCCGCGTCGTCAGTTACATCAAAGTGCAAATCTAAATCTACGCCAGTAAAGTCAATCTTTCTATCCTCCTTGACGCTTAGCGCACTCGAATCTTGCATGAACTTGATGAAATCGTACTCTTCCTCTATTTCTCCAGCTCCGTACATTGGGAATTTAATGTCCGTTCCCTTTTCCGTTTTGATATCAACCACAATGGATAAGTTATCAGCATAACCAGAAATATCCGCATAACCGGTCGCATACGCCTTACCGTAGTACAAGGACTCAGGTGAATATTGCGAATTCATCACAAGGAAACGATCCAATGGTTCTCGAACCCATGGTTTCTTCGGGTCTCTTGCGATTCCTTCTTGCTCCATGTCAACGGACACGTCGAAGTTGAAGTTCGTGAAATTCTCATGATAAACAGATCCATTGACAGAACCAGCATTTCCTTCTTCATCAAAAATTGGAATCGCGTCACAATAGAACCCGTATTTATCAACAGAAATAGGGCCGTCTAATCCAAATCGAGCTCCCAACAACTTCACATTCGCTTTCGCATCATCAAGGTTAACAGTACCTCGTAATTGAGGTTGATCAAGCGTTCCTAAGATTTTCAAATTACCATTCAATGTCCCTTCAATTTCGTCTACAACATCTGGATCCATGAAGGAATTCGAAAAGGAAATATCTGTTTTGTCGAAGACGAGACTAAAATCAAGGAAGTTAAGTTGCCCTTTTGCATTTGCTTTACCTTCCGTGTAATAATTCCCTTTGAAATCGAAGGTCTGAATCATTTTGTACATCAAATCGCCATTCATGACGACGCTTTTTGAATCTGGTTCCCAACCAGCGTGCACATACACATCCCCAATTTCATTCGTGTTTACATCAAATTTCGTGATGTACGCATCACCATTGAAATCTAAATTATTGAAGGGATTGGATACGTATCCCCATGAATTCAATAAGCCGTTTACATTCACTCCTTCTCCAATGAACGGATCGAGTTGACTCAAATCAATGCTCTTTAAACTGTATTCAAGTCGGTCTTTGCTCTGATCGGAAATCTGGCCCGCCAACTCCAAGTATTGCTCGCCATTTTGAATCTTGAGTTGATCCACGCTAATGGTATCAGCATTGATCTTAATCGTTGCTTCCTCGGCAATTTCCCAGCGCTGATCGTTTACACTGAAGAAAGATGGATCCAACACAAATTTGTAATGATCTTTATCTCTCACGCCTGTTTCCCACCTGATGTGAGAAGCATAAGGTGTGCCATCGTCCCAAGAAAGATCGGAAACAAGTTGATCATTTCCTCCAGAGGTTTTAAAGTAGACATCGTTGAATGTGACGCTATCGTTATATATAAATCGATCTATATCGCAGGTCGTCATGACACTGTTTGAGTCTAATAACTGGTCAATTTTGACATCTCTAAATTGATAGTTTTTGTAAGTGATGTGCTTCGAATTCAGGTTCATTGTAAAGTTGGAAGACTCACCATAATAATGGCCTTTCACCTTTGTATTCTTCGAAATTCTTAAGTCAGGTGCGAAAATCGAGAGGAAATCTTCTGGGTCGCTTGCTTCTACGCTGTAATCGAAGTGATCTTCCGTATGAGTTCGATCTCTCAATACGTCACGTCCGAATAATGAAGGCACAATTCGACTCAATTGATAATCCAAATTTCCAACGAGGTGATCAAAATTCACTTTCCCAACAATTGATGCATTGGCGACATTACTCGTTAAGGTGAATCGATCCAAACTATCAAGTTGAGCAACACCTCTCTCCACCTCAATTTTCAGCTCTGGGATGTGCAAATCGCGACCTTCTTCGCAATAATGGAATCCTTCAACCAGAATTTCTCCTCTTAAATGTTCCGGGTCCGTTCCAATTAGCTCCACTTCAAATGTTGACAATAATTCGGCTTTTTCAGTTGTGATGTTCAATCTATCAAGAAAGGCCTCGCCGATATTTGCTGTAAAATTGAAGGTCTGTTCTCCTTTGAAATCAATTGCCCCAACATAATTGAGCATAAGATTATCATCGATCACATCAATATCCCCTTCGAAACGATTGTTTTTGAATTCTCCTCGAGCAATCTCAATTCCAAAATAAGGATATTGCAAATAATCAAAGCGATTAACGGTTCCTGTGATGGAGTTGAAATGAATGTTTGATGTCGAAAAAGCTTCTCCCTTGACTTTGAAAATCCCATCAACTAAACCTAAATCTTTGATTTCGAGAAAAGTTCCTAGATCAAACTCCTCCACTTTGAAATCATATGCGCTATTCTCAGATGACATGAATGCGAGCGAGTTATCCTTCTGTTCAAACTTAATTCCATTGTCCAATCGAGCGGAGCCCAATCTTGTTTGAACCAAATCAGATGAAATCACAAACTCTTCGTTCAAGCCAGCAATTTTAATATCATCCGCTTCGAAATACCCCAGTCGATTGGTGTACTTGTCCAGCTTGAGGTAAGGATCACTCGATGAATTCGGTAGTCGAATTTTCTGGATTTCATTCAGGTCGATGTAAGCGTATTGCAGGTTTTCATCCAACATAACTCTATCCAAATCTCTAAAATCCGGAAGGTTGATGCGCTTGGCAATCAGGTGCGTTTTATCCCTTACCCTGAGGTCCAAATTTCGAATCTTCAACTTATTGACAACATCTCGAACTTCTCCTTTGATGCGAACCATTTCGGTCATCCCTTCCAAATCATGAGCGAAAAACGAGACATCTTTCATCGAAACAGTGCTCGAGGCCAGCTCACCATCAAACTGCACACTATCAACGAAGTGAGAAAAACCCTTGTATCCAGAATAAATCAAATTGAATTTTGGAGCATTTATTTTTGACTCGTTCAAATCTAAATCAACCTCAGACAAATAAATTCCGTTTTCACCAACCCTCGCTGCCGTGGACAGACTTTTCAAATCCAAACCAGATTTCTCCTTCGCCGTGAGGTTCGCAATGTTCGCTTTGATGTCCGATCCAATTAATGAAATACCGTTGAAACTTCCATTCACTTTCGACACATCCAAATGAGCGAAGTCCATCCCGAAATCTTTGGGTTCTTTCCGATCGTCATCATATCGAAAACGTGAATTCGTCAAATCAACCGTATGAACTGACAATTGGAGCTTCTTTCCTGATGGTGGTTTGTCCGATTTGAAGTAATCCACAATGAACTGGAGATTGCTCACGCCGTCTTCGTCCCTTTGCAAGTGCCCGTAGGCCTCATCCAATCGAACTTTCCCAACTTTAAAATTTAGGGTTGACAGATCATAATCGTCCAATGTAGCGAAAACTGTTTTCGCTGCTAAAAGGGTGTCTTTTTGTTGATCGTAGACGATGAAACCATCCAATGCCACTTGATCAAAAAATACGATATCAACTTTATCGATTTTCACCTCCGCATTCAGCTCTTTGGAAAGGTAATTTGTAGCCTTCTGAGCAAGGAACGTTTGAACAGGTGAAGTACGGATTAAAAAGGCAAATACAATCACGAAAACAAGCAACCATTCCAAGATGATTCCAACAGATCTTCCTAATATTTTCAGTAGCTTTGACATCCAGTTGCAATAATACGGATTGTGAGCCAAAAAGAGACCATAATATTGGGTATTGAGTCCTCCTGTGATGACACTTCAGCATCCATACTCAAAAACAACGCCATTTTGAGCAATCTTATTGCAGGACAGAAGGTTCACGAATCATATGGAGGTGTTGTTCCAGAGCTTGCAAGCCGTGCTCATTTGCAAAATATTGTACCTGTTGTCGACGACGCGATTAAGAAAGCGAAAATTTCCATTGAAGATATTGATGCGATTGCATTCACAAAAGGCCCCGGTTTATTGGGATCACTCGTTGTTGGAACATCCTTCGCAAAATCAATGGCACTGGCGCTAAATATTCCTTTGATTGATGTAAATCACATGTACGGCCACGTTCTCGCTCATTTCATTGATGATGAAGGCAAAGCAAAACCGTCTTTTCCATTTTTATGTTTGACTGTTTCTGGTGGGCATACGCAGATTGTTTTGGTTCGAGATCACCTCTATATGGAAATTATTGGATCAACAATTGACGACGCGGCGGGCGAAGCATTCGACAAAACAGCGAAGCTACTCGGTTTTCCTTATCCAGGTGGACCACTCATAGATAAGCACGCAAAAAACGGGAATCCAGACGCATTTGAATTCGCGAAGCCCAACATGGATGGCTACAATTACAGCTTCAGTGGTTTGAAAACTTCCATTTTATACTTCTTGCAAAAGCAGGAAAAACTGAATCCGAATTTCATTGAAGAAAACCGCGATGACTTGTGCGCCTCGGTTCAACGATCGATAACGAACATCCTCTTCAAAAAAGTCATTCAGGCAGCAAAAGAGCTTAAGATTTCCGAGATCGCCATTGCAGGAGGAGTTTCTGCGAACAGCGAAATCCGAAGTAGATTGCAGGAAGAAGGGGAAAAACGCAATTGGAATGTATACATTCCCAAGTTCGAATATTGCACGGATAATGCAGCAATGATTGCTATTACCGGATACTTCATGCACCGAGCTGGAATGCACTCGGATCAGTCCGTAAGCGCACAAGCTCGAATTACCTTTTCACCACTAAAAGACTCTTCACGAGCCTAGTTCCGAAAACTATTTTTCACCATTTTCTGGAATTCAATCCAATTTATTCGTACATTATTGTTCTAAACTTTGGAACTATGCAAACATCTTTGAAACCAGAATTGATTGAAAAGGAGCTAATTTCGACTTTGACTTTTGAGAAAAGTAGTGAAGTCAAACAACATCCAAATTTGATGGGTCAAATTAGCAATGCCACCCGATTGGGAAATGCATATCACACCAAAGTATCGATCTATTTCAATGATGACCTCGGGTTAAAACGAGTTGACACAACAATTTGGGCTTTCGGAGCAAAGTATATCTGTTTGAAAGGTGGCGTTTGGTTACCCATCAGTAGAATTGTGGAAATCAAATCTTAAATCACTTACAACGTAGCGTAAAAGTACAATCTTACCTAAAATTAAATTTTGGGATTACAAGGATATTTTGAATTGCCATGTCGATATTGTCATTGGTTTGTGTAAGTTTGGGGAACAATTCTAATTGATGCCAAAAAGTATATTTTTCCTTCTTTGTTTACTGTTCTCATTTTCTTCTTTTGGACAAGAGGAAGTGGCATGGACGTACAGTTACGATTCAGATTCGGAAACAATTACGATCACAGCTGAAATTGAAGAAGGTTGGCATTTATACAGTCAATATATCGACGAGAACCTTGGACCGGTAGCCACTGCTATCCAATTTGAAGAGAACAAAGATCAGTTCAAATTAGTTGGGAAAACGGTAGAACCAACGCCAATCACTGAGTACGATAAGAATTTTGAAGGAGAACTTTCCTTTTTCAAAGATTCGGTTAAATTCACTCAAAAACTCAAACTAAAAACATCTGGAGAAGTTCGCGGAACGATCACTTACATGATTTGCACAGAAGAAATGTGCCTCCCTCCTGTTGATATCGATTTTAATTTAATGATTAATAAAAATGAAAAGTAGATTTCTCATACTTGCACTTTTTGCTGCATTTGCATTCATCATTCCTCAAAAAGCTTCCGCTCAAGGGACTTGGAATGATAAAGTTTCATGGACGTACAAGATTCAGAAAATTGACGACAAAACGGCGTACATCGTAGGAACTGCTAAATTGATTCCAGGATGGCATATTTTCTCTGTGAATCACGACCCAATGAAAGCGGATTTCACTGGTTACGCGACTGAGATGAAAACAGAGGAATCATCCAATTTTAAACTTATTGGAAAATTGAAAGATGGTCAAAAGGCACATGTTCATGTCGATGATCTTGGAGAACAATTGTATTTCGAAGGAACGGCAAGTTTCAAACAGAAAATTGAAATTCTTACTGACAAACCCTTCGATGTTGGTTTTGCAATGGTTTATCAAATATGTGATGAAAACGGATGTATGTTCCCACCTGAAAAGGATGTCACATTAAAGGTTTCAGGCTACGACCCAAAAAAGGACGACGAAGCTCAGGAAGAAGAAGAAAAAATGACCATCGATGGCGATTTCGCAAAAGATAAAGATGGAAATGAGTTTGTTATGTACCTCAACGAATGGGTGAAGGTACCGGAAGGCAACAGTGCAAAGTTTTACAAAAATTACCTAGAATTAGGAGGATCTTATGAGAATTAATAAGCTACTTTTCGCTTTATCGCTAGTATTAGCGACGACTCTTTCAGCTTTTGGAAGTCAGGACCAGAAATTGATGACCAAAGAGGTCAAAGAAATGTTGACGTCTGTTGAAACAGAAAAAGACTTTCAGGATGCTCTTGGGTTGATTGAAGATAAATACCAAAAAGAGTTCAAGGAAGACGGAAGCATCAAAGCTTCTCTTACTTCACTTTCGGAGAAACACAAAGTTGATCTTCCAGAATGGACAGAACAAGAAGTCAAGGAAGCTCCAAAGAATAATGGAACTACCGTTGTTGATCCTGAGGATGGAGGTGAAAAAGAAACACGAAGCCTGCTCAGCCTTTTCCTTGAAGGAATGATTTGGGGATTCTTCGCGATCTTCACTCCATGTGTATTCCCAATGATCCCAATGACAGTTTCTTTCTTTACGAAGCAATCAGGGACGCGTGCAAAAGGAATCATGAACGCTTTGTTCTACGGTCTATCAATTATCGTAGTTTATGTTCTGGTTGGATTGTTAATCACACTGATATCAGGAAGCCCGAACACCGTATATGAAATATCAACAAGTGCAGGATTGAACCTCACCTTCTTCCTCATATTCATGGTATTTGCATTTTCATTCCTTGGAGCCTTCGAAATTCGAATGCCGAGCAAATGGGTGAACAAAGTAGATGCGAAATCAGATAAAGGAGGATTGATTGGAATCTTTTTCATGGCCTTTACCCTTGTTTTGGTTTCCTTCTCATGTACTGGACCACTAATCGGTGCATCACTTGTACAAGCCGTGAGTTCAGGATCAATGGGAGCGCCAATTGCTATAATGCTAGGATTCTCGATCGCACTTGCATTACCATTTATGCTTTTCGCCATCTTCCCAAGTATGATGAGCTCACTTCCACAATCTGGTGGTTGGTTGAACGCAGTAAAAGTCGTTTTGGGACTATTGGAAATCGCCTTAGCACTCAAATTCTTGAGTATGGTTGATTTGGCATACCACTGGGACTTCTTAACGCGTGAAATATTCGTCGCGATCTGGTTCTGTGTATTCGCAATCATGGGAATCTATCTCCTCGGAAAAATTCGATTCTCGCATGATTCTCCAGTTGAAAAATTAAGTGTAACACGATTCATGTTTGCATTGTCAGCATTGGTTTTCGCAATCTATCTTCTTCCAGGAATGTGGGGAGCACCGCTAATGGCAATTGACGGAATTGCACCTCCAAGAACGCACTCTGAAGACAAATTCAGATTCGTAAAAGGAGAATCCGAAGTGCCCGTTGATGCTGAAGATGCTGCTGTCTTTGCAGAGTACAGAAGTGACATGCATGAGGTTGCCGATGGATCAATCCTCGTGTTCCACGAATTGGAAAAAGGACGTGAATACGCCAACTTGGTGCACAAACCAGTCCTCATTGACTTCACGGGTCACTCTTGTGCGAACTGTCGTAAAACTGAATCTACCATTTGGATGGATGATATGGTTCGTCCTATTCTTCAGAACGACTTTGTGATTATCTCACTTTACTGTGATGACAGAACTGAAGTACCGAAGAGCGAACAAGTTTACTCAGATGCACTAAAAGGAAAAATTAAGAACATCGGTAATAAATGGTCGGCGTATCAAATTGAGAAATATGAGCAATTATCGCAGCCGTTGTACATCGTTCAGGATTTAGAAGGAAACGATCTCTCTGCACCACGTGGATACGATTCGAGTGTAGAAGGATACGTGAAATTCCTAGAAAAAGGTAAAAAATCATTCGATGAACGTCACCCTGCTCCAGAAGAAGAAGCGGAGTAAGAGCTGACTAAAAATAGTTGATCCCCCGTTCGAATCCTGATAGCTATCGGGATTTCGACGGGGGATTTTTTATCTTTATACCATGAACAATTTCTTGATCACTCCGATCGAATATTTAAAGGGAGTTGGCCCTCAACGGGCAGAAGTTCTCAAGAAGGAGCTCAAGATTTACACGTTCCAAGATTTAATCGAATATTACCCTTTCCGCTACGTAGATCGTTCGGAACATCACAAAATTCGTGACCTTGTTGACCTTGAGGGATTTGCTCAATTGAGAGGTCGAATTACCCAATTTGTAGATTCAGGAACTGGCCGAAACAAACGCCTCACGGCCAAATTTGAGGACGATACTGGAATGATTGACCTCGTGTGGTTCAAAGGTGCTTCGTGGATGAAGAAAACATTGGAACTCAACAAGGAAATTCAGGTGTATGGTAAACCGAAACTATTTGGAAACAAGTGGAACATTCCACACCCCGAAATATCGTCAATCAACAAACAAGAAGTAGGATTTCAGCCTGTATACTCGAGCACGGAAAGACTCAGCTCAATGAGTTTAAACACGAAAGGAATTGAGAAAATTGTTCGAAACCTTCTAGACGAAAACTCCATCAAGTTTGATGACATCTTGCCAGATAATTTCCGAACTCAACACCGACTTGTGGATCGAGATTTAGCCGTTCGAGGCGTTCACATTCCTAAAACTGAACAGCAGGTACAAGCCGCGCGGTACAGACTAAAATTCGAAGAATTGTTCTTTCTTCAGATGGAATTGCTGATGCGGAAGAAGATTGCCATTCAGAAATCAAAAGGATTCGTTTTTACAAAAGTCGCCGACCATTTTCATTCATTCTACAACGATGTTCTTCCCTTTGATTTGACAGGAGCACAAAAACGTGTACTGAAGGAAATTCGCAGAGACATGAATACTGGACACCACATGAATCGGCTTTTGCAGGGAGATGTAGGATCTGGAAAAACACTCGTCGCTTTACTTTCGATGCTGCTCGGAATTGACAATAAATTTCAAGCCGCGCTAATGGCACCGACCGAAATTCTCGCTATTCAACATTTCGAATCAGTTTCAGATTTCTTAGAAGGCTTGAACGTCAAAGTCGCCTTACTGACAGGATCAACTAAGAAAAAAGACCGAACTGTTCTTCACGAACAACTCTTGAGCGGAGAAATAGACATTCTCATTGGAACGCATGCCTTATTGGAAGATATCGTTCAATTCAAGAATTTAGGTTTGGTGGTCATTGACGAGCAACACCGATTTGGCGTGAAACAGCGAGCGCGTATGTGGAAAAAGAATACCATTCCACCTCACGTGTTAATCATGACAGCAACACCGATTCCGCGTACGCTTGCAATGACTTTTTACGGTGATTTAGACGTTTCTGTGATCGACGAATTGCCACCAGGTCGAAAGCCAATTACGACGCTCCACAAGAAGGAAGCCAACCGGTTGCGCGTATTTGGATTTATGAAAGAGGAAATCGCCAAAGGTCGACAAGTCTACATCGTTTATCCACTGATTCATGAATCGGAAAGTTTGGATTTCAACAACCTCATGGACGGTTACGAAGCCATTTCGAGAGCCTTCCCTCTCCCCGATTATCGCGTGAGTATCGTTCATGGAAAGATGAAACCTGAGGACAAAGAATTTGAGATGAATCGCTTTGTGAAAGGTGAAACGCAGATTATGGTCGCAACGACTGTAATTGAAGTTGGTGTGAATGTTCCTAATGCCTCAGTGATGATTATCGAAAGTGCCGAGCGCTTTGGTTTATCGCAGTTGCATCAATTGAGAGGACGCGTTGGTCGAGGTGCTGAAAAGTCCTTTTGTATTCTGATGACTGGAGATAAAATCTCGCAAGACACGAAAAAGCGTATCAACACGATGGTCCGCACGAACGATGGTTTCGAAATTTCAGAAGTCGATTTACAACTGCGCGGACCTGGTGATTTATTGGGGACACAGCAAAGCGGCTTGTTGGACTTGAAAATTGCCAACCTCAGCAAGGATGGGCATGTTGTGGAACTCGCCCGAAACGCTGCAAAAGAAATACTGACTGAAGATCCAATACTGGAAAAGCCAGAAAACAAAGGAATTCGTACGAAGTTGAATTCAATGTTGAGATCTAGACCGAATTGGGGGAAGATAGCTTAGTTGGATAGTTCGATAGCTGGATAGCTGGATAGCTGGATAGTTCATGAAATCAAACTAGAGACCAATCCAAACGCATGGCGTTCCAATAATCCAAGAGCAAAGCGAATCCACTAATCCAGTAACCGCTTATTCAAATCCGAGTAATTCTTCACTCCCTTGGCGTAGTAATTCCACAGAATATTGCCGCTGAACATTCCCGCTGAATTAAACGTAGTGGATGACTTTTTCAAAGCTTTTCGCTTCTTCAAAAATGTTCGAAGTTTTCCGTAAAAAGACATGTGGGCCTTGAAAACAGCTCCAAAATGTCGGAATTCCCCTTTCGCTAAGAAGCTCATTGCAGCCATGCCATCTATCACCATGCGCCAGAAGAGTTTAGGGAACAGAACCCCTTGATGATTCTTGGTCAACATGAATAGACTGTTTCTGAAATTCAAGAAAGTCTTGCGAGGCGAATTGTATGGTAAGGTCCCACCTCCGACATGATACACCACGGATTTCGGCTCAATCATGAATCGGTAGTTGAGTCGTTTTAATCGCCAGCATAGATCAATTTCTTCCATATGAGCAAAGAAATCTTCATCGAAACCACCTACCTTGCGGAAAAGCTCTGAACGTATAGCGAGACAAGCTCCAGTCGACCAAAAAATCTCCTGACTGTTATCGTATTGACCAGCATCTTCTTCAACACTTGTCAAAATTCGACCCCGACAAAATGGGAAATAATTAACATCAATAAATCCACCTGATGCGCCAGCATGCTCAAAATTCTTCTTTTCATTGAAGGATAGCACTTTGGGTTGACACCCTGCTACGGTTTCATCTTCAAACTTCGCGAGTAACGGCTCTAGCCAATTTTCCGTGAGTTCGATATCACTATTTAAAAGGACATAAAATTCAGAATCAACTTGTTTGAGTGCTTCGTTGTACCCTTTGGCAAAACCACCATTCGATGAATTCTGAATCAGCTCAACATCCGGATAATTGGATCTTAAAAAAACGATGGAATCATCGGAAGAATCATTATCAGCAACAATAATTCGAGCACCTTTTGAGTAAGCAATTACACTTGGTAAAAACTGTTCAAGGAAAGATTTTCCGTTCCAATTTAGGATTACTATTGCCGTTCGATTCAACACGGCTCGAAGATAATTGAATTTATACTACGATCAATATTGTTCGTAATATTCGTTGGCGTTTCCACCAAATTGATCCTGCACTCCACCGTTCGCATCTTGTGCATTTCCGCCAGCGGTATTTCGCTTCGCCAATTCTTGTTGCCAACCTGGATTCTTCAACTCACCAATCATATCAGAATGAAGTAAGCGATAGGTGTTGTTCACCAAATCAGGGTTGTAGAAAATAAATCGTTTGTTCGAGAACTTACCGATCTCATTGTACACCCAAATTTCGAATGGATACTCATTCGTAGAATTTTCTCGTTTGATGATGTTTGTTGGTGGTCCGTATTGCAGGTAAACTCGACCGCGATCAGTCTCGAATCCTTCTTGGAAATTATTCGAATATACGCGTTCAACGAGCAACACTTGATTTTTGTACTTGATCCAAGATTCATAGGTGTTCTCAGGATCGGTCGCCATCCAATACAATTGAATGTGCTTACGTGCCTCGTCCGCGTTTTTCGCTTTAGCAACGGCGATAATGTTTCTGATTCCCGTTGCGTTAGAGATCGGAATTAAAGATTCCAGATAAAAACCAACGCTGTCGTCTGTAATTGAATTTTGGAACGATGGATCGAGAACGAGATCAGCTGTATTCATTTCGTATGTGTTATCATTGCTGCGCTCAAACTCGTAGGTTTGCTCGGCCAATTCCAACATATTTCGATTCAACAATTTATACGTAAGAATAAACTTCCCAGTCGGAACCATGGAGATATCCAAATTGCGCAAAACCGGCACCACAGGACTAGCGAAATGACGCGTTGTTTGTTTCAACTGTGGGATCTCGGCTCCTGTCGCAGCATTAACGACCGTTTGGCGAATCGCAAAAACCGTATCTGGCAATTGCTCCGTGTTGTAGATTTCAAAATAGACTGGAATCGAACTCAATTGTTGCGGGTAAAAAGTTAAGATGCGAGGAATGATATCGTATCCTGACTTAAAGAACGGTGAGGTTCCATCCCCTTTTGAGGCATATTCAGCCACTTCAATATCAGATAAAGAAATTGCGTCAGTCATATCTGAAATCACAATTTTCTCTGAAAACTTAATTGGATTGTGCTTACTATTGAGGTCCATTAACTCTAATCGAAACTCATAGGTTCCAGCATCCAATTGAAAACGTTTCACGTCGTAAAAGTCCTCAACCAAACTATCTTTCATGAATGGCGTCTCCAGGCGATATGCATCTTGTTGAACGACGATGCTATCCAAATCAAGAAAAGTCATTTTTACTGCTAGATCGCCAATTAGTCCACCATCTTTTCCTTTATAATTGATCGAAGTTCCACTAAACTGAAGGTGATACTCGACGTAATTCCCAATTTCAGGAGCAAAAAACTGCTTGTTATCAACATAGGCTTTCAGTTTGCGATCCTGTGCTTTCGATGCAAAACTAATAAGGAGGATTAAGAAGATTGTACTTAGGCTTTTCATAAAGTACCAGTGTTTGTTTTGATAAAGATACGAAATCCATCATTTGGAACACTCAAAGTGCCTCGCTATTGATTGTGGAGTAGTTTTGAGGAGATTAACGGTATCTGGATTTCTGCCCGACAAATGGGTTTCTTGCGTCTAAAGCTTCAGCAGCAGAGAGATGTGAAATCGTTTTAGAAAAAATCGAAAAAAAAAATTGAAAACTCTTGCGCATGACCAAGAAATGCGTACTTTTGGCGCGGAGAATTGCCAGAGTGGTCGAATGGACTGGTCTTGAAAACCAGCGTACTTCACGGTACCGGGGGTTCGAATCCCTCATTCTCCGCCAGAAAGCCGAGCACGTAGTGCTTGGCTTTTTTCATGGAGTCAACTGAAGCTCGCTTCAAGTTGGATACTTGGAAAAAGTCAATAGCATTTTCGCAGAAAATAGAGGCTGCCTTCAAGCTTTCGAACTTGTGGTTCGGCTTGAACTCTTCAAAGGCGATGCCTTCTCTTGTACTCGCAAAGGATAACCTTTTGGGATCATGGAGCGAAGAGGAATGAATCCTCTCATTATCCTTCGGTGCTGCTTCACGGTCGGGATTCTCACCCTAAAGGGTTCTCCTTCGACTATTCGAACTATCGTTCGGTCTCAGTCTTCTCGAGATGCATTCGCTCTTATCATTCTCCCTCGCCAACTCAAACTTCGTTCAAAAATCATTCTTACCTTTAAAATAAACATTGTGGTAAATACCTTACGCTTCCAAGCCAAACTGTCAGCCACACCTAGTAAAAGAATAAAATGGAAGAAGAGCCAAGACTTTCAAGATTAACCGCCATAATTACACAGCTACAATACAAAAGATTGGTTACTGCGACTTACCTTGCAGAAAGACATGGTGTTAGCGTACGAACGATTTACAGAGATATTCGTGCACTCGAAAAGTCAGGAATCCCGATTATAACAGAAGAAGGAAAAGGTTATTCCATAATGGAGGGCTATCACCTCCCCCCGATTCTGTTCACCGAAGACGAGGCCAATGCTCTCATTACAGTGGAGCAATTACTGATCAAAAACAAAGACAAATCTCTCAGCGAAAACGTTTCGAGCGCCATCGAAAAAATAAAGTCCATTTTAAGGCATTCCCAGAAGGGAAATGCAGATTTACTCACCAGCAGAGTTTACTTTGGAGGCAACAATAATCAAGAGAAGAAGAGTAGTAACCTCATGCAAATTCAATCGGCGATTATACATTTTCAATGTAATAACTATTGAATACAATTCTGGCTCAAACAAGCAAACTACTCGAACTATTGAACCCTTCGCTGTCTATAGCATCAATGGGGACTTTCTGCTCATTGCATATTGTCGATTGAGAAATGATTTTAGAAATTTCAGAATTGATTACATCAAAAAACTCGCCCCGAAAAACGAGACATTCACGAAGCATAACATGACAATGAAAAAGTATTTTGAAGAGTACATTCAAAATAAAAATAACCCCTGACATAGGGCTGTCACCACCTCCATTTACATTTGTTCTATAAACTTATAAAAGAAATAAAAATGGAAATTTTCAACATCGTAGTACTCGCAATTTCAGGTCTTATGCTTTTCACCCTAGCAGGTTTCTTAAGACTCACTAACCCGATAGGTAATTATTGGAAGAATTCCGGAATTAAAATTGAAAACGAAGTAAACATGCTAAGTGAAGTTCGAGGAATGAGCACATTGATGTTGCTTGGAGGATTAATTATTATGCTTGGGGCAGTACTTCCTGAAATAACACTTACTTCATTTATCGTGGCAATCATGCTTTTTGGTGGTGTCGCAATCGGGAGATTGATAAGTTTTGGTGTCGACGGAAAGCCCAATAAACAGATAATTACAGGACTAATTACCGAAGTGGTTTTTTGTTCTTTGCACATGTTCTGCCTAGTGAATTTCTTATTATAAGAAGTCTCATTAAAGGAGTAATTGAGAAGGAAAAGGCAAGCGATTTACTTGTTAAAACAATAAAACCTAACTTAACTCTATGAAATCGATTTACTCAATCCTTCTCTTTTTAGCCGTTCACTTTTCGGCCAATTCTCAAATTACGGATACTTGCGACTATGTAAGTCAGAATTATTCTTTAGGCGGTTTAGATTGTGCGTGGGGCGTTTGGCAATCGAGTTTTTCCATTGATTCTTACCAATGGGTAAACTGCGACGATATGTATTCACCGTTCATTGATGATACTTCCGACTTTTATCAATCGAGTTATAGCGGGAATGTTGCAGTAATCGTCGAAGCTTTAGGTTGCACAGACACGAGTTATTGTCACGACATCTGCGTCTGGGGAATAGACGAAATTTCATTTGGTAAGAAGGAACTCCTCAAGATTGTTGATCTAACCGGCAGAGAAACAGAGGACAAACCGAACACTTTGCTGATCTACGTCTATACTGACGGTACAATGGAAAGAGTCTTTAGACTTGAGTGAAACGGAAGAACTTATAATCTCATCTGAAAATCAGAATGGAAACAAAAAACCTCATAGAATACTTCAACCAACTTCTACCATTGAACAAAGAAGAAAGTGCAATTGTGGAGACAGTTTTCAAGGAGCGAAGAGTAAAACGTAGGCAACTCATTCTACAGGAAGGTGATGTTTGCAAACATAACACCTTTGTCGTTGAAGGATGCTTCAAGATGTACATGGTCGATCCGAATGGTAAAGAGCACAACCTTCAGTTCGCAATCGAGAATTGGTGGATTGGCGATATAGGTAGCTTTCATACTGAGCAGCCGAGCAAACTCTATATTGAAGCCATCGAAAATTCAATTATTCTGCAAGTTTCCAAAGAAGACCAGCTGAAGTTATTTGTTGAATATCCCAAATTCAATCGGATTTTTAGAGTAATGACCGAAAACGCTCTGGTGAGCGCTCAACGAAGAATATTGCAGAATATCAGTTCAACTGCAGAAGAACGCTATGTTGATTTTATGGAGCGCTATCCTCATTTTTTCAATCGCATTTCTAACGTTCAAATAGCTTCTTATCTAGGCGTAACGCCCGAATTCCTGAGTACCATTCGCAAAAGATTGGTCACATCTTAATCTATCTTAAGCTTCTTTCTTAATGTACCTTATACCTTATAGGTAGGCATGATTCCATTTCTTGACCTTTGTTGTATACAAAAACCAAAAGAGCTGAAAAAAATTCTAATGCCCATCGTTGCGATTTTATTGATGACGTCATGCGGCGAAACAAGCACCGAAGAATCGAATCAAAATTTAACGAATAAAACAGGAGTCATGCAGAAAGAAGAAAAACAAAAAATCGAAGATTTGCTCACTGAGTATAAGCAATCATTAAATACATCAGATGCACAACTCGCTCAAAGCCTTTACACTAAGGACGGAGTATTCATGCCTACGGAGGCACCATCAGGTAAAGGTTCGGAAGGTATCTTAAAGTCATACGAATACGTCTTTTCTCAAATTCAATTGAACATTGAGTTCTTCATTGAAGAAATTGAGATTGAAGGAAACATGGCATTTGCTGTTACGAGCTCAAAAGGAACGGTCAAAATTCAGGCAAATGGAGTCGAAGCTCCAGAAGCAAACAGAGAGCTTTTCGTATTCGAAAAAGTAGATGGAGAATGGAAAATTGCGCGCTACATGTTCAATAAGACTGAGCCAAAGGGATAAAGAACTGGCTGTAACATTGAATAAAAACAAGATCGGCTTGGGTGTATGCTCAAGCCGTTCTTATGTTTAACCACTTGAATACTTCTGTGATTGGATACTTACTTTTTGAATTCTGACAGAATTTCCAGAGATTCAGCTTGTTATTCCTTGCATTGATGACAATGAAAATTGTAATACCTTTATGCCCCATCTAAAGGTTTAATAGGTTGTTCAAAGCTTACCAGATATTTCTATTTCTCATGATCTCGCATTCATCGTGGGGACAGGTTAAGGAGTTATCCGCTTCAAGAACCAACGAAAAAATCACCATTGATGGTCAATCATTTGAACGGAGCTGGGCAAGCGCTCAAATCGCTACAGACTTTCTAGAACGCAACCCAACTGAGGGTAAACAGCCACGATTTAAAACGGAAGTCAAAATCTTATTTGATGACAACAACATCTACGTTCTTGGGCATTGTTTTGACAGTCATCCTGACAGCATCTTGACACAACTGGGAGAGCGCGACGACGATTTGAACGCGGATATGTTCTCAATCTCTTTTGATACCTATAATCAACTATTGGATGCGTTTACGTTTTCAGTTTCCGCATCAGGGGTTCAATCGGATTCGAGAATTTCAGATCCTTCGTTCAACGCTGTATGGGAAAGCGAAGTGGCCATTGTAGAAGATGGATGGATCGCAGAAATCAAAATTCCCTACTACGCGATTCGCTTCCCAAAGGCGGATAAACAAGTATGGCGTGTTCAATTCGATAGAGAAATTCGAAGAAGCAGGTCAGAAGTGCAATGGTCCTTGGTGCCCAAAAACGTCGAAACTGAAATCAATTACTGGGGTCGATTAACGGGATTGGACAACATAAAAGACCCACTGCGCCTATCCCTGTCTCCCTACTTATCAGCATTTACAGAATTCACAAAAGATGAACGGACTTTCGGATACGGAGCGGGTGCTGATTTAAAATTGGGATTAAATGAAAGTTTCACCCTTGATATGACTTTGCTCCCGGATTTCTCACAAGTGAGATCGGATAACATCGTTAAGAATCTTGGAGCCTTCGAAGTTGTGTTTGAAGAACAACGTCCCTTCTTTCAGGAAGGAGTTGAGTTGTTTAATCGTGGTGATCTCTTTTATTCAAGAAGGATTGGTGGTGTTCCGATTGGTTATGGACAGGCATTTGCAAATCTCGACTCTGCGGAAGTGGTCGTTGAGAATCCGATTACTTCAAAGCTGGTGAATGTTGCGAAGGTTTCAGGAAGAAATAAAAGAGGATTGGGAATTGGCGTCATGAATGCGATTACGGCATCAAGCTCTGCGATTATTGAAAACACCATTACTGGAACGACGCGAGAAGTAGAAACGAATTCCTTGGTCAATTACAACATACTTTCTCTGGATCAAAACTTGAAGAACAACAGCTCGATTTACTTCATTAACCTGAGCACAATCAGAACGAATGAATTTATTGACGCCAATGTTTCAGCACTTGGGATCAACTTAGTCTCCAAGAAATCCAGCTATTCCCTATCTGGAGACATTAAGGTTTCGCAGCGCGATACGAACTTGCTCCAAAATCTTTTCAAAGCAAATAACAACGATGGTTTGAGCTATAGTTTGAACGTGGCAAAAATCTCAGGGAACTTTAAATATGCGCTTGCCAGTGAAAGCAAATCTCCCAATTTTGACCCCAATGACCTTGGAGTGAACTTCACACGAAATATACGAACACATTCAATCAACCTGCAATACAACAAATACAATCCGTTTTGGATTTTGAACAGTAGCTACAACTCCTTCAACTTTAGCTTGGAACAAGACTACACAACGAACGAATTGCTCAAGAAAAAATACAACGGACGCTTCTTTTTCATCAACCCAAATTTCGTTGCGCTCTTCGTCAGTATGAGTTCACAAGTTGGAGATGGAATAGACCTGTTTGAATCAAGAGTACCCGGCCAAAAGTTCATTACGCCTGAGTACTACTACAATGGCATTGGAATCTCTACTGATTACCGAAAAAGACTTGCGTTTGATGGCGAAATCGGATATGGACAAGGCTATTTCACCGACTACATAGTAAACAATTATTTCGAGGTAAATCTGGAACCAATCATCCGTGTGAATGATAAATTGACTCTTCGCCCGTCTTCAAATTATTCCATTTTCTTGAATGGAGCAGGCTTCGCGGGTTATTTTGACGATGAACCCAAATACGGAGTTCGCGATGTCAGAACCCTCACCAACATACTTCAGGCGAAGTACTTGTTTAAAAACAACTTATCCCTCACCCTTCGTATCAGACATTATTGGTCATACGGAACCTACGATTACTACGGCGATCTCGATGAAGAAGGATATATCATTCGAGATGATTCGTTTACAGGAAACTCCGATTTCAATTTCAATGCCTTTAACACGGATTTGATCTTCGGGTGGCAATTTGCTCCTGGAAGCTTCCTAAACATCGTCTATAAAAATGCCTTGCAACGTGACGAACAGAACATTCAAACTTCCTATTTCGATAACCTAGGTTCTGTCTTGAGTCAGGGCCAACGAAATACGATCACCATGAAGGTGGTTTACTTCTTCGACACCGTTTCTACTTACAAGAAGCTGTTTAAGAAGCGATAGATTTTAGATGGACATCAATATCCAGCAAATTTCAATGCACTCGGTTCGATATTATCAAACTTAAATGGGGAATAGTTCTTTTTGAAACCGCTTGCTCTACTTTTTTTAGTAAGGTTTCTGTAACTGTGCTATTTACGTTAACTGCCTGTGCATGCTCACTTATTTGTTCTATTGCTGACGCGATCAACTGCTGAACTTTGGTTAACTTAGAAGCAAAACGAATTCAGATGATCAAAATTGCTAGCTTAATTTTTATTTCAATTAGTTTAAGTTTTACACTCTTTGCACAAGACAAAAAAAGTGCCGACAAAAACGAAAAAACCGAATCCAACGCAATTTACGGCGGCTTAAAATTTAGAAGTATTGGACCTGCATTGATGTCCGGTCGGATATCGGATATCGTTATCCATCCCAACAATGAAAACGTATGGTATGTTTCAACTGGTTCCGGTGGAGTCTGGAAAACGGAAAATTCAGGTACTACCTGGAAATCCTTGTTTGACGGTCAGAAAAGTTTTTCCATTGGTTGTATTTCTCTCGACCCGCAAAACCCTGAAGTGATTTGGGTGGGAACAGGTGAAAATGTTGGTGGAAGACACATGAGCTACGGAGATGGAATCTACAGGAGTGACAACGGTGGTAAATCTTGGAAAAACATGGGGCTCAAGAAATCAGAGCACTTATCGAAGATCATTATTCACCCGACCAATTCAAACATTTTGTGGGTCGCATCTCAAGGTCCACTTTGGAGTAAAGGTGGTGAGAGAGGAGTCTATAAATCAATTGATGGTGGTAAAACGTGGAAACGAACTCTCGGTGATGCTGAATGGGTAGGTGCGACGGATATGCTGATCGATCCTAGAAATCCTGATTTGCTATACGCAGCTACTTGGCAACGTCACAGAACAGTCGCTGGATACATGGGCGGAGGACCTGGAACGGCGATTCACAAATCTACTGATGGTGGAGAAACATGGAGCAAGCTCAGCAACGGATTGCCATCAAGCAACATGGGAAAAATTGGACTCGCACTTTCTCCTCAAAAACCTGATGTCGTTTATGCGGCTATTGAATTAGACAGAAGAACTGGTGGTTTGTACAAAAGTGAGAATCAAGGAGGATCATGGACAAAGATGAGCGATGCCATTTCAGGCGGAACGGGACCACATTATTACCAAGAACTGTTTGCTTCTCCTCACAATTTTGATGAAATCTACTTCGCGGATAACTACATGCAAGTGTCTTTTGATGGAGGGAAGACTTTCAAGCGAATGAACGAAAACGAGAAGCACGTTGACAACCATGCGGTAGCATTCAAACCAAATGATCCGAACTACATTTTAGTCGGGTGCGACGGAGGTTTGTACGAGAGCTTCGACAGAACGAAAAATTGGAAGTTCATCGACAATTTACCGATTACGCAGTTCTATAAAATTGCTGTTGATGATGCTGAGCCTTTCTATTATGTCTACGGTGGAACGCAGGACAATAATACACAAGCAGCGCCTTCTAGAACGGACAATATACACGGTATTCGAAATTCAGATTGGTTTGTTGTATTAGGAGGCGACGGCCACCAACCCGCCACAGAACCTGGAAATCCGAACATTGTCTATGCTCAGTGGCAGCAAGGAAACCTGAACCGTCACGATCGACAAACGGGAGAGAATATTTACATTCAGCCGCAACCAGAGCTTGGCGAAAAGAGTGAACGTTTTAACTGGGACGCTCCTATTCTCGTGAGTCCGCATAGCCCGACACGCATTTATCATGCTTCGCAGCGGGTTTGGAAATCGGATGACAGGGGAGATTCTTGGCAAGCGATTTCAGGTGACTTAACCAAGAACATCGAGCGCGTTCAGACACCGTTTTACGGTAAAAAACAGAAATGGGACAATGCGTGGGACATCTATGCCATGTCGAACTACAGCACGATTACTTCTTTATCAGAATCGCCAATAAAGGAAGGATTGATCTATGCGGGAACTGATGATGGAATCATTCAGGTGACTGAAGATGGCGGAGCGAACTGGAGAAAAGTAGACTTTTCAAAAATCAGCGGATTACCTCCAACTGCCTTTGTGAATGATATTAAAGCCGATTTATACGACGAAAATGTGGTTTACGCTGTTTTCGACAACCACAAATACGGTGATTACGAACCGTACATTTACATGAGTTCAGACAAAGGAAAGAAATGGCAAAGCATCTCGAACAACCTTCCTGAACGAACTTTGCTGTGGCGCATTGTTCAAGACCATAAGAAAAGTGACCTCATGTTCCTCGGAACGGAGTTTGGTGTTTACTTTACATCGGATGGTGCGAAAAACTGGACAAAACTGAAAGGTGGATTCCCAAACATCTCAGCGAGAGATTTGGCCATTCAAAAAAGAGAAAACGACCTAGTTGTGGGAACTTTTGGACGAGGGATTTACATTTTAGACGACTATTCATCATTGCGTGAATTTGATCCGTCCCAAAAAGACAACGAAGCGCAATTATTCACTCCAAGAGCTGGTAATTGGTACAACCAACGAAGAGTTTTGGGAGGTGGTAAAAAAGCGGCTCAGGGAGACAACTTCTTTGTAGCAGACAATCCTCCATATGGTGTTGAGTTCACTTACTATCTCAAGGATGGATACAAATCAAAAGAGGCCAAACGAAAGGAAAAGGAAGCGGAAATTGAGAAGGCTGAAGGAACAGTTGGTGTTCCAGAATGGTCTGTATTAGAAGAAGAAAAGAAAGAGATCGCTCCAAATGTTTGGTTGTTCATTTACGACAGCGACAATAAAATCCTTCGCAAAATTAAAGCGAAAAACAGCAAGGGCTTCAGCCGGATTAGTTGGGATCTTTTAACTGAATCTACTTTTACGATTTCAGCGGACAACGTTAAACGCGACCGACTCGGTTACGAAGTGGGGCCAGGCAATTATTCAGCGCAGCTGTTCAAGCAAATTGAAGGTAAATATGCTTCCCTTGGTGATAAAGTCTCGTTTGAAGTGAAGCCATTCATGAAGGGTTCATTGGCCGGAAGTACTCCTAATGAAGTCATTGCGCATTCCAAAAAGGTGTGGTCATTAAGATCAAAAATTAGCGACTTGCGAACCGATTTAAGCGATGCCAAAAATGACGTTGACGTTATGCTAAAAGCGTACGATAGAGCGACATCAAGTGATGAAACTCTCCACGCCGAATTGCTCAATTTACGCGATGAGATCATGAATTTGACACAGCAAATTGGTGGTAGTAAAGCGCGTTCCGAAGTGGGTGAGAAAAATGAATACCCGACCATTGGCGATTATCTTTGGAGAGCGAGTAGTTCGAGTTCAACGTATGGACCAACGAAGTCGCAATTGAAGTCCCTAGCAAACGCAAATACGCTTCATGAGCAACTATCAGTAAAAGTGAAAAGTATTAGCAACTCGATTACTCCACTGGAAGGGAAACTTGAAAAAATCGGAGCGCCAAAAGTGAAAAATTAACCAACACTGCCGCGTTAGGGATATAACGGAAATCCTCCGACGTCCCGATAGCTATCGGGATGTCGGAGATTGCAGTGTTAGCCCGCTCGAACGCCAAAAAAAATGGACAGAATAAACGTATTTTAGTCTCTCGAAACTCCTACTATGAAAGCGTTGCGAATACTCTTCTTGGTTTTGACATTGACAGCTCCCTTGCTGTCAACTGCTCAAAACACGGACATTGAATTGCTGCGCACCTTCAATTTGGAGAGAAACGCGCAACTCGATCAAACATTTCTATTCACAACACATTCTTTTGGCGTTGTGGCGATTGGTATCCCAGCAACTTTAGCAACGATCGGAATCATAAAAAAGGACAGTCTGTTGAAGCAAAATGCACTAATGATGACGGGATCATTGGTCGGTAGTTCTGTGATTATGCTCGGAATGAAATACGGTTTTGGTCGCGATCGGCCTTTTGTCACCTATCCAGAACTCGATAACTTGGTGCATCCGACTGATCCGTCCTTTCCTTCGGGACATACTTCTGTCGCTTTCACCACAGCGACTTCTCTAACTTTGGCCTATCCAAAATGGTACGTTTATGTTCCTGCTTTTCTTTGGGCTGGAGCCGTAGGTTATTCGCGAATGCATCTGGGAGTGCACTATCCAAGTGATGTTTTGGTTGGAGCACTCATTGGTTCTGGAACAGCATTTTTGAGTTCCTATCTGACTGAAAAGATCCAATTAAAACGACGATCAAAAAAGCTACTGCTGTAAATTATTGATCGAAAACAGGTGATTCGTGGAATCTAAGTTGGATTAAGCAATACGGATGTTGCTTATTTGACTGAAGATATTCGAACGTTACAAGTTGCATAGTCTAGACATCGATGATCTCACCCCATTTTTCACTTCGAATGGCGATTCTTCTGATGTAACCACAAACCGCTTCTGCTTCATACCCTTCTTCGGTTAATTTCTCAAAGGTTTTTTCAACGAGTTCTTTTCCAATTCCTTGACCTCTTAGTTCGCGTGGAACTTCCGAATAGGTTAAACGCATGTGGTTGTCATAGAGTGAATAACTCACAGATGCTTTCAGTCCATCTGGTAGATTCAAAACGTACTCATGGTTTTCTTTATCGTGGATGATTTCTCTTTCTGACATGTCTTAATTTTTGATACTACTTATTCATTGATTCCTTCAAATCCTTCCCTGTAGGACGTTCATACGCCGCCAATTCAAACATTTCCAATACTGCGAACAAGTGATCGAAAATATCTGCTACAACTCCCTCATAAATCGCCCATTCCTTGGACATGGAAAAACAATAAATCTCCAATGGAACGCCATATTCAGTTGGCTCTAATTGTCGAACCATGAGTGTCATCTCATTATTGATTTCATTTTTTCTCGCGAGATAATAATGAATGTATTTTCGGAACAAGCCCAAATTGGTTTGTTGACGTCCGTTGATTGCTTTGTCACCCACAAATCCATGATCCTCGTTGTATTTCTGAATCTCCGTTTGGCGGGTAGCAATAAAGTCTTCCAGTAAAGCAATTTTCTTCAAGTCTTGAATCAATTCTGGAGAAGCGAAGCGCACTGAGCTCACTTGAATTTTCATCGCACGTTTGATTCTTCGTCCATCTGATTCTTCCATTCCACGCCAGTTAATGAATGAATCCGAAATGAATGAATACGTAGGAATCGTTGTGATGGTGCGATCGAAATTTCGGACTTTTACAGTTGCCAAATTGATCTCTTCGACATCTCCATCTGCTCCATATCGCTCCATGGTGATCCAATCACCGATCCGAATCATGTCGTTGGCTGCAAGCTGAATACTTCCTACAAATCCGAGAATAGTATCACGGAAAATCAATAGAAGAATCGCCGAAAGTGCCCCCAAAGACGTCAAGAAGAAAATAGGTGACTTTCCTGTAAGAACTGAGAACATCACGATAATCAAAATCCCAGAAAAAAGAATCTTCAGAATCTGCGCATAGGATTGAATTGGTTTATCCTTGAAGCTCTCAACATCGAGCATGATGTCACGAATTGCATTGAACACGCGGTTCACAATAACCATGACGGCTAAGATGATTAGCACCTGACTGACCTTCACTAAAGAGTTCAGGACATCTGGATAATTGAAGAACACAATCGATAGAAAATATTCCATGAACATCAAAGGGACGAGTAAAGCCAAGCCTTTGAATACTTTGTTGTGCATTAGGTGGTCATCCCACTCGGTCTTCGATTTCCCAGCAACGGCATGCATTACTTGAATAAGGATAAAACGCGATATAAGCCATACGACAAAAGATGCTCCAATCAGTGCTGCGAGTAACCCCATGGTCCACCAAACGAGATCACTTTCATAGGCATCTGCTCCTCCTTTTGAAGAGAAATCGTAAAAACCTCTGATCCAATCAATAATTTGTGATCTCATTTTAGTTATTTTGGACAAAAGTACATTTTTGAAGAAGAGAGCACTCTATATATTGGGATTAATCACCCTTCTCGTTTTCCCAATTCCAACCTTTCTTGTGATGTGGTATGCTGAGGACGTCTCTTTTTGGGAAATCCTTCAGTTTGAAAACTTTACCTATCTCAAATTCGGAGTCGGGGTTGAAATGGGAATCCTTTATGCCTTTATCGCGCTTCTCTTCATGAATGCTCCAGTCTTTGAGAAACTCCCCGTTCGTGTTGAGACGATGGTTCGAAACATGAAACTAACAGTTTTGGATTGTGTCTTTTTGTCCATTTGCGCTGGAGTGGGCGAAGAATTATTGTTCCGATCTGGCGTTCAGTTTTATTTAGGCCCGCTTCTCACTTCGGTGATTTTTGTCGCTGTGCATGGATATTTGAACCCCTTCAACTGGAGAATGTCCATTTATGGATTGATTGTTTTACCCTTTATTCTGATGATCAGTTATGGTTTCGAGGAATTCGGATTGTGGTTTGCCATTGGCGCGCACTTCTCGTATGACCTGGTGCTCTTCCTTTCGATGTCGACGAAATTCAATAAAGAATAACTCACTCCTGAATAATCTGCAAACGATTCGCTTGCAACACATACATGCACGCTGGCAAGGCCGTATTTCTGTCAATTTGTATCAACTCGAAAAAACGCAAATCGCACATTTCCTCAGGAACATCGAGTAATGGTCCCGCACCGGCCAAATAGAGCTCTTTCAAACTGGAAAGCTTCGCCATCGATTTGGGCAAGGCTCTAAGGTTATTCCTATTCAGATGGATAAATCGCAAGCTTTCACAATCGCCAATTGACGTGGGCAGACTATCCAATTGATTGAATTTCGCTTGCAATATTTCCAAATTCTTCAATTTCCCCAATGAATCTGGTAAACTCGTAAGCTGATTTTGGTTAACCCATAATTGCTCCAAACTGGTCAAATCGCAGATTTCATCGGGTAAAACTTCAATTTCATTGTATTGAGCCGAAAATATCTTCAAGTTCTTTAATTCGCCAATTGAAGCAGGAATGTATTTGATGTCGTTTCTTCCGATGTACAGCTTTTCAAGCATTGTCAATTCGGAGATGCGATCTGGGATACTATCAATTTCATTTCCATACAAACGCAAGACTCTAAGCTCCTTATTGAGAAATGCTTCCTCGGGAAATTTGGTCAATCCTTTGCGCGACAAATTCAAGGCGTTTCCTTCTTTCGAGTGCTTCAAATCCTTAATTCGTGCACACTGAGTTAACAGGAAGATGAGCGAAATTCCAGTGAAGAGAAAGAAATACTGTTTTATGGAACTCGAAGGCATTCTGCAAGATACTGATTTTGCTTTGAAACAATTTTCATTTTTTTGGTATTGAGAAGCAACTTTTTCCTAATTTTCGCATCTATAATACAGACGCTAACAGCAAATGCTTCAAGCTCAAGCTGTTTTTAATTAGAATTTATGAATTTTTTGAAACCAATTTTAATCGGATCGTTCGCATTTTTTGCGCTCAGTTTGAACGCTCAAACATCAGGTACGGATGCTATTCTTGCCCAGTATTCTCAAAGCAGCCTTAATAACTTAACGACTGAATTATCATTAACAACGGACCAAGTCACTCAGATTACAGCATTGAATGAAAAGGTAGTTGATAAAATTGAAGCCATTCAGAACAATTCACAATTTGATGATGCAAAGAAAAGAGAATTTATTCGTGGAAACCGCGACGACCATAAACATGTAATGTCAACTATTTTAACGCCAGCGCAATTCACAGCTTACGAAGAACTGATGAGAGCGAAAGCATCTGATCGCACGGAGCAACGAAAGCCAATTCAAGACATTAAAAAATCGAATTAAGAGTTTACGATTTACTATTACAACGAAAACCTAAAAAAACGGCACCGATTAATCGCTGCCGTTTTTTTTTGTGTCTTAGATTTCTAAATCTACTTCGCTACTGCGCCGAAGACCTTTCTGAATTTCTCCACCTTCGGTCGAACAACCGCTTGGCAATATCCATTCTGCGGATTATTTTCGAAATAGTTGTTGTGATAATCCTCTGCTGGGAAGAAATTTTCCAATGGGACAATCTCCGTCACAATGGGCTTCTCCCAAACGCTGTCATTATCTAACTGTGCTTTGTAAGCCTCCGCAGTCTTTTGTTGTTCTTCATTGTGAAAGAAAATCGCTGACCTGTATTGAGGTCCAACGTCATTTCCTTGACGGTTCAACTGCGTTGGATCATGCACGAACCAAAACATTTCTAACAAGCGATCAAAAGAAACGACTGAATCATCAAATTCAATTCTTGCTACTTCGGCATGACCTGTTCTTCCTGAGCACACCATTTTGTAATCGGCAGTTGCTTTCGTTCCACCAGAATAACCTGAGGTAACGTTAATCACACCATCAATATCTTTAAAACATGCTTCGATGCACCAAAAGCATCCAGCACCAAATGTTGCTTCTTTTTTCATACTGTAATTATACTTAATGTTTTTCAAATTTGAGTGATGCCGAATTGATGCAATAGCGCAATCCTGTTGGATTAGGACCATCTGCAAACACGTGCCCTAGGTGCGCATCACAGCGATTACATACTACCTCTACTCGACTCCATCCGTAAGAATCGTCTCCAACTTCTCCTACATTTTCCGTGTTGATGGGTTGGTAAAAACTCGGCCAACCCGTTCCTGACTTAAATTTCGTTTTGCTCGCAAACAATTCTAAATCGCAACATACACAAGTATACGTTCCTTTTTCCTTGTTGTCCCAAAATTCTCCTGTGAAGGCGCGCTCCGTTCCTTTCTGACGGGTTACTTCGTACTGTTCTTCCGTTAACTGAGCTTTCCACTCTGCTTCTGTCTTAACCACTTTTGTCGAATCTTCCGGATCGAACAGGTGATTGCTCGACGCAGAATTTGATTGCATGCCTGAGCTACATGCTACGATTACCAAAAGCCCAATAATTGCTGTAAATTTCATATCCACTAATTTAGGATTATTGGACGCAGCAGGCAATCAGAACTTTCAATTTAAAATGCCAAAATTTCCTAAAGAAGTTATTTATTCAACTAGAAAGGCCTCTCTGTATACCGTTGAATTCTTAAAACATTGGATGTAATAGATTCCTGGCTCAAGGTCCTCAACATTGATTTGAAATTGTCGCGTATCCCCATTCGAACGAATACCGCTTAATAATTCTTGCCCCGATGGATTGATAATCGAATAAGATACAACAGAAGATGAGCCGTCAAATGTAACAGTCAAGTTGTCTTTAACGGGGTTAGGAGCAAGCGTCCATTCTTGCTTTTTTGGATAAACCGCAATGGGTCCATGAAACTCCTCTTCTCCATCTATATCCACTTGTCGTAATCGGTAATACACAACATCAGAATTCGTGCGTGTGTAGTCGTTAAAGTCGTACTTGATACTTTCTTGGGAATTTCCGCCTGCTGCAGCTGTGTAAACACTCGTAAATTCTTTTCCGTCATCAGATCGTTCCAAGGAGAAATGACTACTGTTCGACTCTGAAAGTGTCATCCAATTGATCTGCGTGTACTCCTCGAATTGATTTGCAGAGAAATCGGCTAACTCAACTGGTAAGAAAACTCCCGTTGTTACAAAATCCCAATTGCAGGCATCTCCAGCCTGACCATCAACAGCAATTATATAACTATCTCCAATATTCAATGAAGGTAAAAGAACCGTTCCAGTTCCAACCGCGCACCCCAAATAGTCTGCTCCGTATGTTCCCACTCCAGCACAATTGGTCCAAACCCCTACTTGGGCTTCACCGCCAGCACCGTCGTTGCACGTTAAATTGTTAATCTCAATTGAACCGCTGGTCGAAGTTGCCGTAAACGTGTAAAAGACTGTATTCTCGTTCGAGTACCAAGTTCCTCCATTACAAGCACCTGCTCCCAAAGCAGCCGAAGGTGGTGTGAATGCAGCTCCTGAAGAACCAAGATTACAACCAGAACCATTACTAGTCGCTCCGGCACAGTTATCGTTTACAGGAGGCGCTGGCAAACCAGTTAATGTGAAATCCGCAGTGTACGCTTTATTTCCCCAAGTGAAAACATACAGTGGAAGCGTTGGGTCCAATCCAGTGGCACTTAGTTCCAATAATACTAGGTTCGGTCCAGATTTATCGATAATCTGACCACAACCTACATTCGTTAAGGCCGAACAATCTACCCCTTGATAAAATGACATCCACATCTCGGAGAAACCTCCTGCTCCAGCGAAACCGCCTGAATAGTCAACTGAAACTTGATTGACACCTGTTGCCAAATCATATGTATGCCAACTACCATTATTGAGTGCATTTCCTCCAGGTCCACATGGCGGCCCAGGGTTTGTATTTCCAGCCTCTGAGTCAAACGACCCCGTTACACCAGCAGTAGAAAAAGCAGGCGTCCCAATATCAGCACAATCAACCAAGCCAATCGTTCCTTCGCTTGTGGTAGAGCAACCCGTTGATTTCAAAATATATAGACTGTCTTGAATAAGTTCTCCGTTCTCTTGATAAGGAGCTATATAAACTCCTCCAGTTGATAATTCTGTCCGTTGAGCGATTGAGAAAAAGGATAAACAAGCGATTGCTGTTATCAGGAGTAATCTAGTAGATTTCATAATTTAGCTGTTTGTGAACAGTGAATTTAAGTTATCAGAATTTGCTTTCCATCTATTTTAATTTCACATTTCTTAGAAAGTTGGAATATAATCTTAACAGAAACATTCTTTGTCTGTAAATCTTCTTTGTTCGTCGATAATTCGCTCTATTTATCGGTAATCTGACTTGCCAACCGCACTATTTCATTGGATTCCTAAAAGAGTCAAATAAGAGGCATTCTGAATGATCAGAACACACCTGTAAGATATATTTAAAGCGTACTTTTGCGGAAGTGAATCTTAGACAATATCCACGTAATTTTTGGCTGATGTGTTGGGCACTTTTGTGCTTCATGATCAGTTTCAATTTGTTCATTCCCGAACTCAATCAAATGATTACGGATTTGGACGGAGCGAACTTTAAAGGCTTGCTATTTATCTTCTTTTCCATCACTGCTCTGATTTCTCGTCCCTTTTCTGGAAAACTCTCCGATACAATCGGTCGAAAGAAGGTAATGTACATTGGAATTGTGATTGGAACAATTACCACGCTATTCTACCCTGTTGTTGGCTTGACAGGCTTTCTGATGTTGCGATTATCTCACGGATTCAGTGCAGGATTCCTTCCTACTGGAGCAACTGCTCTTGTAACAGATTTGTTGCCCGAAAAAGGTCGAGGTGTTGGAATGGGAATTTGGGGAACCTTTATTTCTGTGGGGTTTGGTTTTGGGAATTTCTTCTCAGGGATGATCCTGAAGGCTGTAGGAATTTATGGATTATTCTTTACTGCAGCAGGATTCGCGCTGTTGGCAGGAATCCTCACGTTTGGTCTCAAAGAAACACTACCGAACCCCCAACGCTTCAAGTTTTCATTGTTGAAGGTGAAGTTCGAAGATGTTTTTGAACCCACAGTGCTCGCGCCAGCATTCATTATGTTTTGCGCCGCCATTTCAACGGGTGTGATTTTCGTTACTTCCCCAGACATCAGTGAATACTTGGGAATTGAAAACAAGGGGTGGTTTTTCATCTTTTACATGAGTTCAACTATCCTCGTTCGATTGTTCGCAGGAAGTATGTCCGATAAAATTGGAAGACGTCGTTCTCTGATAATCGGTCTGATTTTTCTAATTCTGAGCATGATTCTAATTGCCACTGCACACGAAGTAATTCAGTATACTGCCGGAGCAATTGTATATGGTTTAGCAACGGGAGTGAACAGTCCTACGATCTTCGCCTGGACAGCAGATTTATCCCCAGTAGCTCGCAGAGGTATTGGAGCTGGAACGGTTTTCATCGCCTTGGAATTCGCGATAATGGCGGGAGCACTCATCACGCTTGTTATCTACAACAACACCATGGAATCGGCACGAATCATCTATGTTGCAGCGTCCGTGTTTGGGGTAGTCGCCATTCTTTATTTGTTGTGGCATTTGCGCAAGAAACCATCAGAACACGACCTCATCCTCAATACGAAGAAAGACCCTGAGCTTCTTGACAACTAAATAGATTGGAATGGTATCAAGTAAGGCGAATACCACTTTGAAGGCATACGCACTCAACACAAACATCATCAACTGATAGCCAACAGAAACATCCTCTTTCATCGGCAGAGCATTCGCATAATAATACGTAATCAGAATTACAGCGATGGAATCAATCAACTGACTCGTTAGGGTCGATACATTGTTGCGCAGCCATAACTTCTTGCCGCTTGTTCTGTTCTTGAGGTAATGGAACACGCGAACATCCACAAATTGAGCGGTCAAATAGGCAATCATCGAAGCGGCCGTTGCACCGAAGGTTAAGGTTCGAATTTCATAAAAAGCATAGCCGTAGGGTATCTCAACTTCACCATTCACAACTTCGGGCACTAATCTACCCTCAACTAGTCCCGAAGGCGCCTCCAGCCAGCCTCCCAGCCATAAAACGAATAAAACCCAGACGTTGAGGATCAAACCAATCCAAACCACCATATTGGCGCGTTTTCGGCCGTATAATTCAGAAATTAGATCGGTGCAAAAGAACGTTATAGGATACGGAAGGACTCCAACTGCTATCGCAAAACGGAAATCACTATCATCTGGAATGCCCAGCCAGCCTGAAAAATCAATGAATCGAGAAACTCCCAAAATATTGAGCATCGTCAAGGACCCGAGGAAAATACCTACGAGAATTAGAAAGACCCATTCACGTCTTCGACGGATGGTTGGATCAAGTTGATTTGATTCGAACATATCCAAAGGAACAAAAAAAATTAACTATCTTCGAGCTAAACGATTTGAAGTGTCCCGGATTAACCCTAAAGAGCTAACGAAACTTTACTATTCTATTGGTGAAGTCGCAGAAATGTTTGATGTCAATACGTCATTGATTCGCTTTTGGGAAAAAGAATTTTCGGCCATCAAGCCAAAAAAGAACAACAAAGGCAACCGCTTATTTACGGTAAAAGATATTGAAACAATCGATCGCATTTACGAATTGGTCAAAATTGAAGGGCATACTCTAGACGGCGCCCGTAAGTCACTTCGTGAAAAGAAAATATCCAAACCTTCTGTAAAACCTGACACTCCTGCTGCATCATCGAAAGATTTCAACGAGGTTATCAGTCGTTTGGAAGAATTGAAAAATAAGATTTTGAAGATGAAATAAAGCCTTGGCTTGATTCGTCGTGATCTATATCGTCAAATTGCGAAATAGATTTATTGCACAATAACTTAGCACATGAAAAAAATTCACTACTCATTCCTCGCCCTGTTCGTGGCATTTTTCATTACATCTAGTACGATCAATTCTCCTGCGCCAAAACAACGCTTGTTTGAGAAAATCATCATGGTGGAGTTAAACCCAACTGAAGATTCAGCCCTGTTTCAACCTTTTTCAAAAGCTTGGAAAGAACGTTGGCATTATTCTGCGGACATCCTTTTTGACGACACAGAGCTAATGAATGCTAAAAAGTACCAGCCGTCGTTTGCGAATCGCTTTGAAAATCTCTACACCATCCTTCATCCAATGGTCATTAATGGAACCATACAGACGTATTTTCCTAGTGACCCCAATTTAGACATATCCTTGCAGACCGACCAGGGAGAACTGAACTACCCATTATTGGATCGGACTACAAATGAAACCTTCCTAACATCAGAAAAAGTACGATCGGATATGTGCTATTTACTGGGGAAATTCGGCCCTGAATCGGACTTGCCTTTGGTTGATGAATATGGAGATCCAATGATCATGACCGCTGATAATGGCGAAATGTTCTACGTCTACCCTCCCCGAGATTATTACTGGTTTAGTGATGGAGATATCGTTAAATACAAAATGAGAATAAGCGTTCTGCTTAACAAAAAAGGGAAAGAGAAAAAAAGGACCATCAAATCCATTTGTCCTGTCGTTAATCAGCTGTCCGACAATGGCGAGGTCGTGGGTGAAAGTGAATTGTTCTGGCTCAATTTCGAAGAATTGGAACCTGCTCTGGAAGAGGCGTACTTCTTCGACGAAAACATGATACCTGTGACCTATTTTGATTATTTCCAACGGAAAGCGAAGAACCTAGATATGAGCGGTAAGGAATAAAATGAGCTGAATGCTTATCAATTTCTATATCGTCATATTGCGAAATAGAATTATTGCATATTACGTAACACATGAAAAAAAATCTCTACTCATTCATCGGATTATTTGTGGTGTTCTTCGTCACATCGAGTACCATCAAAACTCCTGAATCAGAGCGTTTTTTTGAAAAAATAATCTTCGTCGAGTTCAGTGCCAATGAGGATTCAGTGCTATTTCAACCGTATTCCAAAGCTTGGAATGAAGGTTGGAATCGATCGAGCGATATTTACGTGAACGGAACTGAATTAATGAACGCTGAAAAGTATAAATCCTCCTTTGACAATCACGAGGAGAATCTATACACTATTCTTCATCCCATGATCATTTCTGGAGAAATTCAGTCGTATTCTCCCATGGATCCTGAATCATACGGGTTCGGCGCAAGTGACGGCGGAGAATTGCGCTACCCGATTGGAGACACCGAAAAAAATGTGACCTTTTTGACTTCTGAAAACGTGCGAGACGAACTTTGTTATCTCCTTGGGAAATTCGGACCACTGTCAGATATTCCCTTAGTTGATGAATTCGGAGACCCTATGCAAGCGCTTGGAGAGGATGATATGCCCATTTTCGTTTATCCTCCGCCCGATTACTTTTGGCACTCGGATAAAGACCTCATCAAATACAAATTGAGAGTGAGCGTCCTCTTCAACAAAAAAGGGAAAGAGAAGCAACGTACCATCAAAGCAATTAGTCCTGTGGTTAATGAGTTTTCTGAGACCGGTGAGGTAATTGATGAAAGAGAACTATTCTGGCTCAATTTTGAAGAATTGGAATCTACTCTGGAAGCAGCACATTTTTTTGATGAAAACTTAAAATCAGTAACGTATTCGAAATATCTTCAGGAAAAGGTGAAAAACGCGAGTATTCGCTGAAAGAATTAAAAAAACTTAGTTCAAATTGATCTGCTGATTTTTGAAATGAAGGAACACTTCAACTGCTTCACCTTGAGCAATCTCATGATCGAAACTGCATTTCCCAATTCCTTCCAACAAGCAACACTGAACTTTTCCAGCACGATTCTTCTTGTCGTTTGAAAGCATACTGACCATTTGCTGCATGTCCTCGTTTGAAAATGGTGGAATGTTGTACCATTTGATCAAATCCTGCTCGACCTTTTGGAAATCTTCCAACTTCAACAATCCTTTTTTGTAAGACAAATAGGCTTCGAAGATCATTCCAATGGCAACGGCCCAACCGTGTGACACTCCTTCTCTTCCCATGTAAAAACCTTCAATAACATGTCCGAAGGTATGTCCAAAATTCAATTTCTTTCGCTCCCCTTTTTCTAAAGGATCAGCAGTCACAACTTTGTTCTTAATTTCAATCGCGTCTCTCAATAATTCGATTGGAATCGATTCTGGCTCCTCCATCTGCGCCAAGACCTCAGCATAAAGTAGTGGATCAGAAATCAAACCATGCTTCAACAATTCAGCAAAGCCACTCATTAATTCAGCAGGTGGCAAGGTCGATAAGAAAATTGGATCGATGTAAACCGCAATCGGGTGACTGAATACCCCAATTTGATTCTTGAAATGCCCCAGATTCACGCCCGTTTTTCCGCCAATAGAAGCATCAACCATTCCGAGTAAACTCGTCGGCACATTGATGAACTCAATCCCGCGTTTGTAACACGAAGCAATGAACCCACCCATGTCCGTAATCATTCCACCACCAACGTTGACCAATAAATCGTGTCGTCCAACTTGGTAGTCACTCAAGACTTCCCAAATGTTCTCAACGATTTCGACTGTTTTGTGCACTTCACCTGATGGAATCATGATTACTTCAGCCTCAGAAAGCTCTTGGAATTGCGTAATTAAAAAACTCACGCAGGCCTCGCTTGTATTTTCATCGCAAAACAAAATCACCTTCTCATTGCTGAAAGATGCAAGTTTCTCGGCAAAGCTCGATTCTAAAATTGAACCGAGTTCCAATTGATATCCGTTAGACTGAATTATGTGCATTCGAAATTATTTATCATCCAAAGGTAAATAATCGGCAGCAACATCACCCTGTTTTTTTAATTCGGGTTATTTTTACGCAATGATCTCATTCGACAACACCGAAATTGCGTTCAAAAGTAAATCCAACAAAGATTTAAAGCGAGCGTATTGGCTGTTCAAAGCCGTTGGAAGCAGGACTTTTGTGAAGTTTGGAAAATGGGCGACCAATGTGGCCTTCAAGCTGCGTTTGCCGATTAAAGGCATGATCAAAAAAACGATCTTTCATCAATTCTGTGGAGGTGAATCTGTTGAGGGTTCGATTGCCACTTCGAACGATCTTGGTAAGTACAACGTAAAGACCATTCTCGACTACAGTATTGAAGGAAAAACGTCCGATGAGGATTTCGATGCAACTGTGGCGGAAATCATTGAAACAATTGAAACAGGCAAAGCGAATGACAACATTCCGTTTGCTGTATTCAAGATGACGGGGATTTGTTTGTTCTCAATTTTGGAAAAGGCGAATGCGGGAGTAGATCAATTATCTGGCGATGATCTCCAAAAATACGAGCAGTTGGTTTCACGAGTAGATCAAATCTGTTCAGCGGCACACCAATGCAATGTTCCCGTTTTTATTGATGCTGAGGAATCGTGGATTCAAGATACGATCGATCGCGTTACAAAAGAAATGATGCTTCGCTATAACAAAGAAGCGGCAATCGTTTACACTACTTTGCAGATGTATCGTCATGATCGTTTGGCATTCTTCCAACAAGAAATTGAAGCAGCAAAAGCGGATGGGCACCACTACGGAGTGAAAGTCGTTCGTGGGGCGTATATGGAAAAAGAACGCGATAGAGCTGAGGAGAAAGCTTATCCGTCGCCAATCCAACCAGATAAAGCAGCAAGTGATACCGACTTCGACAAAGCACTTCGATTAGCATTGGACAATATCGATATCGTTGATATATGTGCAGGTTCGCACAACGAAAAAAGTGCGCTACTGTTGACGGAAATCATGGCGGAAAAGAATTTGGCGAACAATCACCCTTCGATTTACTTCGCGCAGCTTTTGGGAATGAGTGATCACATTTCATTCAACCTAGCGAATGCTGGATACAATGTTGCGAAGTATGTTCCATATGGTCCCGTGAAAGAAGTAATGCCTTATTTATTGCGTCGTGCTGATGAGAATACATCCGTTGCAGGGCAAACGAGCCGTGAGTTGAGCTTGATCATGAAAGAACGCAAGCGTCGTAAGGGAAAGAAGTAAGGCTCGACTATTTCATCAAATCTTTTACCGCCACTCGCCTCCACAAAGGCAATACGACAATCTCACGATTGGGGTTATTCGATTCAATGATGTTAAAGGCGTGACCGAGATTCGATCCGAAGTTCAAGTTAACGAGCAGATTCGTCGTTTTCAATCCGTCTTCTAGCGGTATCGTGAAATCATCCCAGTGAATCGGAACAATTACTTCAGGGTCGACCGCATCAATTACATGTTTTTGGTAGTCTTGATTGTAAGAATCATTCATCAACTCAATTCCTGCAATGGCTAAAAATTGAACATCCGCGTCGAAATCGGGAATAACGTTCTTCTTATACCCAGCTGAACCTTGAATAGCAATATTGACTTCTTCGTGCCTGATCAGAATCGAATAACTGATTCCTTCTTTGTAATCGTAAATTGAAGCTGGCGGAACCAATGGAGCATCAATCGATTGATTGAGCAAGCGTTTTACTTTGTCAGGATCGGGATAAGTCCAGTGCTTGGATGCGATGAACATAATTTCAAATTTCCCGATCGAAATGAATTCATTTAAGGGTGCTTCCATCAATTGATCTTCGGATAGTTTCAGTCCTCGACCAATATTGAGCGTAGAAGACGAACCCATTAAGGTCGCCCCTGTCAATTGAGCAACTACTGGAGCATCCATAGCATGATCGTAATGCGAGTGCACAGGAATCACCAAATCCAAGTCGTTAATTTTCGCGCGCTTTAGGCACTTTTTGATGCGCTCTTTATTTGGACTTACTTCACCAAAAACAACAGAGGTAACTGGAGGTCGAGAAAAAAAACCATCAGTGAGAATGCGTGTTTCACCATCATCCAACAAGACGTTTGTATTTCCCAAAAATTGAACGGTGAGACCTTTTGAGCTGGTTTTTCCCTTAAACGCGTGCGTTTCCAATTGAGACGGTATGGGTCTGATATTCCACAACAGGAATAGAATTAATACAAATGCTAATAAATCAGCAACCCATAACTTTCTCATACTTTAAAGATAAAAACAAAACTGTGTAAACATCGAAAAGTCCTCTTCATGAGTTAATTCCAAACTTTGTTGTAGAATGTCGAGACGGAAAGAAAATCCTGAATGATCAGCAAAGATATATTTGTACCTTACTACCCATTAAAAATTGGCGTGATTAAATTTCTAACAGTTTTTCTTTTACTCCTATCGACGCAAATTGTCGTGTCTCAATCTGAATCAATTCTCGAAGTTAAGAAGGTGTTTTTTGATAAAAAGCAGCACGATACAATCAGAGCAGATGCAGCAATAAAACTGGCTGATAATATTTACGCTACTGATCTTGATTTGCACTTGTTTTGATCCTAAAAGCTCACGAGTGGAGCACTAAGAACGACTTCAAAAGTGGGCTATCAATTACCAAGGGTTACTTAGGGTTCATTTATCACACACAAGGTGATTATCTGAGTGGAATAGACTTCTATCAAAAATCAATTTCTTTCAATCGTAAAAACGACTTCCAGTTGAATTTGGCTATAGACTTGGGGAATTACGGTTACTTGCTAGATGACCTGGAAGACCCAAGAGCTCTAAACTTCTTTCATGAGAGTATTGCGATCTATAAAAAGAACAAACAAGCAAACGATGCGGCGTATTTATACAGTTACATCGGACAATATTATAGTAAGAAAGGAATGGCTGATTCAGCTATTGTTCAAATTCAGCATGGATTATCGAATGCCGAGGAACCTTCGATAAAATCTACACTCAAACGAAATTTAGCCGAGGTAATGGCCAACCAAGGTGATTTCGACAAAGCACTGGAACTGATCAATGAATCCGTTTTCATTTCGAAAGGAAATAACCACGTGACTGACCTGAAAAGAGCCTATCTGTACAAGACCAGTATTTGTATAGAAATGAAGCGATTTGAAGCAGCACAAGAATGCTTGAACGAATTGAGAGCCTTAAAGGGAATTGATAGTGACAACGATCCCAAAGGCGCACTGAACCAAAAGCAACTAAGTGCTCGCTTGGCCTTTCATTTCAAGGACTACAAAACGGCTTACGACCATATTTCCTCAGCCTATCGCTTGCGAGATGATTTGTACAATGAGGAATTGGTGGACATCTTGAAACGGAAGTCCATTGAATTTGAATACCAAGAGAAAAGTGCCCGCGACAGTGTCAAGACCTTGGAAGAAATTGAAATTCGAGAACTCAAATACCAGGCAAATATTAAGGCGGAAGAAACGGGTAAATATTTTTTAGTGGGCTCCATTATTTCCTTACTCCTGATTGTAGGATTAATCACCCGAAGCTTCATAAAAAACAAAAGAAACACTAGGATCATCAAAGAACAGAACGAATCGCTTGGGGTTAAGAACAAGGAGATTATCGACTCTATTAATTACGCCAAAAGCTTTAATCGGTCATTTTGCCTTCAAAAACTGACATGAATAAGGCTTTCCCTAAATCTTTTGTTTATAATAGACCGAAAAACATTATTGGAGGCGATTTCTATTGGCTTTTCCAGAAAGGTAACCTCAACTTCTTGGCTGTTGCGGATTGCACAGGACACGGTGTTTCTGGTGCGTTGCTAAGTATCATTTGTTCAGAGGCTCTTAATAGATCTGTGGGTGAGTTCAAATTGGAGGATCCTGCTTCAATTTTGAATAAAGTGAGAGAACTAGTCAAAGATCATCTCAAACACTCTAACGAAAAATTATATGATGGAATGGATATCGCTCTCATCTCTTTGCGCAGAAGCGATTCTGATCAAGGAAGCAACGAACTGTGTTTTGCTGGCGCGAACTCATCGATTATCGTAAAAACAGTGGACGGAATTCAAGTGTTGGGAGGAGATAGACAGCCAATCGGTAAGTATTTCAATGAATCTTCTTTCCAAAACTTCCAAATGAGCCTTAAGAATGAGGACATCATCTTTTTATCCAGCGATGGATATTTGGATCAATTCGGAGGGCCGGAGGGTAAGAAAATGAAAATATCACCATTCCTAACATTCCTGCGTTCTATTGAAGACCAATCAATCGCATCTTTTGAATCTGAGATCATCTCGCATTTTGAAAATTGGAAGGGCGAAGAGGAACAAGTGGATGATGTTTGCATTCTTGGCTTTCAAATAAACTGATGCTATTCGAAAAGAAATGGATTTGGTAAAAATCTAAATCGGAATATCCTGATATAGCTTAATTGATATTTTCCTATCTTCAGAACCAATCTATGAATTTGAATATAAAAACCGTGCGTACTTTAGTGATTTGCAATTTCCTTTTGCTCAGTGCCTGTTCGTACCCTCAGGGCGACGTCCACGATGAGTCAGTTTCAACCATTGATGCCGCAGAATTGACAAGCTTCGTAGATGATGGGAAATTCATTTCTATTTCCGAGATGTCGAGTCTTTTCGAGAAGGACACCACCTTAAAAGAAGTCGTGATTTCAAATTCGGAACAACTAAAAAAAGCCCTTCGTTTGAATTTGGAATACCTCCAAAAGAAAGGATCGGGATCTGCTTCTCCGCAACGAAGTCTTTACTACAACTATAAGAATCTGCGCACCATCAACGAGCTTTTGCAGAAGAATGAATCAGACACTTTGGATGTTTCGAATCTCCAACTTCAGCAGATTTGGGGATCTGATAAAATGGGCAATGTTCAATTCACAAGTTATTACATTCCTGTGATTGAAGTCCGTCGAGAAAAAGACAGTGTTTTCAAATACCCGATTTACAAAAAGCCAGCTTCGAGTTACTTAGCACGATTGTCGAGAGAGCAAATCGACGAGAAAAATATGCTCAGCGGGAAAAATTTAGAACTCGCTTACGCCAAGAATTACTTCGATGTTTTCTCCATGCAAGTGCAAGGATCAGGCTATGTCGAGTTTGAAGGTGGCGACAGGAAACTCTTCTCCTATGGAGGAAAAAATAACAGAGCTTATACGAGCATTGGTCGCTACCTCATCGATCAGGAACACATTTCGAAAGCTGATATTTCCATGCAATCCATCAAGGCGTGGTTCGAGGAGAATCCTGATAGCACTTCTATCTTGATGAAGAATGCATCCTACGTCTATTTTCAAGAATCATTCAAAGAACCATCGGGAGCTGCAGGAGTTCCGTTGATTGATTTCGTTTCCATTGCGAGCGATTTCAGGTACCTTCCGAAGGGATCGATTTTACTCGGACAAGTTCCTATTTTGGACGCCAAGGGTGTTTTTGTGAAGCATGAGTATCGCATTCTGATCGTACATGATACGGGAGGCGCAATCAAAGGTGCTGGACATGTGGATTTATATGCAGGAGTTGGAACTGACGCAGGCGAATATGCAGGACGTATGAAACATTACGGAAGATTGTGGTTGATTTTGCCTTAAAATCGGCTATAGCTTAGACACCTTTCTCACCAATATTTTATCATCCCCAATCCAAAGAATCAAGGTGTAAATTCCAGTATCGAGATCGGATACATTTAGGTTGATCTCGTGAATATTCTCTCCCAAATCATTCTCAAACTTTAATTTTCTTCCCTTCAGATCTACCAGTGCGTACGCGCGGATCTCAACTTCGGAACGAATCGTCATTTGATCTCTTGATGGGTTTGGATACACTTCGACTCCACTTTCATCAAACGTCAGTTCTTCTGCATTCAACGCCAATCCATTGCTTTTGTAAATTCCACCACCGTACGTAGCAGCCAACAGTTCTCCATTTGCCTTTGCGATAACGTTATTCCCATAAACATTCGTGGAAGTCATATTCGAAGTCAGATCTGACCAAGAAACGCCATCATCCGAAGAGGTCCAAATGCTTCCATGCATCAGGTACGCTGTATCTTGCTCAGCTCCATTCAAGCCAACAAATAATTCATCATCGTAGTTGAAAACACTCTTGATTTGAACTGGTGTATCCCAACTCCCTGAAATATCTATGGCTCCAGAAGCATCCCTGGAATAGGGAAGAAAACAGCGATGTTAATGATGGTGACCACGAATAATTTCCGAGATTTTGATAGTGCAAAACAAGTGACTGCCTATGTTGGTTTGGCTCCAACCGAACGGTCCTCAGGTAGTAGTATTCGAGGACGAAGTTATATTAGAAAAAAGGGAGATCCAATGCTGCGTCATCATCTCTTTATGTGCAGCTTCACAGCTTGTCAAAACAATCCCCAATGCAGAGCTTTGTATGAACGAATAGTAGCAAAAGGGAAATCGAAAAAACTAGCCTTGATCGCAGTATGTAACAAGTTGATCAAGCAAGCTTTTGGAGTGGTGAAGAATGAT
>JAQXBM010000024.1 GCA_029252405.1 Crocinitomicaceae bacterium
GGATTGGATTCAAAACCAACATAGCTTCCTTGTTTTTGGTAAATCTCGACAGTTTGTGTCCCAGTTGTACTGATTTTAACATCGAAACTATCAATCACAATGTCTTCGTGTCCAATGAGATCGAACATCGTTCCGTTAAAGTTGATTGTTGAATTGTTCGTTGTAAAGATGTCATCAGAATAGTGTAAGTCACCCCGTACAACTTCGGCATACCAATCAGTCGTTGCAGTAATCAAAGGAGTTTGAAATGTGCTTCCAAATCCAACTGGAGTCGGGCTGAACGAATCTGGATACCAAACCACTGTATCTTGTGGATCGATCGAAACTGAGAGCATCGCTAAATCAGGATCGCACAAAGTATCGTTGTAAGCTGTCCAAGTTGGATGACCTGAAGTTGAGAACGCGTAAATCAAAGTATCGTTCGTCGAATTCGAATTGGTGGAACTTGAAACAATTACCGTTAATGTGTAATCTCCTTGATCGTAGGTCGAAGCCGCGAAGTTCATGGTGTAAATTGAGCATTCAGGAAGGCCAGTTGAGACTGTTCCTCCCAGTGTGGTTGTCGTTCCTGACTGTTGATGCGTCAATTCAGAAGTGATCGTCACGGGAAGGGAATCATTCGGCCCGAAGTTGATCAATTCATATTCAAACTCTGCCAAGGAATCGCCGCAAACACTTTGATTGATAGGAGTAATACTCAAAATCGCAGGATCAGGGTTCGGAATGGAAGTGTAAATGTTTTGCAGGATATCAGCTCCGATCACTCTCGATTCCAAAATATTGTGCCCAGCATCATTCAAGTGAACACCATCTCCAGAATCGTAGAGCGGATCAATGAAGTAACTTGGAGTGGCAATGGTAGTCCAGAAATCGATTGCGTAAGGTGAGAATTGAGCCAAGATCGAATCTTTGATGTCCCACTGCAATTGCGCTTGTGCAACACTGAAATTTCGTGGTTGCGTAGTGCAAATCCAAATTGGAACTGAAGCGGCATTGGCAATTTGAACAATTGTATCCAAGTTGAACAATTGTTCTGCGTAGGAGAAATTCGAAGCTACGTCATTGGATGGCATGTTCACGATAATCGCGTTGGGCATTTCAGCTAGCGCGGCCGATATATTTCGTGCGATATCTGGGTTCGGGCGACCAGGTGGCGGTGTAAACCCCGTCGGCATAATGCGATAGGTGTTGTAGCCTCCTACGGCCAAATTGATCACTTCATTCGCTGGATTGATGGATTCCAAGTAATTTCGGTAACGATTCACCCACGTACTATCTGAAGTAGAGGGTCCTGTTCCAGCGGCTGTTGAAGATCCCAAAACCACAATTTTATAGGTTGAGGAAGCGATACAAGGATCAACTTGAGAAAAACCATTTGCGCTGATCAGCAGTGATGAAAGAAAGAGAAGAAGTGCCGTGAGTCCTTTTAGCATAGGATTCTAAATTACCTTTTGTTGATGGATTTCACAAACTAGAGAGTGAATCTGCATCGCGAGGATTTAGTTCAAATGAATTGTGAAAGATGATTTTATTTATCTCTCACACAGCGGATGGCACCACTTCCTCGTTTTGGGAAAGTTTGCAGCTTAACAGCCATGTCATTCGAGTACCATATTACAACATCCCAAGCCATCATTCCTTGTTTATCGCCCCACCTCGGTTGTCCATCGTAGCTAGTCGAGGTCCAGTAGACCCCCATCGTAGATTTCGCTGCAAAAACACCGTCGTTATGGAGTTCACCTGTTGGGAGTAAAGACAATTCATATTCGTCTGTTCCAGAATCAGCAGGTTCGTCAAAATGATCTTGCCATCCATTTTGGGACTTAAGCTTAATACCTGCTTTGAATCGCCCACCAGCTTTTTTAATCAGACCGTCCCAATCTTCATTAGTTGGAGCACGCCATCCTTCTGGAGCAATCCCTCTTTGATCATTTACGGCGTACCAATTGTAAAGTTTACCGCTAATAGTGTCGTTGCTTGCGTCGAAGTCATAGTAGCAAAATCCTGCTTTTCCTTCCTTGCCAAGAACATTCCATTCTTCAGATGTTTTCGCCTCAGGAATTGGGTCGCCATTTTGAAAAGTATCTACGCTCAAGTTCGAGATTGACCAAAACTGATCATCAATTCGAACAGCTGGAATTTCAATATAAGAGTTGTTGGATGCAATACGTTTCTCCGATACGCTGGAACAAGCAATTAGGGCAATCAGGTTAAAAAGAATAATCAGTTGTTTCATTTCTATTCTTGATGATTCGGAGGAAGGAGGGTCGGAACCTTTGAAACGCGATCATGTAAAACGATGCTTCCTGTAACACCCACATTTAGTGAAGAATTACCCGGTAATTTCACTAAGAAGTGACATTTTTCTTTTACGAATTCAGGCAAGCCTGAGTCTTCTGCTCCGAGCAAATAAATCGCGCGCTTAGGATGTTCGAACTCGTGTAACATTTCAGATCGATCATCAATTTCTACTCCCACCAATCGACAGTCGTGAGGAATATTGGCAAGTAAATCGTCGAAGGTTTTGTATTGAAAAAGAGGAATGCGAGACCAGGTGCGCAATACGTCCGAAGACTGTTTTTTGTAGCGACCATCAACGGTGAAAATGTAGGCAGCGCCAAGAATGTATGCGGAGCGCCAAAGCGTTCCCATATTGTGACTTGTTTTCCCTCGAAATACTCCGATGGCACTGTATCCTTTCGTATTGACCGTTTTCATGTTGCAAAAGTGCGATTTTCTTCGGAGATCGAATGAGTAGGGCACTGTTTTTGTGGTATTGGATGCAAATTGATTGTATGATCCGACTGCTATTTATTCCCCTTTTTGCGCTTGTATTGTTTAGTTGTGATGATTCTTCGGAGAAGTTTGATCCCTTGTTTTATCAGATTTCTGAGGCAGATAGTGCCCGGTGTATGAATGAGATTTTGGAGGGGATATTGGACGAGGGGCAGGAATGGCAAATTCAAAGGGCTATAGCCATGTCGAAGATAACCGTTCCCATTTGTTTTCCTCCCGAACAATTTGATATATGGATTAATAGCAATAGGCAACTAATGGTTGAGGGAGATTTTGCCGACGATCTGTCTCAAATTACTCCGGGAGTGTTTAATTTTTATTTCATTAATAGGAATTTGAAACGTGATGAAATTGCCTCGGCATCCGTGGATACAGATTATCCAGGATGGTTGTCCCCGTTTTATAGCCAGTGGAATATTAAAGAGTTAGAGGATAGAATTACCAGGATTAACACAGATATTGAGGAGTACAAGACCGATTCCGTCGATGTTGAACTGATGGAATATTTTGAGAACGAGATAGAAGAAATTGAATTGAAGATTTCCTTTATAGAATACGCTGGTTGTAAATCAATACCTCAAGTCACTTCAGGTGCCAATGTCGAAATTAGCTATCAAGATAGCTCTGCCTTGTCAAATGAAGCGATTGAAAGAGTAGCGATTGCTTTTTATCATCTTCGTAACTATGAATGTCTTCGATACTTTAATGAATCTTATCTGAACTTGTATGAACGGCTTCAACGAACGAAGCAGCAAATTGATTCGGATAAAATCAGAATCCTTGAAATTCTGCATCAAGCGACAATCATTCTTCGTAATAGGGAATTTTTAAAAAGGAACGAGATTTTTATGTTGGGAATTGAAGCGCCACCAATACCTCAAAAGCAATGAGAATTTTTTAATCACGACATTCATTCCACCACCTCAAGAGGAGTTCATTTAGTCAGCAATTTATTCGCACCTTTGTGTAAATACAATTCACTATGGAATTTATCTCAAAAGAACTCGACGACTACGTTTGCGCTCACACTGAGCAAGAACCGAAATTATTGTACGATCTGAACCGACGAACGCACCTCGAAGTACTGCAGCCAAGAATGCTTAGCGGACAGTTTCAAGGTCGTGCATTGAGCATGTTCTCACACATGATAAAACCCAAAAATATTCTCGAAATTGGAACCTACACGGGGTACTCTGCAGTATGCATGGCAGAAGGTCTAGCAGAAGGTGGAAAGATCATCACGATTGATAAGAACGAGGAACTGGAAGATTTGGTCAAAGAGGTTTTCTGGAATGCGGGATTGTCCGAAACGATTGATTTTAAAATCGGAAACGCGATGGAGATCGTTCCACAGTTGGATGAGGAATTTGACCTCGTTTTCATTGATGCTGACAAGGGCAATTATGGGAATTACTACGACATGGTGATTGATAAAATGCCCTCAGGCGGATTTATTTTGCTCGACAACGTGCTTTGGTCAGGAAAAGTGCTGAAGGAAGCTGAACCCGGAGATGTGGATACCAAGGAGCTCATTGCATTGAACAAACGCTTGCAAGAAGATGATCGCGTTCAGAACATCATTCTCCCAATTCGAGACGGTTTGACAATTCTGAGAAAGAAATAACACAGTTTTTGCCTTGTGCCCTTCGTGTTTCTTGTGGTTTAAATTTTACCACAAAGGCACCATGTTCACAGGATGTGGTGTTTACACTTTATTATGAAGCTTAAAGTTCTTTTTGAAGATGAATACCTCATCGCAATTCACAAACCAGGTGGATTGTTGGTGCATCGAACCAAAATTGCGAAAGATGCCGACGAATTCGCACTGCAAATTCTAAGAGATCAGATTGGGCAAAAAGTGTTTCCGACACATCGTTTGGATCGCAAAACATCAGGCGTTCTCCTATTCGCGAAGGACGAAGAAACCAATCGTTCGATGCAATCCCAGTTCATGGATCAGAAAGTATCCAAGATCTACAAAGCGATAGTGCGCGGCTGGACAATCGATGAAGGAACCATCGACTATGCACTGACAAACGACAGCGGCAAGACGCAGTACGCGATCACACATTACAAAACCCTCAAGAAATCGGAAATTGATCTGCCGAACGGGAAATTTTCAACCGCTCGCTTTTCATTGCTCGAACTGAAACCCGAAACAGGACGAATGCATCAATTGCGTAAACATTTGGCGCATATTTTCCATCCGATTATTGGCGATCGTCCTCACGGTTGTAACAAACAGAACAAGTTGTTCAAAAAGCATTTTGACATGATGGAAATGATGCTGCATGCCGAAAAGCTCAAGTTTAAGCATCCGAAGAGTGGAGAAGACACACTAATACAGAGTGAGTGCGAGGGTGAGTTTAAGAGGATGTTTCTAGAACTGCAGTTGGATTAGTTGGGCGTTCAGGCGGGCTATTCATTCCAAATCCCTTCGGGCGTTTTCCATTGCTATCCCTAACGCTTCCGAACTTCCCGTTCGGCCTTAGGACTTCGAAAGTCGTACTTTCTCTTCTAACGCGGCAGCCGTTTAGTAAAACCTGACCGATATTTCAAAGCAGTAATAATTTGTAGATGAACATTAGTAGAAATGATAGTGCGATTCCAATGATGTAGCCCAGTTTATTTTTAAATTTCCATGAATACGTGCTAAGTCCAATGATTAGCGCCATTCCGACTAGAATCACAGCTGAAATAGCGCCGATCAAAATATCACCTCCCGAGACACCTTTCAGTCTAAAGTACATCAAGAAGAATACAATCGAGAAAACAATCGAAGGTAGAAGAACATGTTTTGGATTAATCTTACTCATTCATTTTTTTAATTTTTCAATCCTCATTATCATTTGTGAACCTCGTTCGAAGAGAATACAAAATCAACATTCTCAATCATTCAATCTTTTCATTCTTCAATACTTCTAAATTCTGCAATAACTAAAGAATACCGGCAATCATCAATCCTCCCATCACAAACAGCAACACGCCCACCAAGCGCTGAACGCCAACAATGGTCGTTTTTTCAATCAGCTGTTTCCCAAGGAAAGTTCCCACAAACGCAAAGACGATTCCAATTATGAGGAGCATTTTTCCGTCCGAAAGTGAAGCAGCTAAATTCAATTCTTTGGTTGTCCCGAGCGAGATGAAACCAAGGTAAACCGGAATTCGCGAGATATCAATCACCAAGGAAATAGCGTTGGATGTCCCCACGAATTGTTTTTTGTCCAACCCTGATTTCGATAGAAAGGCCGCGCGAAATGCTCCTTGATGCCCAGAAACTCCCCCAAAGAATCCACTGAGCAGTCCACCCAAAGGCAAATGTTTCGAATCGACTTTTAGGTTGCTGTATTTTGGACTTAAATCGAACCACGCGAAGAAAATCATCAAGGAACCTACAACAATTTTCATGTACGTAATTTCGAAGAGTTTTCCAGAAATGAAATAGGTGTGAATGGCTTCCGAGTCGGTGATCATGGTCAAAAGAATACTCCCCAAGATCGCTGCAAACATCGCGGGGATTCCAAAGCGCAGGAAGGTCTGCAAATGGATGAATTTCCGAACCAATAGAAACTTGAACAGGTTATTGGAAAGATGCACGATTGCTGTAGCTCCAACGGCAACTTCAATGTCAAAAAAGAGCGCGAAAACGGGAAGCATGATCGTTCCCAATCCAAATCCAGAGAAAAAGGTGAGACTTGCTCCAATCAATACCGCAATGGCGACAATTACATATTCCATTCGACAAAAAAACACAAAAAGAACTCATTCTTTGTTGCGGAAACATTAATTTTTGGGCGAAATAGGATAATATGATAGATTTTCGAAGTGATACAGTCACAAAACCATCCAAAGAAATGATGGACGCCATGTTTTCAGCACCTGTTGGAGACGATGTTTTTGCAGAAGATCCAACCATCAATGAATTGCAGGAATACACAGCAGATTTGTTTGGAATGGAAGCCGCTTTATATTGTTCGTCTGGTACGCAAACGAATCAAATTGCGATTAACGTTCACGTGCAGCCGGGTGGAGAAGTGATCACACACAAGGAAAGTCACGTCTATAAATACGAAGGCGGAGGAATTGCTAGAAACTCGGGTGCTTCTGTTCGCTTATTGGATGGAAATCGTGGTCGAATTTCGGTTGAACAAATCGCACCTTGGATGAATAATCCCGACGATGTGCATTATCCACTCACACAATTGATTTCTCTTGAAGATACTTCGAATAGAGGAGGAGGTGCCATTTACGATTTCAATGAAATCAAGAAAATTCGTGCGTTTTGCCTTGAGCGCGGACTTCCTTTGCATTTGGATGGAGCGCGTTTGATGAACGCGATGGTCGAAAATGGAGTAGACATGAAAGAGTACGCTTCTCAATTCGATTCGATTTCCTTGTGCCTTTCAAAAGGACTGGGTGCACCAGTTGGCTCTTTGTTGATTGGAAAGAAAGACTTCATCAAAAAGGCACACCGCGTTCGGAAAGTATTTGGTGGAGGAATGCGTCAAGCAGGAATCATCGCCGCAGGTGGATTGTTCGCTTTGAAGAACAATGTTGAGCGTTTACGCGAAGATCATGCACATGCGAGAGCCTTGGAAAGTGCATTCAATGAAATGGATTGGGTGGATAACGTAATGGGAGTTGATACGAACATTGTCGTGGTCGTTCTTAAAAACCATGATTTACGCGATTCCATTATCTCAAAATTCAACGACGCCGGTATGACGCCAATGCCATTTGGTCCTGGAATGATTCGCTTCGTGACGCACTTGGATATTTCAAAAAGTGATATTGACCAAACAATCGAGTGCATTCGCTCGTTAAATGTATAATGAAGTACTTATTAATTCTCGCCCTTGGACTGTTAACAGTTGCCTGCACCTCCGAAACAAAAGAGGACATCAAGGATTTGAATGATATTTTGCCCGACTCAGAGCGCGATTACGATCAAAAAGATTCTGTGTTAGTAGATGACGCAGATACCTTAGGAATATATCAAGCCCGTTTTGCCGAACTCGGTGAATTGGATAGTATTAATGTCTGCGAGGAAGATTTGTTTCCAGATCGTTTTGGGCCAGAAAGAATCGAAAAATTCCGATTGAACTTAGCTGGAGAAGAGGTCGTTTTCGTAAAATGGCGATTCCAAGATTCTGCTCGCGTTACTAATGCGCTCTTCAACTGGTTAGATTGTTTTGGTGAGAACTGCAAGTCGATTAGAGTGAGCGAAGAACGAAATCTTCTAAAAAATGCCTTCCATATTTTTGCCAATGATACCGTACTCGTCTATGTAGAATCTAAGAAACGAATAGATGCAAAGAGCTGGGATAAGTATTTTGAAGAAAATGGATACGAATTGGATTGGGACGTACTCATGGAGCAAGCGCCAAGAGGCAGAGTTCAATGGTTTACCTATCTTGACGAAGAAAAAATACCCGTAAAGAACGAATTATTATGAAAATTTTAGGCCGAGGATTTATCACTGTTAGACCCAAGCAAGCTTTTGTGGATTGGGCAAATCAGCAAGACGATGAGTTTCAAATTGACTTGAATGCAGAACCTTCGGTTTACTTGATTGAGGAGGACTTTTTTGAGGTTGATCCAATCATTGAGAGCAAATACAAAATGATTTTTGAATGCGAATTGGCTGCTGTTTCAGATAATGAAGATGGTTTCCCTGAGATTAAAATGAGTGTGTTCAAAGAATGGTTCTCCCTGGAAGTGGGCTCGACTGTTATTGATTTAGAAGAGTAGTTTTTCTTAGCGCTCCAGTTCAATCGAAGCATATCTTCGATATTCTTCTCCATCGCGAAAAATCACCAATTCACCTTCAGGCGTGTCATCGGCGCCCAGCTCATTGACGTAACAAACGAACGTTCCAATTTCGTTTTTGAAAGTGTACGTATGATTTCCACCTGAACCTTGGTATTCCAGGAATCCATTAAAAATGATCTCGACAGCAGGACGATTTGGATTTCTATTTCCTTGAATCCAGCCCACAAATCGATAAGACATTCCTTTTGTTTGATCTATACGAATGACCCATTTTCCAACATCCATTGTAAGGATTGGCCGTTCATACTCTTGTAAGAAAACGGGGAGTGCTTCTCGATCCGCTTCGATAAGTCCGATCTCTTTGGATTTAGCGGTTTCCGTTTGATAATTAATAGCAATTAATTCTCCAGCATTGTTCAGCCAAATTTCACCCAACATCATTCTCAATCCGCGCGATCCAACGACATACCAATTGCTATCTGGATGAGAGTTGGTAATCATGTTGATTAGGCTGTCGTCGAATAAGTCGTTCTGTTCAGCCATAAAATCTTCTTTGCTTCCAATGTCAGCTAACGGATGGTCTCGTCGGAGAGGGTAAGTAATTGTTTCGCTCAACCCAATCCAATCGCGGTTTTCAACGAGAGAAATGAACGCTGATACCGCTTCTTTTTGATCGGCCGACAATTCTCTACCGTAGCCATTGAAGGAAACGAATAGCAAAATGATAAAAAATACTTTGTTCATTGACAGCAAGTTTCAAATCGAGTTTTCGGATATAAATTTAGTTCCACTCAATGAAAAATACTAATTCCTAGCGGATGAATATGGTATAAGTCTCAATTTTTGAGCTAGATAGGGGGTTAGGTGCGTACCAGTTCGATATCCCAAGAAAGTGGTAAATCCTCTGGAAGCGTTTCATCATCTTTAAATTTGCTTACAAAACAGACGATTTTCAGCGTTACAATTGGCAACAAGAGATATTGTTAATCACTTGTGTGAGTTTTTATGTGAATTCAGAAAACCTCAGATAATCAGCATTTATCGATCAACACCGCATTGAAATACTGTGGGTCGGTGGAAACATCTTTTGTCACCCAGTCCGGTTTTTGAAATGATTCTTCCTCAGATTCAACCTCCAATTCAGCAAGTATGAGCCCTTCAAGTTTTCCGTGAAATTCATCCACCTCCCAGGTTTTGCCGTCGACAATTACTTCGTAACGGTGTTTGTTGATGTATTTGTGGATGAACAAATCAATCATTTCCTCAGCTTCGTTCAAAGGAATTTCATACTCGAATTCTGATCTACTGATTCCTTCGGTCTTGCCCTTAATCGTTAGGTAACCTTTCTCTCCTTTAATGCGAACGCGCACTGTCGACTCAACACTTTTTGAGATGTATCCTTGAACAATTAAGGTTGGCTTTGGCTTGTCTAACTTCGACCAAGCTTCTTGATCCACTAAAAATTTGTATTCAATTTCTTTCATTCTAAGGTATCGATATAATGCCCAATCAATCTCTTATTCCATTAAGAATAAATGCTTGCGTAAACCGTTTCATAAGCTCCAAGATAGTAAAATGAGTAATGTTTCACACGATCATTCACTATATTCGCGGCGCATGAGTTTTCAATTGATAGAACGGAAAGATTTGGATGCCCAGAAATGGGATAATCTAGTTGACCAAACCGAGGGTGTCTCCGTGTTTACGAGTTCTTTTTATTTGGATGCCGTGGCTGAGAACTGGTGCGTTGTCGTCAATGATGATTACTCAGCTGGATTGGCACTTCCGTACACGATTCGCGCAAGAAGAAAAATTCTGTACACGCCTATTTTTGCAAGCTATTTGGAAGTATTGGGTTCAGTTGATCCAAGTCTATTCAAAGAAATCATCCTCAAGAATTTCAAGACAATCGAAATTGAATTTAGACAAGATGTGCTTGGATCGGCGAGTGACGTTTTCGTGACGCAATTCCTGAATACAGACAAGAAGCGAAAAGGGCAGGTAAATCGCATGTTGAATAAATCGAAACGGGCAGGATACGAAGTTCAATCAACAGAAAATTGGGAACCCGTTTTTGAGATTTTGTACACCCAACTCAATGGAAAATTCACAGGAATGACAGATGTTTCACTTCAACGATTGAAACAAGCCTATTCGAACGCGCAAGAAGCTGGATTGCTCCGCACTTTTGAAATCGTGGGAGAAGAAACTTGCCTAGGAGGAGTTATTTGTATTGAGAAGAACGGACAATTGCTTTATTCGAAAGGCGCATGTTCGGTCGAAGTTCGCGATCAAGGTGGAATGTACGCTGCAATGGATGCCGCGATCAGTTACGCAAACGCAAACGAACTGACTTTCGATTTTGGTGGTTCCAGAGTAGAAGGCGTTCGCAGATTCAATCATGCCTTCGGAGGTGAAGATTTAGAATATTTCAGCTATCGAATTGACAAAAGTCCTCGCTGGTTCCGCTGGGTGAGACGCTTGAAAAAAAGATGGGGCAAAAAGTCCTAGTCAAGTAAAACTGGCATAGTTCATTTTAGTACATTTGTTCATGCTTCTCCCAAAGTCAAATACTCCGCGTTGGATTGTGATGGCGATCGATTTATTTCTTTCGGCTATTGCGCTTTTCTTCGCCTATTTGATTCGCTTTGATTTAAAAGCAAATGAGGAAGTAATCGCAGAAGAGTGGGCGATCTTGTCCAAGTCGATTATCGTTTACTTCGCGATTAAATTCCTCGTGTTTTACGCATTCAGGATTCACAAAGGCTTGGTTCGACACACGTCAACGGAAGATTTACGAAGAATTTTTCTCGCGTCAGTAACGAGTTCTGTAATCTTTTTCGTCCTCGGATTGATTCGTTTCCATTACGTGGATGAATATTATTTGCTTCCGACGTCAGTCTTGATGATTGAGTTTCTAGCCTCGTTCATGCTACTTCTCGGCTTCCGATTCTTCATCAAGTTGCTCTACTTAGAATCAATCAAGGGAAAGAATGTCGAAGACCGAGTGTTGATTTATGGAGCTGGAATCTCTGGCTCGATTACGAAAAGAACAATTGAAAAAAGTGCTCGAAGTGCCGAAAAAATTGTCGGTTTTTTAGACGATAGTAAAAAGCTCTCAGGGAACCGTTTAGAGGGGGGCACGATTTTCCACACATCGAAATTGGAGCAGATTATTCAGCGTGAAAAAGTATCGCGTTTGATTATTGCGATCCAAAATCCAGATGAAAACAACCGGAAGCATGTTGTTGAGACCTGTCTGAAGCACAACGTTTCTGTGCAAAAGGTTCCAAGTACAAAGAGTTGGATCAACGGTGAATTCACAACAAAACAGATTGCGAAAATCAAGATTGATGATTTGCTTGGAAGAAAGCCGATTCGCTTGGGTGAGGAAAAGATCAAAGGTGAATTGAGTAACCAGATTATTCTGATTTCAGGAGCTGCAGGATCGATTGGAAGTGGATTGGTTCGACAGATTGCTCCTTATCAACCTAAAAAAATCGTGTTGCTGGATCAGGCGGAATCGCCACTGTACGATTTACAGAACGAATTGAAGTCTGATTTTCCAGAACTGAAGTTTGATGTCGTTATTGGAGACATCCGCAGCCGCGATCGAATGAAGAACCTCTTCGAGACCTTCAAACCTCGATTTGTCTTTCATGCTGCAGCATACAAACACGTTCCCTTAATGGAGAACAATCCATCCGAAGCGGTTTTGACGAATGTGCTTGGAACGAGAAACCTAGTGGATCTTGCTTTGGAAAATGAAGTGTACAAATTCGTCATGATTTCAACAGATAAAGCGGTGAACCCAACAAACGTGATGGGAGCTTCGAAGCGAATTGCTGAAATCTATGCCCAAGCGAAGAATGCGGAAAACACAACGAAATTCATTACCACACGATTTGGAAACGTACTTGGTTCGAACGGTTCAGTGATTCCATTATTCCAGCGACAAATCGCGAATGGCGGTCCGCTGACTGTAACGGATGAGCGCGTAACGCGTTTCTTTATGACAATACCTGAAGCTTGCCAATTGGTACTTGAAGCAGGTGTTATGGGAGACGGTGGAGAGATTTTTGTCTTTGATATGGGTGAATCCGTGAAGATCATAGACCTTGCGAAGAAAATGATCAAACTGAGTGGGCTTGAGCTTGGAAAAGACATCGAGATTAAAGTAACAGGATTGCGTCCTGGAGAAAAACTCTACGAAGAATTGTTAGCAAAGGAGGAGAATACCTTAGCAACACATCACCCGCAAATATTAAAAGCGAAGGTGCGGGTATCTGAAGGAAATCAGATAGATAGCGTGCATCAACTCATTCAATTATTCGAAACGCAAGATAATATGATCATCGTGCGAAAGATGAAGGAAATCGTTCCTGAGTTCATTAGCAATAATTCGGATTTTGAACAACTAGACAAAAAATGATTGAACCTTTTAAAGTACACGTTAGATTTTCTGATTTAGACGTCCTTGGGCACGTGAACAACAGTGTTTATTTGACTTACTTCGAATCTGCGAGGGTATATTATTTCAAACACCTCCTTGGAACAGATTGGGATTGGGCGAGCGATAGCGTCGTTTTGGTGAAAAATGAAGTAGAGTACATGCGTCCGATATTGTTGCACGATGTTCCGGAGATTGAAGTGTATACGAAGCATGTAGGATCAAAAAGTTTCACCTTCGGATACAACGTTCGCGTAAATGACGTTTTATATTCAACAGGTGCTTCAACGCTTGTAGCGTATGATGTTCCAACACAAAGCACGGTTCCAATTAAGGCGAGTATGCTCGAGGTTTTGGAGAAATTGGCTCCACCGCAGCCAGATGCGGTAAAAAAAGATTAGGTTGATTCTCAAAAATGGATCGACATTTGTATTCTTGGTAGTATTAAGTTAAAATCAAAGACATGAAAGGAATTGCTTTACTCGCGTTTGGATTGCTCACTTTTGGAGCTTTCGCTCAGGGAGACTTGAATATCAATAGGGATCGAAAGTGCTACGAAAATTATGATGCCAACGGGAAATTGATTCCAAAATCACAGCAGGTCTATGCCGAATGGGAGTGCGGTAAATTGGCTGGAGTAGTTGATTGCAACGAAAAGCTCGAATATGACCAAGATGCCGATATGGTTTATTCAGGAAACTATGGAAAGCCTTTCACTGGACGATGTGAGACATGTCATGAAAATGGAACCTTGGAGCGAAGAATCACCTTCGTGAACGGAAAACAAAATGGAATTGACACGAGTTATTACTCCAACGGTTGCATTCAATCGATTCAAAGTACAATCATGGGAGAGCAAAACGGTCAATGGCTCTTGTACTACGATAGCACCTACCAATTGATGTGGGAGATGAATTATCAAGCTGGAGAAAAGCACGGTAAACACATCTTTTTCAAGAAAGAAGGAGATACCACGAAATGGGAAAACTACAACATGGGTCGTTTGCACGGAACAAAAAGAAGCTACCACCCAGAATCAAAGATTAAGCGTGAGGTCGACTATTCGAATGGAGTAATGGACGGCTATTTCAAAGAGTACAACCCAGAAGGCATTATCACGCTTGAGATCATTTACAAAGAAGGAAAGAAAAACGAGGAAGCGAAATATTTCTTTGACGATGGGACACTTCTCAAGACAGAGAACTGGAACATGGATGTGAAGAATGGTGAATTTAAAACTTTCTTCTACCAAGGGAATATTCAAACTGAAGAAAAATACAAGAAAGGCGTTAAAATCGGCTGGTTCAAAGAGTATTATCCCGATACACGTGTGAAGCAAAAAATCTTATACGACAAAAAAGGAGTTCGCATCGAAGAGCACCGTTACGATGAGCAAGGGCGGGAAACGTATGCATTCGGGAAGCCTGAGCAAGGTGGAAACGAGGATGATGAGATTCCTGAAACTGGAAAAAAGAAAAAGAAACGTAAAAAGAAGAAGGAGTAAGGTTGTCTGAACTGAGCTTTTATTGGTAGCCTTTTTCCAGAGCGAGGAACAGTTTGAGGGCGGGGGCAACAACACTCACACTAACACACTCCAGACTCACCCTGCTAAATACACTTACACTTTCGCACTCTAAGCTCACCCTCCACACTCACCCTTTTAAATGTATCCTGCCGCTGAGTACGCAAGATATCCGACCATTTCCTTGAATAGTTTGTTCCAATAACTGAAATTGTCCATGTTCGGAATAATGTATTGATCCCAGTGGTAGCTTCCCGTTTGGTTTGAGATTAAGTCCGTCGAAAACGGAGTACAGTTCAAGCCTTCCTTTTTGAAACATGCCAGCGAACGACGCATATGTGTTCCTGAAGTTACTAAGAGATACGTTTTTAGCTCCTTGTGGTCTTTTAAAATTTTTGCAGTCTCCATGGCATTTTCATGCGTGTTTTTGGAAATGTCTTCGGTTAAAATGTCTTCAGGTGGAAATCCCCATTTCACGAGAATTGATTTCATTTGTTTCGCTTCGTGCAATCCACGATCAGTGATGTAACCCGAATCTCCTGAAATCAAAATCTTCTTTACTTTTCCCGTTCGGTAGAGCGTAATGGCTTGAAAAATGCGGTCCGCCTGACGATAAATTGTTAGCTCATCCAGATCATTGTTGTAATCAGACATACCTCCCAATACAATAGCAACGTCGTGTTGCTTAACCTTCGAGATTTTCGTTCCCGGGACTTCCCAAGCACGGCAAAAAGAAGAAAGAATCACTGAATTCGAGAAGAAAAAGAACATGGTCACGGCTGTCCATTTCATGCGTTTCTTCCAAAGTTCGTTTTTCAAAAAGAGTGCTCCCAGAATCGCAAGACCTAACCAAAAAATGGGGGTAATCAAAAACAAAAGAGCTTTGGATAGGATGAAAAACATTTGATAAAATTAATTGAATTGTCCTTGGTCACTTAAAAACATGGATTATTTTTGACCAAAAAAAATAGAAGTATGTCTAAGATAGAAGGTTGGTTAGGTTTGGAAACAGGTAAACTGGCAGATTTTTTGTGGAATTTGGGAGCTAAAATTGCAATTGCCACAATTGTCCTCATTATTGGTTTTTGGTTGGCGAAAGCTGCGTCGAAAGCAACAAAAAAGGTACTCCTGAAACGCGATACTGATGAAAGTTTAATCTCATTCCTAACGAGCCTTGTTGGAATGTTGATAAAGACCTTAGCTGTTATTACAGCCGTAACGCAAATGGGCGTTGAAATGACCTCATTCGCTGTGATTCTTGGAGCTGCTGGTTTAGCAATTGGTATGGCTTTCTCAGGAACGCTTTCAAATTTTGCTGGTGGAGTGATGATCTTATTGTTCAAGCCATACAAAATTGGGGACCTTGTTTCAATTCAAGGCGAGACGGGTACTGTAAGCGAAATCTTAATTTTTAACACCATCCTGAAAACACCAGATAATCAAACGATTATCGTTGCAAATGGCGCAGCGGCAAACGGAAATATCACGAATTTCACCAAAGACTCACCAATTAGAACCGTAAACTGGACTTTTGGAATAGCTTACGGAGATGACCTCAAAGTAGCGAGAGAATTAATTCACAAGTTCTACGATGAAGACAAACGAATTCTTGCAGATGAAGAAAGAGTGGTAGTTTTGGGTGAACTTGGAGATTCATCTGTAAACCTAGCTTGTCGTGTTTGGGTGAAGAATGAAGATTATTTCGGAGTGTTATTTGATATGAACGAACGCGTTTACACTGAATTTGGTGATGCAGGTCTTTCGATTCCATTCCCACAAATGGACGTACACGTCCAAAAAGACTAATTGTGCACGATCTTATAGAGCACCCGATTGTAAAAGCGTACATCGCTCACAATCATTTTGGTGCCATGTTGGACATGGAGTTCAAGCTCTCTGATCCTGGGGAGATTGTTTACCACATGGATATTCAAGAAAAGCATTTGGCTACTCCCCGCGCTGCCCACGGTGGCGCGGTGAGCGCTTTTATGGATGCTACAATGGGGGTGTGTGCACTTTCACAAGTTGTAAAAGAGAATAAAGTCGTCTCAACAATTGAGATGAAAATTTCATTTGTTAGTCCGGCCTTAATTGGGAAAAAATTAATCGGAACGGCAAAAACGATCAAAAAAGGAAAACGTATCGTATTCATTGAGGGTGAAATCCATAATGATGCAGGAGATTTAATCGCAATGGGATCAGGTACATTTAATGTGTATCCCGCAGAAAAAGCCGGATTTTGAGACCTGAGATTAAGGAAAACATAAAACTAGCAGGAAGCATCACCCTAAAGTCTATGGGCAAATGGGCACTTATCGTATCCTTGGGTTCTTTCATGACATTGTTGACGTTTCTAATTGCTTTCTTTTGGAACATAGATATCGCCTTCGGTGAGGATGATAAGTTTTCCGCCTACTTTTTCGGACTTCTAAATGAAAATATTCCCGCGCTAATTCTGGTTTTTGGATCACCAATATTTGGAATTGGATATATTCTTTTCGCGAACAAAGTTTCAATTCAAAACATCATTTATCTCTTTTTCAAAAGTAAAGCGGGAGATTATCTTGTGTCCGTTCTGGTTCGAGCATTGGAGAAGATTACCCAAAATAAGGGTTGGCACTCTGACTTAATCAACAAAGCTATTTTAAAAGCAAAGGTTCTACATGAAGTTCAACAAGACCCAAACACTTCAGGTCTTCAAAAACGTGTGATCAAATACGGCTTCAAGAAGATCAGCATGGAGGATGTAGATTTTCAAGATCCAGAATTGAATCTTCCAATTGAGCTAAGCGAGAAGTTCAGGAATTACTTTGCTGAGTTAACACGCCCTTCCTTATTTCCTTTTTGGATAGTACTACTGATTCAATTTGTCCTACTAATAGTGTCACTTTTCATGAGGTGATCAGCGGATTGTAAATCCAATTGGGGCGTAAAGGGTTTGATAATCATACATGTTTATGTACAAGAGAACTGGCTTTCTCAAACCTTCGTATTTTACTTCGTAAACATCCAATAGTCCTTTCCCCATAAAACCGCGGTCGGATTTAAATGAACAGCAACTTTTAACGCGTTTGTAAGATATTTCTTCACCGTTTGGTCCAGCCAGAAGATCAAGGTAGGCTCCTTCATTTTGGGGACCCTTAGAATCAACAACACCACCTACCAAAATAGGGTTCTTTTCAGATCCATATGTAGCGTCTTTTGTGACTTTCGTGATTTTAATTGGTCCACTTGGGAGTACCTTGGCTGTTCCGCAAGAAGCGAGAATAATCAAAACAAGGAGCAGAGTTAGTGTGTATCGCATCGTAGAATTTTTTATTAAGGTATAAAAAATGTTAGAACCTGAGTTGGATAAACCAGTTTCCCCATCGAAAGTTCTATCTTTGCATCATGGTTTTATTCCTGAACGATATTGGAACGGGCGAGGTCGTATTGGTCTTGGTGTTTATCTTGATCTTTTTTGGATCGAAGAGCATTCCTGGTCTCGCAAGAACATTCGGAAGAACCATCAGACAAATCAAAGACGCATCGAGTGATTTACAATCGGAAATCAAGAAATCGAGCAATGAATTGAAAGGGGAGTTGAACCTCAAAGAAATAATCGACGATACGGCTCGCGATGTTCGAAAACCACTTGATCAATATGCTGCCGACATCGAAGATGTGATGAAGCGTACTCCAACAAGCTCCGTTCCAAAGCAAAAGAAAGTCGTGGAAGCGCCAACAGCTGCCGAGACCGTGGAATCTGCAAAAATTCCAGAGGCAACGGAAACGCCAAAACCACCAAAACCGCCAAAAGCAACAAAGGTGAAGGTGGAAAAACCATCGAGCCCAAAGAGCGAGGGTAAGGCTGATTCTGAATAGGCGTTTAAGTTTATTAACAGCCGATAAACAGGCTTCTTTCCAAATTTTTTTCAAAAAAACGTACTTTTCATTGAACGTCATTCAATCGACTGAGTAATACTATTGAACATTGGAACAAAGCGCTGCGTTCATTTAATAAATCAAGAATGAAAAAAATAGTTGGAATTTTCGCAATCGGCATGCTTGTGTCATTATCGGCACTGGGTCAAGAGCGACAAACAGTATACAGTATCACGCAGGAAAGACATGAAATTCCGTGGTACGAAGAACAACTTTCGCTTTGGGAAAAGTATGTGGAAGAACATCAATATGACGCACCAGCATGGTACAATTATTACTCTTCGGCACGAGCAATTAAAAACCTGAATTGGGAAGATCGTGAGGAATACAAAAATTGGGGGAAGGAATGCACAAAAATTGCAGAGGCTGCATACAAAGCCGTTCCGAACTCCTTCGAAGGGAACCACATCATTTGGTGGGATTCTGGTAACGATGAGGCCAAACGCGAGTTCCTCATGAGGGCGCACGAGATAGCTCCAGACGACACGCGCGCTTTCGATGACCTAATGATTTACTATGAGTTAAATCGAAACGGAGAAAAATTCAGCGAGCTCTGCCTGAAAATTTATGAAAGCGGAGAGTTGCCTGCGTCAATATTGAATTGGGGGTATAATGTTCTATCAGAACTGGATGAAAATGCCATTGTATTTACCTCTGGTGATAACGATACCTACGCATTATGGCTGGTTCAGCAGGTGAAAGGATTCCGGAAAGATGTGATTGTAATCAATAGTTATCTAATCACCTTAAAGGATTACCAAGAGAAGATTTTTGCGGAGTTAGGTCTGCCTGAGTTCGAAGGAGAAATAGATGGTGTTCACCGCGCAATTTTTGACAATGAAAAAGAAATTCCTGTGTACGTTGATGTCTGCGGGATTAAATTTTTCGAGAAAGACTCAATCATGGATGATGTTTATTTAACTGGACTCGCCTACAAATACAGCAAGGATGATGTTGATAATGTCAGTCTGATCAGAAGGAACTACGAAAAACGCTATTTGCTCGATTACCTTACCCATCAATTCTCGACGCACCAAAGTGATGGCGTAGCCGATAGCTTCAGCGAATTGTACCTTCCATCTTTGATCAAGCTGTACAAACATTACCACGAAACCGAAGAGCAAGAAAAGAAAGCTGTAATTGAGGTTTTACTGCTTAAAATTGGGAAGAAATTTGGTCAGATTGACACGGTGCAAGAACTAATCAAGGATTGTTAGAAAATGGCATTATTCCGTAAGGACATAACATCATTTTCGGATGAAGAATTGATGGTGCTGCTGGCTTCTAAACGAAGAAATGAAGCATTAACAGAACTCCATTCCAGGTATGCCAAGCGCATACTTGGATTCTTTATTCGTATGTTCAAAGGAGATCAGGACAAGGCTCAAGATTTCACCCAGGATCTGTTTTTGAAGGTTTTGGAAAAGCACGTTCAATTCAATCCTGAAAAGAAGTTTTATACCTGGATGTATGTCATTGCCAGTAATATGTGCAAGACGGAATTCAGGAAGAAACCGAACCTGGATTTGCCAGAAAACGAGTCAATAATGTCCATCCCTTCAAAGTTGAATGATAACATCGTTGACAAATCACTTTTCCATGCTGAATTGAAGAAATCCATCGAGCAATTGGAGGAGTACCATCAAATCAGTTTTGTGCTGCGATACATGCAAGAACTGTCGATCAAGGAAATTGCAGAGATAACAGAGGTTTCTGAAGGAACAGTGAAATCGAGGTTGTATTACGCAACGAAAAAGGTGACGTCGAGATTGGAATTGTTCAATCCGAAAAACGAAAATGATTTATTCAAAATTCAATAGTTATGAGTAAAAAGCAAGAAATAATGTGGCAAGAGCTAGTGGAGGCAAAAGATTTTGATCAATTATCGAATGCTGAGAATGCCTTTGTTTTGGGAATCTCAAGTGAAGAGAATTACCGATTGGAGCGCTCGGCCATTTTGGAAGCTAAAGTCATTTATGCAGATGCGAATCCTCGTCCACTTATACTTGAAGAAGTGAAGAAAGGCATCGTCATTCCGCTGTATCAAACGCTGATAGCGGTTGCAGCATCGTTTGTACTTGGCTTTTTTCTGTTCAAATCAACTCAAACAACCACCGAAACCGAGAAAAATCCAACCTTAGCGACTACGGATACAGTGTACGTTGAGAAGCAAATCATCGATACGGTGATTCAAACGAAAACGGAATACATTCAATTGGCAGCGAAACAGACAGATTCGAAGGCAGTCCAAGTTCAGTCTCCCAAAGCGGCACCAAGTGCAGTGCTCGGTAATCAAGGTGATTTTGAAACTGATTTGAGCGCAGCGACTCTTGCCAACAAGGGCAAGTCGGCTGCCAAAGATGAAACCCTTATTTTCGTTGAAGATTGGGTCGCGCCGAATTAAAATTGCTCTCGAATTCCTGAAAGTTCATTAATTTAGGAGGGATGATACCTTCACATTCATTAGCAAATTCTGGAACGAGCAAAGTGGTAATCAACCGTTTGTCCAAATTGAACGATTACGATTTTTCGGAACCACACAGACATGATTATTACGAGCTGTTCTTTTTCCAAAACGGAGGAGGGGAGCACGAAATTGATTTCAAACCTTTTCACATTGAAAGTGCATCATTTCAACTGGTCGTGCCAGGACAGGTGCATCAAATGAAGCGTGCACCAGGTTCGTCAGGATTCGTTTTTCTCTTTTCGCATGAAGATATTGTGGAGTCCAAAAGTGTTTTCGAATTTCTATTGGAGCAGCGCGCATACAGTGTAGACGAAAGCGAACCGCATTGTACATTCCCTCAGGAAGAAGCTGATTTGATTGACAGCATCATTTCCGACGCTTGGAAGAACAAAGAGTCAATTTCTCAGCCTATTTTAAAACATACCTTGATTGGTTTGTGTTTGAGAATGATGGAACGCAAGCCAGAAACTAATTCATCCGGTTCATCGGATTATACCAAGTTCAGGCAGTTATTGATCAACAATTTCACAGAGATCCGATCAGTTTCAGCCTATGCCGATGAACTCAACATGACGCCAAAAGCCTTGAACGAAATCGTTAAAAAACTTTCAGGGGCAACGGCAAGTGATCACATCTATAAACAGGTAATACTTGAAGCCAAGCGATTATTGCTTCTTGGAAGCTCAGTAAAAGAAGTAGGTTTCAATTTGCATTTCGATGATCCCGCGCATTTCAGCAAGTTTTTCAAGAAACGAGTCGGTATTTCCCCCGCTGAATTCCAAAAAGTACATTCCTAAGGGAAAAATGTACATGGTATGAGCGGAGCCTTCAATGTAGATTTGTACTAACTAATTCTGAAGTCATGAAAAAATCCATTCTTATCATCGCAAGCTTACTTCTAGGTTCAACAGTTTTTGGACAAACTACTTGGAACGAAATTCAAACTGGAACCACGAAAAAATTAAACGCAATTGATTTTCCAACAACGAATGTTGGGTACATCGTTGGCGAGGACTCGACCATACTTAAATCAACGGATGGCGGACAAACTTGGCAGCAATTGCCCATGAATGGAATCAATATCGTTGGACTAGATGATGAATTTCGAGACATTGACTTCATCGATGAAAACGTAGGTTTCTTAGTCTCAGGGTATAGCGGAATCTTTCGAACTTCGGACGGAGGGCAAACCTGGAATGTAATAGGCGGACAGGCCTCAAACATGTGCTTTCCTCATTGCGTTTTTCCTTTTTCAGGCACCGACTTCTTCGCAGGAGGAGCTGGATGTTTTGAAGGTGCAATCATAGATCACTACCAAAACGGAAATTGGGATAACGCAACTTTGGCTATGGATTTCTGGGATTCCGGTCAAACAGTAATGCAAATGTCTTTTAGTGACGCAAATCATGGAATGGCCGCTACTTATGGCGAGTATATGCTAAGAACAGTTGATGGCGGAGTGTTTTTTGATACGATCTTCATAGATATCCCAGGAAGACTTACTTCCGTGGTAATGGTAGATGATACGCTTTGCTATGCTGGATATGAAGATCCGAGCTCTCAGGGATTTGGAATTTTGAAATCTGAGGACGGTGGTCTGACATGGTCTCAAGATATAAATTCAGCCACTTTTTATTACCCAAGTTACCTCTCAGTTGAAGCCGCCAGTAATGGAGATATTTACTCTGGTGGTTTTTCACCGAATGCGCCCGGAGGACTTATTTTCGAAACAGTGGATGGCGTGAGTTGGGATTACCAAAATGTCGATCAACCCATAAACGCCATGACTTCCGTTGGGTCGGATATCACTTTTGGGGTGGGAGATAGCGGTTATTTGGTAGTCAACATGCCTGTCGAAGAGTTGAGCGTTACAGAAACTGAAATTCTTGAGTTTACGGTCTATCCAAACCCAATCTCCGATGAACTGACGATTGTAAATCCTGAGAATAAACCTATGGATATTCGTATTCTGGATGTAACAGGATCAGTTGTTCGAACGGAGGACTTACAGAATGGATCGTCCACAATTAATGTCACGGAGCTCAACCAAGGAATCTACTTTGTAGAAGTCCGAATAGGTGAAAAAACAGGGCTGGAACGCATTGTGAAAAAATAAAAGCAAGGACTTGTAAGATGACTGCCTCTAAGCCGACTAAAGTTTTTTAACTTTATACTATGAAGGCTACATTATTCATTTTATCGCTCACAATCAGTACGTTCGGATTCTCTCAAGGACTCATTGACGGTTATTTTAAAGGCAAAGGAAAGCTTGACATCGCGCTATCCAGTTTTTTCCAAAAGACAGATACGTATTTCGCGGGTACTACTCCGATCTCACTTTCTGATCCAATATTCACGGGTGACGACAGGAAATTCAACATCTTTGGTGTCTTCGCTGAATATGGAATTACGGATAAATGGGATGTAATCGTTAGCGCTCCAATGATCGGAATCCAAGGGGTTGATGGAGGACCAAGTTTTCAAGATGGTTCGATTGCAACGAAGTATAAATTATTTGACACCAAAGTTGGTGGAAGAGATCTAACCATCATTCCAGCGCTGCAGGTATCATTCCCTCTTACTGATTATGAAACGGAGAACCTCAATGCGATTGGGCAACAAGCGACACTTATTTCTCCGAAGATCGTCGCTCAGCACAATTTGCCAGGTGGTTTATTTGTTCAGGCTCAGACGGGATACAATTATGCCTTGGATCCAGTGGCATCATCGGTCGTGGCATCCGTTAAAGTTGGAGGTTCCTTTGGAAAGTTCTATACAGATGTTTGGTTCGATTTCCAGCATGGTTTCGGCGATAAAGATTTTTTGAAGCCACCACCCGTTTCATTCAGAGAGTATGTAGTGAACTATCAACGCTTCGGAGGGGTAGTTTACTATGGAGTTAATGATAAGTTCGGATTGTTCGTGAACGGATCATACATCTTCAAAGGAAGGAATTCGTACAAAATTTTTGGCTTCGGAGGCGGAGTAGTATTCAAACTAAAAGTAAACGAATAACACTCAGCACCAAAACGAATTCGTTCGTCGAGAATATCTTCTAATTGAGCCCCAAAACTCCACTAAATCACGGAAATAGCGGTTTCTACTGAATTTCTACGTACCTTTGCACCTAATTTTATAGATAATAAATGACATTTGAGGAACTCGGGCTGAAGAGTGAGGTGTTGAAGTCGTTAGAAGAACTGGGGTTCACTACACCTACTCCGATCCAGCAAGAAGCTATTCCTCACCTACTTGGTGAAGAAAGTGATTTTGTTGGCTTAGCTCAAACAGGAACGGGAAAAACAGCGGCTTTTGGTCTTCCGCTAGTTAACAGGATTGATACTTCGATGAAAATCCCTCAGGGATTAATCATCTGCCCAACACGGGAATTGTGTCTCCAAATCGCAAAAGATTTAAAAACATTTTCAAAACATTTGAAAGCAAACGTGGTTGCCGTATACGGTGGAACTGACATTCGTGCTCAAATGAAGGAAATCAAACGTGGAGCAAACATCATCGTTGCAACACCAGGACGACTGTGTGATTTAATCAAACGTAAAGCAATTACGCTTGGTGAGGTTGAAACAGTTATTTTGGATGAGGCAGATGAAATGCTCAACATGGGATTCAAGGAGGATATTGACGCCATCTTGAAACAAACACCTACGTACAAAAATGTTTGGTTGTTCTCTGCGACAATGCCGAAAGAAGTGGCTAGCATCGCGAAGAACTACATGGAAAATCCATTGGAGGTTTCCATCGGTCACAAAAATCAAACAAACGAAAATATTGACCATATCTACTTCATGGTGAAGGAGAGAGATCGTTACCGCGCTTTGAAGCGTTTGATCGATTTCAACCCGAACATTTATGGATTAGTTTTCTGTCGTACACGCCGCGAAACAGCGGAAGTGGCAGAAAAGCTTGGTAAAGAAGGATACAGCGCGGAACCATTGCACGGAGATTTGTCTCAGGCGCAACGTGATCGCGTAATGGGTCGTTTCAGAACGAAATCAATTCAATTGTTGGTAGCGACAGATGTTGCAGCTCGTGGAATTGACGTAGATGATATCACACACGTGATCAACTACAACCTCCCTGATGAAATCGAGAATTATACGCACCGAAGTGGTCGTACAGCTCGTGCTGGAAAGCATGGAGAATCATTGGTGTTAATCAACACACGTGAATCGAACAAAATCAGAATCATCGAGAAGAAAATCCGTACAACTTTTGTCGAAGGATCTATTCCAAGTGCAAGTGAGATTTGTGAGATTCAATTGATGAAATTGATCGACAACGTAGTTACTACGGATGTTCGTGAAGATGATATCGAAAGTTTCATGCCGCTTATCATGAGTGAGTTTGAATCACTTTCAAAAGAAGAAGTCGTTAAGCGATTTGTTTCTGCTGAGTTCAATAGATTTATTGAATACTACGAGCGGGCTGGAGATTTGAACGCATCTGCTGATAAAGGTGGGCGTGAAGATAAATTCGGACGCGGTGGTCGTGGAAGAGACAGAGATGGTGGACGCGACAGAGGCGGACGCGGAAATCGCAATGATGAGAACAAAACACGTTTCTTCGTTAATCTTGGTAAAAAAGATGGGTTGAATCCAGGAGGGTTATTGCGTGTTGCATGCGATAGCACAGGATTGCAGTCATCGAGTTTCGGAAGAATCGACATCCTTTCATCTTACTCTTTCTTTGAAGTTGACAATAACTTGGCGGATAAGATTTTGCAAGAGGTAAACGGTGCCGATTACGAAGGACATACTATGAACGTAGAAATTACCAAAGCCAAATCTGGTGGAGGCGGAGGTCGTTCTGGAAATCGTCGTTCATCTCCAAGACCTGGTGGAGGCGGAGGTCGCTCAAAAGGTGGTTACAAAGGTGGCGGCGGAGATCGCAATCGTAACAGAGATCGCTCAAAAAGTAGAAGGTAATATTCAACACATTATATAGTAATTAGATTTATGGAAATCAGAAACATCGCAATTATTGCTCACGTCGACCACGGAAAAACGACGTTAGTAGACAAAATGATTGAGGCTGGAAGCGTTATTGATGAAAGAGACAGACCAACAGGTGAGCTCATCATGGATAACAACGACCTAGAACGTGAACGTGGAATTACCATTGTTTCAAAAAACGTTTCGGTAACGTATAAAGGAACAAAAATCAACATCATTGACACTCCTGGTCACGCCGATTTCGGAGGTGAGGTAGAGCGTGTATTGAACATGGCTGATGGTGTGTGCTTGTTGGTTGATGCCTTCGAAGGGCCAATGCCGCAGACGCGTTTCGTACTTGGAAAAGCATTGTCAATGGGATTGAAACCATTGGTTGTTGTAAACAAAGTGGATAAAGACAATTGTACGCCTGATGAGGTGCATGAAAAAGTATTCGATTTGATGTTCGAATTGGATGCGGATGAAGAGCAATTGGACTTCCCAACGATTTACGGTTCTGCAAAGAACAACTGGATGTCGGATGATTGGAAAAACGAAACGGACTCTATCGTTCCATTGTTGGATCAAATTTTAGAGACGTTCCCTCCAATTGAAATTCCTGAAGGAAATACACAGATGTTGATTACATCATTGGACTTCTCTTCATTCGTTGGACGTATCGCAATCGGTCGTTTGACACGTGGAGAAATTAAACCAAATCAGCAAATCATCTTGGCGAAACGTGACGGATCGAAAGAGAAGCACAGAATCAAAGAAGTATTTGTGTTTGAAGGAACGAATCGTGTGAAGGTAAATTCTGTGCAAGGTGGTGACATCTGCGCGATTACTGGAATCGAAGGATTCGAAATTGGAGATTCTATCTGTGATTTCGAAAATCCAGAGCCATTGGAAACGATCGATATCGATGAGCCAACAATGAGCATGATGTTCTCAATCAACGATTCACCATTCTTCGGAAAAGAAGGAAAGTTTGTGACATCACGTCACATTTCTGAGCGATTGGACAAAGAGTTGGAGAAAAACTTGGCAATGCGCGTGCATTCAACAGATAAAGCTGATAAATGGATGGTTCACGGACGTGGAGTAATGCACTTGTCAGTATTGATTGAAACAATGCGTCGTGAAGGATACGAACTTCAAGTAGGTCAGCCACAAGTATTATTCAAAGAAATTGACGGTAGAAAATGTGAGCCAGTTGAAGAATTGACGATCGATTTACCTGAAATTCACAGTGGAACTGCTGTTGACGCAGTAACGAAGCGTAAAGGAGAAATGACCAACATGGAACCGAAAGGGGAGCGCATGGTCATTCAGTTTGAAATTCCTTCACGTGGAATCATTGGATTGAGAAACTACTTGTTGACCGCGACTGCTGGTGAAGCAATTATGACACACCGTTTCAAAGAGTACCAACCATTCAAAGGAGAGATTCCTGGACGTTTGAACGGATCGCTGATCTCAATGGAACTTGGAACATCAATTCCTTTCTCATTGAACAACTTGCAAGAGCGTGGAAAATTCTTCATCGCACCAGGTGAAAACATCTACGAAGGTCAAGTAATTGGTGAAAACAGTCGTGCTAACGATTTGGTTGTCAATGTAACGAAGACAAAGAAAATGTCGAACATGCGTTCTTCTGGAGCGGATGACAAAGTGAAATTGGCCCCACCAAAACAATTCAGTTTGGAGGAATGTTTAGAATACATTCAATCAGATGAGTACGTTGAGGTAACTCCAGAAAACTTGCGTATGCGTAAAATCTTATTGAAGGAAACTGAACGTAAGAGAGCAACGCCTAAGGCAGTGAAAGCTTAAGACTAAAACTAGTTGAAATAGTAAAACGGTGATAACGAAAGTTATCACCGTTTTTTTTTGTGGTAGTGTATGTTGGGGTTTGACTCCCAACTCGACTCCGCTCGATGTCCCGCAGCAATTGTTGATAGGATCGCGTGCGGGGTGAGCGCAGTCGAACCCCAATATCAAAAAATGCTATGCCGTTTTCTTACTTCGCTGCTCAACCCAAAGTCCAAAAGTCAGCACCAAAAGACCAAGGCTTGAATAGGTGAAACCGGGTGAGTTTTGAAAGAACGATACAAAGGTATTCGTCGCTTCTTCAATTTCTAGATCGTACTTGAGCGATCCTCCTTCTTGACCAATCGTCAGAAGGGATAAAACGATAATCCCAACGAAAACAGCTGCAATTCCAGTCCATGCCCGTTTTGAAATGATCGATTTGTAAGGCTTTGCCGGAACTTTACCTTCCAATTTCAACATCAATTGAGCCGTGAAATCATCAGAAGTTTCCATCGCGTTGCTTTTGGAAAGAACATTCGACAATGCTTTTTCCTCAGCGTCAATTCGATCCATTAGATTCGATGTGAAATCCATTTTGGTTTCCATCAATCCACTTTTCAATATGCCTTTTTTCTTCTTTTCCATCAGATGATTGATTTCAGTTCTTGTTGAAGAAGTCCTTCTAAATTAATCTTTAATTGCTTTCTCGCGCGATGCAGCTTCACTTTTACGTTGGATTCAGTCAACCCCGTTATGTCAACGATTTCCTGAATGCTGCTCTCGTCAATATAGAATAGCGTGATAATCACACCATCTAATTCGCGCAATGAATCAATTGCTTGTTGAACGTATAATTGACGTTCCTGTTGTTTCATTTCCTCTAATTGAGGAAAGTTGATTTCGTTGGAGGTCTCCACATACAGTCCGTCATCCGTGGACTCTAGCTTCATCAACCTCGTTTTCGAAATAGCAGTTCGGTAGGCAATGGTGTAAATCCACGTCGAGAATTTCGAATCTCCCTTAAAAGAATGAAGCTTATCGAAAGCCTTGATGAATGCGACCTGAGCGGTGTCTTCGGCATCTTCACGTTGCCTAAGTATTCTGTAACAGACCGTGAAGACCATGTCTTTGTACTTGTTCACCAAATGGGTGAAGCTCGATGAATCGCCTTCTAAGACCTGCTGAATGTATATTTTGTCATCTAAATCGACCATGCTCGGAGGCTATTTCTCTTCTTTCTTCGCTAAGTAGTGATCGAGTACCAATCCCAATCCACCAAAAAGGAAAATCATTGAGGGCATCGACAAGTCCAATAACATTCCTGTTGTGTGCGTGATAAACTGTCCCATCAAAATGCCTATGGCAACTCCTGCGGCTAATAAGCCAACTTTAATTCCCAAACGATTGAATTTTGGTTTGAATGTTCTCGGGTCCATTCCCTTTTCGATCATGGCCAAGCGCTCTCGGTTTCTAGTGGTTAAGTAAACGAAGAGTGATCCAAACATTGCTGAGAAAACGATAAATGGAACTAAGATTTCTGCGACTATCATAATGTGTTTTTTAAGTGTATATAATCTTAGAGAGGTTGAGTTAAGATTAGGTTACAAACTATTTCATTTTTTTTTGAATTGTGGGGCGTTTCCCTCAAACACTCACCCTCAAACACTCACCCTCAAACTCACCCTGTCAAACTCGGGTCGTGTCTTCCACTATATCTCCGGCCGCGTGCGTCGGAGGATGCCGTTCCAACCACTAACGCGAATATCACTTTTGGAATCTATGTCGGACTTCGTCTCCGCTCAGTCTTCGATGTTGTGTGAATCAATCTGCACGTTCAGTAATAGACATCGAGCGGAGTCGAGATGGAAGACTAACCCCAAAGGCAATTATCTATAAAGCCACATCCTCATCCAGAATCACCAAATCAAACGGAACCTTCGCCAATTCACACGCATCCGTCAACGTTTCAATATAAGGAGCAACATTAATGTCCTTGTCCATCCAATGCGAATGCATCACAATTGATTTCCCTTTAAAATTCTTTAATTGTCGAGCAACTGTTTTACTCAAGCGTGTTGTTTCAAATGCTTTCAGAAGGTGATCGTAGTACGGAATGTTATCCGTCGGTAGAAGCAAACCGAACTTCCCTGAAAGAATCATAAAATCGGCTTTGTCCTGCTTTGCAAGCGCTCGTACATGGTCAATTCGCGCACTGCGATAGCGATCAATCGCCTTAATTTCCTTTTCAATTGGATTCTTTTCTGCCGAACAGTACGTCACATAAATCTTCTTCGCCATGGGACGAATTTACGACTTCTTTGAACGAATCTGATGTCCACCTGTACAAAAGGATGATCTTAAATGATAATTATGAAAACTCTGATTGCTCTTGCGTTGATTTCCATCTCTTCACTATCCTTCGCTCAAACAGATATCATCGAAATGAGATCACGCGGTGCATCATTAGAGAGTTATGAGCACAATGTAAGCGCGAGTAGTTCATATCATGTCCCTTCAAACTTTGGAGCAGCTCCAACAATGTTGGTACGATCAGCGGTACTCGATTCCGTTAAGTCGATTTCGGATAGCATAACGGTTATGTACACGAGTAATTATTGTGGAAGGCTTCCAAGGACAAGAGATTTAATGGAACAGGAGCGCAACCGACAAAACGGGCAAGGGCCAGAGAAAATATATCAAGCTAAGGGAATTGGCGAGTTATGGGAGCCAGGAGCAGATACAATTGTTCATCACCCACTCTTTCGGAATGTTCACTCCTTGGACAGCGTAAAAGAAGTCATAGACAAGGATTATTATTTCAATTTGCCTTCCGATTCAATCACTTTCATTGGTTTTGATAATAGTCAAGGATCCGTAAAGAAAGATTCCAAGCAGCGCATTAAATACAAACATACCCCAAGGAAGAACTCATTTGGTTGGGAATTGCTTTTTATGATCATCACGCCAATTGCATTTTTATTCACAATGAGCAGAATTGTATCTCCGCGAACAACTGATTCCTAATTAATAAATCACAAGACCCCATGAAATACTTACTATGCCCCCTCTTAATCTGCACGGCCGTTTTGGCCTTTGGACAAACGGACATCATTGAAATGAAATCTCGAAACGCTTCCTTGAAGAAGTATGAACGAGTTTCGAAAATCAAAATGGGAGATCATGTAGCTTCCAATTTTGGAATGGCGCCAATGCCAGAAGTGAAAACAGCCGTTCTGGATTCTGTCAAAGTGCTTTCAGATAGCACGGCAGTTGTCTACACCAGTGAATATTGTACACGTGGATATCCACTTTTGCATATAGATCCAATTTACGTAGATTCTAACGGCCGCGAGATAAACGAACCAATTCGCACGTATCCAAATCCACGAGTGGGCCATCTTTGGCGACCTGGAGCGGATACAGTGCTAAATCATCCGATCTTTACCCAAAGACATGCACTAGACAGCGTGAAAGATGTCATCGATCGAGATTACCACTTCAATTTGCCTTCTGATTCAATCACCTTTATTGGTTTCGATAACGGACACGGAGTTTCAAACAAGGATGCGGTAAAAGATGCGAAGCACAAACGTGAGCAACGCAAAAACGGCTTCGGTTGGGAATTGATCTTCATGATCATAACGCCAATTGCCTTTTTATTGGGAATGAATAGATTGAAGCTTGTTGCCTAATCGGCAACCATTCGTGCCATTTTCGCTGTAATGCTATCAGCGTAGAACAAAGGTCCGCGAATGTGCAGTTTGTCAATCGAGTAAAACTCTTTTGGTTCGTTCGCTAGCTCAAATAAACGTTCACCTTGATCGTAAGGAATGCGCTCGTCTTCAGTACTGTGAATGATCAGAATTGGTTTCTTGAAATCAACAATGTTCTTTTCAGCGCTATACATTTCGCGTGTAAAAATTCTCCCCAAAACAGGAACAACATCTGCCGCAATATCACTGTGCGATGAAAAGGCACCTTCCGTGACCAAACCGTCAATCTTATCTTGATTTTCATTCGCGATAACAACAGATAAGTGTCCACCGAGTGATTGACCGTAAATCAATAAATGATCGTATTTAATGTCTTCGCGCGACATTAAATAGTTCAGTCCATCGGTTGCATCGTTCTTCACCACTTTACGTGTTGATTCACCCTGAGAAAAGCCAAAGCCGCTGTAATCAAAAATAAAAACTTGGTATCCGGCTTCAACAAATGGCGCAGCAAAAACGATTTGATACGCTAAGTTCGCGGCATTTCCATGCAAAAAGTAGATTGTGGTTCCATTGTAGTTTTCTTTCGGTTCCATGAACCAAGCGTAAAGGGAATCCCCAGAACGGTTCTCAAAGAAAATTGTCTCGATCGTGTAAGGTAGTTTCGTTTCTTCCTCACCCGAAGAATTCGTGATTTTCGTTGAATAATCATCGTTGAATCCTAATGTCAAAGTGTCATCAACTTGAGGAACATAAGCACTCACTTGATCATCTTTACTCAGGTCCCAAGGATGCAAAAACGTTTTGTTCAGTGCACAGGATGAAATAATTAGAAAAAGTAGAGCTAAAAGGCTGATCGATCGCATACTAAATTTGTTGAGTGCAAAAGTACGGAATTCAACCTGTAAACGAGTGACAGCAATTGTTTAAATCCTGTTAATAACATATTTGCTATTACGCTTTTTCGCATAGAGGGGATTCACTATCTTTAGTATAAATGAGCAGCCTATGTTTGACGACGAAGAGGAGGAGTATAATGATGGAAATGTAAGTGAAGACCTGAAACGCTTCGAAGCATTTTTAAGTGGGGGAGAGATGGGATTTTTAGACAGCGATCGATGGGAAGCATTGATTGATCATCTAATTATCGTCGGACAATATCAAAAAGCCTTAATAGCTAGCGAGGAAGCATTGAGTCAATTTTCGTATAACGGATTATTCAAACTACGTCGCGCACAAGCTTTCTCAGGAATTGGAAAACTCAAAGAATCCATTCAGCTGCTCTCCGAATTGGAACGCATGGGAATGCCTTCATTTGAATTACTCTTGACAAAAGCATCCGTTTTCAGTCAATTGAAAGACTCCAACAACGCGATCAAGTATTTTCGAGCAGCTTTGAACGAAGCAGAACCGGAAGACCGAGATGAAATATACCTTGACCTAGCGGTAGAATATGAAAACGTTGGGAAGTGGAGAGATGCTCTGCGTGTCTTGGAAGAGGCAATTGAGAAGAATCCTCACAACGAAGGCGCAATTTATGAGATCGCATTTTGCTATGATCAATTAGGCGAATATGAGAAATCCATCGAATGTTACTCGAATTTCATTGATGAGAATCCATATTCCTTTACAGCGTGGTACAACCTCGGAAACGCCTATTTGAAAGTTGAGAATTACGAACAAGCGATCTGGGCGTATGATTACTGCATCCTTATTAATGATGACTTCGGTCCTGTATATTTCAACCTTGGAAACGCATACTTGTCGCTGGATAAATACACAAAAGCCATAGAAAGTTTCGAAACTTCCATTCGTTTGGATGGCGACGATCCAATGGCCTATTGTTATGTGGGCGAAAGTTACGAGCAGCTCGAGCAATACGATCTCGCGAAACACTATTACCAAAGAAGTTTGGAATTAGCTCCATTGCTTCCTGAGGGATGGCTCGGATTGGGAATTGTAGAGGATCTGGAAGGTCGAACCAAAGAAGGATTGGTGTTGTTGCACAAAGCGGCAGAGTTGGCACCTGATAATTCGGGAATCATCCATGTCTTGGCAGGAGCATATGAGAAGTTAGAGGAATACGAGCAAGCGGCCGATTACTATCAAGTGGCTTTGGGATTGGATTCCACCGATGCGGAGTGTCTAATGAACTTTGTCAACCTCCTAGAACAAACAAAATCACTTGTTGAGGCAAAATCTTTTTTAGATGCTTTTGAGGAAACGGAGCCAAATAACGACTACATTCCTTTGCTCAAAGTCAACCTATGGTGGAAGATGGGAGAAAAGAAGGGGGCACTTGAACTATTTAAACAATGTGTCGAGCGAGATCGGAAACACGCACTTGATTTATTTGAAATCAATCCAGACTTGAAAAACGTTGCAGAATTTGTACTTTTGGTGGATTAAACTAGAAGATGAAAAATTTCGAATTAAGTTATATACCAGAACGCTCAGAAAAACCTAGAAATAAAGGTGTGACAATGGTCATGGATAAGGGGCTCAGTCTACGTCAAGTTGAGGACTTCATTGGTAGCTCAGGACACCTGTGCGACGTTGTGAAATTTGGATTCGGAACATCCTATGTTACGAAGAATCTCCAAGAAAAAATCAACCTTTACAAGGAAGCAAATATTCGTCCTTACTTTGGAGGGACTCTCTTTGAGGCATTTCACGCACGTGGAATGACGGATGACTTTTTGCGAACAATTGACAAATACGGTTTGGATTTATGTGAGGTGTCGGATGGATCGATTATCCTGGATCATGATGAAAAATGTGAGCTAATCAGTCGATTTGCAAAAGATCGCACGGTTATGTCTGAGGTTGGATCGAAAGATTCAGGAATCATCGTTTCTCCAGCTAAGTGGGTTCGAATGATGTCAACAGAATTGGAAGCAGGATCTTGGAAAGTAATTGCTGAAGGACGTGAATCAGGAACGGTTGGTGTATTTAGACCAAACGGAACAGCGCACACGATGCTGATTAACCGTATCATCGCGAAAGTGGCACCGGAAGATATTCTTTGGGAAGCGCCAATCAAAAAGCAACAAGCATGGTTCGTGAAGTTGTTCGGAGCCGAGGTAAACCTTGGAAACATTGCTCCTCACGAACTAATTCCATTGGAAACACTTCGACTTGGACTTCGTGGAGATACTTTCTTTGATTTTATGCCAGCAGATTACGCTGATCGATTGAAGCAAGTCAACGATGACGAAGAAGAAATCGAAGAGGAAGAAGAGGCTTAAAATTTTCATGTTATTTAAGAAACAGAAAGAAATCATTGGACATGCTGGTGCAATTTACACCTGCGCGTACAAAGATGGATTCATTTACACGGGTAGTGGCGATAATTACGTCGCTCGGTGGAATGCGGAAACAGGTGAGCAAGATAAGTTTGCCATCAAGTTTGAAGAATCTGTTTATTCCTTAGTTTTTTTAGATGAAAATCGATTGGTCGTTGGGTTAGCGAATGGACATGTGCATGTGTTCGATCTGAACTCAAACGAAGAGATCAAATTCTTTACGCAGCACACCAAAGCAGTTTTTGAGCTTTCATTCAATGAGAAGAAGCAACAACTATACATCGCAGATGCCGATGGAAATCTATCTATTTGGGATTCAAGGACGCTCGAATTGTTGGTCTATTTGCCGCTCGATTGTGGTAAAGTTCGCGATATTTCAGTTAGTCAAACGGGTGAAAACTTTGTCCTAGCTTGTCAAGATGACACTTTGCGTGTGTTCGAAAGCAATTTCTTCAATGAAATTTTGACGATTGATGCGCATAAGAACGGAGCAACTACGGTGTTGTATCATCCGAACAATGAAAACCACTTGATCTCTGGTGGAAAAGACGCAATGCTTCGATTGTGGGATCTAAGGACATCGAAATGTTTAGAAGAAATTCCAGCTCACAATTTCGCAATTTACAGCATTCAGGCGATCAACGATGGAAAAACGATCATTACATCCAGCCGCGATAAAACGATCAAGGTATGGTCTGATGGTTTAAAATTCCAGGAACGATTGGATCTCAAAGTGGGTGGGCACAAGCATTCAGTGAATAAAATTCGTCCGGTGAATACAAATCAGTTTGTATCCGTGTCTGACGATAAGAAGATTATCATTTGGGAAGAAGCTTAGTGCTTAAAGAAAAGATCCATCGTTAAATCGTGATCAACGTAGTCAGATCGATGTTCATTATCCATTACTCCGAAAGTTGAAATATATACCACTTCGATGTGTTTTTTGGAAGAGCTCAATGCTTTTAATCCTTCACGTTTTGTGTGTATTTTCTGCTTTTAGTCCGACTAAGTTCATTTGTTTATGTGAATTCATACCTTATAAATAACACATTGCGCAATGAATTACTAGTTAAATACGCGGAAAATGATATTTAAATACACGTTCCGCGAATTATAATATTTAAATACGCGGAAAGTAATATTTAGTTGTGCATTCCGCGATAAAAAGGCTGGTATTGCTTCGGTAAAATCGGGCTGAATTAGGAAGGGGAATGCTTAATTAGGCCACGCGTCAATCTTCCAAGTTCCATTTGCGTAACTCCAATTGAGTGAACTGGCTCCATCAATGTCAACTATTGCGCTGTTTTCCGTTTGCTCACTGACAGTATAGTCCAAGCCCTCAATCATTTCTTGAGTCGGACGTCCCTGCATTTTAAAGAATATATCTCCTTCAAAAACGCATGGAGGTGGGCCATCAAAGTGTTTCTTTTTCCTTGCCATTTCGCGCATTTCTTCTGCACACTCCGTTGTCCAGCGGTTGTGCTCAAATTCAATGAATGCTTCGGAGAAGAAGTTTGTTTCCTTTAACCAAGCCGTGTACTCTTTGAGTTTAGTTTTATTCAATGCATGATACCCATTTTCCGCGCCTATGCACGAACTTCGCATTTTGTAAAGCATGCGACTGTTTTCCATGTACCAATCAAAGAATTCCTCTGATCGAGATATCACAGAACTTGGATCGTATTCTTTTTCTGGTGTTTTATCTTCAGCAACTTCTGGAGTATCTTCAACTTCAGGAAGCGTTTCCTCACCTGAGGTACAGCTAAACATCAAAAAAGCAATGGCAATTGGGAAAATGTATTTCAACATGCGTGTAAAAGTTGTTTGACAAAATTCGACTGAAAGTTACCTATTTTTCAAGCAAAGAACCAAAAATCCTTGACGGGTTTTTTGTTCCATTGAGTGAGCTGTTGCAAAATGTCCTTCTTTCCGTCAGGAGACGACACTACCACCATAATCTGCGGATTCGCTATTGAGGGAACGGTATCGAAATGTTCCATAATGACGCCATAAATATCACGACCTATCTTGTTTTCGTTGTCACAAACCCAATGAAAAGTATCGTCGTACGATTGAATCAAGCGCGCCATGTCCTTACCATTTCTTCCAGCGCCCCATAAAACCAAAGGTCGCGCGCGGTCTCTGTCCAACTCATAGAAGAAGCGCAATTTCAAATCGAAGTAGCGGTTATCCTTGTATTCTTCCCAGGTTCGGGATATTCTGTTGGATCGATCTCTCCAAAAATGCAGAACCTTATCAATGCCAACGACCTTCAATCCATGTCGGTAGAAACGGAAACAGAGGTCGTAATCTTCTGGATAAATCAATGGATTGAATGCATCAACCGCATCAAAATCTTCTTTGTGAATGATCCAGCAGTGTGAGGGGATGACGCATTCCTTGTATATTTCTTGGTAGTGTGAACTCGTTCGGGCGACTTCATTCAGCCAGCGTTCATATTTTAGAAAACCGTCCCCAACTTCTCCTTCGTCCACGAAATGTTCTGTTCCGCCGGCGATCACAGTTCCTTTTCCGTATTTCAACCATTCATTGACCAACACCTCAATTTTATCCAACGGCATTTTGTCGTCCGAATCCATTCGATTGATCAACTCTCCCTTTACTTGGGCATAGGCCACTTGCAGCGTTGGGATCAATTTAGGCTTGTCACTATCGAAGTAGCGCACGCGCGCATCTTGTTCAGAATAAGCTTTCAGAATATCAGGCGTTGCATCCGAAGAATGATCATTTACAGCGATCAATTCCCAATTCTGATACGTTTGATTGAGTATGGAATCAATGCAATCGTGCAGGTATGGCGCAGTGTCTTTCACCGCCATAATGATGGAGACAAGCGGCTGCTCAGTCATTGTTGAGTTTTCCATGAATTCGGAAGGTTCTTTTCAATTTCAATGTTGCCAAAACTAGGACTTTCTTTCGATCCGTGCTCCTTCACCCATGAATACATTTCACGAAGTCCATCAACCAGCGAAGTGCTTTCCTCTGATTTGAAGGTAGAATTGAATTTTGAGTGATCTGAATACGCGTGTTCTGCTTCTTCACGCTGCTCCAAGTGATTTATCGTTAGCGTTTTATCCATCACGTCGGCAATTGCAGCGGCCAGTTCATTCACGCTGTGAACTTCGTCACTACCAATATTGAATGATTGATTGTAGGCGTCTTCATTTTCGACAGATATCGCGATATGTGGAGCGACATCATGAATGTGAGTGAATGCGCGGCTTTGATTTCCATCTCCAAAAATGGTCAAATCTTCTCCTTTGAGTAATTGATTCATGAAGATTCCAGCAACATTGCGGTATTTGTCACCTATATTTTGTCTTGAGCCATAAACATTGTGTGGACGAAACACAATCGAATTTAATCCAAACAGGGCACGAGCACTTTTAAGGTCGAGCTCAACGGCGAATTTTGCAATTCCATAAGGGTCAATAGGTGATGGGGGAGTCTCTTCGCTCATCGGGGGAGTGATATCACCATAAACAGCGATGGACGAAGTAAAAACAAAACATTTCACTTCATGGTTAACTGATGCATTGATCAAATTGGCACTTCCCAGTAAATTATTCTCGTAATTGAATCTTCGGATAAAATGGCTCAGGCCTTCGGCAGCATATGCCGCGAGGTGATACACATAGTCGAATTTGAATCTTTCGAATAGCTCATCCACCAATTTTTCGTCGGTAATCGAACCAAGAAAGAAGCTAGCCTCACTGGAGAAATTCGACTCCAATCCGCCTGAAAGATCATCAAGTATAACGACTCGATGCCCTAATTTCAATAATTCGTCTACGACGTGTGATCCAATAAATCCAGCACCTCCAGTAACGAGTGAAACTGGATCACTAGGGTGTTTAGTCATTATCGATGATATCCGAATTTTCTTTCTTCTTTTTCATTTGAAGTTGTACCAAGTACACTACTAGTCCTACTGCAGCTCCGATTGCGGCTCCCATTAACATATTTCATAAGTATTGATGAATATCAAAAATAACAATAATCGGACTACTCTTCTTCCGAACGCGAGAAAGTGATAGGAAGTCTAACTCTACTTCGCACTAGATCATTCCCTTCATATGCAGGAACCCACTTGGGCATATTAGATATCAACTCTATTGCTAAAGAGTCAGCTTCTGGACTTATGTTTCGGAGTATTTCAATTTCGCTAATTGTGCTGTCAACCTCTACTACAAAGCAGATATATCCGCGTTTGTTAAAGCTCGAATCTTGCCAATTATCTGGGATATGATCACCGTAATCCTGCATGTATTCCTTGAGTGCATGAACTCCTCCAGGAAATACTGCCTCTACATAAGTGCTCCCTTCCCAATAATTAGAACCTTTCGGCTTCTCGACTTCGGGCAATTCAACATCAGGTAATTGAACAACCTGCGCGAACGTCGGTAAACAATTCAAAATCAAGAATATCAAAGCTAATCTCATGATTTATTTGCCACAACAACCGATCCAAATCACTATTCATCTTATTGTTAATCCAATAGCGCCATTTATCATCTTTTGAAAACGTTTATCCTAACTCAAAGGCGACTGCATTAAATAAGCGATATATTCGTATTCTTAAGTCGATCTGTAAGGATCAATAATTGACTAACCAAAAACAAGCCGATGCGAGAGCATCAAGAGTTCGAAACGAAAGTTTCGATTATTAACGTTTAAAATTTAATTAAGATGAAAAAAATTGCAGGAATTGTCGCTATAGCATTTGCGGCTGTGTTAACGAGCTGTGGAGGAGCGGATTCCGATACTTCACCATTTGTGGGGAAAATTGAGTTCAAAGGGAACATGATGGGCATGAGTTCAAAAGGTTCTGTAACGATGGATGCTGAAAACGAGCGTATGACATACCGTATGGATGCGTTAGAGCAATTCCTAGGGATGGATATGGCCATGATGGTTGACATGAAAAACAACAAGACTTACACGATTTCGCCAAGCAAAGGTATCTACATGGAAACTGAGATGGAGAAAGATGAGATGAAGGGTGAGCTTCCAAGTAAAAAAGAAGTAGAAGAAATGAAAAAAGAGTTCTTCTCAAAGTTGGAGAAGACTGGAAACACGAAAGAAATCAGCGGGTTGACATGTGAAGAGTACGTGTTGAAAGAAAAAGTTGAGGACGTGGAAAGCGCAACAATCTGGGTGAACAAGAACATGTTGAACAGAATGACATCGAACCTTAAAATGATGGAAGAGCTCAAGAAATTGGGTGCTGAGGAAATGATGATCGGTTTTCCAATGAAAGGATCATTCAAAGCGAATGGACAATCAGGATCTTTCGAAGTTACAGGTATCACAGAAGGTGAGGATGCATTGGCAGATTTCGATTTGTCAAAAATGAAGAAGGTGAGCCAAATGGAATTTTCTAAAGAATTGTGGGGAGGTTCTGCTATCGGTGATATGATGGAAGGAATCGAAGACATGGAGAAAGAAGGAATGTTCGATGGACTTGAAGGTGATTTCAAAGACCTTGAAAAAGAACTGGAATCATTGAAAGATCTTGATCCAAAAGACCTTGAAAAAATGATGGAAGCGTTTAAATAAGCTTCTTTTCTTGAAAGATTGAAAACGTCCGTTCTTGATAGAACGGACGTTTTGTTTTAATCGCTTTCCACTTTTTTAAAAAAAGTAGGCGAAAAATCGGGCTTGCTTCTCGTTTAGCGTGGGCGTTTTCTTCCAATTATTCACCAAGACTTCTAATCCACGCGATTTTACAAACTCTCAAAAGCTGAATTCGTCGCGGATCACCCCGATCGTTATCGCGGCGCTAGCTCTAAATTTTGCAGCTTTAGGTTCGTTTATAAAACCATTCGAAGCGATGCCTAAATACACAGGTTTTAATACGACCGTGATGCAACTTGTCAGTCTGGAGTTACTGACTAAAACTCAAAATTCAGGAACAACATCAATAGTCATCGGTTCTTTTGATCCTGGATGTCTGAAGGTAATCGAAGCTGCGTGTAGGTACAATCTGCTCGCTTTTGTACCATATAAATCATCACCAACAATTGGCATGTCTAGCCCTGCTGAATGCGCGGCATGCACTCTCAGCTGGTGCGTCCGTCCAGTGATTGGGTGAAATTGAATCCGCGTTTTTCCATCCTTTTTCGAAAGAACTTTGAATTCGGTTTGAGCAGGTTTACCGTAATCGTGGCAAACGAGTTGGCGAGGTCGATCATCAATATCCGTACGCAAGGGCAAGTCGATAATTCCTAAATCTCGTTCCAGTTCACCATTCAGCAATGCGATGTATGTTTTGTCAATCTGACGATGAATAAATTGGTACTGAATGTACTTGTGCGCCGATTTCGTTTTTGCCAATAGCAGAATTCCAGAAGTTGACATGTCCAAACGATGAATGATCAGTGGTCCGGTGGCTTCAGGGTACTGTTGTTTGATACGCGTGTAAACAGAATCTGAAATTGTTTTTCCAGGAACGGATAAGAAGTTCGACGGTTTGTTGACCACTATAATATGCTCGTCCTCAAAAATAATTGGCAACTTTTTCCCATCAGCAGGATTCACCAACATTGGATTTTCATCAACGCTTAAACCTTTGAGCATGTGTCCCAAAATTGGTTCACATTTTCCGCGGCAAGAAGGGTAGAAGTGACCGTGCTTCCTGATTTCAGATTTCGGCGAAATTCCCCACCAAAACTCCGCCAGCGCGATTGGCTTTAGGTCTTGTTGATATGCGTACTGCAGCAATTTAGGTGCAGCGCATTCTCCAGCACCAGACGGCGGTTGTTTCTGTAATTCGTCTTGAAAAATCGTCCACAAACTTTTCTCTTCTCCTGAGAAATTCAAGAAATGGTAATTATCGAAGATTTGTTTTTGTAGATCATTCGATTTTAGTTTCCGCGCTTTCTTGAGCGATGCAATTTCATCAGCAAAGACATCTACTTTCACCTGTTGATTGGCAATTTTCTCCTTCCAATCAGCTGTTAGCTTTGCCAGTTCGTGTTTGTCTTGCATGCTCTGGCGAAAATTGGACTCCTTAATTTCTGGAGGAAGAAATCCTTTATTTTCCAGAGTTGCTTTCAATTTCAACTCCTTTCGTGCTTTTCGATTGGCCACTCTGAGCAAACGTCGCGCTTCGATTTCTTTCGCGGCTTGTTCTTCCATTTCGGCAAGCAATTGTTTTGCTTCTTTGTATTCTTCACCGTTTTCCAGTTCGCGCGTTCGATTGTTCATCACCGTGAGCTCTGTAGCACCAGAATTGAAAAAACCATCTTCCGCGAGCATGTCGTAAACCGGCGGAACGAATCCTTTGTGGTGATTCGCATTATCAATCTTACCTGAAAACCCTGAAAGAAAACCGAGTTGACCTTGAGTGTTTTTGACCACGAGCACACCGAACATTTTTCCAATGGGATGGGATTTATCTTCGGTATTGAGTCCGAAATTGTGCTTCCATTCTGCGTTATTTCGGAGATGACTTTGCAGTTGTTCCGCGGCGCGAATGGCAATAGGGTGAGGCTCGTAGTAAAATGGAAACGTGAATTTTTCTGGCAAGGAAAGATCCTCAACATTCGATTCAAAAGGAGTAAAACACGTTGTTTTCGAGCTCATGGCGCGAAGGTACTATGTTTTACTCAAAATGCAATTTCATTCCTTCGTGCGTAGCATTGAATCCCAAATCTTGGTAAAAACGAATCGCGTCCGGTCGTTGCTTGTCCGTTGTGAGTTGGAGAACATGCGCTTGGCGTTCCTTGGCTCGGTTAATTGCCCATTCGAAGAGCATTTTTCCAATTCCCAGCCCACGTTTGTCTTTGCGAATTCGAACAGCTTCAATTTGAGCACGAATTCCACCTCGATACGTCAAATATTGAATGAAAGACAATTGGAGTGTACCAATGACCTCGCCGTTTTCATCTTCCATTACCATCAATTCTTGGTTGTAATCAGCCAAAATTTTCTCAAATGCAAGTTGGTATTCGTTTGGAAGTGGAAGTTGAAAGTTCTCCCGCTTTATGCCCAATGGGTCGTCTGCGATCATCGCAACGATAAATTCCAGGTCTTCATGATTGGCTCTGCGAATTGTCATCTTCCAAAGATAGAAAGATAGGTTGATTTCATTTTCATTTCTGAATACCACTCCTCTAAACGAAAATGTTCTCCACTTTTTTTAGAAAAAAGTAGGAAAAAAATCGGGCTTGCTTCTCATTTAGCGTGGGCGTTTTCGTTCAATTATTCGCTTTTCCTTCTAATCTACGCAATTTTACAAACTCCCAAAAGCTGAATTCTTCGCGGATCGCCCCGATAGTTATCGCGGCGCTAGCTCTGAATTTCTAAGCTTTCGGCTCGTTTATAAAACCACTCGAAGCGATCTCCAGGTTCACGGATTTTGAGCAATGTCAAAGGCTGGGTTCCAAAAGTCACTTATTTAAACGAAATCGTGTCTCAAACACAGATAGAAATTAAGGAGTGTTTTCCGCGCCTATTTTGCGTAAGGAGAAAATCGAATTGAGATGCGCTAGCGTTTGAGGAAGCGTCTGATGGATATCAGACGATCACCGAAGACGCCGCATTTCAAGAGACTTTTTGAAAGGAGCAAAGTAAGCGCAAAGGCCGTTATTGAACACTTTTGTCGGCCAGAACAAAAGTGTTGAAGTAACTTAAATATTCACGCGAGCATAATCGTACCAAACCTGTCCGAGTTTGTTCTGAACAGCAATTGAAACCAATTTCAATCGTGCGTCAATTAATTCTTGATCCCTCAGGTTCACTAAGAACATCGAACCTTCGCCAATTTGGAATAAGGTGATTTCTGAATTGAGCAGATTCGTATAATTTGTTATACTCTGACGGTAGATTTCGTATTGATTGACAGTACTCGACCAAACATTGAACGAGGATTGAATCTTGTACATCAATTCAGCACTTTTGAGCTCTAGTTTTGTTTCCTGCTGTTCGAGTTTTAGAGCTGTTAATTTGACCTTCGCTCGTTCTTTACGCGTGAAAATAGGGTAGGAGATCGTCGCTCCCCAGTTGTAATTGCTCACAGAATAATCGGCAAAAGGAGTTTGATTTCCATTCGAAGAAAGCGCATTGTATTTCAATTCTATGCTAGGTTTCAGCTGTTCGCGTTTCAAGCGGTAGTCTATTTTTGTGACCTCTACTTTGTTCTGAGAGATTAGGAATTCCGGGTGATTCATTGAAATACTGTCCATCACTTCCATCGAAACGAGGGGAGGAATAGAAGTTACGAATTCGTCGTAGTTCGAAGGACGCAAGCTGCTGTCCAACTCTAAGGGAATGAATCCATCTTGCCACAAAAATACTTCGAGGAGGGCGCGTTTGTTTGCTAGTTCCAATCTAGTTTTTTCCAGATTTAATTGTCGCTCCTGCAAGAATATTAGTGCTTTCAACGTGTCGATACTCGGTTTATCTCCGAACTCACTCAGTCCTTTCACATTTTCAAAACGCGTGTTCGCATTGTCGACAGCCTCTTCGTAGATTGAATAATAACTGTAAGCTTTGAACCAATCGTAGTAGGCGACAGACGCATCAAAAATCAATTGATTGAGCATTAAATCTTGCTCTAACTGTGTGCTGTTTGCATAAATTTTCGCTTGTTTCAATTCCGCTCGTCGTTCATCAATGAATAAACCGTTTCCAAGCTGAATGGCCAGACCGGCATTCCACAATCCAGTATTTGAGGTGTAATCCTCAGGATTTAAACGAACGCCTCCGTTCTCAGTGTAGCCTGCCTGAACAGTAATTCCAAACCATGTTGGAACCTTTAAACCCGCATGCAGGTGACTGTAATATTGTTTGTTGTCAAAATACTTTTGATTCAAGTTTCCATTCAACTTTGGATCGAATCCTCCTTTGGCTTCTCTGATCAGGAATTTACCTTCTTGACCTTTCAGCTCTGACACATAAGACATGGGATGGTTCTCCTTCACGATCGTGATGAATTCATCAAAGGTCAGTTGTTTCGAATCTTGAGCAACCGCAATTTGACTTGTACTTATCACACTAAGAAATAGCAAAAGAGCGATATGTTTTAACACAAACTTCATTAATGCATCTTTTGTTTTGCTTTAGCTTCAGCTTCTTGAGTATCTTTTCCTGTGTAGTAATTTGGTGGGAATCCATTGATTTTTCGCCATAATTCGTACCAAATCGGGACATCATTCAATAAAATCATACTTGATGTTCCACCTCCGAATCGCAGTGCGTCCGGCCAAGGGTGATCTTTTGGATCCTGCTGAATCAAGATGCGGTATTTCCCATTTTTACTGATGAATTGGTCAATTCCGTATATGATTCCTCCGTACGTTCCCTGACTTGCATTCGGCCAACCCGAGAATACAATGGCAGGCCAACCGTCGAATTGAAGTCGCACATGCTCTCCCTTTTTCACTAGTGGAAGATCAATTGGATCGATGTAAATTTCTACGGCTAAATCATATGATTTCGGCATCAAGGATAGTATTTCCTCTCCTTCTTTGATGGTTTCTCCAATCCCGCTTGCGTTCGTCTTTGTGATGTATCCATCAGTTGGCGCAAGAATGAAATACAACCCTTGACGGTACACGTAATTGCTGTATTGATTTTCCAATTTACTTACGTTCGTTTCGGAGTCTAGTCGCGTTGAGATTGTGCTCAATCGATCAGATCTCACTTTATTGATTTCGGATTGGTAGTAGGCATCAACATTTGAAATTTCCAATTGCAAACTAATTAGTTCCGATTCGCTGTTGAGTAATTTGTTCTTCGCAGCAGTCTCATACGATGCAGCCTCCTGAACTTTGATCTTTCTGCTTTCTAAATCGGTCAACGATTTCAATCCCGCTAGGTACAAGCTGTCCATACGCTCTAATCGATCTTTCGCCGTCTGGTATTGGACTTTCGCTGCCTCAAACGCAATTTGATTATTCTGCACTTTCAATTCAGCCTGCTGTAGTTTTACTCTTGATTGAGAAATCTTTAGATCCCGCTGATTGTTAAGAATAGCAAGTCGTTCTTCCTGCGTTTTGATCTTATCGTTGTACGCGCCAATAGATTCCTTTTTGAACTTCAGCTGATCTTCTGTTCTTTCAAGCAAGCGCTCATCAAAGTAATCCGACTTAACTTCTGAGATTTGAAGAATTGTGTCTCCTTTTCGCACGAAATCCCCCTCTTGAACATACCACCGTTTGATTTGACCAGCAATTACTGAATTCAAACTTTGTGGCTTCTGATTGGGTTTCAATGTTGTTACGTTTCCATAAGAACGAATATTCTGCGTCCATGGCAGCAAGAGAATGGCGAAGGTCAGAAAAAGTGACCATTTCAAGATTCGCTTGAGAGCTGGCGGAGCCTTCTTTTGTTCGACCATGATGAGCGAGCTGTACTTCTTCGAGCGTACTTTCTTCGAAATGCTATGTTTTGAGATATTCAGCATGGCTATTAGTTTAATTCGATTAATTGTCCATTTTCCGCCATCACTGTGCGATCAACGTATTGTTTCAAGTTCTCATCACTTGTTGAAACAACCAAGGTCCAAGGATGCGATTTGTCCGTGAGAAATTCAAACATTTCATGGCGCTCGGCCTCTCTTAAGGTGTTAAATGCATCTTTTATTAAAACGAGTTTCGGATTACCAACTAAGGCTCTAGCGAGGATCAATTTGTCAATTTTACCGCGAGAAATGGACTTCCCTTGAGCAAGAACCATTGTGTTGTAGCCTTTCGGCAAAGACTTGATGTATTCGGTTAATTTCAATTTCTGAACAATCCACTGGATATTTTCAAAGGTAATTCCATCTCGTCCCATGGTGATGTTTTCCATGATCGTTCCTTCGAACAAGGTCTCATTTGACAGGCAATTTCCAACCAAAGATCGGATATGGACAGGATTGAAATTTGCTAATGGAAGATCGTTGAAGGATACAGAACCACTTTTCACATTATACAATCCACCCAAAAGATATAGGAAGGTGGTTTTTCCTGAACTTCCGTCGCCAAGTAGAAGGATTTTCTCTCCATCATTGATGGTAAGTGAGGCATTCTTGAACACAAATTTATCTTGGTCAGGGTAGTGGAAGTCAATGTTTGAAACTTCAACTTTAAGTCCGTCCTTCAAAGCCATTTCGTGAATATTCATTCCAGTTTCGCGCTCGAGTTCGAGATCAGTCACTTGACCAATTTTCTCTAGTGAGGTAATCACGTCGTACATTGTTTCAAGGCTCAAAATCAGTTTTTCAACGGAGCCAATAATTAAAAGTATAATGATCTCTGCGGCAACGAATTGTCCAATGTTCATTTGCTGTTCCATTACCAACAAACTCCCGACAATAAGTAGTCCAGCGGCAACAATAACTTTGAAAATAACCATCAAAATGTATTGCTGTTTCAAGACCTTGAAGTGACTATCTCTTGCGCCAATGTACATTTCAACTTCGTCATTGGTTTTTTCCAAAGGAAGATCCGTTTTACCTGCTAGTTTGAAGCTAATACTCGCTCGAGCCAATTCCTCCAGCCAAGCAGCAACGTAATATTTACTTTTCGATTCCTTCAAACTTGTCTCAAGACCTCTTTTCGATGTCAATTTAAAAATGGAGTAAACCAATGCAACGAGGACGAGACTGAAAACGATAAAGAAAGGGTGGTACATTGATAGCAAGAGCAGTCCGAATATCGTTTGAATGGACGCGGTTGAAAAATCAATCAAAATTTTGGAGAGTCCCTTTTGAACGGATACAATGTCAAAAAAGCGATTCATTAATTCAGGTGCATACTTTTTGTAAAGCTCCTCTAATTTGATTTTCGGGATTCGGTAAGCGAACTCGAAGGCCGCGCGCGCAAATATTTTCTGCTGAAGGTGCTCCGTAATCTGTAATTGACTAATCTGCAATATTCCTGTAACAACGATTCCACCGATCACACATGCGACAAGAATCACCCAAGAAGTACTGATTTGCCCCCCTTGGATCAAGTTAATAATTGCCTGGATTCCAATAGGGAGGGACAATTGTACCAAACCATAGAATACCGCGTATACGTATACATTACGGATTTCTTTCTTGTCCGGTTTTATGAGGAGCCAAAATCTATGTAGAGGAGATACGCCTGGTTGAGCCATGAGTGTTTTCGTATAATTGAGTTCCTAAAGTAAATGTCACTTTTCCTTTGGTAGGCTCGCTTTCGAGAGTAAAAAGGAGTGACAATTGATCTTTTTCGGTTTCAGCATTAATATTTTCCCATTTTGCATCACAGCAACATTATTTGCTAATCCTGATACGACGGCTAAATCATGTG
>JAQXBM010000042.1 GCA_029252405.1 Crocinitomicaceae bacterium
AAGTGAAAATAGCATGACTTGATATTAAAGAGTGCTTAGATCGGTTCTTTTCCGCTCGTTTTTTGATGGAAATAGCAGTTGTGCAACGGTTACACGTGTTAGGCACATCATTTTCTAATACTTATCTAACCAGCTTTTAATATTGTTATAATCTTTTAGGTCTAATGCATTCTCAATAAGCTTTGCCTCTTCTTTTGCATTTTTTGTAAAAAAACTAGTTGTGACAATAATGCTTTTTGAAGGCTTTCTTAAATGATGTACTCCTGAAACTTGTCTAATTATTCCAACGCCAATTTTGTTATCGGGTGCGTATCTTTTGCATTCCACAAATGCAAGAAAATTGGTCACGGCATTTTTCATGCTTGCAATTATATCTCGTCCACCATCTCGTGATGCCTTAGTCAACTCAACTGTGAATCCGAAATCCTTAAGCATACTAGCAATTAGTTCTTCGAATTTTCTTGGGGTTAATTGGTATAGTTTTTCAGGGTGCTTTTTGAAGTACTTTTTGATTTCATCATTCATGTCAGTAATTACAATGGATGATTTTGGGTCAAAAAGAGTGGAGTTGTATAAGTCAGATTCTATTTTTCCTTTGGTGGCATAGTTCTTCATTATTTGGGTCAACTTTTCAATAGCCTTACTTGATGACTCTTCGGAAACTCCTCCATCGGTGAACCTGTATTCCCCATCTTCTTCTTGCGCCATAATAACATGGCTCCAATCATTATCAATTTTATCGAGAATAATTGTCCCAATTAGGTTCGCATCATCGTCGGCGTACCAAAATTTTTGTTCTCCGATAACACTGGCAAATGGGTCAGTTTTATGGTTGTACTCTTCAAATTTATTCAGTGATATTTCTTTAAATGCCATTTTTTGGTTAGGATTAATTAGTGGTTCTGTTTCTTTCGTGGTTATTATTTATTGTGCCTAACGGGATCGTGCTACGAAACGTGCGGCTCGCTACCCAAGTTGTTCTTTCGAAGTTAAGAATAGATTTTTAAACCAAAAATGATTTCCCGAAGCAAAGTTACGCATGGTTTGTAGGACGTGTTAGCAGTATCAATCTCACATCGGAGGTATTACGTATCTTTCTGGGAATGGTGTTTTCGTTCCTTTTACCCTTTTTGAAATACGGTATTTAAGTCCAGTTCCCGTGGTGATGTGACTATACTCGTCAGACGTAATAGTTTCCAACTTATTCTCGTTTAAGTAAAATCGCATTGTTGTAAGAATGAAATCTTCGGTTTCGCAAAACAGAAGTAAGGAGATGTACTCATCGGTTATTCTTACATCTACTATTTCATACGTGTCAACCACTTGACCGGCAACATGAACATTCATTTTGGACTTTCCTTTTGACTTATATTTAACGTTCAACTGCACAGGGTCAAAAGTGCGCATAACTTTACCAGAAGAGTCAATAAAGTGACTCTCAATATTTCCTATTTCTTTCTGCGCAGAGCAAAAGACAGTCGTGCAGAGAACAAAAAGTAAAGTACAGACTATTTTGATTGTCATGGGTTTCAATTACTGCTAACGTTCGAAGCTACGAAACGTGCAGCTCTCTACTAAAGTTGGTTTCCCGAAGGTAAGAATAGATTTATTAATCCAAAAGCGATTTCTCGAAGTGAGTATTTGCATGGATTGTAGCTTGTGTTACCAACTCATTATAACTGATGTTTGAAGCCAATCTCGTTCAGGTCAGTCTCGAGTTTGTCAAAGTCATTCAAGTCTGGGTTTATCTGTTCTACGAGTTCTCGCGTGATTACTTGTCCGGCATAAATAATTTCAATGTGCTCTAGGCTAAGTTCACGCGTTTCAAACTCTTCTTCATAGTATTCCTGTGCCCAATTTCTATATGTACTAGGTTTTCCATCTAGCAATTGCAGCAGATATGCTGAACCGTCTTTAAAGTCATCTGTCGGTAATTCAACTTCTCCGATTTTCCAATTTGTATTCTTTAAGATTCTCCATATGCAAAAGGTTGTACCAATACTTTTGATAGGTTCGTCATAAATAAAACCGTTAAATACTTCTGGCAAAATGTCGAGTACGCCCTTAGCTATTTCTTGAGTCAAAATGGTTTTCGTCTCCTTTTTTGATTTAAACAACTTTGAGGTTAACGACTTCTTTTCTTCAACACGAATATTTTTCCATCCATTCATTTCGCTGTGTTTAGCAAAGCCATTTATACAAACACCCTGTGGACTGAAAAGAATAAGCATTTGGTCACCTTGTCCATTTCTCATTTCGCAAACCTCCTCCGTTTCGCTCCAATCCTTTTGATAAGAGAAATATCGGTATTGCCACTCGGGGCAGATAATTGCTTCAATTGCTGAGATAGATCTACAAATTTGTTGCAACTCTTTCGGATTGGGAAGAAGGTTGAGATGTTCAGTCGAAAGTTTACTCATTTAATCTGATTGTGGACATTGTTGGTAACGTTTGGCAGCTACGCAACGTGCGGATCGCTACCAAGGTTGTTCTCTCGAAGGTAAGGATTGTATTGTTAACACAAAAGTGATTTTCCGAAGCT
>JAQXBM010000043.1 GCA_029252405.1 Crocinitomicaceae bacterium
TTTTCGAAAAGTTCAGTACCAATTTTCAATGATTGACAATTGGAACAACTGATGGACGTTAGTATTGAAAATAGAAGTAACTTTTACAAAAAAAGAGGTTTTTGCGAAGCCTCCCGTTAGCAACAATTCCCCCTGTCTCCCGAAAGAAACTGACTTCCCAAGCTAACGTAAAACAATATCCGTAAATTTAACTGGCTTTATTTCAAACCGATTCTTCAACTGATGCTTACAGCTCGTGCGCAATTCTGGTCGGAATGTAAAAAAGCCTTTGGTTGACTTTACCGTTACACCAAAGGCTTGTGATGACTTCAATGGTGGTACTCAATGAGTAACCCCGATCATAATAGTCTCTATCAAAAGTACATTCTATTAAAGCTTTTTAAAAACAATCGTTAAAACTTTTTTTCATGAGTAAAAGCAAAAGAATGAACATGGAGATCGTAAATCCTAATGCTGCTGGGATTGACATTGGAAGCCGATCGCATTACACGGCCATTGGACAAGGCTCAGGTCAAGTAAAAGAATTTGGAGTATATGCAGAAGTGTAGATACCCCATTTGTTAGGACAGAGTTTATTCAAAGTTAGTATAATTATCAAGCGACAGCTTGATACCAGTTAACTGGTTTTTCATAATGCAAAGATTCATGTCTCCTTTCATTGTTGTAATAGTTAAAATATTCGTTTACCATTAAGTAAAGATCCAGTCCATCTTTTGGAGGATTGAGATAGATTTTCTCATACTTGATATTTCTCCATAGTCATTCAATGAAAGCATTGTCAGTTGCTCTTCCTTTACCATCCATAGTCAAGCGTATTCCTTGATTCAGGACGAAAGAGGAGAACTCTTCCGAAGTAAACTGACTTCCCTGATCAGTATTGATAATTTCAGGCTTTCCATGCATCTGTATAGCTTCCTCCAACGTTTCTGTACACCATTCTGCATCCATACTGTTAGAAATGCTCCAGTTGACTGTGTATCTGCTGTAAAGATCGATAATAGCCACCAGATACATAAATCCTTTTTCCATTGGAATGTAGGTGATATCGGTAGCCCATACCTGATTGGGGCGATCTACGGTCAAATTACGCAGTAGATATGGATAAACAGGGTGCTTCTTGCAACGTCTAGACGTATGTCTACCGGGTAAAATAGCTCTGAGCCCCATTACTTTGTAATAGAGTCGTTCTATTCGGTTCCTGCTCACCTTATAGCCTTTATCCTTAGTCAACCATACCCACATCCGTTTAGCTCCTTTAAATGGGTGATGCAGGTAATGTTCGTCCATCTCACGCATAAGCTTCAGGTTTAACCCACTCTCTGTCCAGTCTAATGTAGCACTTCCAGTTTACCATTACTCAAAATCGACATCTAAAAGAAAAGGTAGATTTTGCCTTGAGATATAGTAAAAAACTTAAAAAATTTGCATTGAGTACTGGAGTATCCATTTTGAATCTATTCAATACGCCGAATCCAAGACTATTCAGAACGACAAACTTTGCAGATAATTCAAGTTACAGAACACTCGGTATCCCTTTTACTCCTACACTCTTTTTTACGCTGTCCATTTAATCAGAAAACCAAGAATCAGAACGAAGGCTTTTTGGGCATAAGTCATACACAAATCTCCTATTAAAAAAGGAACTTAATATTCAGTTAAAATCTTGATTTAATATCAATCAAAGAATAAACAACTCAATACAAATATGATCACTTTGGACAATTATCAATTGAAATAGAATGCTTATTTTTCAAATAAATTTAAACAAGATGAAAATATTCTATTTAATCCTACTTTTTAAATTTGGACTCTGTCCGATTTGGGGATTTTCTCAGAAAACGATATCAGTCGGTATCATCTCCGATTTTCAGGCTTCCGACAACAGATTTTCAGCTCTGAATCAATTAATTGTTGATGAGATAGAAAAAACGGTTGGATCTAAATATATACTGACTGCAGATTCCTCTAACTGGCTCAGTTCTAACTGGAATGCTATTGATGCCGCATCGCATTACTCATCCTTAGCAAAACGTACTGACCTCATCATCGCAATTGGCGTTAATAGCCTACAAGGATGTCAACAAAGCGCCCCCTTTGCTGTTCCAACTATAGGCGTTGGTGTTTTTCATCCCGAAATACAAAACATTCCAATTACAGAGCAATATACATCTGGTACGGAAAACTTCTCGTATATACTTACAGGGCAGGACATTCAGGAGCAGCTCAAGACCTTTAAAGAGAAATTTCAATATGAAAACCTCTGTATGTTGTTTGATAATCGAACGAGTAAATCTCTGGATCAACAGAGACTAAAGACAAGTATTGAATTATTGGAAGCGGCACTTGAATGTAAGATTACTATCACACAAATAGATGTGAATGACATTTCAACATCCGTTGGTAATATTCCGCAAAATACGGACGCTATTTATGTTGCTGTACCCTATGAGTGGGATGAGAAACAAGCTGTTGATATTTTCCAACAAATCAATGAGAGGTCGATCCCAACGATATCAATGAATAGTGATTACGTTTATACTGGAGCGCTCCTCTCAATTTCCGAACGTACGCGGTTGGACTACATTATACGAAAGATGGCGATCATGGCAGATGATGCGCTTCAAGGAATGGAATTGGGAGATTTCAATGTGCAAACACTCAAAAAGAGCGATGTATTCTTAAATATGAATACAGCTGAAACCATTGGATACAGTCCTGATTTCCAAACAATGTTTACATCAAAACTCATCCGCTCAAAACCTTCTTCCTTACCGACGTTCTCAATCGAACAGATCATTCGAAAATCATTAGACGAAAATCTTGACATTAAGATAGTAATGAAAGATATCGAGTTGAGCGAAAACGATATTTCCTTTGCAAAAAGTCAATTCCTCCCATCCGTCAATGCAGATCTCGCAGGTACCATTATTGACCCCTATCGTCCGAATCCTCTTATTGGACAAGCGCAGCGCTCTATTTTTGGCACAGGAAGAGCACAACAATTGCTTTATTCAGAAGCGGCAATAGCACAAATAAAAATCCGGAAAATCCTATTAGAAGCCCAAAATCAGGCCACAGAACAGGAAATTCTTGACCAAACAATTCGCTGTTTTCAAGCCTATTTCGGAATTCTTCAAGCTAAAACCAATGTAGCCATACGTAAAGAGAACCTAGGCGCTTTTCACACCAATTTAGAACTCGCCGAAGTTCGATTTAGAACTGGACTTCAAAACAATGCTGATGTATACAGATGGCAGAGCGAGGTAACAAAAGCAAAACAAGCGCTCATTGAAGCTGAAGCACAATTAATTGTGGCAAAACTACAACTTAACGCTCTTTTAAATAATTCCATTCAAGGCGAATTCGACATTCTTGACGCTACGTTAGATGATGAAGTTTTTCGTTTGTTCTCTGAGAGCAATTTGTCGCGCTCAATATCATCTCCTGAGTCATTTAATTTGTTGACCGCATTCCTAATTGATGAGGCCAAGACAAATTATCCAGCTAAAAAACAGCTACTAGCAAACCTTACAGCTGTAGAAAGGCAAGTCATTATGAACAAACGCTTATTCTACACACCCACAATTGCTCTATCTGGTCAAATTGATCAAAACTTTTATCGAGGAGGACTAGGATCAGAGCCGCTGCCTGGGCAATCATTTTTTAATACCACTTGGAATGCAGGAGTGATCGTGTCATATCCATTGTTTGATCAATATCAACGAAAGATCAACTTGACTAGAAGCAAAATTCAACAAGAACAGTTGGAGTATCAAATTCAAAATTTGGATGTAGGTCTAGAGTTAAATGTTACAACAAATGCGATAAACGTTCTCACAAGCAAAACTCAGATAGAAAACTCTGAAAACGTTGCAATTAACGCTGAAAAGAACTACAAAATCGTACAAGAAAATTACAAAATGGGGACTGTCAACATCACACAGTTAATAGATGCTCAGCTATCTATGATCAATGCAAAACAAACCTATTCCCTTTCGGTCTTTGAATACATGGTACAATTTCTAACATTGGAGAATTCAGTTGGTTCCTACAGTCTACTGATGACACCCAGTGAGAAAGCCGATTTCCAGGAACGTTTCGAAGAATTTAAACAAAACTACAAATGATGAAGTTAAATAAAGCAGCACTAATCATCGCACTTTTTTCTTTGGCAGCCTGCGGTGAGACTGAGAAGGTAAAAAAAGATCCAATTAAACCAGTGAAGTATGTGTCAATTGGAAATGACCTTGGATCGGGGACCAAAACATTTAACGGTATATCCAAATCGGGCTCTGAGACCAAACTTAGTTTTCGATCGAATGGATTAATTGTTGTACTTGACGTGAAAAATGGGGAGAAAGTTCGAAAAGGCCAGGTACTTGCTCGACTTGATCAAAAAGATATTTCTTTGTCATACGACAAATCCAAGGCATCTGTCCGTGGCGCTAAATCTCAATTAGACCTCAGTAAATCGAACTTAGATAGAATCAAGGAGCTCTACCAATCCAACAGTGCCTCACTAGCAGATTATGAGCAAGCCAAAAACAATTATTCGAGTGCGCAAGCGAATTACGACAATGCTGTGAAATCAATGAATATTCAATCATCTCAATTCGAATATGCTATTATTAAAGCTCCAATGGATGGAATTATCACCCAGGTTAACGCAGATGTCAATGAGGTCGCTCAGGCAGGTAATCCTATTCTTATTATGAATTCTGAGGGTGATGACCTCGAAATCACAGTGGGTGTTCCCGAATCTTATATTTCCAAGGTTCAGGAAGGCAAACCTGTTGAAGTCAATATTAACAATACCTCTGTGGAGGGATTAATCTCTGAGGTAGCATTTTCTACAGGAGGCTCCCTAACTTACTCTGTTGTTATTAAATTAATTGACCCATCGCCAGACCTACGCCCTGGTATGCCTGCTGAGGTAAGATTTTCCTTCGACGGTCCAAAAACATCATCCGAGCAAATTTTGGTTCCTGTTAAAGGGGTTGGTAATGATGCCGACGGTGATTTTGTATTCGTACTGAAGAAAAACAAAAAGGAAACTTACCAAGTCCAAAAAGTGCGAGTAGAATTAGGAGAACTCAAAACTAGAGGTTTTGTAGTCAATAATGGATTGAATAAAGGAGATTTAGTCGCTGTAGCAGGACTGAGAACCTTGTACGATGGTATGAATGTGAAATTGTTAAACTAATCCGATGAACTTAACGAAGATCGCATTAACCAAAGACCGTGTAACGTACACAGTAATCATACTCGTTCTATTCGCAGGACTTATACTATACAATTCCTTGTCTAGAGATAGTATGCCTCCATACACAATCCGAGTGGCAGCCGTTGTTACGGTTTTCCCTGGAGCCGGACCTGAGCGTGTAGAGTCATTAATTTCTAAAAAAATTGAAACGGTCGCTCAAGAAATCCCTGAGGTCGATGTGATAACCAGCCAATCAAGAACGGGCTTATCAGTTGTCTCTGTTATACTGAAAGAAAATGTCCCTCAAGAAAAACTTCAACCAGTATGGGATAAGCTTCGTCGCAAAATTGAAACTATTCGAGGTGATCTGCCTTCAGGAATTTATGGGCCAGATGTCAAAGATGAAGATGTCGGCGTTGTGTATGGAATTATGGTCGGATTGGAATCTGATGGTTTTGACAATACGGAGGTAATAGACTACGCAGATAAACTAAAAGATCGTTTGATGGCGTTGGATGATGCCTCAAAAGTTGAAATATCCGGCGAAATCGAGGAACGGATTTTCATAGAATTCAACGACGCCGAGCTCTCGAATTACGGAATATCCGGACAGCAGCTCAAAAACATCCTATCGAGTACAAATATTATCATCCCCGCGGGAGAGGTCAAACTAGGAGACGAGAGAATTATCATGGAACCCACAGGTAATCTGGAAAGCCTATCTGACTTAGAGAACCTTATTATTCCGCTCTCGAATGGCAGGGAGAGTGTAAAGCTTGTTGATATTACCACGATAAAAAGAGACTATATCAATCCCAAAGAGAGCATAGTCAAAATCAATGGAGAGCCAGGTGTTTCTGTTTCAATTTCCTTAAAAGAAGGAGCAAATATCACAAAACTTGGAAAAGAGGTTGATCAGGTCCTTGCTTCCTTCAACGCAACATTGCCTGTTGGTATGGACACTAAGAGAATTGCATCTCAGGACGAGGACGTTGCCCTCAACATTAACAATTTCGTATCGAACGTAATACAAAGTATTATCATCGTCCTTCTGGTCATGTTTATGTTCTTGGGGCTTCGCACAGGACTGGTAGTTGCCTCATTAATACCTGCAGCAATCCTCTGTACTTTGATGACCATGGGTATTTTGAATGTTGGGTTAAATCAGGTATCCCTAGCTGCGCTGATTATGGCCTTAGGAATGCTCGTGGATAACGCCATTGTAATGGCAGAATCCATGATGGTTAAAATGGAAAAGAAAATGTCTGCGATCAACGCTGCCATATCTTCAAGTCAGGAATTAATGATTCCATTACTCATCTCCTCATTAACAACATCAGCAGCATTTCTGGCATTCTTCCTAGCCGAATCCGTAATGGGAGAAATCATGGGACAACTATTTGTCGTGATAACGATTGCGTTGATTTCTTCTTGGCTCATGGCGCTTACTATTGTTCCTTTGTTGGCAGTAGCAATGATTCGAGTAAAAAAATCAAAAAAACAAAAGTCGAGTATTTTTGATAAACTCGGGGTTTATTACCAGCGATTCTTGCAGAAGAGTCTGAAGCATCCAGTTATCACGCTTACGACCATTTTCGTTCTATTCATACTTTCACTGGTTGGATTTGGAAAGCTCCCTTTCGTATTTATGCCCGATAGCGAGCGTAATCTGGTCACTATGGATATTAACCTACCGCTAGGAACAAGTATTGAAACCACTACTGAGCAGGTCGAAAAGGTAGAAGAATACATCAAGAAACAACTTCTTACCAATGAGAAGAAAACGAAAGGTATAAGTGACTGGTCCTCATTTATTGGACAGGGACCTACTTCATACGATGCGGGATACGCCCAGCAAGAGGCGAATTCTGGATATGCACATTTACTGATTAACACATCCTCTGGTGATGACAATCAATTAGTGATTGATTCCCTTGAGAATTTCTGCTTGGAACAACTCCAAGATGCTGATGTGAGTATAGGGCGCCTAGGATCTGGAGGAGGAGCCTCTACCCCCGTTGCTGTGCGTGTTTCAGGACCAGATATCTCAGAATTATATACTAGGATGAATGCGATCAAAACAGTTTTAAGGCAAATCCCTGGTTCCAAAAATGTAGACGATGATTGGGGGCCAAAGATCAAAAAGTTTGTCGTTAATATCGATCAAAATAAATTAAGTCAATCAGGTCTTTCAAATCAGGATGTTGCTATTTCTCTGAACACTTCTTTATCTGGACAAAATGTTGGAGATTTTCGCGAAGGCGACAATACCATTCCGATTATTATGCAGTCGAAAGGAAATGATGAACTCTCGTTCAGTAACCTAGAGTCAATTACTGTTTTCGGTCAAAATTCCGGAAGGAGTGCTCCACTCACTCAAATTGCGACTATCCAGCCTGACTGGCAGTACGCAAGTATCCTTCGGTACGACATGAATCGAACGATAACCGTTGTTTGCTCACTCAAAGATGGATACACCGCTGGAGAAGTAACTGCCCCCCTCTCTAGTTGGCTTGAGAAGCAATCAGATAAATGGGGAGATGAATATACCTATGAATTCGGAGGTGAGTCTGAATCTAGCTCTGATGCCATGGGAGCGGTAGCAGATAAATTGCCGATTGCCTTTTTTATCATTATTCTCCTGTTGATTATTCAGTTCAACTCGATGCGTAAGACGACCATTGTTATGTCGACCATACCATTAGGTATTATCGGAATTGTTGCAGGTCTCCTTATTACAGGATCCAATTTCAGCTTTACCGCATTTCTTGGAGTCATCTCTCTTGCGGGAATTGTCATTAACAATGCGATAGTACTCATTGACCGAATAGAAATAGAACTCAAGGAAGAGAATCGATCGAGAATTGACTCCGTAATGCATGCTTGCAATGAACGTTTCCGCCCTATATTACTCACAACGTTTACTACTTCACTCGGATTAATACCGCTTTGGATAGGAGGAGGAGCGATGTGGCAACCAATGGCCATTGGAATCATCTTTGGGCTACTCTTTGCCACGGTGATCACCTTGATATTTGTCCCTGTTATGTTCAAGATTTTCTTCAAAATCAAGAAAAATGAGTAAGCTCAGGTCTATATTCGAAAATAACCAGCATTCAATGCTTCTTGGAAGTCTTTTAGTGCTGCTTTTCGGACATCTAATTGTACCCAAGATGCTTCTAGCTGATTTTGTACCGGTTTTCCTGATGCAAAATGTGGTCGTTAGTCTACTCATTTTCTCAGAAAAGAAAATATGGACAATCACGCTAGCACTATTCTTATTGTTCTTGATTGTGCAGTTTTACCTTATTCCAGATCCAAAGGGTGAGATAAAATCTACCGTAGGATTTGCTTATATCATATATTTTATCATGATTTCAACAAAAGTATATCACAAAATATATGCTTCAAAAATAGTTGGTAGGGAGCTTATCTCGGCCGTTTTTTCGGGATTCATAATGCTGAGTACAATTGGAAGTTTTATTTTCCTATCGATAGAATTGTTTTCCCCTAATTCTTTTTCGAACCTTGGAGAAGGGGTTGTGAAATATCATAATATTCGATACTTCAGTTTTATTACTACGCTTACGATTGGATATGGGGATATTGTTCCGATCTCAAATATTGCCAAAAACTTCACTATCTTAATTGGCTTAGCAGGCAACTTTTATTCGGTCATTGTTACGGGGATTGTACTCGGGAAATTTGTTAGCGAGAAAAGGAATGTTTGAGTCAAACCGCTCTCTCTGAATAGGGGGCATAAAAAAGAATGCTTATGTGTAAAAGAATGATGATTCTGCCGATAATAATAATGTTCATCGCATGTGAAAGTAATCAAGAAGTGCAAGAACAGGAAGATGTCCCTCTTTTTAAAGTTGAACTAACAGGAAAAAGCCCGCTGGATAGTATTATTTTATATGATAAGTCGAATGCCTGGGAAGTCATATCCACCTTGAGATTTTCACAAAGTGACATTGATTCTGACACACTGAAAATCGATCAGTCAAAAATTCTCCAGATGTATACTTTTACCGAAGGTAAACAGGCGAGCTTTGGTGAATTTATCGCTTCAGATAAAAAGGCAATAACAATGCAGATAAATACAGATCACCCATTCGAATCAAGGAGCTACGCAGGAGACTATCGCGAAGCTAACAACTACTTATCCTTCATCAGTTTTCAAGAGGACAAACTCTCCAAGAGTATTTTAGATGGACTGGATACTGTAATACTTGAATCTTCAATCAGTTTAGCTCAAAAAAGTATCCAACAGCGTGCGGAAAAGGTCAGTAAACCTGATTCGATTGTCGAATATAGTTCAGAGCAGTTCACCAAATTCACAGATATTTTAAGAAAAAAAAACAAAAAATATATTTACAAAAAAGAACTAATTGGCTCGAATGGCTTAGCTTTTACGCTGCAAGATGCAAGAGGCGAGTCGATCGATCTATCCCTCTATAAAGGCAAGTATATTTACATTGATGTTTGGGCTACATGGTGCAAGCCTTGTAAAGAGGAATATCCATTTCTCACAAAGCTAGCAAAAGAATACTCAGAGGAAGATTTGGTTGTTTTATCTGTAAGCATTGACAAAGAATTTGATACTTGGACAAAGCACCTGAATGAGAATAAACTCGATGGCGTGCATTTGTACACAGGAGCTGATAGTGAATTTGTTCAATTTTATGATATCGGGGCAATTCCCCGTTTCATTTTAATCGATCGGGATGGAAAAGTTGTAAATTCTGATGAAATAAGACCGTCCAATTCGGAATTGAAGAATTACCTCGATAAATTAACTCAATAAGAAAGATTGATGAATAAACTAACAATTCAAATTTGGAGCGATGTGGTCTGTCCATCGTGCTATATTGGGATGCGGCAATTAAAGTATGCTATTCAGAAACTTCAAGTTGTAGATGAAGTAGAAATTGTTTTGAGAAGTTTTCAACTTGACCCCAACTTTCCGAAGGGAAAATCCATGAGTTCATTGAAACATTTAGCAGAGGTGAAAGGTTATGGCGAATTCGCTGTAAAACAGATGTGTGATCGACTTGACCCTGTAGGGAAATCCTTAGGAATTAATTTTCAATTTGAAGAAATATTGATTTACAATACATGGGATGCCCATAGACTATTACACTGGGCAAAAACGATGGGAAAATCTTTTGAGTTAGAAGAGGCTCTATTCGATGCTTATTTTTGTCGAGGAAATGATCTTTCAGTGAAGAAAAACATCTTGGATATTTGTCAAAAAATCGGGCTTGATTCAAACTCGGCCGAAGAAATTCTCGAAAGTAATGACTTTAGCGATAAGGTAATTCAAGATATTGCGCTATCTAAGAAGATAGGTGTTCGGGGAGTACCTCATTTCCTGATTGGAAATAACACGATCTTTTCAGGTTATCGGAGCGAGGGAGAGTTTGAAACAATTATTTCGAATGCACTCAATGAAGTAGGAAAGGACGAGGATACTACTGACGGGAACTCTTGTTCCATCGATGGAATTTGTGATTAATAAATCTTTGTAACATTGAAAATTCTATATATCTTTATATTACTTTAACAACTCTGTTTACTAACAAATTATGACATTATGAAAGCAACTTTCAAAATAGTTCTGTTCTGTGCCATCTCGATGCTTGTATTTTCTTGTACGCGAAAAGTTAAAATATGTACATCTTTTGATTCATCCTCATATTTGGTGGGTGATACGATATACGGAAATGCTTCTTGCAGTGAGCATGTCGAAGATTTTCTGTGGGCTCCTCAAGACGGATTAACAATGATTGGAAACGGCACTGGAGCAACAGAGAGATTCATTGTGGAACCATTGGGTGGAATTTTATCACGTTCTGTGGATTTAACAATATCTAATTCACGATCTAATCGATCTAAAACAGAGTCTTTCCTAGTCTTGTAATGCTATTTAAGTAGGTTATAAGGGTTATAAGGTCAGGACATTTAAATAATGAAGAGTGGTATCTCTTTTGGATTCTCGCTTTGCCTTATATTTGTGAAAGTTAGTTGAACATTACTCGTACCAAAATAAATTGAGGACTCACTTTCAGAAAATTTACCATCCTTAACAAGAAACAGACAACAGACTGATTGTTTGTTGAATTTTTAGATATTCTTCAAATCAAATGTATCTCACTGAGGAGTCATTTCTCAGAATATTCCTTACACCCATGCTTGATAAATCAATTCATATAATCTTGCCATTGAACCAAAACATATTTAAACCTTCCATTCTCTTTTCTTTCTAAAAAGCCATACTCGTAGCAAAACAAATAAACATCTCCTTTTTTGTTTTTCCAGTAATTGGTAAAATATTTAGGATTGAATCCTTCCTTTAATAACTGCTCCTTCCGCACAGTAGCCTTTCCTGCTTTATTAAATAGCTTTAATATTCGCCGATTCAACTTTAGCTGAACATCAATTTTATTATACAAACTAGCGTCTTGTTCCCTGCTTTTTTGATAATGGTATGAAGACTTACAATTCGGTGTACAAAATAGTTTATCTATCCTGCCTTCTAAAGGTTCTTCACAATACAGGCATGGCTTTTTTCTCATACTTGATTCGTATTTTAAACGTTAGTTATACGTCTAAAGTTACGGATAAATTTGTTTCAAGCATTTCTATCTTCTAGTTTTAAAGTATGCGACACGGAAAGAAACATGTTACATTAAAGCATCTCTTTATACATAATAAAAAACAGATTGGAATACAATTTTACCCAGATAAATTAATCCAGACGGTAATAAAAGAGTTGCCATCGGTAAAATGGAGTACTACTTTTGGGATGGCTTACATTGAAAACACGCGTCAAAATTTAAATCTAATTTTCACCTCTTTTCGCGGTGTAGCTTGGGTTAACACACGTGTATTTCTCAATAAATCTAGTAACGTAAGCGGGGACTCCTTAATTTCAGTAGACGCTTACAGAAAACGAAAACTACCGCAAAATTATCGCAGCTGTCCTGAAGAGTTCTTTGCCAAGCTAGAGCTTAGGAAATACTCTATGAATACTGCTCGCGGTTACATTACAATGTTCGAAAAATTCATGAATTCACATCCTGAATTAGAATTAATGGAAATTGAAGAAAATACAACACGTGACTATATTTTGTCTTTGGTTCAGAAAGGGAAATCAGATTCTTATACTAACATGATGATCAACAGTATAAAATTTTACTATGAAGTAGTTATGGAAATGCCCAATCGCTTTTATTCTATCGAGCGTCCTCGTAAGAAAGAAACGCTTCCTAAAGTAATTAGTGTAG
>JAQXBM010000048.1 GCA_029252405.1 Crocinitomicaceae bacterium
TTCAAATACAATGTTTTATCGAATTTCGAATCTGGATGCCAAGAAATCACCCTACATTCATTATGAATTGGAAACACGAGACATCACCATCATCAATCAACAGACAAAAAACATGAAGCCAGGTGCAACTGAGGCTCAATACAATTTGATTTTTGAGATTCGTGTTCCGACACTACTTACAATATCCCACAAAGGAGATTTCACCCAAGTATTACTCGACACAAATAATCTCACGAACGGAACTTATGCGTTCGCATTTCCTAAAAATGCAACACTCGGATCAGCACCAGACATCAAAATGAATGGATATCCAAACGAAGCAGAACTGTTGGCAGCATGGCGCAAGTATGGCAAGAAAGCGGAATTGCAATGGCGCGATAGAATCATACGAGAGTTTCTAAGTCCAATTTGTTCGAAGTTCATTCGAGAAAACATTGTATTTGAAGAATGGGATGTTGTGAAAATCTACTCGGACAAGAATAAGAAACGTGGGTACGATCAAATTGTCGATGCAGCAGAGTTGTTCAAGAACACTTTAACCGAAATAGATGCAGACTACAAGGCAGGAAAGCTCAATAAGTTCTACACCGAAGAATACCAACGTCGATTGAACGAGTGCGAAACAACGTGGAAAGACTTCTTAGCGACCTATAATTTCGATGTCATCGAGGATGAAGGGGAAGTAAAAGCTGAGTACAAACAAAAGATACTGATTAACTATATCCATGCGCTCATTTTCACCAAAGATTGGGACGAAGCCGATAAGCAAATCAACCATTATTTGAGCCAAGAGGTACGAGGAGGAACGAGTGCTGATCTAAAGCGATTACGACGACTCAACAATCAATTCAGAAAAGAATACGAAGCGAATGCAGCACGCATGGGCTGGAATTAAGACGACACTATGAAACGATTATTACTGATATTGACCTTCATTTCACTCAATGTGCTAGTGTATGGTCAGATACTTAAAAACACGAGTTTGAACTTGAACCCCGGTGGAAGGGTTTATGATGTTGCCTACGATGCGTATTACGATGCTTACATTGTAGTAGGTGACTTTTCATTCATCAACGGGCAATCGAGAAACAATCTCGCTTTTATTGATGCCAATACATTTGCGGTGCTATCGAAAGCTCCTATCACTTCAATAGACGGCGTGATAAGAACAGTTGAAGTATATGACGAATGGGTACTGGATTTTACCCTTGGAGCAATCACAAAGAGTTATTTATACATCGGCGGTGATTTTACCACGGTAAATGGAAACGCACGTACCTATCTATCGTGTATGTATGCCGAACATCAGTACAGCAACCCTCCACCAAGCGGACTCGCCGATTATTCAGTCAATGCGGTTTGGAATGCTAATATCACAAACGATCCTGTGAACTCTTATGGGGTGTATGATTTATTGATCCATTCCGACACTTTGATCGTTGCGGGTGACTTTGTTGTAAACTCTCCCAGCCTTGGACTGGGAGCAGGACAGACCTATCAGGACTTATTGTCTTTGAATGCAAACGACAATATTGCAAGTCTCACAGGTGCATTTTTACAGTCACCTTATGATAGCTACGGCTATTTTGGTGGAGTTGATCTTTTGAGTGTTGATGTGTTTGATAACAAGTACTTCCTAACAGGTTATCAAGAAACAGTCACTCCCAGTGGATTTGTAAAGGTTCACAACTTGGATGGATCGTATGATGCAAGTACTTCATTTTCGTTTACTCCACTCAGTAATGGTGTAACAAGAGGAAGAGTAGCCTATTCAGCCTTTGATACCGTTTACATGGCAAGTACATCGGGAATAGCTGTGAACACGCAACAAATCAAAGCATTTGGTCTTCAAGGGGGAACACAACTTGCTTCTACTCCCGAAAGTCGTTTTGAAGCCTACAACTCGAAGGTCTTTGGACTCGACTATGCCGCGGATCACTTATATGCACGTTCAAGAAATTCAACGGGTTCACCGTTCTATAATCCAGTATCGGATACATTCCAAACGAACAACATTGCACCAAATGGAACGAGTGGTTTGCACTTTCCTTTGAATAGATCACGTGATAAACTGTTCTTTTCGGTTGGAAACCTTTTGTCAGTGGATGGAAATACGCGCGTAGGATTAGCGGTTTTTTGCCTTGAACCACGCGATGCGCAACCCTTCACGCAGTTTGAAGAAACAATCTGTAAGTTGGATGCAGATAGCGCCATTTACACGATTCCTCCTTCAGATTATGCCGTAGGGTATCGTTGGACGTACACAGGAACGGACGTAATGTATCGCATTACAGGAAGTGGTGATCCGTGGGCAACACTTTCAAGCAATCAACTTTTTGGCGCAAACACCAACTCGATAGAATTACTATTTACCAATACAGCAACGAGCGGAACACTCACCGTTGAACCGTTTTCAGAAGTGTGTAATACCCTAAACGATCATCAGTACTCGAACGGTCAAAGCCTTGCCATAGGAGTTCACACCATTCCAGATATTGTGCTTGCACCTTCATATACCCTGAATTGCTATTCTGACACAACATTGATGGTCGCTCAATCGACCCTTTCAAACACAGAGTTCGCTTGGACGTACCCACTTAGTCCTGCATCAATTATCAATGATACAGTACTCATTACTCAAACACAGAACTTTTCTGATAGTAGCTACTACGTAGTAGAAGTAACCGACACGCTTTCTGGATGCTTCGCAATAGATAGCACCTATTTCACAGCGGATTTGATCGCCACGCCTATTTCTGTGGGAGCCATTACTACAAGTCCAACTGAGTTCACTTGTCAGACTGATTCCATGGCAATTCAATCGAACATCTTAGGTGCAACTGTCACATGGACAAACCCCTCGGAAGCAGGAACACACAACGATCCCTACTGGATCAATGATACAACCTTCCCAAGTGGTGATTTGACCGTGTACGCAACTTACATTTCAAACGGATGCTCGACTCAAGCCAACTTTGGTGGAATCATTGACAACCGTGATCCCGCAGATGGAATAATAATTGGCTACAACTATGTGGGCGGAGGAACACCCATCGACACGCTCAATTGCTCAAACGATACAATCACTATTCAATGTGATGTTACCGCACCTTTTGCCGCCAACTCAACGGCTGAATGGCTCGATTCACTCGATGTTCCAACTGGTTTGGATATGCTTACCATAACTGAGACGGATGCAAATGGAGCAAGTTTTATCGTTCGAAAGTTCAGAACCTTCAACAATGATAACGGATGTACCCAAGATTACAACGTATTGATAATATGTGATTTCAATTTGCCTTATGTTGACAATCTTTCAGACCAAACAATCAACTGTTCGCAGGATGAAATTCTTCTGACACACCCCATCAACGGATCAACAAACGTAACGGAAGGTTGGCTCGATGGATCGAATACACAAACTTTTTCTGATACGATCACCGCTTCAACAATTGGAGGTTACATCTACGAAGTACAAAGCACACTTAACGGGTGTGTGAACTACGATACCGTTTCAGTAAGTGCAAGCCTTGATCTTTGGCTCGATATGCCACAAGACACTTTGATTTGTCCTGAGCAAGTTGTGTCCATTGCTCCTGTGGTGATTGGAAACACCGAGACACCTTCATACGTATGGTCAACGGGAGCAACAAGTTCAACCGAAAATGCAACGGGTGGTATAGATTCATTGTTAATCGTTACCATTTCTACTCCATCGGGATGCTCAGGAACGGATTCTACTCAGATTCTTATCACAGAACCCGCCAATATTTCTGTTTCCGCATTCATTGGCTGCTCTGATGGAAGTCTTCAAATCACAAATGTGACGGGCGGAGCAGGAAACTATCAATACTCACTTGATGAAACTACTTGGACGGACTCAACGAACTTTTCAGGGCTTGCCTTTGGAACATACGATGTGTTCGTTTCGGATAGTTTGGGATGTGTCTACGATACAACAGCCCTATTGGACGGAACAGCACTGAGCGTGACCATGGATTTTGCCGTTTCAACCTACAACGAAGAAGGCGACACAGTAATTCTTGTCAACCTGACGACTTTCACAGGTCTGGATTCTGTGGCGTGGAATCTTCCACCATCGGCTGATGTTACCTATTTGAGTGATTCTTTTGCGATTCTTTCCATGCCCGTCGGTGGTTGGTATGATGTGGAGTTGATCGGCTATTTGGGACTCTGCGAATTCAGTTTTACAAGTCCCGTTTACTTTGGCGATCAAGCACCCGTATTTGATGATTCAACAGCGTTTAACGGAATTGAAGTCTATGGAATTTATCCAAATCCATTGGGAATCTCCTCAGGGAATACCACCATTACCGTAGATATTGAGTTTGGAACGATACAAAACTACACCATACTTGTCACCAACTCCCTTGGGCAACCCATTCCCTCGATGAGTGTGCAAGCGGTTGGAGAGATTGTCTCTCACCAATTGACTTTCCCTTCGGCAACAGCAGCAGGAACGTATCGAGTGCATATCGTTTCGGATTACGATGCTAAACAAGAACAAATCATTCTCAACTAATGAAAAACCTACTTGTCATAGCATCCCTTTTGTGTTCCATGCTCGTACTTGGACAAAACCTCGATAAAATCGGTGAAGAAAATCCTGTAACCGTTTCGGGTGGAATGTCATCGAACTTTGTGGTGAACAATTCCATTGGACAACCTCAGTACCGCGATCCATTCAATTGGGTGCTTTCCGGAAACGTTACCGTGAACGTTTTGGATGTATCGCTTCCGTTTACCTTTAGTTTTTCGAACGCAGGAAATTCGTACACGCAGCCCTTCAATATGACGGCTCTGCATCCGACCTACAAAGATTGGAATACGCACTTTGGAATTACTTCGATGAATTTTTCTCAATACACCTACTCTGGATTGAACTTCGCAGGAGCAGGTGTTGAGTACTCACCCGAAAAATGGCACTTCAAAGCCTTTGGTGGACGACTCAAAAAGGCAATTGAGTTTGATCCTTCGGTGAACAACATTCACTCTGTTTCATACAAGCGCATGGGCTTTGGATTCTCGACTGCCTACAAAGCTAAAGATTGGGGAACAGAACTTATTATATTCAAAGCATATGACGATGGAACGTCCTTGCAGTACGATCACAAAAATCCAGAGTTGACCGTTCGTGATAACATCGTTATTTCCTTGATTTCAGAAGCCCGACTATTTAAAACGCTTCAACTCAAAGCCGAAATTGCTTCCAGTCTATTGACCCAAGATGTTTTGGTGACTGATACAGCGTTTAAAACCCCATTTTATGGGGGATTGGTACGCGGAAATCAAACGACGAGTTTTTCGAATGCTTACAATGCGTCGATTGATTACCGAAAGAAATCCTTTGGTGTGGGCTTGAAATACGAGCGCATTGATCCAGAATACTCTACCCTTGGAGCGATCTATTTCAACAATGATTTGGAAAACATCACCCTTAACCCTTCGATGTCACTTTTCAAGAACAAAGTCAATCTCGCACTTTCAGCAGGGTATCAACGAAACAATCTTGCCAACACCAACGCTTCGGACAACAAACGGTGGATCGGATCGGCAAACGTATCAGCTCAAATCATTCAAGGACTCAGTTTCAATGCAAGTTATTCCAACATGAGTTCATTCACCAGACGAAACCCACAAGCCGACCCATTCTTCAATCAGTTTGGAGACACCTTGAACTTCTATCAAGTTTCACAAAATATTTCATCTTCGTTAGCATATTCTTTTGGAGATTCGATCAAACAGTCAATGAATCTAACTGGGACTTTTGCTCAATCGCAAAACATCACAGGACGATTGGACGACGCAGGAGCATTCGGGTTGAATGTCGGAATTGATACCACTCAAACACCAGTTGATGTGTACAACGCCATGTTTGGGCATCGCTTGCGCTTTAAAACAGGTTTATCACTTGGTTGGACGTTCAATGCCAACCATTCTATCGCCATGGGAAACACCAACTCGTACATCGGGCCAGGAATCAATGTCGGGAAATCATTGTTGGATAAGAAAATGACATTGAGCGTTGCGACAACCTATAACCGTCAATTCCAGAACACGACTCTATCGAACCATGTTCTCAACTTTCGAACATCACTCAGATATTCTCCCGAATGGTGGGACAAAAAGTACGGCAAGCTGTCTATGTCACTCAATGGGAATTTTACCAACCGACTACCCGTTATTGGAGCGACCAAGAACCAGAACTTAATGATTATTGCAAACATTGGAATACAGTTTTAAGATGACACACTTATTCACACACTTCAACCATACTGCGCTCAAACTCGCTTTTGTTGTTTCCCTTCTTCTTGGATGGAACGCATCGGCACAAAACTATCCCGTACAAACGAGTATTGCTACCACGGGTCCGTATTTGAATTACTTGTCGTACTATGGCGATCACAACAACCATTTACAGATAACGATCACCAACACCAGTTTTAACTCGCCTACGCTTGCCGTACGCCTACGCTTGCGTATCGAAGGTTCAGGATGGGAATTGTACACAAACCCGAACGCAACAATCGGTCAACCCTTCATCATTGAACCGGGTATGCCCGTAACGATTTCTGGAATCGAACTATTGCCGTATTTACAAGCCAACAACTTGATTAACCCTGATGGAGTTGATCTGAATAACCTTCCAAAAGGGTTCACCAATATTTGTGTGGATATCATCAACGAATCCGCTCAACAACAAGTCCTTTCGACTAATAACTGTGGGTTCTTACCAATCCAAGAGTATCAACCTCCGCAAGCATTTGTTCCGACTTGTGGCGAACAGCTTGATACCAGTTCGATGTTTCAAAACTTCACTTGGACTCCACCCGTTCCCTTCCCTGCGGGAGCAGACATTGAGGTGTTCTACGATTTCTCGATCCGTCATTGGATTGATCCCAACAATAATTCAGCCTTAGCAGGAAACTCAATATTGGTCTACGAAGAACTCGATTTGATTGCACCAACAACGCAAGTATCAGATTTTGATGTGCAATGGGAAATGGGTGGTACGTACGTTTGGACTGTAACGGCTAGAGTACAATCCAATGGAATTCCACTTAATCTGATTAACAACAACGGTGTTTCAGCCCCTTGTACCTTTGTTTATGGTGAGGAACTATCGCTTGCCGATCAACTAGCCGATGGACTCGAAATAGAACTTTTTACTTCTCCCACTTCTGAATACAAAGGAAAAGCATGGTGGACGGTTACCGACTACACGCCCAATCAAGGATTATCCAACTTCGATGAATTCTACGTCGAGTTCAGACGACAACCAACAGGAAACGAAGGGTATCAAGTACCATGGTTCTACAAAACCGTAACTTCATTTGAGCATTTCCTCTATCAGCTTGAACCAAGCACCACATACGAAGTAAAGGTTTCAGGAGTAATTGCAGGGGTTGTGGGTGATCCAACACCCGTTAAAACTTTCACGACTCCTGAAGAGCGCGTGTACAATTGTGGAGATTCGGATTTGCCGTTTCTACCAAGTACTTACACTCCACTCGAAAATGCAACAGTAGGAACACAGGTGCAAATTGGTCAGTTTATGATGACCTTGACCGAAGTAAACGAAATCGGTGGCGGTCATTACGCAGGAAAAGGAACCGTTCCGATTGCCTTTTTAGCAGGAGCGAAAGCCAAGGTGCGTTTTGATGATATTTTAATTGATACAGAATATCGAGTGCATGAGGGTCGCGTAGATGTGGTTACAAAAGGTCTTGAAAACTGGCTTAATGAGCAATATCAAGCATTCATTGATCCGTATTACGTGGATGGAGTGATAGACTCGGCTTGGGTCGATAGCACAGCAGGTGTTGCGTGGGTTATGGTAGACGGTAATCCTCAATCCTTTCCATTTGACCCTCCTAATGCTCCTGTTATTGTCAATGATGAAAACGGAAACCAATACACGATTTATCCAAATGGAACGATAGTCGTCGGAACGTACTTATCCATTTCTGAAACGTGGACGGCAACGGCTGATGAAGTGATTCATTTTTCACAGAACGAAGGCGAGGCACGAGGGTTTGATCCGAAGGAACACATGGAGTGGTACGAGAATTACGAAGTGATGATGCTTGGTGATTCTTCGAAATACTTTGTGGCTAATAAATCCTTGGCGAAAGGTGAAGGTGATTTGGTTAACGTGGAGATTCCTGCGGGAGCAAATGTATCGTTCCAATTCTCCGATGGAACAGATGTGACCGATGTGAATTTGCAGGGAAATTGGATTGGAACAAATGAGCATACAAATTCTACCCAGAGAACCTTGAACATTCCTGCCCGAAGTAATGCAGGCAATTATTCGATTTATGCGATGGTCAACAACCAGAAGGTTGGGCAGTTGAATGTGAGGGTGTATTCGGAAAAAACGAAGGAATTGGTGGTTGTACCGATTGCCAACAGCAGTTTGACTAAAGCACAAATTGAAGCAGAATTGGATAAGACTTTGGGAGAAGCAAATATTGATGTGAATGTGACGGTTGATTCCGTTTGGGTGGATACTTCTGGAACGTTTACCGCTACAACCAATATTTCGCTTCCTTCTGAAGTTGGATTGTTGACGAAGAGCCGGGTTACAATGCGCGTGTAT
>JAQXBM010000068.1 GCA_029252405.1 Crocinitomicaceae bacterium
GCGTTAAGAGATAAACCTGCTGTCGATGAGAATGATCCTCCTGGCAATCCTGTGATGGTTGGTGTTGGATCAGAATTGCTTACACAGTAAGATGACGCTGAGTAATTAAACGAAGCATCGTCTGCTGCGTTAATCGTCACAGCAACGTTTGAACTATTTGGACATGATCCAGTAGTTGTATAAGTAACTGTATATGTTCCTGGTGTAGATGCTGAAACATCAATTGCTCCAGTACCTGCGTTAAGTGATAAACCTGCTGTCGATGAGAATGATCCGCCACCTAAACCAGTGATTGTTGGTGTTGGGTCCGAATCAGACGTACAATATGATGACGCGCTGTAACTAAACGAAGCGTCGTCTAATGCATTAATTGTGACATTTTGATTTGATGTCCCTGGACAAGCGCCAGGTGTGGTATAGGTAACTGTGTATGTTCCTGGAGTTGAGATGCTCACATCAATTGCTCCTGTAGCTCCGTTTAACCCTAGTCCTGCCGCACTGGTGAAGCTTCCTCCTCCTACGCCCGTAATTGTTGGGGTTGGATCTGCGGCATTCACACAATAAGATGACGAAGAATAACTGTACCCTGCATTTTCCGCGGGGTTAACCGTTACGGTAATCGCTCCACATGTTCCTGGAGTTGTACATCCGCCCTGACCTCTAACGAAATAAGTTGTAGTTGTAGTTGGAGAAACTGTGAATGTAGAACCAGCTGTTGTTCCTACTGGAGTAACTCCACAGAAACCTGTGTAAATATGCCATTGAGTAGCATCGTTAAGGTTACCAGCAATATTTAATGTTGTTGAACCTCCTGAACAAATCGGGTTTGGTGTTGCCGTTACAACGGGAATATCTGGTTCAGTACATGAAGTACCACAAGTCACCGTTAATGTAGCTTGAACGAAATGAAAATAATCTGCCCCAGCAAATTGGTTGTTACCATCAGAGATGCGCAAAGTCCAGTTTCCAACAGGATTTTCCCCATCGAAAGTACTCAGTGGATTATGCGGCGAAAAGTTCCCCGTCGTCCATTCGTTCACAGCAACCGGAATGACACTTGTAGGGTGATCATCGTCGAAGTTCATGGTGCCATTCACAGCGGTAAAACCGGAATAGGTATTCGTTTGTGCACTTCCAATCCAGTATCCCCATCGATCTTGGATCAAATCGACTGTAGTACCTGTTGGTGAAACCAATCGGACATTCAAATCCTCATGAACTCCATAAGGCCCAGGAGTTGGTGGTGTACCATTTCCAAGAATTAGGTTGATGCTAATTTCAACTTCTGTTAGTCCAGTACAAGCAGTAAAGTCTCCAGCTGCGAAAGAAAACGTTCGGTCAATGTGTGCTCCTCCAGGTCCTGCTGGCAAACCAGTAACCGTCCCAGAGATTGTATTCGTTTTTGCCACCTGACCATAAGCCATGAATAGTGATAAGAAGAATACCTTAAAAAGTAGTATTTTTTTCATTTCATTAAATTTTACCAAAAACGAGACTATTCGAGAGTTAATTAACTGTTAGTTGAGTGAGTCGGGTCTTTTTGGAAGTTATATTTAAAAAATTAGGTGTCGTAAAGGTAGGCTTTTCACAAGTAGAATCTAAATTTCTTTCCTTTTTCATGCCTTTTATTTTTCATTCTTGACCGATCATTTGCCGTACACCGCCTTTTTACATTCAAATTCCTGTCATTGACAGAGGTAAGATTGAAAAAAATCCGCTAATTTCTCTCAAGTTTTGATGCTTAATAACACCTGATCTTGACGGAAGTTTACCAATTGATTCAATCTTCGATCGGGTGATTTCCTGGCCATAGACGCATCAAGGTGATGCATTAAACCTAATTATTCATCGCATAAAAAAAGCCGCTCCATATAGAATGAAGCGGCAGTTTTAAAAAACTGTAACCTCCTATTTCAAGACAATGGTTACGCGTCTGTTTTCCTCTTTTGTTTCTTTATGATCCACTCCATGAAGCTCAGTCGCTTCTCCTTGAATAATGGAAATCATTTGACTTCGTTTTACATTTTGTGATAAGAGGTAGGTGTACACATTTTTCACTCTATCGGCTGATAGTTGAAAGTTTGAGTATTCCTCTCCATCTTCAGAAGCGTATCCTTTGATGTAAATAATCGCTTCTTTGTTTTCTATTAAATAGTCAACGATTTTAGATAGACCCTCTTTCTCTTTCTCAATGTCTAATTTGGCTTCAGCCGATTCGTAGTAAATTGAATGTTCCAATTCTGGCTTATCGTCTTTCTCAACTTCAACTACTTTTTCAACTATGACAGTATCAGCTTCAATTAAGGTTGATTCAACATAAACAGTGTCAATTCTAGGCTGAGGAATTACAGGCATTGACCTTGGTTTACCACACATATTAAATCCAATCAAGACTTCATGCGATCCTGATGAAACCTTCGATAAATCCGTCATTGGAAATTCATACGCATATGCTATTTGAACTTGATCGTTGATATTGAATCCCAATCGACCCAACAAACCTGCGTTATGTCTGTACCCAACTCCTAATTGGAAAACCTGCTTCAAGTTCAACATGACGTTTCCTTCGAATTGATTTTGTCCGCCTGCTCCATTCTTAAATAATACAGAAGGAGTTACAGTTACTTTATCAGGTTTCCCAAAACGGTAACCGGCGTAGCCAACCATGTGTCTTCTGTTCGCTAGCTCACCTGATATCGTTGAAGACAAACTCGTGTTCGTTTCAACAAGATTAGGAACTGAGAAACTCAACTGAAAGTTTTTGAGGGTGTACACCAAACCAGCTTCCGAATAGAAGGAAATTCCTTTTGTTCTTCCATCTACCAATGAAGCATCGGACTGAACCTGAATGGTTGATCCTGAAAAATCGAAAGCATGCTGATTTATCCCTGCCCCTATTCCAAGTCGTAAATTATGTCCTTCCCCAAAATTTAGCTTATACGCATAAATTCCTTGAACATTGAACCGAGTCAAACTTCCCAATCTATCCAATGTGGCTTTACCACCGAGAGACATATTTTTTCCTATCTCTGCGCTTCCGTTCACATAGCTCACCTGCGGCGCGCCATCGAATCCTGCAAATTGACCAAGGTGTCCAACTTGCAATTCACCGCAAGCTCGCTCTCCCGCGAAGGCAGGATTTAATTTGAGTTTGTTGAACTCGTACAAATTAGTTCCTTCAAGCTGTTGAGCATTTCCCCAATTCGAAATCAGCGCAAAACTCAAGATTATTAATAACTTATTTTTCATCTTTCTATCTCTTTAAACTAATTCTATCTAACTATTGTGATGTATCCTTGGAAGCTAACATTGTCATCACATTGAATGATGTAATAATAAACTCCTCCTGGTAAAATGTCTCCATCCACCGATGTTCCGTTCCACGTGTTATCGTAGCTATCAGTCTCATAAAGTTGAGTTCCCCATCTATTGAAAATCTTGACGTTACATCCATCGGTAAACTGAACGTTGTCCATTACCCAAAAATCGTTCACGTCATCTCCGTTTGGAGTAATGACATCATTGACTGTCACTAAATCCAAGCATGTTTCAGTGAGGTTAATCGTGACATCTTGTGAGGCAGTTGTTACGTTACCTTGATCATCGGTAAATGTCCATGTGATAGTGCTCGCTCCAAGAGTTGTAATCGGAAGCACTGCATCGTTGGTAATCGTTACATTTCCACCACAATCATCTGTTGCCGTAGGTGTTACCAATGCTAATACTTGACAGTCAGCAATTATAGGTTCTATTGTCGTAGGATCAACTACAGGCCCAGTAACATCTTGAATGATGATATTTTGGGTTTGCGCCGAAATATTACCAGTTGCATCTGTATACATCCAAGTAACGACGTAAGTTCCGATCGTCGTATAAGGTAAGTCGGCATCATTAGATACGGTTACAAAACCGGAGCAATTATCCGTAGCAGTTGGAGGAGTTAATGCCGTCAATGAACAATCTGCTGTCACATCAGCTAAAGTTGGAAGGTCAGGAACAGGAGCGCTCACATCATTGATGATGACTTCTTGAACTTGAGTTTCAATATTTCCATTACCGTCATCGTAGGTCCAAGTAACAATCGTAGTTCCTTGAATGGTGATGGGTAAAATTGCATTGTGCGTGCCTGTTATTGCCCCAGCACAATTATCAGTTGCTGTTGGCGGTGTTAAAGATGTTACATCACATTCTCCTGTTACCGAAGGTAAACTTGCTAGATCTGCAACTGGAGCGATATTATCATCGATCACTACATCCTGTGTTTGGGTAGTGAAATTTCCATTTCCATCATCGTAGGTCCAAATAATTGTTGTCGTCCCTTGCGTTGTAATTGGCAAAGCGGTTGTTGTCGTCCCCGAAACGTTTCCGCTACAGTTATCTGAAGCTGAAGGTGCGGTCAACGATGTTACTTGACAGTTTGCTGTCACATCATCCAAGGTTGGTAGATCCGCAACTGGAGCTGTAATGTCATTAATTACAACATTTTGATTCTGGGTTGAAGTGTTTCCGTTTCCATCGTCATAGGCCCATGTTACAACTGTTGTTCCTTGAACAGTGATTGGAAATACCGTCGAAGTTGTTCCCAACAGGAACCCGCTGCAAATATCTGTTGCGCTTGGTGCAGAAATACTTGCTACTTCACATTCTGATGTTACATCTGCAAGATTTCCTAAATCTGGAACTGGGGAACTAAGGTCCTGAATATTTACTGTTTGATTTTGCGTAATTACATTACCATTTCCATCATCGTATGACCAAACCACTGTTGTTGATCCAGGAGTTGTAATTGGAAAAATGGTTGAAGTCACGGCCGTAATTACAGCGCTACAATTATCAATTGCCACAGGCGGAGTAATTGAAGAAACCTCGCACTCAGCATTTACAACTGGTAATAAAGCTAAATCTGGCACTGGATCTGTAAAATCATCCACGATAACGTTTTGTGCTGCCACAATGCTGTTCCCAGCAATATCAGTGAATGTCCAAGAAATGGTATACGTTCCCTCTGCCGTGTAAATTAATGGATCGGTAGTTGTTCCAGTTATTGTACCGTCACAAAAGTCGGTCGTCGTCGGACTTGAAACATCAACGACACACTCGCCCATTAGATCTGGCAAAATTGGAGTCACTGGGTCAGTTATGTCCGGGGAACATTGACCAAAAGAGTTGAAGCTTCCAAGAACGAATGCGATCATGGTAAACAATAATCCTGTATGGATTCTAATTGGTATTCTTTTCATTTTGTTTGATTTTCGATCCACTTTAAGTGGAACGCTTTAAAGAAATAGGCACCTTCCATTTGAATCTGGAAGGTGCACTAGTTTATTGAATGATTATTGATTTCACTATTAACTGATCAGTTGCTGTGGTTATTCTCACGAAGTACTTACCTCGAGCCAAGTCAGACACGTTCACTTCTCCTGTTGATGCTGAATGAAGAACTTTAATCATTCGTCCTTGCAAATCTTGGAGTTCAATGTGTGCAATCTCGCCGTCAAACGAAATCATGAATTTGCCATCTACAATTGGATTAGGATAGATGTTGAAGTCCAATTGAACTACTTCATCAATTCCAACAGAATTCATCACAACACATGCGGATGTATCAATACAACCATTTTCGTTAATGATTACAGCGTATGAACCGTTGGCAGTAGCAATGTAATTTTGATTCGTTCCGTTTGCAACTGGAACATTTCCATTGTCACAATCGATCCATTGGTAACTATCTCCATTTGGATTATTCGCTGTGATTTCGACCGCACTCACCGTTGTCGTTGAAACATCAACTCCAGTAATCGTAACAAGTTGATCTTGCGTTGATACATTGCCATTTCCATCATCATACGTCCATGTTACTAGCGTTGATGCCGTGATTGGGAATGTAGTTGTTGTCGTTCCAGTAATCAATCCAGAACAGTTATCAGTAGCCGTTGGTGCTTGTAATGTTGCAGAACATAATTCTACTACATCTGGCAAAGTCGTGGCATCAGCAACTGGTGGAGTGACATCGTTCACAATTACTGTTTGCGTTTGTGTAGATGTATTTCCATTGGCATCTGTAAACGACCAAGTCACAGTATACGTTCCTTGAGAAGTGTATGTAACTGGATCCGTAGTCGTACCATTTACGACGACTCCTCCACAAGCATCCGTTGCAGTAGGCGCTGTAACTACAGCACTACATTCACCTGTTACATCAGCAAGCGTTGGAACATCTGGAACTGGCGCTGTCACATCATTAATGATTACGTTTTGATCCTGTGTAGAAATGTTTCCATTTCCATCATCGAATGTCCAAGTAACAACCGTCGTACCTTGAGAAGTGATCGGCAATGTAACGCTATTCGTTCCAACCAAAGCTCCAGAACAGTTGTCTGTTGCCGTTGGTGGTGTCAAAGTTGTCACCTCACATTCCGCAGTTATATCAGTCAAAGTTGCTACATCGGGAACTGGAAGTGTTACGTCATCAATGATAACATTCTGATTCTGTGAAGAAGTATTACCATTTCCATCGTCATACGTCCATGTCACAACTGTTATTCCTTGTGTTGTGATAGGGAATACCGTAGTTGTAGTTCCTGTTACCACTCCAGCACATGCGTCGTTCGCTGTTGGAGCAGTAACTGTTGCAGAACATTCGTCGATTACATCTGGAAGAGGAGTCACCACAAGAGGAGCTGTGACATCACTTACCACAACATTTTGAGTTGCTCCGACTACATTTCCGCTACCATCGTCAAATGTCCAGTTGATAACAAATGTACCTTGCGTTGTGTAAGTTAAAGGATCTGTTGTCAAACCAAGTACTACTCCTGCACAATTGTCTGTTGCAGCAGGCACCGGAATTGTCACCCCACACTCAACATTTACATCGAGAATAGTAGGAAGAACAGGTGCTTCATTATCGTTTACTGTTACTGTCTGAATACACTGACTAGTATTTCCACTCGCATCAGTTACAGTCCAAGTAACATTTGTAACTCCTACTGGATAGGTTGTCAAACCATCATTGCTAAAGGTAGTTCCAGCACAATTGTCACCAATTGTAGGTGTTCCTAAAACAATACCAGATGCTGAACAAAGTCCAGGGTCATTATTGACGATTACATCTCCTGGGCACGTTATTGTTGGCGTAATTGTGTCAGCGACCGTTACCGTTGAAGTACATGTCGAAGTATTTCCAAAAATGTCCGTTACAGTTAAAGTCACTGTATTTGCTCCAACATCGGCACACGTAAATGTGGTAGTTGAAGCAGCCAATGTCACTGTAGAACAGTTATCAGCCGATCCATTGTCAATATCAGCCGCTACGATTGTAGCATTTCCAGCTCCATCCAAGAAGACTGTGATGTCTTGACAAGATGCTGTCGGTGCCGTTGAATCAGATACTGTTACTGTTGAAGTACATGTTGATGAATTTCCTGAACCATCTGTTACCGTTAAGGTCACTGTGTTTGCTCCAAGGTCCGCACATGTAAATGCGGAAGTTGAAGCTGCCAATGTTACCGTAGAACAGTTATCTGTTGATCCATTGTCAATATCAGCCGCTACGATTGTAGCATTTCCAGCTCCATCCAAGAAGACTGTGATGTCTTGACAAGACGCAGTCGGTGAAGTTGAATCAGATACAGTTACCGTTGAAGTACATGTTGATGTATTTCCTGAACCATCAGTTACCGTTAACGTCACTGTGTTTGCTCCAAGGTCTGCACATGTAAATGCGGTAGTTGAAGCTGCCAGAGTTACTGTAGAACAGTTGTCAGTTGAGCCATTATCAATATCAGCAGCAACGATTGAAGCATTTCCTGTTCCATCCAAGAAGACTGTGATGTCTTGACAAGACGCAGTTGGTGAAGTTGAATCAGCTACTGTTACTGTTGAAGTACATGTTGATGTATTTCCTGAACCATC
>JAQXBM010000096.1 GCA_029252405.1 Crocinitomicaceae bacterium
AGTAGTCGACTAAATTTCAAGTGAAAATAGCATGACTTGATATTAAAGAGTGCTTAGATCGGTTCTTTTCCGCTCGTTTTTTGATGGAAATAGCAGTTGTGCAACGGTTACTTGTGTTATACACAATCACTCTTCGTTAAGGGCAAACAATTCTGACAACCATTCATTCAAGGAAATATCAAAGTTACAATCATCAACACCAATGAATAACTGCTGTATGGTCACTTCATAATGACATGTACAACCAGACCTGACAATCAGAGGTAATTGAGAAGAAAGATTGTCATCAAGCTTTTTTTGCTGTCTGTCTGTCTGTCAAAGTAATCTGATTTTTTTGAACTAGTTCTTTACAAACCAAGCTGCTTACAAAGATTTCCGTTTGTTTATGGGATTTCAGAAGCTTTATTATTGCCTTGTAATCTTTGTTTTTAAAGAGTTCTTCAATTTGTACAAATACTTTGGATCTTCCCGCCGTTATTCCAATGACAAAGCCAATTGATTCAGGTTTGTCCGGTGTTTTTTCCTGAGCATTTAATTGCCCTGCTAGCAAGAGCACAATAAATAACACCACAATTTTCATATTGTATATAATGGCTATTTCGGGTTGTGTTACAGTTGTACCTAACAAATGGCTATCCACCATTCTTAACCAAAACTACTTCTTTATCACCGCCAATTAATAAACGTGGCTATCAATCGTATTTTCAATATTATAGTTTTCCTTAAAGCCTTTCAGAACGACATTAATGTTCTTTTCTTTCGAGCCGTTTTCGTTGAAATCTCTGATTATTTCCAGTACGTCATAATCGATGTAAACGGTGTTTTCAGCGTTAATGATCACCCTTGAGTTTTCGGGTAGATGAGCTAAGGTTTGTTTAATCGCTGCTTTGTTCAGGAATGAAACCTCCTGAGCCAAATCAATGTGAATGTCTTCACCTTCCTTGTGCTTCTCTTTTTTGAAGTAGTAGGCCAATTTCATATTTCCTTTCAGAATGAAGATAGAACTAACAGCTAGACCAATTCCCACGCCTTTCAATAAGTCCAAACTGACCACGCCTATAGCGGTAACGAGGAAAGGGATGAAATGTGTTTTTCCGATCCCCCACATTTTTCTAAATACCATAGGGCTTGCCAATTTATAGCCTATCAACAGCAATACGGCTGCCAGACTTGCAATGGGTATTTTATTTAACAGCGTAGGAATCAGAATTACGGTAAGCAGCAAGAGGAAACCATGAAATATGGCTGAGAACTTGGTTCTTGCACCAGCATCTATGTTGGCTGTTGTTCTGACAATTACTGACGTCATAGGTAAACCACCAATTAAGCAAGACAGGATGTTTCCCAAACCTTGAGCCCTTAGCTCGGTATTACCGCTTGAATATCGCTTGTACGGATCCATTCGATCTCCTGCTTCTATGGTCAAAAGACTAGCAATGCTGGCTACTGCGGCAATGGTCAGCGCTGTAACCCAAATGTCTGGATTCGATATAAATGTGAAGTCTGGGAATGAAAACTGTCCGATGAATTCTTCTGCTGAACCAGGGACAGGGAGTTTCACCAAATGATCTCCTGTTACATGAAGGTTAGGACTAAACACACGGAATAATTCATTCAAAATAACGCCGAAAACTACCGCTATCAATGCGCCAGGAAGAAGTTTAATCTTTTTTAGAAAGGGAATGGTAGTAAATGCGATTAAGATCCCTAATGAGATCAGCGTGATAATGATAACCCCCGTATGAGCAAAATTAAAGGAATGGATAATCTCATTGAAGTATCCATCATCCATGCTATCGGTTAGACTGTAGTTGAAAAAATCGCCTTCATGCTCTTTATCGTAGCCGATGGCGTGAGGTATTTCTTTGAAAATAATAATGAGTCCGATTCCTGATAACATCCCCTGAATCACTCCAGATGGAATATAGTTTGAGAAAGTTCCGGCTTTGGCAAAACCAAGTATTAGCTGGAATACTCCTGCCAGAACCCCTGCCAATAGGAAGGCTTCAAAACCTAAATCTTGAATAGCGACTATGACAATTGCAATTAAACTCGCAGCTGGACCAGAAACACTCACGTGAGAGGCACTCAAATATCCTACAACTAAACCGCCTACGATACCTGTTATGACACCCGAAAATGCCGAAGCTCCAGAAGCACCTGCAATCCCTAAACAAAGTGGTAAGGCAACCAAGAATACAACAACACCTGATAAAGCATCGGTATTAAATGAAGAGAATAATGAATTGTTTTTGCTCATAGATTGGAGTGTTTAAAATTTCCTTCAGAATTTCAAAGAAGAGCTTAAGATATAAATTAAAGTAAAATAATCATCTATCATTTGGACTGTTATTTGAGCATTGATTTCCGATTTCTCAAGGTAAGATCTACTTAACTAACTGATGTAGATGTTATCTCTGACGTTCCAAGCACATCAGTGTTACCGCACAAATACGTTCAGCGTATTCTTTACAAAAAAAAGGGATCCAAAATGGACCCCTTCAATTAAGTAGTTGAAATTGGTTACTGTCTTTTTTTAGATGTTAGTCAATCACAATTAATCGTTTTCTAAATGCGCCTTGATCAGAATGGATAACCAATAAATAGTTTCCAGCTGATAAAGCTGATCCATCAATAATGCTTGTTTCCAAATTGATTGGTACTTCCACCTGTTTCCCTAGTGCGTTTACCATAAATATTTGCTGAATCTCACCAGACTGGAAATCGTAGGTGAACATACCACCATTCGATGGGTTTGGATAAACCGATAGACCGTTGTCTGAGTAAAGTTCGATCAATCCAACTTCTGAGACAGTCATGCACAAAGACGTATCAGTACAGCCGTTCTGGGTTACCTCCACGGCATAATTGCCATTCACAGTAGCCGTATAACTTATACTTGTGGCTCCAGGAATCACTGCATGGTTGTTGTCGCAATCCAACCATTGAAAGCTGGCTGAAGTGGCATTTGCCGATAAGACAGTACCTGCTTGAGTTGTGCTCACGTCTGCTGAGATCAAGTTCAAATCAATGTAAATGATGCTGTCACATCCTTGAGCATTAAGAATGGTATCAACGTATGTACCACCCGTGTTCCATGTGTAATTTCCACTAGGAGAGGTGTAGGTATCGCAGGTGCTCGCTATAATTGTGCTGTTCGTTTCAGTATTAATGGTTAAATCTATTGATATGATGCTATCACATCCCGCAGCATTTGGGATGGTGTCGGCGTAAACTCCGCTTGTTGTCCAAGTGTAATTTCCGCTCGGAGATGTAAATGGATCGCACGTGTTAGCTGAAATTGTGCTATTCGTCGCGGGAGTTATGGTTAAGTCGATTGATATGATGCTATCACAACCTGCGGCATTTGGAACCGTATCGGTGTATAAACCGCTTGCTGTCCATGTGTAATTCCCACTTGGTGAAGTGTACGAACTACAGATACTAGGAGCGATGCTGTTTGTCGTTTCAGTACAGGATTGGTTAACGCCGTAACTCTTCCATGTCAATGTTGAGGTATCAAAGAGCCAAAATAGACCGTTCGAATACGTCATACGTTGGTTCGATTCGATCGGTGCGGTAGCTGGTAGCTGACTTGTTGCGACGTAAGCACCCGTTGTGAGGTTGATAAAATAAACGCGTCGAAGGGCGATGTCGTAAACCACGACCTCCATTCCTGAACATCCTGTGTATCCGATGGAAGTGGTATTCAAATTACCCGTTCCAACAGGAAGACCGGTTATGGGTGTCGCACCAACATAAGCTCCCGTAGGTCGGCTATATCGTTCGATGTTTCCGGCGTTGTAATAGATTATTTCGTTGTTCACAGGATCAAATTGGCCACATGAATGGGTAGCGGGTTGAGTCATTCCTGGAATCACAGTAGTTCCTGTTCCTAGCGGATATCCAGTAGCGCCGTCCAAATTCTGAACGCGGATTCCCAGGCTTCCATACCCATTACCGTCGAGTTGGTTGAGCGTAGGGTTCCACCACAAACCTCTGTAATCAAATCCTTGAGCGGTGGAAGCCAGAGGGGTGCCGGTTTCAGAGAATGTTTCAATCTGATAACTGGAACTTCCTGAGTTGACCGAATAATAAATGTTGTAGTTAGGATTGAAGGCAATCCCAGAACGATAAGTTGTTCCGCCTGTACAAACCAGGTTTGTCAATTCAACGGCATTGGCAGCCACGGTGCATTGCCCGTACATGAACGCGGGAGTGGCGCACAGAACAATAAAAAGTAATAATGATTTCATAGGTGAATTTTTAGTTAGATGGGTGTTTTTCAGAGTTTTTAGGGTTTCCACTCAAAGGTAGTAATATTTGTGCTTTCTATTGCAAAACGAGCGTTGTTTCCGAACTCAGGGATCACATCCAGCAATTATCTTATTGTTTCACTATTCGATGAACGGCCTTCGTGTTTTCGGTTTCAATTTTCATAAAATACACACCGCCATCAAATCCAGAAATATCCATGACCGCTTTGATTGTAGTTAGTACCAATTTGCCATTTGCAGCATATAATTCAACGCTTCGAATAGTGTTCGGGTGCAATTTGTTCAATCGAAAGGCCTATTTACCTTCCAAATAAGCGGCAGTCTCTTTCGAGCAAATAAGAAAATTGAAGGAATGATCCTGATTGGCGTTTTCCCTTCTCAAATGATTTCTTTCAGTCAAGGTCTTCGCGGTTTCATTGATTTCAAAAAACAGATAGTCTTCACCTTCAAAAAAGCGTTCAATCTTTTCACCCGCTTCGTTATTCATGACCTCGATGAGGAAATCGGGTTTGTGTTTTGAAATCAAATCGCCCATTCCCTCCAATACTTCTGTCTCGAACAATTCCACATCAATTGAGATAAGATCAATATTGGTGATTCCTTTTTGTTCGACAAAATCGGAAAAAGTCAGTGTTTGTACTTTTCGGATCGAAGAATGAGCATTATTTTTCGCTGCTTCATCAATGACCAAGGATGAAGCCGCGGATGATTGCTCCATATCATGAAAATCCGCTGTGCCGTTTACATTTGAGAGTGCTACTTCTGATACCTCTACACTGAAATCGTTTACCGAGATATTTTTCTTCAGCATGGATAAAGCATTCAACGAAGGTTCAAAGGCGTGCACGGTGCATGTAGGATTAGCTGCTTTTGCTGCAACAGAATACAATCCGAAATTTGCACCGATATCGAAGGCGTTTTCCGACCTTGAAGCAAGTTTCATCCAGATCTGAATGGATTTTGCGTCCCAAGCATTTTCCATCCCTTTGTAAAAAATCTCCAACATTCCTTTGTCCGACTTAGTGGAGTACAAGTAAAAAGATGTTTCACCCAGCGTTACCTTAAATCTCCCTGTAAACCAGATATCACGAATGAATTTATCATAATCCACCTTCAAAATTTTCATAAGGTGGATGAGTTGTTTTTTGAATGGGAGATATTTCCAACTAGAAATGAAGAGAGAGTAGATTTTTGATTTCATAGATGTTCTGGTATTCCTTTTTACCAAAAGCTGCTGGAGCTTTGATTGCTCAAAGATAGTTTTTCTCGCACATTGTGTTCTGATCAGGCAGCAATGTTTTCAATTAAGAAGGTGATCGAACCGCGAAGATTTAGTCAAGAAAAAAGGGATCCCAATTCCGATAACTATCAGAAGGAATCCCTTTTAAAGTATTTTCAGTCGAAATTAGATAATCTCTCCAGCAGTGAAGTGGAAGTTACCTTCGATTTCTGCGTTCTCATCAGAATCAGATCCGTGAACCGCGTTACGTCCAATTGACTCAGCGTACAATTTACGAACTGTTCCTTCTGCAGCTTCAGCTGGGTTTGTCGCTCCGATCAATGCACGGAAGTCAGCAACAGCGTTGTCTTTTTCCAAAATCGCAGCGATGATTGGTCCAGAAGTCATGTATTCAACCAACTCTCCGTAAAACGGACGCTCAGCGTGAACTGCATAAAATTCTTTCGCTTGCGCTTCAGTAAGTTGTGTGTATTTAAGAGCTTTGATACCGAAACCTGCTCCGATGATCATGTCGATGATTTTCCCCATGTGACCATTCTCGATCGCATCTGGCTTCAACATTGTAAACGTTCTATTTGTTGCCATTTTCTTTTGTTTTGACTTTTTTTCGCTGCAAAGGTAATGATTCGTTAGAAAGGTTACCTTCGATACGATGGAATTCTTGTTAAATTTGTTCGATCAAGTAAGAAAATGAAAGAAATCATAAAGTATTTTGCAGATTTAGATCCTGTGCTAGCGGCATTTTATGCGACTTGCTTTACATGGTTTTTGACTGCTGCTGGAGCGTCAACCGTTTTCTTTTTCAAAACACTTCGCCGCGCAATTCTTGATGGACTTCTTGGATTTACTGGAGGGGTGATGGTGGCAGCGAGTTGTTTTGGGCTGTTGATTCCTGCTATCGACATGGCGAAGGAATCTGGAATGACAGGAGGTTGGGAAGTGATGCCAGCATCTGTAGGATTCTTGATCGGAGCCATTTTCCTATTTGGAATGGACAAACTCTTACCTCACTTGCACATCAACTTTAGAGAAGACGAGAAAGAAGGACTGGATACAAATTGGAAGAGTACGACACTTTTGGTGATGGCAATTACGCTTCACAATATCCCTGAAGGATTAGCAGTAGGGGTGATGTTCGGAGCAGCCGGTGGAGATTTGCACATGGTCGCCATGGCAATGACCTTGACGATCGGAATCGGAATTCAAAACTTCCCAGAAGGAATTGCCGTTTCGATGCCACTGCGCAGACAAGGAGTTTCCCGTTGGAAAAGTTTCTGGTTTGGACAACTTTCGGCAGTTGTTGAACCGATAGCTGGAGTTTTAGGAGCATGGGCAGTGACATCTTTCGAACCAATGTTGCCCTATTCTTTGGGATTTGCCGCAGGAGCAATGATCTACGTTGTAGTTGAAGAGGTAATCCCAGAAACACAGAGAGATAAGTACACTGATATTGGTGTTATGGGCTTCATAATTGGGTTTTTGATTATGATGATTCTCGACGTTGTACTCGGTTAATCGATAATTTATGTTAATTCACCGTATTTTATTACGATAATCGGTGAATTTTTTAAATAGTGCATTGTCGGATTGAATATTACCTGTATCTTTGAAGTGTCCATAACAAAAGTTAGATTATTTGTTTTGGGTTTTATAGTTTTAGCATGGTTTAGCGAAAAGAGGAAGAAGTTTCAAACAAATTTGTTCCTCTTTTTGATTTATAATACTTCGTGTTGAAAAAACTCCTTCTATTCGGCAGATTCTCCATCATTCCAATTGATTTATTATTCAATAACTGAAAGATGATAAACACTTGGAATTCTGGTGAAATTTGATCTTTCAATGATTGAATATTTTCATTCATCAATCAAAAAACCAATAAATAATTTCAGAATTGGACTCAGGTTCGTACTTTAGATCAAACTTTAAACCAATTCTATGAAAGCCATTGCTACCTTATTTGCCTTTGTTCTATTATTTTCATTTGACTTTCACGCACAAACACAAGGAATCGCTTACACAGCGGTGGGTAAAGGTGTGGCAACTACTTTCGTTACAGATTACCATGCACTTGGGATCAATTCTTCTGCTCTTGGTTGGGGGAACGAATACGATAAAAAGTTCACAACGGGAAGTACGGAATTCAATCTTGGAATTTATTCAGACTCGCTGAATTCAGACAAATTGAAGCAATTGTTCAAGTCTATTCGTCAGAGCGCATCAGGAAATGAAGTGGACACTGCAGGATGGCAAGCACAGCGTGAATACGCTCAAGACTATTTAAATACTGGGGTGATGATGGACTTAAACTTCAACTGGTTGGGGTTTTCTTACCAATCTGAAAAACTGGGTGGGATTGCTTTCAATATTTCGGAGAATTATACGTGGTATTCTCGTTTGAATGAGAACACAACTGATTTAATTTTTAACGGTCGTTCGGCGAGCTATTTTGATTCTTTGACAGTAGTATTTGGAACGGATACTTCGATGATTGCCAATAACGTGAACCTTTCATCTGATACACTGGATGCAGTAATCAGCGGTACGGCAAGTGTTCCATTGAACTTGACCCAATTCTTCGATGGAACAGAAATCCGCTTCGCTTGGAACCGTCATTACAATTTCGGATACGGTCGAAAAGTCTTTAAAAAAGATTCAGTATTTGCTTTATACGCTGGAATAGGAGGGCGTTTTATTCAGTCCATGGCGATGTTGAATGTCGGGCCAGAAGGGATTTATTCATCTTTCAACCCGAATTACGATATCGACTACGGAGCAATCGCCAATTCGAATCCATCAAATTTTACTCAAACAGGAGCAATACCAAAACCAGTTGGTAGTGGATATGGGGTCGACCTCTCAGTGAGTGCAATTTTATTTAACAAATTGAAATTAGCCGCGGCTGTGAATAATATCGGATCTGTAACGTATACACGAAATGTATATACGGTAAATGATGCACTCGTAGCGAATATGGATGTAGCAGGATTAAGCAATTACGATTTAACCAATTCAGTTTACAATATGTTGGAAGATGGAGGAATCATCAGCTTGGTTGGAGAAGAGAAATACACCTTGAGAAATGCAGCTACATATCGCCTTGGAGCAAGTTTGCAATTAGGAAAGCTAGTTCATTTAGGAATGGATGTAGTCGGTCCATTTGATCGGGATAATCCAGGAAGCCTCGCAAACCCAGTAATTTCTTTGGGAGGTGAAATCCGCGTAGTGAAGTGGTTGCACCTAAGTGCAGGTTACCTCGGTGGTGGAATCTACAAGCACAACATTCCAGTAGGAATCAATTTTGTGCTCGGTGGCGGAACGTACGAGTTTGGAATTTCATCGCGCGATGCCTTGACGTTCTTCTTGGACGGTTCAAACAGTATTTCAAGCGCATTTGGATTTGCTAGAGTGAGATTCTAGTCCATGAGAAGTCATTACCTTCTTTTACTTTTTCTTGGCTTTGCCCTAAACAGTAGCGGACAAAATAAAGATCGAGTTACACTAGCTGGAAGCAGAGTAAGTGTTCTGGTTCCTGCGAACACGCTTATACCTAAACATACCTCAACTATCTACATTGATAGTTCAATTGAGTGCATGGTTATGGAGTTCCCGAATGTCGAACTTGTTAAGGATTGGATGAAAAACAATACGTATCCACTAGATGGTCCAGATATAAAGGAGAGTTTCAACTTAAAAGTGCATCAAGGCGAGGCGAAAGTTCACATCGCTGAATTCAATACGGTTAAAGACATTATTTATGCTTATGTCGGGGATTCCACCTATGGAATTATTACGAGCTGTATCTACAAGCGAACGGCTATCTCAGTAAAACAAAGGGTGCAGGATCTTATCGAATCAATGAGAATTATTGATGATCCCGAGGTTGATTGGCATTCCTATTTATCGTTTGAATATGATCGAAGCAATAGAATGGAACTCCTCCGAGAAAAGTACACCAGCGGAATGCGTTTTACGCCAAATGGTGAGTTAAACGATTCCCTCTTCAACGCCACGAATATTACGGCACTTCAGTTTCCTCCAGCTCCATCGGTTAAGACGTCCAAAGACCTTTTGATGGCAGGAATTTCCGGAAGATTGCTTGATGTAGAAATTGGTGAGGTTGTGCACGATGGAGCTATCACGATTAACGGCCACGAAGCTTACAAGTTTTGGGCGAAATGTTCTAATGATGGTGTCGACTTTGAATGGGTATTTGTTGCATTCTTCGATGCGAAATCTTCCGTCGTAGTTGATTGTCATATTATCAACGATGAATACCAAGATGATGTCTATGAGTTTGTTAATTCGATTGAATTGAAACGAGATGGCTACTAATTCTTTCTGTCGAATTTCACTCAACCCCAACTTCCAACATCTCAATCGTTCCAGCATCCGCGTCCATTCGCACTTTTACACCAACAGGAACAGTGAATTTATTTCGGGTATGACCAATTTGAGCGCCATAGAAAACGGGAATATCAATCTCCGTAAAATGTTGTTCAAACACTTCCTCTAACGTAAAAGAACGGTGCGGCTCTTCCGGAACACATTTTCTAAAGTTTCCAAGTACCAATCCCGAGATTTGATTGAAAACTCCAGCCAACTTCAACTGTGTCAACATGCGATCAATTCGATAAGGTTCTTCGCCAACATCTTCCAAAAAGAGAATCTTTCCGTTCCAATCTGGGAGATAGCCAGAGCCCATCATTCCACAAATCACGGATAGATTTCCACCGTAAAAAGCTCCAGCAACTTTACCAGAAGTATATGTTTTGATTGCCTGATCGTTTGCTTTATTCTGATAAACCACTTTTTCGCCCTCACGCAGCAAACAATTGATGTAGTTCACGCTGTAATCATTCCACGTAGAGTTTCCTCCCGGTCCGTGAAATGTGATCAATCCTGAGTGCAATGTAATCGCATTTAATAACGCCGTAATGTCACTGAAGCCCATGATCACCTTCGGGTTTTGAGCAATTATGTCGTAATTAATCAAATTTAGAATGCGCGCGCAGCCCCAGCCGCCTCGAATGAAAAAGATACCTTTCACTTCTTCGTCTTGGACGAGTTCCATGAATTCATTCGCGCGATCTTCATCTTTTGCAGAGAAGTAGCCTTCTTGCCCGAAGACATTTTTACCCAACTTCGTTTTGTACCCAAGTCTATGAAGGACTTCTTGAAATTCCTGCACCTCTTTTCGATCTCGAATTGGCCCCGCAGATGCTGCAATTCCAATGGTGTCACCTTTTTTTAGGCGTTTGGGCAGAATAGGACTCGGAGCAATGATTGCGTCTTTTTTCTTGTTGCTAAGTGATAGCGCTGCTGCTCCGACAATTGCCGTTCCGACTAAAGGAATAAATTTTCTTCGAGAGATTGGACTCATGAATCTAAGTTACGTAAAATGAATCTACATTCGTTCGAGCAGGACTTTCATTTCTGCTAACATCATCGCCGTTGCACCCCAAACAACATGTCCGTGAATATCAAAATACGGAACATCCTTCATGGTAAAAGCCGCATTGATCGGAACAGAAGTTGTTTGAATAGTATTTCGACGGGTCAATTCAAATAAATCAAACGAAATGATTTCTTCCACTTCTCGTTCATCGGGATGCAATTCGGGTAAATTGTCCGTGAAAAAGACGTAAGGTTGAACCGAAAACTTTGAAACGGGAATAAACACTTCTGTCAATGGGTGAATTAGTTCCGCATGTTGATGAGGTAGCGCAATTTCTTCCAAACATTCTCTTCTTGCGGTGAATTCTAGGTCGATGTCATCCGCATCTCTTTTTCCACCTGGAAAGCTGATTTGCCCGCTGTGAGCTCCTTCATATGACGGTCTGCGGATCAAAATGCAATGTATTGAATTCTGAAAAGGGTGAAGCACAATGCCAACTGCCGATTCACGGTAATCGTTCGCTCTTGCCTTCGCTGCACTCGATAATGGACGTTTTAGTGGCATCAACAATCGATGTGCGTCCTGACCAGGAAGACCAGATGCTACTGTTTGTTTGAAAGAAGTGAGAAAATCGTGATGTGCCATTCCACCCAGTGTTTCGGTTTATTGTTTTACCGAGGACAAAATATCAATGAAATCATCGTACAGATAACCCATGTTTTCCCCTTTTCCGATTAGCTGAAAGACGTAATAATTGCCTCCAATTTCCAGAGTCGCGGTGAAATACGATAAGTCTTCCGCATAGCTGCTTGATGCCCCATCGATTACCTGAATGTATCCAGGAAAGCTCACTGAATTCGGCAATTCCTTCTTAATTCCTGTATCGCCTTGGTTGAGCGAAGCTTCACGTTTCAGAATGTAATTATCGTGTACTGCGTCAATTGCAGGAATTTCATCATCAAAGGAGAATTGAATCATTTCAATATCATCAGATTCGAAACGTTCGATGCTAAAGTGCACATCTATTCCATAAATAACGTAACCCGAAGCATTGCTCTGAATCGTATAATCCATTCCATAATCCCGATCGAATAGCTCCGACAACTGATATTTCACGGCACCGTATCGCGCTGATCGAAGATCAGGAAAGTCCATGCCGTTTTCTTGAAGTCGTTTTAAAGATGATTCAGAACCACCACCTGGGCAAGCAGTGAGGAGGAAAAATGCTCCAACGAACAATATGAGGTTTGTGAATTTCACGTTCACGAATATACGATTAATTCAAAGTGGTTGGTGATGATATAATTGGAATATTCTTTGCATTGTCTTAATTTTAAAATTCAAGAAAACACCATGAAACGATTTCTTTCTCTCATTACACTTTGTCTGTCTGTCTCATTTGCTTTTGCTCAACATGGCACTGACGCAAGTGCTGAATCCGATGCGGATGCTCCTAAAATCAACTGGTTGACCTTCGAAGAAGCGTACAAATTGCATCAAACTGAACCAAAAAAGTGGGTGATTGATGTATGGACTACATGGTGTGGATGGTGCAAAAGAATGGACGCAACAACCTTTTCAGATTCCATAGTAATTGATCATGTGAACGAAAATTTCTATGCCGTTACCATGGATGGAGAGTATAAAAAGGACATTCAAGTTGGCGAACGTGCTTATCATTTTGTTGATCAAGGACGAAGAGGATATCATGAACTTCCCGCAGAATTGATGGGAGGAAAAATGTCCTATCCAACAATTATCTTTTTAGGAGACGGTTTACAGAACTTATCTGCTATCCCTGGATACAAGGGCGCGAAAGACTTTTTGCAAATAGTAGAATTTTTTGAAGCGTACGATCCAGAAGCGAACCCAATCAAATGGGAAGATTTCGTAGCGACCTACGTTTCGCCATATCCGGAGGAGACAACAACCAACTAAATTTCTATTTCTGAAGGATAAGTGCAATTGTTATAGCGGCTGGAACAGTCTGAACGAACATGATCTTCTTGTCCGCGGTAAATCCTCCAAAGATTCCAGCTATTGCCACGCATGAAAGAAAGAATAAGGCGACATTCTCCTGCCATTCTAGGTTTTGAATAAAGTACGTCCAAATTAATCCGGTAGCTAGAAAACCGTTGTATAGTCCCTGATTTGCGGCCATAACCTTAGTTTGAGAAAAGAGTTCCTTCGGAAATCCACGAAATATTTTTCTTCCACGCGTCTCCCATGCGAACATTTCGAACCAGAGAATATAACAATGAAAGGCGGCAATGATGCCGATCAGGATTTTAATGGCTAAGTCCATGATTGAAGTTTTGAGTAATGTACAATTTTTACCCAATTCTTTGATTGATCTTCATCCGTGATTTCGAATCCCTGTTAAAAATCGAATTTCTACGTTAATTGAAGTGAAATTTTGTTCAATTTATAGGTGAATTGTTGAATTCTGCAACATTCTTAACTATCCCTGCCTTTATAGGCAACCATTTGCTAAATTTATCGCTTACAGAGTAGAGAATCGAAATTTGCTCGATTCCAAACCTGAACAAATTGCCTACTGCCTGTGAACTGTTTCTCAACCAAACAGTTGGAAAAAATTCATGGGTCGAGATAAAATTAGATTTATGAAAAAGACGCTACTAACTTTCGCATTAATTCTTTTTGGCCACATTGCGCTCTTCGCTCAAAGTCCAACTTCGATCCAATGTGTGCTCACAATTGATCAAATATCGGAGGCCCAACCGTACGATGTTGATCATCCAAAGCAAGAGGAGACACGAGAGATTGCTGCTAATCTCATTACTGAACTTGGGATTGTATACGATTTGGTCAACCAAGGGAACACAAATCTTTCAAGTCATATTAACTCAATCGAGGCTTCAGTAGGTCAAGCGACCGTAATCGGAATGAACTACTCTATGTTTCAGGCCGATCTTGATTTCATCGAAACGTTAAACTAAGGAATCATGAAGAACTTAACTCAAATAATTTCATTCCTTTCCTTAGTATTGCTAACCGCAGGAAACGCGAATGCACAATGTGGTGCGACTTCAGTGGAAGCTCTTCCAGATACAATTTTGATTTGTGAAGGCGACCCGGGAGTGGCGAATTTTAATGCTTTTGGAACGTGTTCAGGTAACTGGGAGTTTCAGGTGACGCAAGGAGCTGGGGTCGTTCAAGTATGGGGCACGACAGCGTCATTCACGGCATCTCCAACAAGCACGACTCTTTATACAGTTTTTGCACGATGCAGTGCTTGCCCGGCTACCGTTGTTCAAGCGAACTTTACCATCGAAGTGCTCGAAGAACCAACAGTCAATGCGCCTACCTTGGTCTGTTCTGGATCAACAGCAACGTTAACGGCAAGTGGATCAACTGGTACTTACGAATGGTATGACGCATCCACTGGAGGAAACCTAGTTGGAATAGGAGGGTCATTTACAACGCCGCCATTAACACAAGATTCAACGTACTGGGTAAGTGTTCAAGGAACAGTATCTGGAGTTGGTGGATCAATTTTGATTACCGAATGTGGAGTAGAGGGTGCCGTTGGAGGAACAGGTTCTGAAGATTACATTGAAATTTCAAACTTATATACGACACCCGTTAATACAACTGGTTGGAGAGTTGTCGTGAGTAGTTCATATAACAACATTAATTTATTTAATGCTACAATGTGGAACTTGCCGAACTCATTTGCGCCTTGTTCTATGATGTCAAGAACGGATAACAACCAATCAAATAATTACTGGGGAAATAACATCTTCTGGAATCCGAACAACAACAGTTGGGCGATGATTTTGGATGATAACAACAACATTATAGATTTTGTTTGTTGGGGATGGACAGCTGCTCAGTTAGCTGGATTTGGACCAAACATTGGAGGTACAATTATCACCCTAGGAAATGAATGGCTCGGAAACGGAATTCCACCAAACTGTGGAACAGTAGGAGGTGTTCAGCACAGTATGGCACGAACAGGTAGCGCCGATAACAACAACGCAGGAGATTTCATTTGTCAACCAACATCAGTGGATTTGGTAAACCCAGGTCTTAACTGTGGATGGACGGCCTCAGCGCAATGTCGCTTCCCAACTACAATTGCAGTGGATGTTGCTCCAACAGCTTCAAACCCTGCGACAATCAATGTGCAATGTGCAGGTGATGTTCCTCTTCCAGATGTGACAGTTGTTACAGATGAAGCGGATGATTTCACAGCGGCTCCAATCGTAACACACGAAGGTGATGTCAGCGATGGATTGTCCTGCCCAGAAACAATAACAAGAACATATCGAGTAACGGACGTTTGTGGAAACTTTATTGACGTTCAGCAACTCATTGTGATCATGGATACGCAAGGTCCAATAATGGATCCTCCACCCGCAGCTGCATCCGTTCAGTGCGTAGGAGATATTCCTGCTCCAGCGATGCTAGGGTATACAGATAATTGTGATGCCCCTGGCACTGTTCTTTCGGTTGATGGTCCATTAGTAGGTGGTACTTGTGGTGGAACTGTAACACGAACGTGGACATCCACAGATGTTTGTGGTAATATTTCAGCCGCGGTGACGCAAACCTTTACCGTACTCGACAATATCGCTCCAACAGCTGGTACGCCAGCACCAATTAACGTGGAGTGTTTTGCGAATATTCCTGTGCCAGATGGAAGTGTAGTTCCAGGACCTGCCGATAACTGTTCAGCATTGTTAACCGTGAATTTCCTTGGAGATGTTTCGGATGGGCAGTCTTGTCCTGAAACAATCACAAGAAGTTACGAAGTAGTCGATGATTGTGGAAATACAGTTACAGTTTATCAAACGATCACGGTTAACGATATAACACCACCAACAGCGAGTAATCCTGCCACGGCGAGTTATCCACTTCTTTCAGATGTTCCACTTGGAAACGCCTCAACAGGAGTTGTAACAGATGAAGCAGATAACTGTACAGTAAGTCCTACGGTTACTTGGGTGAGCGATGTATCAGACAACGATATTTGTGCAGGAGAAACAATCACACGAACGTTCTCTGTAACTGATGATTGTGGGAATGAAATTTTTGTAACGCAAGCGATCACAATTGATCCATTGCCAGTGCCAATTGATGCAGGACCAGACCAAACGGTTTGTGTTGGAGAAATGGTGACCTTAACTCCAGTCAATCCAACGGGTGCAATTTTAACATGGAACCCTGCTTCAGCTTCTGGACCATTTGTCCCAGCTGGAACGGCGACATATACCGTGACTGCAGACTTTAACGGTTGTACAAATACAGATCAAGTAACGGTGTTTGTTGAAGAACCACCAGTAGTTAGTTTCTTTGCTGATGTTTTGGCAGGTTGTGAGCCACTTCAAGTGACGTTCACGAATACATCAACTGCTGCAAGTGGATTGGTGAACTGTGATTGGACAATGAATGGAGAATCAATCAACGGATGTGGTTCGGTGACATACACTTTCCCTCAAGGCGGAACATACGACGTTACATTGACGACCACTTCTGCAACAGGATGTGTTAATTCTGAAACATACGCTGATTACATTTATGTTGAGGAAACACCAGTTGCTGGCTTCGGAGTATCTACAGATCAATTGTCAACGCTTGAAACATATGTTGAATTTTACAATACCTCAGTTGGAGCAGTAGATTACATATGGGATTTCGATGATAACAGTGGATTAGTTTACGTTGAAGATCCAACGCATGAATTCCCAACTTCGGATGGAGGTTCATACAATGTTCAGCTGATTGCATCATCTCCACTCGGATGTCTAGATACAACCTGGGTAACGGTTGCAGTAGATGTTGAATTACTCTACTTCATTCCGAATACGTTCACACCAGATAACGATGCATTCAACCAATATTTTAAACCAATTTTCACAGCTGGATTCGATCCATTTGACTTCAATATGTTAATCTTCAACCGTTGGGGAGAAGTGATTTGGGAGTCGAACGACGCAACAGTCGGTTGGGATGGAACTTACAACGGAAAACTTGTTGCCGATGGCACTTACGCTTGGAAGATCGAGTTCAAAACTGCTTACAGCGATGAACGAAAAATGATCAACGGGCACGTGAACATCATGAAATAATAGAATTCTGTAGTAATTGATCCAAAGACCCTGATAGCTATCAGGGTCTTTTTTGTTTTTGGTACATCGGACTTAGCGTGACTGATTCTTCGCAATATTGCCTGCTAGGACATTGAGGGCTAAGGCGCTCGAAGCCCGTCAATATTTCTAATCCTACAAGGGCGCCAATCCAAATAATCCCTATCTTTGCCACACTTTTTAACTTAAATACAACATAGCATGCAACTGTGGAATACATTAAGTAAGGAAGAATTGGAGGCGAAATTGCGCGAAAGCGGAAATGAATTCGTCACAATCTCCTTCTATCAATACGCCAAAATTGAGAACCCTCGTTTATTTCGTGATCACCTATTTCAGATGTGGTCGAAGCTCGAAATTGTAGGTAGAACCTACGTCGCTTCTGAAGGGATCAACGCACAAATTTCTGTTCCTGCAAAGAACTTGGAGCAATTCAGAACTGAACTTTACGAAATTGAATTTTTGAACGAAATTCGTTTGAACCTTGCTGTGGATGAAGCAGACGCTGAATTCCCCTTCTTGAAGCTGAAAATCAAAGTAAGAAACAAGATTTTAGCGGATGGTTTGTCGGATGAATCGTTCGATGTAACAGACAAGGGGAAACATCTCTCAGCTGAGGAATTCAATGAAATAGCGGATGATCCAAATACCATCTTAATTGATTTTAGAAATCACTACGAGCACGAAGTTGGGCATTTCAAGGGAGCAATCACACCGGATGTTGATACATTCCGTGAATCACTGCCTTACATCGAAGATGAATACCTCAAAGATGCGAAAGACAAGAACATTGTGATGTACTGTACAGGAGGAATCCGTTGTGAGAAAGCATCAGCGTGGTACAGACATCAAGGGTTTGAGAAAGTACACCAACTGGAAGGTGGAATAATCAATTATGCACGTCAGTGCGACGAAAAAGGACTAGACAACAAGTTTATCGGAAAGAATTTCGTATTCGATGAAAGAAGAGGAGAACGCATTTCTGATGATATTATTTCTGTTTGCCATCAATGTGGAGAGCCGTCAGACGTTCACACAAATTGCGTAAACGACGGATGTCATTTGTTATTTATTCAGTGTGATTCTTGCAAGGAGAAAATGGAAAATTGTTGTTCCGATGAATGCCAATCAGTGATTCACTTATCTCCAGAAGAGCAAAAAGAATTGCGTAAAGGAAAAACAGTGAGCAACAAGATTTTCAAGAAAGGACGATCTGAAAAATTGCGCTTCAAACAGAACTCCAAAAAACCATTATCTTTGGTTGAAATCAATAAAACAACAACGTGAATCTATTCATTACTTGGGATGTTACCCCTGAAATTATTGAAGGGTGGAAGACACCAAATTACTACGGGCTCCTGTTCGTTTCAGGTTTAATGATTGGTTACTTCGTGGTCAAGCGAATGTACAAGCGTGAAGGGATTCACGAAAAGTTCCTTGATCAATTGGTGTTGTACACGGTAATCGCTACGATTGTTGGTGCACGACTCGGACATGTGTTCTTTTACGGACCATATTGGGATGTAATTGACGCGAATGGCGTCGTTCTTCAGGAAGGCTATCTCTCCAACCCAATGTCGATTATCAAAGTCTGGGAAGGTGGATTGGCTAGTCATGGTGGTGCAATTGCCATTTTGCTGGCACTTTGGCTGTACTCGAAATACGTGGTGAAATTACCGATGATGTGGATTCTCGACCGAATTGTGGTTGGGATTGCAGTAGCAGGCTGCTTCATTCGTTTAGGAAATTTGATGAACAGTGAAATTGTCGGAATTCCAACTGACGTGCCATGGGCGTTTAGTTTCCCGAATTTCTGGAATGATGAATTGAAAATGTATGATTCAACGCCAAGACACGCGGCTCAACTTTACGAAGCGATCGCTTACATTTTCAGCTTTGGAATCTTGATGTTCCTTTACTGGAAGAAGAAATTCTACCAGAAAAGAGGTGTCGTTTTTGGAGCCTTTTTGATTTTAATTTTCGGAGCTCGATTCTTAATCGAGTTTATCAAACTAGGGCAAACAGAACGCGATGATACGTGGGCACTCAATACTGGACAAATCCTCAGTATTCCGCTTGTGCTAGCCGGTATTTACATTCTTTGGCGAGGTCTGAAAAGAGATCGCGAAGAAACGAATGTCGAGCACCTTAAGGTTGTAGAAGAGAAGAAGAAATAACGCGATTTCAGAAGACAAAGCTTCACGTTTATAAGTGGAGACTTCAGTTATTAGCGAGAATTCTTAATTCCCAATTCAACTTTTCTTCATTGAATTAAGGTAATTCTTCGTAGCAACTGCGCATCGATCCGCGGATTTTTCATCCAGTCGGAACCACAACTCAGGTTCAATCAGTTCTATTTCGCCAATAGACAGTTGGTCATCGTTGTCCCAAATCACGTCAATTCGCGCGTAAACTGGAGTTGGATTGCAAGCCGCAAATGCTTTCTCAACAAATGCAATTTCTTCCTCGTTTGGATGATAGATTTCAATCGTACCCCCGAAATCATCCTGCACACGGAAATCTCCAGCTTTGGCTTTTTTCAAAACGGCATGACTGAACTTTCCTCCAAAAACCATGAACGCAACTTCACCTTTGGTGAGAATCTGCGTCTGGAATTCCTGAATCAACATCGATTCCTTGGCGATTAATTCTGAAAAGATCGATTCGTGCTTTGACGCATCGTCTTTCGTGAAACGATAAGTGTGCCTTGCAGCTCCCGAAATTGCGGGTTTCAAAATAAACTCTTTCCAGTCCAATGGTTCGATAACTTGAGAAATTGAACGTGAATCATTCGCTTCGACAAAAAACGTATTGGGAATACGCACTCCAGCTTGGTCTAAATCATCCAAATAATGTTTGTCCAAACTCCAATAGATCAATTCTTTTGGATTAATCAACTTCGTTTTTGTACATACATCTTCCAACCAAGGTGCGAACTCTTCGTAGCGATCAAAGTAGTCCCAAGTTGTTCTAAAAAAGATGTAATCGGTGGTGGTCCAATCGAAATTTGCATCATCCCAATTCGTGCGATGAACAGCATATCCAAGTCGCTCCAAGGCTTCTTTAAGTAGATTATCCTCGTCCAATACGTTCTGCGCATAAATATCAGTGTATTGATCCTCCAAATAGCGATGATCAGTAAGAATGGTAATATCGAATCTTGCCATGGTCCGTTGTTTGTACAAATGTATTTATTCGTACGAAACAATTTCAACCGATTTGATTAAGATTTTTCGATTCCTTCCGCCCAGATTTGAAAAAATCCTACTATCTTGATTTCTAAAACCATACTACATGTCTAGAAAATCACTCTCGTTTTTCACCTTGATCTTCTCAGGATTGCTTTTAATCGGATGTAATCGGGGATGTACAACGTCGAAAACAATTGCATCAGAATCTAAGACGATATCAACGAAGAATGGAAACGCCGAAGTCGTCGGTCGAGTAATTGACTACCGTCACAGCAAGAGAGTTGGAGACAACATTTTTAACCGATCAGTTTCGCATTCATACGGTTTATGTTTTGATATTAGATTTGGAACTTATCAACAAGAAGAATTCTTCCATGAAGGCGTGAATGATCCAGATGCAGTTGTGTTGGGGCAAGAACTAAAGCGCGTGAAAGTTGCCATTTCAGATGATCAAAATCACATTGGTTTGGGAGTGGATGGAAAAGTGGTAGACATCGTTCACTTATACAAATCGAATCGGATTGCGACGAATAAAGCAGAGTTGACCACTGATGGAACCATGGATTGGTCTAAATTGGATATCAATTCTTATCCGTCACCACAAAGTATTCTGACCGAAAGTTTAAAGGAATCCTGCAATGAGATACATTTTGGATCCGACGCGATTTACGAGTTCTGTAATTCGAGCAAACCATCGGCGAAAATTCATAAAATCATGTTGGATAAATGGCCTGATTGTAAAACGGCGAGAAATTATTTAGTAGATCCAAAAGTTCGAGAGCTTTCCAGAAGTAAGAAATGGAAAAAAGCAGCTGTAAAGCGTGGGAAGAAAGTGTTGAAAGACATTGATCGATACAGTTTTGAAATAGAAGAGATCATCGCTTTTATTGATGTGTTAGACTCTAAAGAGCTGAGCAATGAACTGGACGAAATCTTGATCGAACGATGGGGTACAAAGAGAAATGGAGATTACACGGAAATGTTAATTGAGCGGATCAACGACAAGAGGAACCCATTGAAAAAGGACGCGCGTCGTGCGGTTTATTCAGAAGCGAAGTCGGAATTCGCAAAGTTCCAACAAACAGGTGAATCGAATAGACGCAAGGAAGCAAATTCGTGCATTCAAGTTTTGCATGCTTTGGGAGATACAACTTCAGCATACGAGTTCGTGCAGAACGCCTTTGGAAAGAATGTCGCTCGCTACGACCAATTTGATTTCCTTGAAGTGGCGTATGATGATTTTGGCGTGTACACAGTTTATCAACAACAAGCAATCATGCAAAAAACAGAGGTGACTTTCGCTTCATTTAAAGACTATAGCCGATCAAGTTACTTCATGGCAATTGACGACTTAGTTGACTGTTCGATGCTGCAACGTTTGAAAGCAACATATCCAGAAGATCTCAAAATGCGCCAAGTTCCAAGAAGATGTGGACCTTAAAATTGATCCTGCTTTTTTGAAAAACTGCAGAAAGTAAAATTCTGAATCGTGTCAAATGGGGTCGCGTGATCCTCATTTAAGCATGATATTACTTCGAATTTATTTTCAAATGCTTCGCTCAACGAGGTTGCTGAGTATTGCGTTATGTCCAGTGCGCTGCATCTCAAAGGTCCATCTTCGGAAAATGTTCCAATGATCATATTCTTCGAAACGGATTGTTCAACGGTGGAAACATAACTCGCGATATCCACAGGATCGGTCAAAAAGTGGAATACAGCTCGATCGTGCCAAATGTCAAACTGTTGATTTGGTTTGAAGGTTGTAATATCGCTGACAATCCAATTCACCAGAGAGGCGCGTTCACCAAGTCTTAACTTTGCTCTTTCCAAGGCTTTTGCCGAGATATCGAGAACTGAGATGTTTGAGTAACCTTCATCAAGCAAGCAATCAACCAAATGGCTATCGCCACCGCCAACATCAATAATCGACACTGATTTGTCTTCACCAAAAGAATGAATGAAATTGAGGGAAGTTTGAGGTGTCTTCTGCGTCCAACTTACCTGATCTGGAGTTTTGGTTTCGTAAACCGTTTCCCAGTGTTCCTTTCTTGACATTACGTTGATTTGATTTTCTCCCAAGTTGAATACATGGATTCCTGTTTAGGGCGATTGGCTTCAATTTCGCGCAAAGGCTCTACGACTTGCAAAGTCTCGTGACACTCTCCAGGCAATGCTTGGTAAAGGGCCGTTCCTTTCGTTTTCCAAGCGATCATTTCATCCGAAACTTGTTTGACAACTTTTGCTGGGTTTCCAACGGCTAAGCTTCGTTCAGGAAGGTGCATTTTTGCTGGTACGAAACTCAAGGCGCCAATGATGCATTCCTTTTCCATGACAACGTCATCCATAATGACTGCATTCATTCCAATCAAACAATTCTCACCGATCGTTCCTCCGTGGATAATAGCACCATGTCCAATATGCGCTGCCTTTTTCAAGGTAACAGTCGTTCCTGGGAACATATGAATCGTGCAATTCTCCTGCACATTGCATCCATCTTCAATGATGATTTGTCCCCAATCGCCACGAATCGCAGCACCAGGACCGATGTAAACATCTTCACCAATAATTACGTTTCCAGTAACTGAAGCCTGCGGATGAATAAAACTACTCTCCTTAATGACAGGAATAAAGCCGTTAAATGAATATATTGCCATGTGACGAATTTAGCCAATTTTTTGTTGAAGGATTATTAGAACGATGACTGAGCAAGCCGGAGTTCGGCTCCGCTCATCCCTCGTGACTTTATTTATTATCAGCGTTCTTTCAATTCTTCACCACCGAAGCCAGCAGCGGAGCGAATCGTGTAATCATTCAATCCAGAAATCTCTTAATTAACAAATCTTATCATCCATTCGAGTAATCATTCGAAAGTAACAACGTCCAAAGTATATGAGTCATAAACTCGTTTTTGTCTACAATGCCAACACAGATCCTGTCAGTGTAATAGTTGACTACGCACACAAGGTCTTCAAACCTTCAACTTACAAGTGCGAACTCTGCGAATTGACGCACCACAATTTGGGGCAACGGAGCGCTTGGAAAAAATTCAAGAAACGCTCAAAAGTAGAAATGGAGTTTAAGTATATTCGCGGATTCGAAGCGGAATTCAACCTTCAATACGAATATCCCGTTATATTAGAAAGGACTGCTGACGGTTTTCATCAAATAATGGGGAAGAAGGAGTTTCAGAAAATCGAATCCGTTGAGGAATTAATTGAAAAATTGGAAGTAATCATTGAACAAGTATGAGTTATTGCGATTATTGTAAATCCTCAGAATCGAAAGAGGTTCATGTGCACTATCATGACAATGACTACGGTTTCCCTATCCATACGGACAATGAATTATTTGGACGTTTGATCTTAGAAATTAACCAGGCTGGATTGTCTTGGGAAATCATCCTAAATAAGCAGAAGTACTTCGAGCTCGCGTTTGATGCATTCGATATCGAAAAAATTGCGAACTATGGAGAGAAGGATTTTGACCGTTTAGTCAATGATGCGACGATTATACGCAACAAACTGAAGATAAATGCGGTTATATATAATGCAAAGGCTATTTTGCAGATTCAAGCGGAATTTGGTAGCTTTAAGAATTGGCTAGATTCAGAGCACCCAAAGTCAAAAGACGAATGGGTGAAGCTGTTTAAAACCCGTTTCAAATTTGTTGGCGGAGAAATAGTCAACGAGTTTTTAATGAGTACAGGATATTTAAAAGGGGCTCACGACGAAAGTTGCCCGATTTTTGATAAGATAAAGGTGCAGAAACCTAAATGGATGGAAGTATGAGAAATTATTTGATAGTTGTAGCAATATTGGTAGCAGGAAGCGTTTCTGCTCAGGTGAGTTTTAATGCTGGTTCGAGTACCTTGAAAGGTTTCGGAACAGACAAATGGTTCACAGGATTTCACGTTGGAGTTGAAGTGCCAAGGGATGACGCAATGTCATTCTATGGAAGATACACGCACCATTTTGCGCGCACAGGAGATTCTCTTGCTGTATCTGCAGTGGCGATGGAAACAACGACGACGCCTTACGTACTTAGCGTAATGTCGAGCTCACAAATGAATTACAATATTTTCGAAGGTGGTACGCGCTATTACTTGGGAGATGGGTTTGATTTCGGGTTTGCAGGTTACGGAGGTACAAGCTTCATGATTGTGTATAACAAAGTGAAAACGAAGTACACCGATTTCGATGAAACGAAGTACGAAATTGACGGTTCTACATCTCGCGATGGAGCAATCTTTTCTCTTGGAGCTGGATTGCTAGGTGGGGTGAAATACACTGTTCCTAGAGTTGGAACGTTCTATTCTGATTTTAGTGTGAGCTACATGTTACTCGGACAAGCGAGCGAGAATTCGACTTATACAGGACTTTACAGTAACTTGTTCTTCGGAATTAATATTGGTTACCGCAGAGATTTGTTCTGGTAGGCTTATTCGACTATTTCCAAAATCTTTTCTTATCGATTCCTTTGAATGCCTGAATGACCTCATCCAGTGAGTCGTAGCGCTCGTTAATTGCGGATGCCAGTAATTCCTGCACTTCTTGTCGATCCATTTGATTAGGCGGCAGCTTAAATTGATGTTTGTGAGCCATCCCTTTCAAAATTATGTACATTTTCTTTGAGATTTCAGAATGCTCGGGCAAAGGATGCGTCAATTGCAAATTGGTAAATACGCTTGGGTTCGGATGTACGAGAGGAAGGTTCCCGGCATACAGACGCCAAATAAGCACTCCCAATGCGAAGATGTCCGCACGTTGATCGACCAATTCCAAATGGTTTAAAAGCAATTCTGGTGCCGCATAGCCCAACGGAAACAACAACTTTCTCTTCCGGTTCTCATCATTTTCAGATGTTCGAATAGACAAGCCAAAATCGAGTAAATGAACCTTGAATGAATCGCCCGTTTTGGCAATTAGGATGTTACTTGGTTTGATGTCGCAATGAACAACTTCGTGCTGTTTCAGGTGTTCAAAAATCGGTAGAAGATTCTCCAAGAGTTGAATAACGAATGATGAACGATGCCTGCGCTTCAACGTTCCCCAATACTGATCGAGTGGAATTCCCTCAACGTATTTACGAACAAGAAACAGATTTGACTCTGTCTCTTCGAATTCGAGCGTTTTAGGAAGTCCATCAAAATCGAAGGTAAAGCTTGCCTCAGCTTTGAGTCGTTCGGCGTTGGTAAGATCTTCAAGATTGGTTTTAACCGCTTTCAGTGCTACCTTTTCTTGCGATCGATTATCAATGGCCAAAAAGATTTCGCCGAATTTCCGCTTGCTCTGAGTTCCAAGTCGCTTCTCCAGTCGATATTTTTCCGAAAATTCCACATCCCAAGGTACGGAAAACTACACGAAATATATTCTGTAACCGGCTACTTTGATTGAGTGAACGAGGTTATTGAGTGAGTATAAATGCACTTCCATCGATTATTTTCGCTGTTTTAAACATGCAGTCCACAACTTAATCGAAGGATAAAGGCTTTTGGGCGAGAAATTAAAGGTGTTGGTAGAAAATAACACTGCTTATATCTAAAAAAATCCCAAATTGCACATCGAACTAAGCGATTTATGGAGAAACTGGAGATCAAAGAGACTGCGCAAACGCCGTTTGTTAGTTTCAATGGACAGACTGGAGAGATGGAGATAAAGGGACGCTCGATCCCTGAAGAGGCGGACAAGTTTTGGCTTCCTGTCTTGAGCTGGTTCGAATCTTTCATGTTGAACCCAACAGACGCGGTTATAATCAAACTTGATTTCGAATATTTCAATATCAGTTCTTCCAAGCGAATTCTTTTCTTGCTGTATAAATTAAACGAACTGAACATTAACGGAAAAGAGGTGAAAGTTGAGTGGCATTACAAAACCACAGATATCGATATGTATGAGGTTGGACAAGATTATGCCTACATGGTGAAAGTCCCATTTGAATTTATTCCTCACAAGGAAATGGAACTGGTGAATATTTAATAATCACAGCCAGCTCATTATTTAGCATTTTTTAGATGAAAACTCAAGCGCTTTCTTTTCGAAGCGCTTTTTTCGTGTATTTTTGCTAAAAATTAAACGGTGAGACTAGTAAAAGACATTCCACACGAGCGATACAAGATTCAAGTGTTCAATTACAACGCGAAGTATATTGTAAAAATTGAATTGGGTCAATTCGAGCAGACCTACAAAATTGGTGAAACCGATGTTTACGGATTGGAAGATGTTGAACGAATGATCACACCAGAACTATTGTCCAATGCCCTGAAGCGTTTCATTGAAATGCGAACGGAATGGGAAATGGCTTTCAATCAAAAGAACGTAAAAGCATGAAAATTTTAGGAGTAGCAATTGCAATGATCGCTTTATTGGCGTCTTGTGGAGATAAAGAAACGAAACCAACTAATTCGAGCGATTCAGGTTTGAGCGTAGTGTTTTATGTGAAAGACAGCGTAGCCACACATTATACTTATTTCATGGAATCTCAAGAGGAGATTGTAGAGATGGAAGCGGCTGTTGGAGCAAAGGCGAATGAGTTGCAACAACAATATGGTCAGCTCGCGAATGAGTACCAATCGAAAATGCAACGTGGATTGCTTTCTAAGAACGGAGAGTCATACTACACGAAGAAACTTCAAGATCTACAGTTAGAGATGACGAGTTTAGAGCAAACTGAAGGCGCTGAATTGAATAAGAAAGCGGAAAAATTCCAAGAAGAATTGTTGGAGAAATTGGATGCTTACGGAAAGGAATTTGCTGAAAAGAATGGTTACAACTTGATCCTCGCAAAGGAGAAAATGGGAGGAATCATGTACGCCGATGAATCAATGGACGTTACCATGGATTTGATCGAGTTTATGAACGAGCAAGACAAAAAATAAGCTCACTAAATTTTTCGCGTCATGCTAGTTGCACAGCAAAAACAGCAAGAGAATATTGCCGAGTACATCCTGTACATGTACCAAATTGAGGACGTTGTTCGTGCCTACAAATTTGATATGGAGGAAATCATCGAGCATTATGTTCGCCCTCAACTTCCAGATGAATCGTTCTTGGCGCAATACCGACAGTGGTACCAGCGTATCATCAATGAGATGAAGTCGAATAAACTAGAGACTGCCGGACACATGCCGTCATTGGATGAGGTGATGGTCGAGTTGTCGTACTTGCATACAACCTTGCTTACTGCAACGAAGGATCCAAAATACATTGGGATCATGGAGGCGGCATCTCCTAATATCAATGATTTCAAGCAAAAATCCAACTTGAAGGACAAAAACGATATCGAGATTGCCTTTCACGCAATGTACATGAAGTTGTTGCTGCGTTTGCAGAAGAAAGAAATCAGCGCGGAAACAGAAGAAGCATTCGATACGATGCGCATCATGCTGGCATACTTAAGTCGTGGTTATCACAAAATGAAGGCTGGTGACTTAGATTTTTTGAAGAACTAGTTAATAGTTCATTTCGAGAGTCTCAACGTACAATTTCAAACGAAGATAATCCGAGGGCTGAAGAGGTCACTGAGCGAAGCCGAAGTGCCGAAGCCCGTAATTCTTAATTCGGAGAATGCAACACCGCCGAAAGCAGTCACGCAGTGAATCCTAGAGCGCAGCGATGAGACCAAAACCTACTCCAAACGTCAGTCTAACAGGCGCAGCCGAATCTAAGAGCGTAGCGATCCAATAATCTAAAAGCGAAGCGTGTCTGCGAAAGCATCAAAAAATCTTCCCAGGATTCAAAATTCCCTTCGGATCAAACACCTCCTTAATCGAACGCATCAAGTTCAAGCTCGTATCCGAAAAAGCAATGTCCATGTATGGTTTCTGAACTAAGCCAATTCCGTGTTCACCCGACAAGGTACCTCCCATTCGAACTACCTCCGCGAATAACTCACGAATAGCAATTGGCAATTCATCGTTCCATTGTTCGTCCGTCAAATCTCCTTTGATGATGTTTACGTGCAAGTTTCCATCGCCAGCGTGACCGTAGCACACGGATTTAAATCCGTAATTCCCACCAATGCGTTTGATGTGTCGCAACAATTCAGGCAAGGCGAACCTTGGAACAACCGTATCTTCCTCTTTGTAAATGGAATTCGCTTTCACCGCTTCACCAACTGATCGTCGTAATTTCCACAAAGCATCTTTCTGAGCTTGTGATTCAGCAAAAAGCACTTCATCCGTTTCAAATTGCTCCAAAACCTCCATGATTTTCGTGCAATCGCTCATTAAGATTTCCGGATCAAAACCATCAACCTCTATTAACAGGTGTGCAGCATGATTATCGCCAATATGTATGCTTGTATCGCCTAAAAATTCTTGTGTCCAAATCAAAGCATCGCGCTCCATGAACTCCAATCCGCTTGGAGTAATTCCTTCTTTGAAAATCGCTCCAACTGCTTCGCACGCCTTTTCAGCGCTGAAGAACGGAGCCAGCAATAACAAGTTGTGCGTTGGATGCGGGATTAGTTTGATGACAATTTTTGTAATAATCGCCAACGTTCCTTCCGATCCTGTAATGAGCTGCGTCAAATTATAGCCTGTAGCATTTTTAAGGACATTTGCCCCCGTCCAAATGATTTCACCTGTCGGAAGCACCACCTCCAAATTGAGCACATATTCGTTCGTTACTCCATATTTTACAGCTTTCGGTCCGCCAGAATTTTCGGAGACATTTCCTCCAATGAAGCAGCTTCCCTTACTCGCAGGATCAGGCGGATAAAACAATCCTTTTTCCTTTACCGTGTCTTGTAAAACTTCTGTGATCACACCAGGTTCAGTTGTCACCTGATGATTGTTTTCGTCAATATTCAAAATGCGATTGAACTTCTCCATCGAAAGTGCGACGCCGCCATGAACGGGAATTGCTCCACCACTTAAGCCTGTTCTAGCTCCAGAAGGTGTCACACAGATGTTCTCCGCATGACAATGCATCATGATTTTCGAAATTTCCTCGGGCGTATTTGGTTTCAGCACGACCCTTGGAAGGATGGAAATGTCCTCGGTTTCATCGTGACTGTAATTGAAGAGTGATTCATCATCTACCAAACATCGATCTCTAAGAAGTGTTTGGAAAACAGAAATATCATCAGAAGAAATCGCTTTGAACATAAAATTGCTTTGTCCAAAAATACGGAAAAGTGAAGGATCAAAAGCGAAGAGCTTCAGTTGCGAATTTCGCAAGTTCTTGTTTTAAGCTTGCCGAATTCAGTTCTCTAAAACCGCACTCCAATCCTACATTTGATCAACACATAAAAACACGAAGTATGAGATTTCTAGCAGCACTTTTAGTAGTAGGACTAATTCTATATGTCCTCTGCGAATTGTAAATGGTCGCGTTCGGACGCTTTTTTGTTTGGGCGTTCGAGCGCGCTTTAGACTGCTATCTTCTTCAAAATAGAGGAAGGATATTCGTTTCAATCGCTAACGCGGGTTGATGTTTGGTCTTAGCGATCATCAAAATTCATTAAAACCAATAGACATGAAAATCAAATTCAAACCATCCAATTCAGATTTCTATCAGGAGTTAAATTCCAAAGTATCCAGCTTAATATCGGAAGGCGTTATCAAAAAAAGTCAGCGCCTAATGAAGGTGAAGTTCTTTTTCTACTTCGCATTGTTCTTCGGATTGTATAGTTTGCTCTTGATCGATCCGGTAGCTGAAAATTTCATTTTACGAACGATCGTCTACACGCTTTTTGGCTTTTCAGGAATCCTGTTAGCGTTCAATGCGTCTCACGATGCCGTTCATAATACACTTTTCAAAAGTGAGAAATTTAATAAGATCGCACATTATTTGATCTTCAACCTGCAGGGAGTCAACGCTACCTTGTGGAAGAAAAGGCATATTTCGTCGCACCATCTTTTCCCGAATGTGGATGGGTGCGACGCTGATATTGATGACAATCCCTTCATTCGCCTTTCGAAACTGCACAAACGTAAATGGAATCACAAAATCCAACATGTCTACGCACCGCTCATTTATTGCGTGTATACGCTTCACTGGATCATTATAAAGGACTTCATTTATCTTTCCAAAAAAGAAGTGGCTAACATGAAGAACCTATCGTATAAAACGACTTTCGTGCTTGAGGTGATTCTATTGAAACTGCTGTATTTAGCATTTGTATTGTTCGTTCCTTGGTATTTCTCTGAAATCAGTTTTGGGTATTTTATTGCTTCATTTTTAATTATGCACTGTTTCATTTCAATCTTCTTCGTACTAACGTTGATCATTTCCCATTTGACGACAGAAACGACTTTCCCTTCGGCGGATGAAGACGGATTTTTGCCAACTTGTTTTCATGAACATCAGTTGGCGGTATCCCTAGATTATCACCCCACAAGTCGATTTGCCAATTGGATTTTTGGAGGCTTTAACTCTCATGCAGCGCATCATCTATTCCCGAGATTACCACATACTGTGTACACGCGAATTACACCGATAATTCAGAAGATGGCGGATAAACACTCAATGCCCTACAATCAAATGAATATGTGGCGAGCCATCCGATCTCATTTTATCTATTTGAAAGAATTGGGTCGAGAATAGAAGCGATACTTAAACCAATTAAAAAATCCCGATTCATACAAATCGGGATTTTTTTAGAAGTTAGGGATGTACAATACATCCAGTAATCATATGCAGAAGTAGTATTTAAGTACAGACTTCGGCTCCGCTCAGTCCTCGGGTTTACCTTACCATATATCGAGGGCTGAGCGGAGTCGAAGTCCGCATTAAGGGTAGTCGAGCGGAGCCGAGACTAGTTCCCCGTAATCTCAAATTCAGTTCTACGGTTCTGCTGGCGTCCATCAGCCGTTGCATTTGTCGCGATTGGCGAATTCGGACCGTATCCTTTCGCAGTCATACGAGAAGCTGAAATTCCTTTTTTCGTCAAGTAAGTCACAACTGCCTGCGCTCTGCTTTGTGACAAAGTTTGGTTTGATTTCGCTGATCCTGTATTATCTGTGTGACCTGAGATCTCCACTTTCAAATTTGGAACATCATTCATCAATTTCACCAAACGATCCAACTCAGCATTTGACTCTGAGCGCAACAATGATTTTCCAGTATCGAAGAAAATGTTTCGAAGGGCAATCTTGCTACCAATTTTGATGTTCTTGAGCTCAATTACCTTGTTCACCAAATTGTCTGAACTTCCTTTTGGAATGTCAAAATTTTCAGAGTGGAAGAGGTATCCCTCAGCCTTCACCGCAATACCATAGTTCTTTCCAGAAGCAAGCGTGATGATGAATTTTCCAGTTGCACTGTTCGTTGTGAATGTTTCGATCACTTTTCCGCTCGTGTTATCCGTGATTTCAATTTCTGCTTCAACAGGTTTTCTTGAAATCGCATCAATCGTAATTCCTTTGAAAACTGTAAATGATTTCTTCTTCACCGTTACCGATTCCTCGATTGAATTATCTGCAATTGGGTTAACAATTGAAGCCAACAAGTAATCTTCAGTTGCGGTCACTGGTTCTTTTTCTGGTCCCCAGAACGTCACTTTGTAGATGTCGTATCCACCGCTTCCTCCTGCACGGTTCGAAGCAATGTATGCGTACTTTCCATTCGCTGTTCCAGAGAAAAAGAAGTCATCGTACTGCGTGTTGATTGGATATCCCAAGTTTTCCGGCTTCGACCAAGTTCCGTTGATGTTTCTTGAAACGAAAATATCGTATCCACCAATTGATCCTGTTCCTTCGGATGCAATGTACATGGTCTCTCCATCAAGGTGAACGTAAATCGGCCCCTCGTTGAACTTACTGTTTATAGTCGAAATCATTTGGGCAGCCATGTAGTTTTGTCGCAATTTACTTTGCATACTGCTGTACATCACTTCGTATCCTGTCGATCGGCTGGCGTTATCACGGTTGAAATAAATACTCCAACCATCATGGCTGTACGATGCGAAGCGCTCATTGGCTCTTGTTGATGAAATTGCCGAAGGAAGTTTCGTTGGTGCTGTCCAATTTGCTCCAACCAATTTACTTTCATAAATGTCGCATTGTCCATCTTCTACACGGTGCATCAACATTTTTGTTCCGTCGTAACTCAAGTTGTTCGAAACGTCGTCTGATTCGCTGTTTACTGCTCCTTTAATCGCTTTAGGCTTGGACCATTTTCCATTTTCAATCGAAGAAACGTAGATATCGTCATCATATCCTCCGATTTCATTTGGCGTGTGTCCATTTGGTCGGTTCGAAGAGAGAATGAGCTCCGCTCCATCAGTTGACACAGAAGGTCCGTATTCGTTTTGAGCAGTGTTCAACTCAGTAACATTATCCACCCATGCACGAACTGGATCAGCTGTCAAGTTGATTGCCGCTTTGCACTCCTTCTTTCGTTTCGTAACGAATTTCGAGAAGTCATCCGCCTTTTTATATCCAGCCTCAAATTTCTCGTATGATTTCTTCGCCGCAGAGAAGTCTCCATCGAGTTGAAGCGCATAACCGTAATAATAATCCAAGAATGGGTCGCATTCAGGATCAAGTTTGAAAGCTGTTTTCAAAAACGAAATACACTTTTCACTGTACGGACTGTTGGCATAGCAAACGCCAATTTTGTAATTCAACTCTCCGTTCTTATCATTGAGTTTTTGCGCTTTTTCGTATTCACGTCTCGCCAATTCGAAGTTGATGCCCGGACTCTTCACTAAGAATACCGCCTCGTTCCCAAGTTCGAAAAATTCGTCACCAGCTTTAATTGCAGCAACGGCAGCTTTGAAGCCGTCTTTGTCATCTTTGAAATTGGCAGATTTAAATTCAACGTTTTGCGCTGAGGCCATCAATCCAATTACCAAAGCAATTGATGTAACTATATATTTCATAATGTGATTCAAATTAGATTCCACAGTTTCCTGCGTAGTATTTTTTTCCAGCTTCCGACCCCAATTCCTTTGCTTTGAGCCAATCTTCACACGCACCATTCATGTCGCGTGTCATTTCCTTTGCATTCGCGCGATTAACATATGCCGCAGCATTGTTTTTATCCATTTTAATGGCTTTGTTCGCGTGATCAAGTGCTTTTTTGTACTCCTTCTTTTTGAAGTAGATCGCACTGAGGTTCGATTGTGCTGGAGCATAATCAGATTTAACAGTAAGCGCTTTTTTGAAGTCTTTTTCCGCATCGTCCAATCGTCCTTGATTCATTTGAACCACACCACGATTGTTGTAAGCCAAATGGAAATTCGCGTCAATCGAAATCGCTCGGTTAAAAGCAGCAAGTGCGCCCGTGTAATCTTTGGTTTTTGATTTCGTAGTACCGAGGTTGTTCAGTACAAAAGCCAATTTTGGATTCTTTGTGATGGCCGTTTCGTAATCGGCAATGGCTTGCGGGTATTTCCCAAGCATGCGGTACGAGGAACCGCGATCATTGAAAGCATTCACATTGTTCTTGTCCAATTCTATTGTCTTTGAGAAGTATTTCGCTGCTCCTTCATAATCCTTTTGCAAGAAACGAAGCGTTCCGAAATTGTAATACGCTTTTGGATTAGTCGCATTCAATTTAATCGATTGTTCATAATCTTCTTCTGCTTCAGCGTATTTATTCAGTCCTTGATAACTTAATCCGCGTTGAAAAAAGGCCTTGGAATAATTGCTTTTCAATTCGATCAACTTAGATAAAGTCTTAACCCCGTCAGCATATTTCCCTGCTTTATTTTCCGCTACTCCTTTGTTGTAATAGGCCGCAGTGAAGTTGGGATCAAATTGAATGGATTTTCCGAATTCTTTAACAGCGGCACTGTATTTTTCTTGACCGAAAAGTTCAATTCCTCTGTTGTAAGCTTCTTGGCTGCTTGCAATGGCAGCATTATCCTCGTTTAAAGCCTGGATGGAATCTTTGTAGGCTTGTTCTTCCGGTGTTAATTCTTCTAACTGAGCAAAGGAAGAAGAACTGATTGCGATCGTTAAGAAAGCAAACACTAATCGTTTGTTCGGACTCATTGTTTTGTTTTGGTTTTCTTTTTCGAATATCCAATTTACAAACTTTGTGCCTAAGTCCCGATGGAAGTTTTCAACAATGGCAAAAATGTTAACTTTATGGTTCAAAATATTGACATGTCAAAACAAGTATATATAGTCGATGGAGTAAGAACTCCAATTGGAAATTTTGGTGGAACTTTATCGGCAGTTCGCCCAGATGATTTAGCCGCTCACACGATCAAAGCATTGATGGATAGAAACCCGAGTATTGACCCGATGGAAATCGAAGATGTTCTCTTTGGGTGTGCTAATCAGGCTGGTGAGGATAATCGTAATGTTGCCCGCATGGCTGGACTGCTCGCTGGATTACCTTGGCAAGTCGGTGGAGAAACGATTAATCGCTTGTGTGCATCAGGAATGGCCTCAACGATAAATGCGTCTCGAGCGATCAAGGATGGAGCAGGAGATTTATACATTTCTGGAGGTGTTGAAAACATGACGCGTGGTCCTTGGGTAATGTCAAAAGCATCGAAAGCTTTCGGGCGCGATTCTCAAATGCACGATTCTTCTTTCGGTTGGCGTTTTATCAACTCAAAAATGGAAGAGTTGTATGGAACCGACGGAATGGGAACAACTGCAGAGAACTTGGTTGAACTTTACGGCATTGAGCGAGAAGCGCAAGATCAGTTTGCATTGCGGTCTCAACAGAAAGCAACGGCGGCCTTGAAATCTGGTCGTTTGGCAAAGGAAATTATTCCAGTAACAATTCCTCAGCGTAGAAAAGATCCAATCATTTTTGAACACGATGAATTCATTCGTCAAAATTCAACAATTGAAGCATTGGCAGGTTTAAGAGCGGCATTCAAAAAAGACGGTTCGGTAACAGCAGGAAATTCTTCCGGGTTGAATGATGGCTCAGCGGCACTCTTGATTGCTTCTGAGGATGCGGTAAAGAAATACAATTTGAATCCAATTGCTCGAATCGTTGGTGCTGCAGTGGCAGGAGTTGAACCACGAATTATGGGAATCGGACCGGTATACGCTTCAGAAAAAGTGTTGAAACGTTCAGGTTTGACTTTGGATCAAATGGATATTTTGGAAATGAACGAAGCATTTGCTGCGCAGACATTAGCGTGTACTCGAAAAATGGGCGTCGCTGATAATGATCCTCGTATTAATCCCAATGGAGGAGCCATTGCAATTGGGCATCCGCTCGGAATGACAGGTGCTCGAATTTTGAATTCAGCAGCGATTCAACTACAAGAAACAAACTCGAAATATGCCTTGGTAAACATGTGCATCGGAGTCGGTCAAGGATACGCTACAATACTAGAACGAGTGTAGACCAACCATATCATCGAATCAAACGTCTTAACTACAATGCGAAACACCTTATTCATACTTCTGACATTTACACTGCTACTGAGCAGTTGTAAGAAGGAGAACACAGTCTGGGAAACGGACTGGAGCGCTCCAGTTATTAACGACTCACTTTCATTAAGTAATCTAGTCAATGATTCAACCTTGGATGTTGTATCTGGTTATTATTCAGTGGATTTGGAGCGAACACTTTTGGATCGTGGCGTAAATGACGTTCTTGAAATTCCAGATACAACGATCAACAAGGACTTTGGAATTGCCTTTGCATTCATCAATGTTCCGCCGAATTATACTTTCTTCAACGAAGAATCAGAAAATGATTTGGGCTTTGCCGATGTTGAATTGAAGCAAATCATTGCAAAAGAAGGATTTCTTGATGTCACAGTAAAGAACCCAGTAGAAACAAAGGCACTCTTCAATGTTAAATTGGTGGGAGTGACTAAAGATGGCGTAGAGTTTAGCGAAGATATTGTTGCCGATGCCGGAACAATTGCAAATCCAGGTATCGTGACGACAACATTGGATCTAAGCGGATATTCATTTGACTTAATGGGGATTGACGGAGATGAGCGTAATATTTTGACTTCAAAAGTTACAGTGACTTCCGATCCAAATGGTCCATCTGTAACATTGACGAATTCGCACATTGTGCAGGTTGATGTGGGACTTCGTGGTATTGAATTGAGCTATGCACGTGGTTACTTTGGAAATCAAACGGTTTCTGATACGACAGATTTTGTATTGGACGTGATGAATGTTGTACAATCTGGTGCAGTTGATATTCCCGCTTCGACAATCAAGTTTGAAATTGAAAACGGAATTAAAGTTGGAGCGAGTGGTTTGTTGACTAAACTTACGAGCGAAAGCACTTCAGGAAACATGGTTGATTTAGTTCACCCGCAAATAGGAACGGCATTTACTTTGAATCCAGCAACCGGAGGATGGAATGGAATTAATCCATCGATTAAAGAGTTGATTTTCGATCAAGCAAATAGTAATGTCGAGGCATTCGTTGAAAACCTTGGTTCTAAATATACAGCGGGATACGAAGTGGAAATTAACCCTTGGGGAAATGTTTCCGCTGGATCGGATGAAATTTATCCAGATAGCAGGTTCAAAGTAAGAGCTTATGCAAATCTTCCTTTGGCAATTGGTTTCGATGCACTAGTTGTTCAGGATACATTCCCAGTTGATCTAGTTCAAACATCTACAACAGCCAGAGTAACGAGTGGAGAATTACTTTTGAAAGCGAGCAATGCATTTCCAGTTTCAGCAAACGTCAAGCTCATCATGTTGGATGCGAATAAATCGGTGCTTCATACGATCAATGGAACGGACATCATTCAGTCTGCAGAGTACGGAGATATGGACGCGAATTCAGGTTTGAAGATCATGAAGTCGGACATCAAATGGATTCTCACAAGTGAGGTTGTCGATGATTTGGCGAATATCAAGTACATCATTGTGCAGTCAGCATTCAATACTCCCGACCCAAGTACGTCGGTGAATGACCAATATCAAATTCCTGCGGGAGCATTCATTGGAGTGAAGTTACGAACACGTTTTACTACGGAAAATCAGTTCTAGTTTGAAACAGAAATTTACAAATATCTGTGTGCTCCTATGTGCACTAATCGGAAGTCAATTCGTGTCAGCCCAATTGCTGCCAATTCAATACGACACCTTACCGAGATCCCAAGAAATTATTCTTTCAGCTGGAGGAAGTTATTCGGGATCTGCAATGCAAAATCAGCTTTTCTCTAAATTCATTTTTGGTGGAATGATTACTCCGGAGATCAAAGACGCATCGGATGCTCGTCACAAAGGCTTGAATCGAGTTGGTGGTTTATTTATGGGTGACGTCGAATATAGAAATTACAACATCAAACCATTCAAGAAGCGCGATTGGGGAATGATCTTTAAAGCTGGAGCGAACGCTTTTGGTGGAGGGGTTTATTCTGATGATGCTTTTGGTTTGATCTTCTACGGAAATGATCGATATACTGGCGAGACAATGGAAATGTCAGGATTGGACATGACATACGTATCAGCGCAAAAAGTGGGCGTTGGAATTATTGATAACAAAACGAAATCCAATTTGAGTATCAATCTCTACAACATGAACAATTACTTCTCGGGTAGTTTTAGGGATTTTCAAATTACTCAGAGTGAAGATGGGCAAGATGTCACATTGGTTATGGATGGAGAATTGATGCAACGCAATTCGCAATCCTTCAGTCAAGGTGTTGGTTTAGGCGTTGATATTGATTTTAAACTGCCTGTTGCCTGGGGACAAGATAGAGAGGCATTCATTCAGATTTTGGCAAAGAATGTCGGGATGGCGTACCTTCATGAGAGTCAGAAATACTTCCGCATCGACACCACGATTCAATTCTCAGGATTGGAATTCGAAGATGTGATTGGAGATAACGCGATTTTATCTGATAGCATTGATGTATTCTCTGAACTAGGTGTTTCATCCGAAATGCGAAATAGAGCTGTGCTGTTGCCAGGATTTATCCAAGTTGGAAAAATTGTCGATCAACATTCTCCGAAAGATTTACAATCCTTTTTTGGGATCAGATTATACCCGAGTATTATTTACAGCCCGTTTGTTTATGCTGGACTTCAATACAAAACAACTGATTGGTTGAGCTTTGGAGCGAACGTGAGCTACGGCGGTTTCACAAATTTCCGAGGAGGATTGTATGCTAACGTAGATTTCGACAAGATTTCAGTTGGCTTAGCCTCAGAAAACATTATTGGTCTTGTTTCCAAAAAAGGAAACGGACAGTCATTTTTTATTCGATTGAGATGCGCATTTTAATAGTTATAGGATTCTTATTTGCTTCGAGTTTGGCGTTTGGTCAAATCGCGTTCTTTCATCTTTATGCTGAAGGTGGAGACGAAACTGCAGAGGGTGCAGTCCAACTAGCAGATAGCAGTTTTGTTATTACAGGTTCGTCCGACAGTTTTTTTGGCGGAGTTGGTTCTCAGGCATTCTTAATGAAGCTTGATAGTTTGGGAGTTCCGGTATGGTCTCAGCATTATGGCGGAAATGAAATGGACCAAGGGAAACGCGTTGCTCACCAGGAAGGATATGGTTTTTTAGTTGCAGGTACTACGAATTCAATCGGTGCTGGAGCTTATGATTTTTACTTGTTCAAAACCGACGATAACGGTGTGATGGAATGGGAAACATCTTATGGAGAAGATGGATGGGAGCGACTTTACGACGCTGCAATGACCAGAGACACTGGAATGTTCATGGTTGGAGAGACACTGTCGAACCCAACGAATAATGCAGATATGTACATCGTGCGCACGGATAAGAACGGAGACACGCTTTGGACAAAAACAATGGGTGGACTTGGCGAAGATGGACTGCGCGGTGTAAAGCGCTGGGACGATTCTACGTTTTATGTAGCAGGACAAACTTACGTTGATGATTCAATGTATGTCAAGGCATATATCGCAAAGTTTCACGAGGATGGAACCTTGATGTGGAGTGATACCGTCGGTCCGCTGGGGAACTATTACATCAACGATGTATCAACAAGTGATATGGATGTTTTTTGCGTAGGATATAGGAATGGGCCTACTGTCGACGGAAACGATTTGTACTTCATGCGTCATCAACATGATGGCACACCGGAAGGGGAAACAACCCACGCAAGCATTGGGGATTTCAGGGCGCATCAGGCAACCGCTTATGGTGTCGCAGATAAAAGATACGTTGGTTGGACCTTTTTCGATCAGTGGTCATTACCCGATGGAGATGATCTGTACATTACAAAAATGAATTTCGTTTTCTATTTAGAAATGCCGACAATTCTGCACTTGTACTATTATGAACCGGATAAAGTCAATGAAATTATTCCAACGAACGATGGTGGAATCTTAGCTGTCGGTCAAACGAATGGTGAAGCGATGGGGCAGCATCATGCCTACGTGGTTAAAGTAGGGCCGAACGACCTGTGGGTCGACTATACTCCGCCGCATATTGTATATGGTTTGGTTGTGAGCGTGGATGAAACCGAATTTGATGATAATCTATCGATCTATCCCAATCCAACTTCAGGAGTCGTAAATATTGAGAGTTCTGTGAACGACATGGTTGAAGTTGAAATTCTCAATGGAGTGGGTCAAATACTTCAAAGGGATTCTTTTCAAGGTGCATATCAGTTTGATTTATCTGAATATGGATCAGGAATGTACTTTGTACGCACGACAGTCAATGGGATCTCAAACGTGAGAAAAGTGATTGCTCAATAGTGATCACCTAACGGAATTCACTCATTTTATTGAGAATTACCACTCAAATGCTTCTTTAGTGAACCATTTCTTCTGGACGCGCAATGTTTGTTCAATAACATCCCGAACGCAGTGCTTTCCTCCGTCGAAAGGAGATTGATAATCAGAGATGTCTTTAACTTCCACTGCAGCATCTTGTGGACAAGTACTCACCCCAACTTGCTTTAAAACAGGGTAATCAGGAATGTCATCGCCCATATACAGAACTTCCGCATCGTCGAAATTGTATTTCTCTTTGAGGTCGTTATAGACATCAAGCTTATTGAATGATTTCAATCGAACTTCTTGAATTCCCAAACCGAGCAGGCGTTTTTCAACAAGTTTCGATGAGCCTCCAGTAATGATTAGAATGCGATAACCTTGTTTAACCGCATATTGCATGGCATAGGCATCTCTTGAATTCAAAACACGCACGAAGTCTTCCTCCATGAGTAGAATTTCACCATTCGTTAAAACGCCGTCTACATCAAAAATGAATGTTGTGATCTTCGGTAGTTTCTCTTTGTAACTAGTCATTGAAATAAGTTTGATGAATGCTTTTCGATATTAAGCGGTAGATTTCCTTTTGGATCGGATCTTCCAAGGCATCGATATGTTCGTTGATGATTTCTCGATCTTTTCGTCGAGCAGGTCCAGTTTGAATTGAAATGGGGTCCTGGTTCTCCAATTTGCGTGCAGTCTCCTTGAGCAAAGGCTTCAAATGATCGAAATCGAGCTCTTCTTTATCCAAGTAATTTTTTGAGATGTGAGCAAGATGATTCGTGAAGTTGTTGATGAAAACCGCTGCTAGGTGAAGCTTTTTTCTGTCTTCGGAATTGGCGTAGTTTACGTTTCGACTGACGATCCAAGCCAAATCAAATAATTTCGCCGCAAAATCTGGGTCGTTCGCTTCGATAAAGAATGGAACTTCGAAAATATTCAGTGGACTGCCCTTCGTGAAGGTTTGTAAAGGATAAAAAACGCCCAAATCATCTCGATGTGGTAACTTACTTAAGTTGACTGATCCTGAGGTGTATGCAACAGGACAATCGCTTGGAATTTTGAGAAGAATTGATGCAATGATATCATCAGGAACACAAACGATGACAAGCTGTTCATGAGGTAATTCTGATGGATCTTTAACCCATTCGGCGTCATGTAAAATCTTGTCTGACGGTTTCGAGCGGGAGTACACATGGGTTACTTTCATCCCTTCTTGCACAAACGCATCGAACAAATGTGAGCCAACATTGCCGAGCCCAACAATTGATAATTTTTGAATTGGATTGTTCACGATTCAAATATCATGATTAGAAATCAAACGAACCGTGAATTGAGGATATTTATTACTGAAAAGCGAAGTTGTGGGCTAAAACGAGTAGGGCTGACGGGGCTCGACTTCGATTGCGTCGCAGACTGTCGTTCCAAAGTATTTCATCGCTTCTGGCTCAACAAAAGAAAGATGAGCGATTCGAATGATCCGTCCATCTTCTACAATTCGAACGTCGAAAACACCTTCCTTCGCCATGGCTATCTGCTTAACCGTTTCGAATTGATCACGCTCAAAAGAAGATGCTGAAGAGCAGTACAGATCAGTATAAAATGCCGATTCACCCTCTACATTAACTTTGTAAAGCGCTTGTTCAATTTCGGGAGTCACTTGTGAAGTCGAAACTAACGGTGAAAGAAGAACTAAAAAGATGATAAGAGGTTTCATAGTTAGTTTTTAATGATTTTTTTAATCGTTGAAAGACCTGAGCTGCTAATGTAGCGTACGAAGTACACCCCTGAGTTTAATCCCGCAGTATCGAACTGAACCAATCCAAATCCGTTCATGTTCACATCTCGAACTTCGATAATTTGACCGTGCGCATTGCTCAACTCGATTGTAGCGCCGTTTACTTCTTTAGAAGTATTCACTTCCACGTTGATGAGGTCGTTCGTTGGATTAGGGAAGACTCCGAGCAATCCAGTACCAACTTGTGATCTTTTTACGGCAACGATTTCACTTTGCACGGATGATCCATTAACATCAACCTGCGTTAAATGGTAATAAGTTGTTCCAGTTCTCACGTCCTGATCACTGAAGGTATAGTCGTTTAATGTTGTTGAGTTTCCAACTCCATCCACAGTTCCAATTGCAGTGAATTCCATTCCATCATAAGAACGATTAATAATGAAGTGATCGTTATCAATTTCAGAAGCTGTTTGCCATTGCAAAATGTTTTCTTGTGGCATTGCTGCACCGAAGAATCCTACTAGTTCAACTGGAAGGATGTTTGTAGCGGTCCAGTTATTCACAGCAAAATCACAAACGTCTCCTCCAAATCCATCAACCATAAGAACGTAGGTGTTACCAATTGTGAGTCCTGTTGCGGTCACAACTCCTGGTGTTGCTGTTCCAGGGTTCCAGCAGTTCGACATGGATGTGAAATTTGTACAACATCCGTTCGCGTCGGCAGTAACGTTATATACTTCTGCTTGAATACCAGAGAAACATCCAGTAACTGAAGTAAAATTGAAAGTCTCAGTAGTTGCGGAGGCGGTAAACTCATACCAAGAGTTATTCTCAACGGATCCACAGAAAACAGTATTAAGGTTCGCTGGGGTATCCGAAGTATATGTGCTCGACGTATTGGAGCTAAAGCTTCCTGCTCCCGTTGTGAGGGTTGCTGGTGCTTGACACCAATCGTTGTTTGCTGCACCTCCGCAGGCGTCTAGCTCTTGGAGGCATAAATCGAAGGTTGTAATTTGCCCGCTTGTTGATCCCCAGGAATTAACCCTTACGTAGTAAGTCGCTCCAGGAGTAAGTCCTGTCACAATGGAGTTATTCGGATCACTACATGATCCTGCAAATAGGGTTAATGCTGGGCATACGCCTGTCCACACGGAGTGATACAGGTCTGTTGTGGTTCCTGCGACATTGTTCAAAGCGATGCTCATCGATCCAGTTGCAGGAGCGACAAACGAGAACCAAACGTCATCATTTTCTGTTCCGAAGCAACTTGCCGTGTTTTGCACTGAAGCGGTAGCTCCACCAATTGTTCCAGTAGTTTGAACTCCACATCCACTAGCATTTACTATACCTGATAGTGCTCCTGCACAATCATCGTTTGCTGGGGGTGGGGGCGGTGGGGGAGGTTCATGAGCACAAATCTCGAAAGCTCCGTTGTTATTGTTGCCATATTCCCAAACACGAACAAACAATGTTGCTCCAGGCGTTTGACCGTTTAAAGTGATTGAAGGCATCAAGCCATTTCCATCATCATCATCACATTCAATAAGTGTTAAAGCTGCACAGGTTCCAGAATAGAGCGCCATTCCACCATCAGTTACGACACCCGGATTTGTTTCAACTATTATATTTCCTGATGCTGGAACGACAACCGTAAACCAAATATCTCCTCCTGAGTAGCTCGCACACCCAGGAGCAGGTGCACCAACTGTTCCTGTTGCCGCTGCATTCGTAGTGGGTATAAAAGTACATGAAGCGTTTACCGTTAATGGTGTTGCGGTACAAGGATCGTCATTAGCAGGTGGGGGTGGAGGTATGCTCGCGCAAATACTAAATGTTCCGTTATTGTTGTTTCCAAATTCCCAAACTCTAACAAAAAGCGTTGCTCCTGGTGTTTGACCTCCTAGAGTAATTGATGACATCAAACCTGTTCCGCTGTTGTCATCGCATTGAATCAAAGTTAGTGCACCACAGGTTCCAGAGTAAATTGCCATTCCGCCGTCTGTCATGACACCTGCCGTAGTTTGCACTTCCACAGCGCCTCCAGCTGGAACAACTATCGTGAACCAAACGTCTCCTCCCAAATAGCTAGCACAACCGGGAGCAGGAACTCCTACAGATGACGTCGCCGAGGCGTTGGTTGCTGCGGTATTCAAGCATGAAGCGTTTACTGGTAATGCCGTTGCAGCACACGGGTCATCATTGGCGGGTGGCGGAGCAGGTTGGCTGGCGCAAATATTAAACGTACCATTATTGTTATTTCCGTATTCCCAAGCTCTTACAAAAAGCGTTGCACCTGGGGTTTGCCCTGTTAATGTAATTGAGGACATCGCACCAGGGCCATCATCATCATCACATTCGATTAGTGTTAATGCGCCACATGTACCAGAATAAATTGCCATACCGCCGTCGGTTACTACAGCAGTTCCAGTTTCCACAGTTACTGATCCACCTGCTGGAACTACAATTGAGAACCAAACGTCTCCACCGCCGTAACTTGCACATCCGGGAGCGGGTATGCCGGTAGAAGCTGTCGCCGAGGCATTTGTAGTCGCTGTATACACACAGGAAGTATTCACTGTAAGCGGAGTTGCTGAACAAGGATCATCATTTGTTGGCGGGGGAGGTGGTTGCGAAGCACAAATGCTAAACGTACCGTTGTTGTTGTTCCCGTATTCCCATACGCGAACATACAGAACTGCTCCTGGCGTTTGACCAGTTAATGTGATCAAAGACATAGCACCTGGGCCGTCATCATCATCACATTCGATAAGTGTTAGTCCCGAACATGCTCCTGAGTAAATGGCCATTCCGCCATCTGTAATCACGCCGGTTGCCGTTTCTACGGTTAATGCTCCACCAGCGGGCACAGTTACTTGGTACCAGACATCTCCGCCTGAGTAACTAGCACATCCAGGAGCAGGAACACCAGCAGAAGCTGTAGCTGTTGCATTTGTTCCTCCAGTATACGTACAAGAAGTGTTTACAGTAAGTACGGGTGCACCACAAGGATCATCGGATTGTGACCAAGCTAAACTGGCCAATAAAACTGACATTATGAGTAGTAATGCAATGCGACAATTACGCATTGAAATGGCATAAGAAGTAGAATATTCCACGGGTTGCAACGATTTCAGTGTCACTGCATTCTAAAATTTTCAAGAAAGCAGTTATAACTCGGTTCGAGGAATAGTTGCAAAAGGAGTCACAAGATACAATCATTTCACACAACTGCTGTACCTAATTAACTTCTTAGGTATGCTATTGATTGAAAGTAGGTTACGGTTGAATATTTATAATAGCTCGTTATTTAAAACGTAAATTCTGTCTTTGGATGGATTCTTAATTTACCATTAAG
>JAQXBM010000097.1 GCA_029252405.1 Crocinitomicaceae bacterium
AATTTGAAAACAGTTTTTCTTGATAGTGCTTCTTGCCTTGCATACTTCAAGATACTTAAATATCAACTATATTTAAAGTACGGTTGTGCAACAGGCACACAACCTACAAACCATGCGTAGTTTTGCTTCGGAAAATCATTTTTTTTTTTTTTTTCTATTCTTAACTTCGAAAGAACAACTTGGGTAGCGAGCCGCACGTTTCGTAGCTTCAAACGTTAGCAACATTAAAGTATGAAGTACAAATTATTCGTAGTTGTTTTATTCACCTTTTTTAATTGTCGAAGCGTAAATGCTTCAGGTGATAACGACATCATCGTTTGGATGCAAAAGCTAAACTAGTCCATAACTTCGGGGTTAATTGGCTGAAGCAGTGGTAATTCGTCAAATTACAATTCAACGAGTACATATTACCCTTGTAATTGCCAATGAATGATCTCTATATTTGATCAAAATTCGGACTATGTCAAAATCAACAGTGTACATTTTCATTTTTGCTAGCGTACTATTTGGCTGCTCATCTGAGCCCTCGTACAAGGATTATGTCGCAGAAATTCAACAGATTCAGGGGAAGCAATCCAAAAGTGAACTTGGCTATAGAATAACACTTCCTGCGCACTGGACACTGACTGAAAAAGTCGATTATGCTGCAAAGGAACTTTATGGTGACACGTTAACTAAAAGTGATTCCCCTTTCGGTATTCACGTGGCAAAATTCAAAGGTTCAAGTAATGATTTAAAAACAGAAGCCAATTACTACACAACTCCACAATCTATGAGTTCTAACGATATTCAACTGGAAGTAGGATACACGGATTTCTATAATCGGCCTTCGTTCATGATGCATCGCTTAAAGTCCTTCGCCAATGGATCCCACGATGAAACTATTGCTTTTCTTTTGGAAGCCCCCCAAGACTCAGTTTTCTATTGGGTCGGAGCTACGGTTCGGATTGAACGAGATAACCAACGAGAACTGGAACCAATGAATAGGCTTTTGGGCATTTTGAAAACCTTTCAGTTCAAATAGGATCAATCTTATTCATTGCGTTTAATCGACGGTGATTTCTTGAGCCAACGACTCGCTCGAACCTCATCCTGAGCGACCTACAAACAACTTAGTATGGTTAAATCAGCTAGTAGAATATGATGATATTCATTCACGAATCGAACGAGCACCATCTTTACTAGTCCCCCGTTTTTCATTATTCGAAGAGGAAAAAGTTGGTTTCATCTAAAAAAACTCCCCTTTCTTAACCTTTTTCCCATTTCTCCGTAAATTAGTTGAAATAGATCTCCATGAGACGTCTAACTCTGCTCCTCCTACTTATTTCACTTGCGCAATTTTCCAACGCTGGAATTCAGGTGCAATCCTTCTATTTCAGAAAAAATTCCACGAAATTAACATCTAGCTCTCAGCTACGACTCAATGAGTTTATTTCAACCTTGGGTGATTCTAGTATTCAAGTTCTGGAATTGAGTTCTTATGCTGATGGAAATACAGCAGACTCCAACAAACGCTTGTCAGATGCTCGAATGACCCATATCGTGGAAATGCTGGGACCAACGCACAGACCCCAAACGATTAACTCTTGGGGAAGTAAGCGCATTAAAGTGAGGTTCACTCCTGTCAATTGGGATCGCATCGATATTTACTGCCAAGTCAATGATCTTTCAGACGATCTAGACTACTCGAAAATTGAGCGGCCTTCCATTATCGACACTGAATCAACCTCCCACAAACCATTAATTCTCAATATTTTGTTTGAAGGCGGAACGAGTGTGATGGTCAAGGAAACCTTACCCTACCTTCAAGATTTGTACGAGGCACTGCGAAAGAACCCAAACCTTACCGCGCACATCAGAGGCCATGTCTGTTGCGAAAACAACAAACGACTCAGTAAAACGCGAGCAAAAGAAGTCTACGAGTATCTCATTGAGAAAGGCATTTCTGCTGATCAATTGAGTTACAAAGGTTACGGCAACAAAGTCCCTTTGGTGACTCCTGAAAGAGATGCGGAAGATCGCAGGTTGAATAGACGCGTGGACGTCATTTTTTCTTTGGAGGAGGAAGAATAGGTCTCGAAAGAGTTAAGTGTGATCTTAGTTGGCTATCAATTGAAAGCCGATCGAAACACATGGTTTTAGAACATTGACAGGACCAAAAGCAGTAATTGGAAAGTATGCTAGCACTCCCCTTTTACCAAATCAATAACTAAACTCACTTTGTTTCAACCAATGTTGCGCATCACGCGTTTAATGAGGTATGAAAGTCCTACTGTTTTTTTTGTCCCTGCTCTTAAGTGATTTATCATTCGGACAAATCTCGATTGACCTTGGAGCCAGGAAAGAAATTGCACGATTTTCGTCCGTATCTTCCGAAGAATATTTGAGCCCCTCCTTTGCGAACAGGTACTTGAATGATTCATACTTTGTGAAGGTAATTTTGAAAAAAACCGATGGATTTTCTCTACAGAACTATCGAGTTTGAATAAATCATTCGAAATCAATGCCGACGGAGGTTTTGCTGAAACTGACTACGTATACGGGGGAGGACCTCCAGGTGGTTCGAACCTCACTGTCATCAACAAGGAAGAAACTTGGTATTACAATTCTGATCTACAATTGAATTATTTGGGTTTACGACTCGGTGTCGATAGATCGTTTTTGGAAGGTGATTTCAATGTACTTGTCGGATCCAGTGTTAATTGTGATTTCCTCATAGCCTCGAAAGAAGATCTGGATTACTTAAGAACGACAAGGGAAACGACTACAAATTGGAACGGAACGAATACCAACACAACATATAGCGACATCGTTTATAGTCAGGCAATATATGCCGTAAATTCAGCATACCTCAACCTCGGCTTGAACGCTGCCCACGATATAACTTCAGCACTTTTTACGTGGATGCATTTGTCAATAATGCGCTTACTTGGTACCAACGCTACCGCGATTCGAATGATTATTTCCCGGAATATGAGGAGATGACCCTCGGAGGATCTAGGTACAATTTTGAATATGGTCTAAGGCTTGGATTTTACCTGACGTCTAAAAAGACCGACTAAACTTTTGCGAATAATTTGCTTCAACTAAACGAATGTTTTCTGCTTTCCTTGATAAAATATCGTAACGTACCCTAGTCGACAGGGTAATTCAAATGTCACTGTAACTTTACTAGATTCTCAACTGTTCTAGCTGAATGAAACTTAACTGGAATTGCACGGGCAATGAGATCACTGGTCAACAATTGAAAACGTATTATGCTACTTTGGCCGCGGAGGAAAATGACATTACCCGATTGAATCGCTCGTTTGAACTACTCGAGGGGAAATGCATAAAGGTAATTCAAGTTGCCGCTCTCGCCTATCTATTCAAATCGGAATACCAGCGTCTGCAATTCGTGAAGTTTACTTCGTATTTCTTGAATGACCCTCAAAATAAGTGGATTCTAGCGGATCTTTTCTCATATGAGAATATGCGAGCGGAAGTAGCACAACTTTGATTTTCTTTGAGTTAAATGTGTTACCATTCGGAAAGAATACGTTTATTTAGCGATTAATTCCAAGGCAATGAACAAACTCACTTATTCCAATGAAATAGTGGCGCCCAAGCCAAAAATTTGGGAAGCGCTTTGGAATGAAGACAATTATCGTAAATGGGCTGCTGTCTTTTTCGAAGGCTCATACATCGTTGCAAATTCATGGGAGGAAGAAAGTAGAATCCTCTTTTTGGGGCCAGATAAAAATGGAATTTATAGTATTATCGATGAGCATATCCCGAACATTTCGATCCGATTCAAACATCTGGGAAACTTTGTTGAAGGGAAAGAACAAGACTTGGATGAAGAAACGAAGTTGTGGTCTGGAGCGACGGAATCCTACTCGATTAGCGACGACAAAAACGGAAATCACCTACTTTCAATTAAAATTGATGTCATGGACGAACATTTGGATTTTATGAAAGAGAAGTTGCCTTTGGCTCTTCAGAAGATCAAGGAAATGTGCAGTTTGAAAAATTGAATAGCAAAACAAAGAACGAGTGGCAATTTCAAAAAAAGGTCTGAGAAAAATCGTAGTGCACGGAAGAATTTTCTATTGGAAATTTAAGGAGAAAGTGTTTGTGATGTCAGAGGAAAACCGGAATCAACTTCTGATTATTGACTTTGGGTGGTTTGATGTCTGGCTCTACGTGAACTCTAAAGAGCAAAGCCCGGCGGAATTCGAACCTAAAGCCGTAACACCAAAATTTGTACGTGAATCAATTGTGTTCGCATCCCTAAATGGTTGGGATAGTGGCAAAATGGAACTAAAATTCAGAAATGGAAAATACGAAATATGTGGAAAGCATTGATATTATCACTAACTTATACTGCTAATAAACCAACTCCCATGTTAAATTACAAAGTAGCCGTCTTTTCGCTGTTTGTGCTTATTTTAAGCAGTGGCTGTAATGATCAAGGAAATCTCCTTGACAAAAAGGATGGTTCTGCATCAAAAAACTCCGAACAAACAGATGGAAATGAATCTTCGGAAAGCGAAGAAGTAAAAACTCCAACTGACTTTATATCAGAAAATTTCACAGCATTTGATAAAATATTCGGTGACCTAAACGGTGACGGTCAAGAAGATTGTGTTGTAATCACAAAAGGAACGGAATCTAGTCGAGTGGTTGTTGATGAATATTTCGGAGAAATGGATCGTAACAGACGAGGAATAATCGTACTGTTCAAAGAGGGACATACGTATAAGCTAGCCACAAAAAATGACAATTGCTTCTCGTCCGAAAATGAAGACGGTGGCGTTTATTTCCCACCAGAACTTAGCATTAACATCAAAAAAGGAAAATTGTACCTGCATTATGCACACGGAAGATATGGGTATTGGCAATACACCTTCCGTTACCAAGATGGCGATTTCAAACTCATTGGCTACGACCAAGTGGACACGCAAGGACCTGTAATGCACTATTCTTACAGCTATAATTTCTTGACTGGAAAGAAACTCACTAAGGAGAACATCAACTTCTACTCGGAAAACCCTGAGGAGGAAGAATTGAAGGAAACGTGGGAAGACTTAAGCAATAGCAAATTAATCAGCCTGTCCTCTGTTAAGGATTTTGATGATTTGAGTTTTGAATAATTGAACGATTGCCGCAATCAAAACACATAATCTATTTCGAAAAGTTAAAGGTTGATCTACCAGAAAGCTCGGCAGCCGATAGAAGAACCTTAGCAGCCCAATTAGTCGATGAAAAGATCAGCATCAAGAGTTTGTCCGATTTGTTGTTCGAAGATGTCAAAATTGCTTCTCGCTTTTTATGGTTACTGACAGATATTGCCGAAATCGATTCAGAAAAACTGAAAAAGGACTTGGTTCACCTTTTTGATTTATGTCAAACGCTTGATCAAATTCGACTGGAACCTTCATTTGCGAACTACTGGCTCATTTGTGGAGTCCCGGAGGAAAAAGAAGCGGAATACATTGATTTTTTGTTCGAATGGCTGAGCTCAAACGAGAGCAACATCACCACAAAATCGCGTTCCATGTTCGTCTTGCAAAATCTCGCCAGGAAATATCCAGATTTAAGGATTGAATTGAAGACGCGAATTCACGAACAGTTGGATCGAAATACGGATAGTTTCAGAATCAGAGCAAAAAAAGTGTTGGCACAATTAGCTTCATAATTGAAGGTTAAATCCTTATTTTTAAAGGAGAAAGTGAATCACTAAAGAATCGCGCATGAGTTTCTTACGAGCAGAATGGAGAAAACTGGCAATCGCCAACTATGTTGTAGATGAGAGTGTACTCAACAAGTACCTTCCCGCTGGAACGGAACTCGATTTGTGGAACGGGAAATGCTACGTGAGTTTGGTTGGATTCATGTTCGTTAACACGAAATTACTGGGAGTTAAGATTCCTTTTCACAGCAACTTCGAAGAAGTGAACCTGCGGTTTTATGTCAAGCGATTTGACAAAGACGAATGGAAACGAGGTGTTGTTTTTGTCAAGGAAATAGTTCCAAAACCAGCCTTGACTTTTGTCGCGAATACTGTTTACAAGGAAAACTACGAAACCATGTCAATGGAGCACTCGTGGAGCGAAGAAAACGATCTCAGAACGATCGAATACAAATGGAAAAAGAGCGGTAAATGGAATTCTATTAAGGTTCAAGCAAGCCTGGATTCCTTTGAAATGGAAGCAAACAGCGAAACGGAATTCATCACTGAGCATTATTGGGGCTATGCCAAGGTAAATGACATCAAAACGAATGAATACGAAGTGACTCATCCAAAGTGGGAAGCATACGAAGTAAAAAACTATGAAATTGATATTGACTTCGGTGCCGTTTACGGGAATGAATTCTCTTTTTTGAATAAAGAAGAACCCGCGTCTGTTATGTTGGCGGAAGGATCAGAAATCACCGTGGAGGGGAAAACGAAAATACGCGCTCAATGAAAGGCACTTCTATCATAGTTATATTGATGATGACGATTACTTTTTGCGGTTTTTCTCAGGAAGAAAGCGAAGCTGATTCGACGACATTTGAGACCTTATGTGATTGCCTTGAGGCCGAATATTTGTTCAAGAAAGAGTTCATGGAAAACCTATCAGAAGTTGAAGGTAAAATACGCCTTAGTAAAGCATTCATTGAAAAATACGATTTCAGCTGGGAAAAATTGAAAACCATACATGCGAGATGTTATCAAATTACCTATTCAAGAATCGAAGAAGAACCTTGCTCTTTCGAGCAAAAAATAACAGAATTGAACCCTGATTTTGAACTGGTACTTAGAGTAATTAAAATGAACGGAATACCACACAACTATTGAACTATTCCATTTCAAGCTCAAAACAGTGATTCGTTATCTAAACGAAGTTCCATATCTTAGCAAAAAATTACACGCATGTATCGCATTCTCCTTTTTACACTTCTCTCCTTCTCTGCAACCGCACAAAACGACTCAACATTTATCCGTTCCATTTACGATTCGGCATTGTCGGGTGGTGAAGCATACGAAGATTTGCGCAGCTTGTGCAAGGACATTGGTGCACGTATCACTGGGTCTGCAGAGGCCGAAATGGCGATTTATTGGGGCGAAGCAAAAATGAAAGAGTACGATTTCGACAAGGTTTACCTTCAAGAAATCGAGGTTCCTCATTGGGAACGTGGAACAAGAGAAGCCGGTTGGATCAAATCGAAAGATGGAACACTGATCAAGGTTCATTTGTTGGCTTTAGGCGGATCAATTGGAACAAACGGCTTAATGGAAGCTGAAGTAATCGAGTTCAAAACCTTGGACGACCTGAAAAAAGCGAACGAAAGTCAAATAAAAGGGAAAATCGTATTCATCAATCAGCCGATGGATGAGAAACAAATCAATACGTTTAAAGCATACGGTGGTTGCTACGCCATTCGTGGATTTGGAGCCGTTGAAGCTTCAGACTTGGGAGCTAGCGCTGTCCTAATTCGATCGCTGGGTCTTCCTATCAACGAGCACCCTCACACCGGGTCAATGCACTATGTTGATTCCGTTGAAAAAATTCCCGCTGCTGCATTATCGACTCAGGATGCTGAGAAATTATCCGAAATTTTGAAAAATGGGAAAGCGAGTTTCGTTCTCGAAATGGATTGTCGCTCCTACCCTAATGTCAAGTCTTACAATGTAATTGGAGAAATGACTGGAACTGAAAAACCAGACGAAATCATCACGTTTGGTGGTCACTTGGATTCTTGGGATACTGGCGAAGGAGCTCACGACGATGGCGCTGGAATTGTTCATTGTCTAGAAGCAATGCGCATCTTAAAGACCTTGAAATACAAACCTAAACACACGCTTCGATTGGTTTTCTTCATGAATGAGGAGAACGGAAATCGTGGTGGACAAGATTACGCGAAGATTGTAAGCGACAAAGGCGAAAAACAAATCGCTGGAGTTGAAAGTGATCGTGGTGGTTTTTCTCCGCGTGGATTTCATTGTGATGGCCCAGACGAATTCGTTGAGTTACTTCAATCCTTTGAACCCGGCTTAACGCAATACGATTTGCACGAATTCGACTATGGGTTTGGTGGTGTAGACATCAGTCCATTGCATTTATACTATCCTGATATTCCTTTGTTCGGATTGGTTCCAGATTCGCAGCGCTACTTCGATTTTCACCATGCGCCAAGTGATGTTTTTGAAAACGTAAACAAGCGCGAATTGGAATTAGGAGCTGCTGCAGTTGCATCTCTCCTCTACCTTTTGGATTCGAATCTGTAATTGAAATTTCTGCTACCTCAGTAGACTTTTCGCTCTTTGTGTTTTCGCAGTTTCAAGAACATTGCTTCTGAGTCGCTCGACAATTTTATCCAAAACGATATCATCTTTAGATATAAATCGTGAGGCGCCATTCAACACTGCTTGTTGGTTGAGTTCGTCACTGTCCAAGGATGAAATAAGGATGATTTCGGTATTCGGGTACGTTTCGCTCAACTCTGGAATTGCCTCTACGCCTTTCTCATCGCCCAATTCATTGTCTAAAAAAATGAGTGAAGGCGTCATGGTCGAATTTGCTGCAAAGACAGGCATCAATTCACTGAAATGGTGAAACTGTACATGCTCACGCACCATGGTTTTAAACTTCATAATGAAGTACTTCGCGAAGAATTTGTAATCATCAACCACGAAAATTTGTTCAGTATTCATGCTGTTCTCACTCGAATTTGAACAAACAATATACTAAACCTATCTGAATCTCTGCTCTTTAGAGAGCCAACTACTTCGCCAAGCGAATTTTATTCTAAAAAAGTAATCCAATAAATAGTACGTCATCCACTTGTGGTGTGGTCGATTTCCAAAGCGCAAAATTTGAACGAATTGACCTCAGGTGATACTCTGGTTTAATCTCATCCAGTGCCTCGAGCATTTCCAATACTCCAGAAATCATGAGCTTCTTATCGTTGATACCGCCAAATTGATCAGAGAAACCGTCCGTAAACAAATACAGCGCATCGCCTTTTTCCAACTTCAATTTCTTCAGGGTGAACTTTGTTTTCATAAGATCGAGACCTCCAATAGAGCGATTATCACCTTTCAACTTCTCGACTTTCCCATTTCTTTTAACAATGCTTGTTCGTTTTGCAGAAGCGATCAGAACCTCGTTGGTTTCAAGGTCAATTTCGCAAAGAGAAATATCCATTCCGTCTGTCTCAGAAAGACTCACCGCCGATTCATCCCGGTATTCTTTTCTATGGAGAATGTTTTGAATTTCTTTATCCAGTTCCTCCAATACTTGATCAGGCGTTTTCCATTGATACCTCGCCAAAGAGTAAATATTTCTGAGCGTTACCGATCCAATCATACTCACGAAGGCTCCAGGAACACCATGACCTGTACAATCCGCGCAAGCAATAATTAGCTTGTTGTTGATTTTCTCAATGAAATAGAAATCACCACTCACGACATCACGCGGCTGGAAGAACAGGTAAGAGTTCGGCAGCGCGTCCCGCATCACATCAACGTTCGGTAAAATCGAATTTTGAATACGCTCAGCGTAATTGATACTATCCGTTAAATCTTTGTTGATCAAGTGAATTTTCTGCGCATTTTCCACAACCTCTTTTGTCTTCACTTTTAATTCAGCCTGAAGCAATTCTTTGGACTTTCGAAGACGTGCTGTTCGGTATTGAATGACAATAAATATCAATGCGAGAAAAACCAGAGCGACCAGGACAATGAACCAAATCTGCTTCCAGTAAGGTTTTGCAATGATCAATTGAACCGTTGTCGGTTTTTCATTTCCTACTCCCTCCCCGTTAAAAGCATTCACTTGAAAAACGTACTCGCCGTCAGCAAGTCTTCCGTATGAAGCGGTCATTTCTTGTGTCGGATCAGAAAGCACGCGATCATGTCCTTGGAGCATAAATCGATACGTGATCTTCTCAGAATCTTTCAAACTCACTCCAATGTATTCGAATTGAACGCGGTACGTACCATAAGGCAAAGAAATGAGGTCCGTTGGCTCGTATGGTTTATCATCGATCCAAATTTTGACCAAACTAATAATCGGAGCCAGCTGGTTCTTGACATCTTTAGCGGCATCGTATTGAATGGCGCCGTTCTCTGTTCCAATCCAGACATCAAAGTTTTTATCCAAGGCCATTGCACGAGTGTTCACTTGTCCTTGAATTCCAAAATTGTAATCGTAAGTAGTGATTTGATAATCTTTCTCTTTGATCTTGCTTAATGCACCGCGGTGTCCGACCCACATGCTGTTGTTAACGTCGTGTGTCAAAGAATAAATGTAGTTAGAAGCCAGTCCATTCTTTTTTGAGAAATGATCGATTTTATTACCTCTTAATTTGAAAACTCCTGATTCGGAAGACCCGACCCAAATATGATTTTCAAGATCTTCAACAATACATTTCACTTGTAATTGCCCTGCTTCAATCAATTCAATTTGTTCAATACCCGATTCAGTAATCTTGTACACGAAGCGGCTAAATGTTCCGATCCAGATATCACCGCTATTGTCTACCAAAACAGCTTGAATGGCATTATGTCCCAATCCATTCTCGATTCCATAGACTTCCGTTGCTTCGGTATCTAGATCAAAGGCGATCAAACCACCGTTAGTTGCAATCCATAAGAAATCTGCGTTGGCATCAATCTGATTGATTTGATTACACAAAGTTCCTAATCCCCAATTGATTCTATTCGGAGTTATTTCATCGGGTTCTAACACAAAGAGTCCTGATTTTTCCGTTCCGATGTAAACCTTGTCATTCTTTGTATACATTGCTGTGATTGAAACCGATCCAAGGTTGTTCGGGAATTCAATTTCAACTTCATTGGCTCCATTCACGTCCGTGCGCACCAGGCCCGTTGTGGATCCAAACCAACAATAATTCTTGTTAACTAAAATCGCTGTAATACTTCTGAGAACTTCATCCTTCTTGAATTCGTAAAAAGTGAAAAAATCATCGGCCATTAGGCTTAATCCAGCCCCAAACGATCCGACCCAAATACTTCCCTCACGATCTTGAAAAATCGTCTGAACAACATCCGAATTCAGTCCTGTTTTTGTGTTGTAGAAGGTTACTTCTTGTCCATCCCCTTCAACAGAAGTAATGGGAATCTTAATCAATCCTTTTCCAGTTGTGCCCAACCAAATATTCAATTGATCATCCTGAATAACTGATCGTATTTCTGTGTCTTTTAAGAAATCGTCCTCGTCCCATTTGCGCATCAACACCTGCCCATTCGAAAGCTTCAATTGACAGAGTATTCCGTCCTTAGTCGTTGCAAAAAGATGCCTATTCTGTTTACTTTGAGCAATGGAACTAATTTCCTTTCCCGCCAACAAACTCTTCTTCTTGACCCATTTATCTTTCGATTTAGCGAGATGGATGATTCCCCTATCAGTTCCAAGAACAATGTTCTCTTCGTCGATGTGTTCAATGGCGTAAAAACGAGATGCTCCGAACTTACCGATGCGTTTATATTTCCCCGATGCAAGCTCGAAGAGACCTTCATTTTGGCTGACAAACAGAACGCCGTTCTCTAAAACTGAGAGTCCGTTAATTGTACTAATCACTTTTTCCTGATCGCCGAATTTGGAAATTTCCCCATTCTTTACTTGGGAGATTTCACCACTGTTGTGCCCTACCCAGAGAACATCATCCGGACCGATAAACGTGCTGGTAACTACGTCCTCTGCAAGTCCATCTTTGGTGGTATATGTTCTGAAATTTTGACCGTCGTATCTACAAAGCCCTTCTCCTGAACCAATCCACAGGTATCCATGCGCATCTTGATCCATGGAATAAATGAAGTTCTGCGCCATTCCATCTTCAATTCCAAATGTGTTGAACCTGAAGTTCTGAGCGAAACTCGTAACAGTGAGAAGAAGAAGAAAGTAGCTAAGTAGAAGTAAGCGCATTATTTCTTTTTGGTTATTCGAATAACAGATTTTGGTTTGGGAACGCCCCCAATTGGTACAGTGTAGAACGGCATCGACTCACCATACTGATTCGTAATATAGAAACTTACATTGTTATTTTTTGCTGGAGCGGATTTATTCTTGTGAAACTGGACATCAAATGTTGACTCCTTTTCACCTTTCAGAACTTTGTGTTCACTTTTTTGCCAATCGCCATCTCCCGACTTCTTTAATGGTATCGTCAATCGAGTATTGGTAATTATTTTCATCTCACCGTCGTTATCCCAGTCGAAGTTTCCTTGTTTAACCGAAATCACGTTGCTATCGATGTACGGATAGATATGTGAAACCTCTCCGGCAGCATCATTCAATCTGAATGTATACTCAAAGGTAAAGGCATTGCCTCCTTCTACGGCACTGTTGGTTGTACTTGACGTGCTCATGAAATACTTGTAAAGATTTCCATCATCTCCAGAAACGCCGCGTGCACTCAATTTGAACACATACCCTCCGTACTTTTTAGAGTACTCGCCTGAAGTTGGATTGAACGGTCCAAACGTGTACCACTCTCCTGTATTTTCGTTTCCAAATGTTTTGTAAGACAGGATATTTCCGCTGAACCACTTTCCACGCGGGTCTGTTCCTCGGGCATCTTTGTTCGTGATGCAACCTTTACCGCCAAAAACAGTAAATTTTGTCTTGGTATTGAATCCTCCCTTTTTCTCATCTATTCCCTCTCCTGTTCCCGGATCGTAAACGCGGAAGTAAACTGATGTTTTCTGCGTCTTTGGGACGACAAAGAAGAATACCTGACAGAAATCGTCGTCTCCCCAAGATTTTTCGCCATCTCCGCCAAATGTCACTAGGTATGGAATGTTCTCTTCAGGTGATGGAACCGCCTGCGCGAATAACACATTGACAGGAATCAGTAGTAATAGAATTGAGTAAATTAATTTCATAGGTTATTTATTCCGGTATTATTTCAACTTCGTTAGATGAGATGAGTTTAAAATCAACTCGGCGATTTTTCGCTCTTCCCTCTTCGGTTTCATTATCGAATTTAGGGCGAGTTTCACCAAAGCCTCTATTTTCGAGTCTGCTTCTATCGATACCCGTTTCTACCAGATAGTCTGATATCGCGGACGCCCGCTTCGTCGAAAGAAGCAAGTTGTCTTCATCTTGACCAACATCATCCGTATGGGCGCTTATCAATAGTCTCACACCTTCAAACTCTTTCAATAACAGTACCAATATTTCGAGTTTCTCTTTTGTTTCATCTGTGACTTCCCACTCGTTCGTCTCAAATTCGATATTCTCAAGGGTGAAAGATTGATTTAGAGGCAGATCATTCAAAGAATCTCGTTGAACAGAATAGATGGTTGCATCTTCATAGCCTAACTTCACTATTTCCACCCAAGTCTCGTGTGCTTCACCAATGTTGAGCCATTGCCCCACTGAATAGACGTAGGTTGAATCAGTTGGATCGAATAGTGTATTCACAATGTAATGATCAGAAATGGGAGAAAGAAACGCATTCGTATCAGATAGTTGCGTCTCCGTTCGCGCGAACTCAATACTGTGAACAACTGCTGCGGAATCGGTGTTTTCCAGCGGAGGTTCGCTATCAACTATTTGTCCGCCATCCTCGAAAGCCCCCATTGGCCTAATATCTTGCGCAGTAATTGCCGCATTATAGTCTGTATTCGCTTCGTTAATCGTATCCGAATAACCTGTGGCATCATTGGAAGCGACGATGTATTTATACGAACAATCCTTGAACGGCTCACCATAGCGCGTTCCGACAATCCCCAGCGTAACTTGATATGAACCTTCCTTTTCGAAACTGTGCGACGGGTTTCTGGTTGTGAACAAAGTGCCATCAGAAAAAATCCAATAGTAGGATCCAATTTCCACACCTGGTAAAAATGATCTCAGGGGATTGAGGTAAAACTCTTGTCCGAGTTTCACACTATCTGGAGAACTAATGTAGGGTTGTTCCTCATTTGCCAATTCGAGTGTATAGCTCGCCTGATTAGCGTAAGTTTTCTTAATAATCGTATCGTAGATGTCAACGCTGATTTCATACACTCCTGGTCCAGGGAAACAGTAATCAATTTCATATCCGTACTTATTCACTCCGTTGATATCCCATCGATAGACCAATGCATCAATTCCTCCCAGTCCGTAGGCAGTTTCTTCGAGAAGTGTGTAGCAGAAATCGTCATCGACAATGGAATCACACCCTTCGAAATCTGGAAAGAGCATTTCAAAAGACCACAAACCATCCGAACCATTTCGATTAGAAGAAAAGAATCCTGACTTCCCTTGAGTTCTCGAGATCAGTCCAAAATCGTCGCCCGCACTGTTCAATGGTTCACCCATTAATTTCGTGCTCGCCATAACACCCACCCCATCTGCTTGATAAATGTCTAAACCTCCATAAGCCTTTCGATTGGAGGAAAAATAGAGCATGTTTCCAATCCATGTGGGAAAGAATTCGTTGGAAGAAGTATTAATCTCGCTACCGAAGTTCACAGGTTCGCCCCAAATGCCACTGACTTTCTCAATAATCCACAGATCGTACCCTCCCATTCCGCCTGGCATATTGCTCGAAAAGACCAAGGTATTTCCGTCCGCGGAAAGCGCTGGATGCGTGCAATTGTAGGATGAATTATTTACACTCATTGATCTTGGACTACTCCACTCATCATTTTCAAAGGTGCTTATGAATAATCCAAGCAGGTTTTCATCTTCCTGTAATGCTTTAAATTGATGATCAATACGGAGATTTCTTGATACGATGCAAACATTCCCGCTATCGTTGAATGAAATAGGACCATCATGAAAATCAGATCTGAATTTTTTATCGAAACGACCGGAAGAGAAAGAGCTATCAAGGTTTAGTACGTAGAGGTCGATTGGTTCTGTACCATCCTTATCCAAGTGTGTATGAGCGATTCGGTCCTTTCGTGTCCCACAAAGAACCAATGATGACTTCCAAAAAGCTGGAGAGTACATATCTCCATTCAACGGAACTTCAATTTGCTTCACGTTGAATTGAGAGGCTTCCTGAGCGTTGGTCAGCAAAGAGCAAAAAACGATAAAATATGTGAGTAAACTTTTTACCATCCTGCAAAACGCGGCCCTTGCGTATTCGATTTATAGACAAAATTATACTTCACCCCAATTTCGTGCGAACCGAACGTATACTTGGCAATTTTACTGATTGGCATCCCGAAAGAATACATTGCATAAAACTGGTTGGTGATTTTCGCCTCGAACATTCCTATGATTGCTTCTTCGGTTCGATACGAAAGTCCGACATCAAACCTTTCGTTGAGCTTCAACTTGGTATTGAAATCAAATTGAACTCTATTGTTTGCTCTGAACTTCATCAAGATGGACGGTTTCAGCCCCATTTCATTCTTCAGGTCGAATTCGTAACCTCCTCCCAACAAGAAATTGTAGTTCGCTAAGTCGCTGAAACTTCTGAATTGATTGTCCTCGAAGCGATGTCCGAGTAAAGTAGGAATTGAAAAGCTCGCGAAGTATTTTTCAGCCGTGTAGTATGCGCCTATTCCAAAATTTGGTTGAACTCCGACCTGCGTGTTGCTCGATATCTCCTGATCATCCTCGGCAAATACTTGTAATTCCGAATAGTTCGATTGAATCAAACTAAGGCCTCCTGAAATACCAAGACGCAAACTCGCATTATTCATATTGATTCTGTAGGAATACAATCCGTTTACGGTTGTTCGATTGTCAACACCAATCTGATCAGCATACAATTGAACGCCAACGGAAGAATTCATGTCTTTGAGTGGAGCGTGCACCGTGATGGATTCCGTTGTTGGTGCTCCATCAAATCCGACCCACTGTGCCCTAAACGATCCAATGGCGCTCATCACATCTTCTCCCCCCGTTGCAGCTGGATTAAGTGCAATAGGATTGAACATGTATTGGCTTTGCAGCGAGGAATACTGTCCAAGTGCGCTAAACGATACTAAAAACGATATGGCGATTAACACTCTCACTTTTTCAATACTACGTAGCCGTTATAGGTTATAGAATCATTGACCAACAAGGTATAGAAATACGTATCATTCTTTAACTCGTCTCCGTTTGCATTTTGACCATTCCAATCATTCTGGTAGTCACTATTTTCGTAAACCAATTGCCCCCAACGATTGAAGATCTGCAAGGAAAGTCTTGTTTCCTCCCCTATTTTCAAGTCAAAATAATCGTTTTTTCCATCGTTGTTCGGTGTCACTGCCTGCGGGATGAAAACATCGATTACTTGGATTATTACTTCATCAGAAACAGCTGGACATACATCATTGGAAACCGTCCAAATGAAGGTGTTCGTTCCCAATTCCAAATCTGTGACATCTGAATTAGGATCAAATTCGTCCGTTAGAATAGCCGTCGAAACCGTAGACCACTGACCTGTTGCATTCAACGGAATATCTGCTTCGAGCGTAGAAGAAAAGTCAAAAATCAATGTTTGATCTTCACCAGCGTAGGCTGTTACGACATCGTAGATTGAGATAAGCACTTCCGCACTGTCTGGACAAGCTCCTGCACTTACAAATTGGATCGGGTATGGTCCCCCAACTGCCGAAGTCGACGGACTGATTTCTCCTTTGGATGGATCAACCAGATCAATGGAAGTTGGACCAGTAAAGACCCCATCTGTAGCTCCGGTAATTAGAGGAACTTGATTCCCATCGGAAACACAATAGTCATTCGCAGAATACTCCACAGACACTGAGTTTTGTCCGATAATCGTGATGTCAAATGTTGCGGTATCCTGACAAAAGGCATTTGAAACAATGTATTGAATCGTATAGGTTGATCCTGCGGTTGAGTTGGCCAAATTGATTTCACCTGTAGATGAATCGATGGAAAGTCCTGGAGAAGATGAGAATACTCCTCCAACGGTCGCTATAGAAATCGGAGCTAGGTTCTGATCGCTGACGCAATATGCCGTTTGTGCGTAAGCAAATGAAGGATCAGGTGTGTCCTCAATGTAAATGACCACAGAATCAATCGAGGGACAAGCGCCTGCAGTGGTGTAAACCAGCGTGTATGGACCGGGAGCAGAGGCCGAAACGTCAATCTTACCAGTTGAGGTATTAAACACGAGTCCCACAGTTGAAGTGAACGTCCCGCCTAAGGTCGCGATGACCGTCGGTGAAGGATCCGCTTCGTTTTGACAAAAATTGCTTGCTGCGTAAGAGAAACTCGCATCATCAGCGGGATCAATTGTAATATTATATGTTGTTGATGTTTGACATGGTGCTATCCCTGCCAAGTATTGGATTGAATAGGGACCGCCAACTGTTGAAGCATTCAGGTCAATTTCACCCGTTACGCTATCAATAAATACTATTCCAACTGGACCACTGAATGTGCCTCCAGGAGATGCAACAACACTCGGCAATACCGTTCCGCCACCACTGCAATAATTCGCTTGAGAGTATGCGAATGTTGGATCAAGGGAAGCGACAATGTAGAATTCTAAAGAGTCAGTTGCGGCACATGTTCCATCAGTCGTATAATAAAGTTGATAAGGTCCACCAGGTATTGAGGTACTTACTTCAATTTCTCCAGTCGAAGCGTTCGCTACTGTAAGACCTGCTGGAGCAAAAAACACACCTCCCGGTGTTGTGATGGAAGTCGGCAATACATTTGGATCATTGGCACAGAGTATTGCACTGGCGTAGGTGAATGTTGGGTCCTCACTTTGAGTAATTGTCACTGCTACGGTAACCGTATCGTCGCAACTCCCATTATTCACTATGTACTGCACATCATATGGTCCTCCAGGTATTGAATTATCCAAGTCGATTTCTCCAGTTGAACCATTGACGATAAGTCCCGCTGAACTTGTAAAAGCACCTCCAGGCGTTACGATGAAACTAGGAAGTTCCGTTCCTGTACCAGAGCAGTACACGACTTGGTTATATCCGAAACTCGCATCTGGAATCGGGCTAATGGTAATTTGAATCGAATCACTATCAGGACAAACCAATCCAGGTGTAGTATAAACTAGCCAGTAAGTTCCGCCAGGAGTAGATAATGCCAAATCGATTTCGCCGTTAGTGGCATCCGCTAACTCCAATCCTGATTCAGCAGTAAAGGTTCCACCCGGTTCGTTGATCGAAGTTGGAAGCGGGTTGGACTCATTGTTACAAAATTGAGTAGCACCAAAAGTAAATGTCGCGTCCCCATCCGTTTCAATATAAATGATTGTCGACCATGAACCCTCGCATGTTAGTGGATAACCACCGTAAGTAATTGTGTAAGGTCCCCCCGCAGTTGATGCCGCTAAATTAATTTCACCCGTATTCACATCTGCAAACACCACTTCCGTCGGACCGGTAAAGGTACCTCCCAAAGGAGCATTAATTGTTGGGATAGGATTTGCTTCGGACTGGCAAATAACTGGATATCCAGCAAAGTTTCCTCCTGAATTGGACGTATAAGTCACAATCGGGTCGAGCGTTCTAGTTGCTACAAAGGCATTATCTGTTGTCACGCTGGGAACAATTGTCCCGAATGTAATGGTGTTGTTGTAATATCCTCCGATGACGTATTTTTCAGTCTTGTAGGTGTCAATACTCATCGCCCAAGAATAGGTAGATGAAGGAATCACTTCAAAATTTTGATACGTTCCATCGGTATGATAGTGCGCAATCATCACCTCACTGCCCGAAGCTCCTCCCGTATAGCTAAAATCGGTACCCGAGGACAAGCTTGTCCCTCTTAATCTTCCTACTGCATATAAGTTTCCGTAACCGTCAGCGTGCAGACCAAGAAAATAGTCAATGTGGTCATAGTTGGAATCGAATTCCTTGAGCCAAATCTCACTCCCGCTCGATTTATTGAGTTTTGAGATGATAATATCATCATGATTAGAGCTAATAGCAGTGCCATCTGGAGTAATGCTTCCATTGTGCAAGGTACCTGTAACATAGACGCCATCACAATCGTTTGTAATATCTAGCCCATTAACTTCATCACCTAAATTATCGTACAAAGCGGACCAGTTGTAAGCTCCCGTATTTGAGTATGCCGTGACAACAAAATCCTTGTTAGAGTTATTGGGGTCAGCTATAGAAGCTGAGAGAATACCAGATGAATTGTAAATATCATAGCTGCTTCCGTAGAAATAATTTACTGCGTAAACTCCATTGTTATCTGCGGTGATTCCGGTTCGTGTCAAATTAAAAGTAAACGACGGAACTTCATAATCATCTGCACTTGAACCTTGCGCTGCGTTCCAAAGTGTACCTCCAGTTGTTTTATCCAGTGCTGCTACGAAATTATTGACAGCGCTATTTGCGGAAATTGATGAAGGAAACGATGATGGGCCTCCTGAATTCGTGTAAACTCCGGTAATGTAAACGGCCGACGAATTGATGGCAATGTCCATTCCGCGATCTAGATCAGATCCACCAAAAACATTGTACCAAACCAATTGTCCAAAAATATTGTACATGGCTACGAAGGCATCTTCTCCGCCGTAGGTGGTACTCACAACGCTCGAGGTTCCAGTCGCAGCTCCAAAAAGATTCACTCCTGAACCTTCAATATATCCTGTGACAAAAATATTCCCTGTGCTTTGGTCGACGGTGACTCCATGAATTCTATCATCACCTGCCCCTCCTATAAGAAACCCGTACTCGACATTTCCGTCTAGGTCGTACTTCATAACAACTCCATCATCTTGACCGTTATAGTCGCTATTAGGGATTTCAGGAAAATTTGGATTACCATCAACAAAGCCTACAGCATAAACAACATCACGTATGCTGTCTACTGCAACGTCCTCAATTCTAGCGTAGTTACTACTGCCGTTGGAATTGTCCACCCATTCCCACTGAGCATGCACTGAACTAGTGGCAGCAAACACAATTAAGCTTGAGAGTAGACGTGTCAACATTCTAACGAAGATACGGAATCAGCAGGTAAAATCTTACTGAAAGCGTCATTTTTAAGTTAAATGAACAAGTTTGTCCGACAATAGAGCATTTTTCACAACTGTGGGCATTCGCTATGAAATTCGTGATAGTGCCCCTATTATCAAAGGCATAGAATTCTAATACTTTAGATCAGCTTATTCCATAAGCACTGTTGATAAAAATTGGAGTAGAAAAGTACGGTTTATTGAAAAACCACTACTTTTGTAGCTGAAAATACGCGCGACCCAGTAAAATCAAGGGTTTTGCGCAAAAAAAATTCTATGGCTCAAGATATATTTGACAAAATTAGAAAGAATAGAGGTCCTTTAGGACAACATTCAAAGGGTACTCAAGGATATTTTATGTTCCCTAAGTTGGAGGGTGAAATTGGAAACAGAATGATTTTCCGAGGAAAAGAATGTCTCGTATGGTCAGTTAACAATTACCTAGGATTGGCGAACCACCCTGAAGTTCGTAAAGCAGACGCCGATGCTTCTGCAGAATGGGGATTGGCTTATCCAATGGGATCAAGAATGATGACTGGTCAAACAAGCGAACACGAAGCGTTGGAATCTGAGATTTCAGACTTCATGGAAAAGGAAGATACGATTCTTCTCAACTTCGGATACCAAGGAATGGTTTCAGCAATTGACGCCGTAGTTGACAGAAATGATGTCATCGTTTACGATAGCGAATCACATGCTTGTATCCTTGACGGAATGAGACTTCATGCTGGAAAGCGTTTTGTATTTAAGCACAACGACATGGAGAGCTTCGATAAGCAAATGGAGCGTGCTACAAAAATCGTTAGCAACACTGGAGGTGGAATCCTTGTAATTACCGAAGGAGTTTTCGGAATGGCAGGTGACCAAGGAAAATTGAAAGAATTAATTGATTTCAGAAAATCAGGGAAATACAACTTCCGAATCTTTGTTGATGACGCTCACGGTTTTGGTACGCGTGGTGAAAGAGGACAAGGTGCTGGAGAAGAGCAAGGTGTTCACGGCGAGATTGATATCTTATTTGGAACATTCGCAAAATCGATGGCTTCTATTGGTGCATTTATTTGTGGTGAAGAAAACATGGTTGAATTCTTGCGCTACAACATGCGTTCGCAAGTATTCGCTAAATCTCTTCCAATGCCATTGGTTGTAGGTGCACGCAAGCGACTTGAATTATTGAAAACTCAGCCTGAGCATAAAAACCGTTTGTGGGAAATCTCAACGACTTTGCAAAAAGGATTGGTTGAAAATGGATTCAACATTGGTGAAACGAACTCATGTGTGACTCCCGTTTTCTTGGAAGGAAACTTAGCTGAGGCAACAAACTTAACGTTTGACCTTCGTGAAAACTTCAACATTTTCTGTTCAATTGTGATTTACCCAGTTGTACCGAAAGATGTGATCATGCTTCGTTTGATCCCAACAGCTGCGCATACTTTGGAAGATGTTCAGTACACGATTGAAACATTCAGCAAGATGAAAGAAAAATTGGATGCTGGTGAATACAAATCTGAAGAAATGGCTGCTGTTGAAGTAGACAAGTAAGCTCAGAAATAAACTAATTGGAAACCATCCGTTCAAATTATCGAACGGATGGTTTTTTTGTTGACAGTTAGTGAACCACCAACCTTTTCGTCAATTTATTATCAAACTCATCGTAAATGGAAACCCGGTACTCACCTGGCTCTAGCTTTTTCACTTCAATTTGGCAACGATTGTATCCCTTGGATAAGTTGAGCTTACGATCTTGAATGAGCTCACCATCGCTGTTATAAACCTTCATTACTCCATCCGAACAAATAAGAGACTCACAAGAAATTGTCGTTGCTTTTCGCACATTCTTTGGATTAGGAATGAGCTTCATATTGTATAAAATCGGATGATTGATATTGATTGCATCGAGCACTTTCGTTTCGCCATCGACATCTACTCTGCGCACTCTGAAATATTCCGTAATCCCTTCAATCATATTGATTTCCGAGATTTTGTAGGTATGTCTTTCTTTGTGATTCCCGATTGATTCCACTCGTGAAACACGCGCCCACGTTGTTCCGTCATCGATTGATTTTTCCACCACGAAATGATCGCCATTTTGTTCTTCCTCTACTTCCCAGCTGAAATGAACAATTTTAGAAGATGAGACAGCTTTCATCTGCACAAACAGAATGGATGATTCTTCTGAACTATCAACTTTCGGTGAGTAAAAATACCCTTCCGCGGCATTGATTGAGTTACAAAGAAGTACTGTTAAGAAAAGAAGGATCAATTTCATAACGTGCAGTTTAGTTTATTCGTCTTCGAACTTGAATTGACTTCAAGTACTATTAATATACATCTAAAAGGTTTTAGTTTAAAATCCGTTGCCAAAGAGTTATTAACAATTTGTTATTCATGCATAGTTTATTTTGACGTCGACGCGTCGAATTGTTTGGTGGTTAAGGAGTTAGAGAGGTGAATTTTTTGTGTTTTTTTTGAGTGAGGGGACTTGTTTGAAGTGTAAGAGTGAGAAATAAGTGTGAGAGGGAGGGGTTGTTTTAAGGGAGAGTGAGGTTGGAAAACGCACTGACACTGGACGCTCACACTGGGTTACAACCCGTAGCCGTTTGGATTTTTATCTTTTATGCGCACTAATTTGTCCACGATGTACTGACCATCCTCTTCGTCGTAGCTGTCACCTCTCCAAGGCAAAGCGCCGTTGTAATAAGAATAATGCAGCTCCACTTCCATCCCTTGACTTTTCATCAATGTTTTCGCCAACTCTTCGTCTGTAACTGAGAAATTGAAGGTATTTGTGGAAATTGATTTGCTCTTATTGCGAATGCCAGGCAACATCATTGTTCCTTCGTAGGTTTTGAAAATCGTTCCTTTTTTCGAGAACTTATAGATAATGCCTACCCGCGTTCCTTCACTGTAAACAAAGGCATATCGAAAATAGATGAATAGGACGAGAAGTACTACTAAGGTTGTCCCACCAATGACCAACCATTTTCTACGTTTTAAAGTATCTGCAAATCCCATGAAATCCTTTTGTGTAAAATTATCCAGCTCGAAATTATCATTTTATGCCGAGATAATGCGAATGAGTGCATCGATTTCCTTTTCTGAGTTAAAGTCATGCAGTGAAACCCTTAAGCCTTCGCTTCCTTCGGGAACTGTTGGCGCGTAAATCGCTTTTGCGAAGATTCCTGCATCAAGTAAGGCTTGTTCTGCTTCTCGTAATTGGTCCAAATTACTGAACTTGATGAATTGAATCGGAGAATTGGAAGCTGCAGATAGATTGAAATCCGTGAGGTTCTTTCTGAAATAAGCAATCCTGCTTTGCAGACGTGCTGCCAGTTCATCAATGCTTTCCTGCTCGACAGCCTTTAACATTTTGTGATAAGCGGAAACTGGAAGTGCTGTCGTATAAATGAACGATCGTGCAAAATTGACGAGGAATTCTCTCAACTCACCAGAACACAAAACCACGGAACCGTGCGTACCAAAAGCTTTACCGAAGGTAACTAATCGCAAAAAGCATTTTGAGTGTACCCCATGCGCCTGTGCGAATCCTCTTCCACTCGTCCCAAAGATTCCCGCGGAATGTGCTTCGTCAAGAATCAGAAAGGCACTGTGTTGCTCTGCGAGTTCAACTATCTGATCAAGTGGACAAAGATCTCCATGCATGGAATACAAGCTCTCCACTGCGATGTAGACTGTCTGTTCCTTGTTCAGATCCAAGAGTCGTTTTAGATCATTCAGATTGTTGTGCTTGAAACCATAAGATTTAGCAAGCGAAAGCCGAATTCCATCTCTTGCACTAGCATGAATGAACTCGTCGTACAAGATAATGTCTCCCCGTTGAGGAATTGAACTAAATACTCCAATATTCGCGTCGTAACCAGAATTGAAACAAAGCGCAGCTTCAGCATCAAAAAAGCTCGCCAATTTAGACTCTACCTCTTCGATAGTATTTCTGTTACCACTAATCAATCGTGATCCTGTCGCTCCTTGTTCTGACAAATCCGAATGCAACAAATTGTTCTTTGAAAAACCCAGGTAGTCGTTCGATGCGAAATCAATCATTCCATCAAACGAAGAAAGGGAACGCAATGTCCCCTTTTCTCTTCTATCTTGTAATTTCTTATGTAGTTTCTTGTCCAAACAAGTTGGTATTACTCAACAATCGTCACTTTACGTGGTTGAAATCCTTCTGGTTTCACTTTCAATCGAGCTGCCGCTAATTCCTCTTCACGCAAACGCTCTTTTTCTTTACGTGCAACGATAATTGCGTCTTCTTTAGTTTCTGGCTTCTCACCGTCTGCAAAGGCTTGTTTTGGTGTCAATCCAAGGATTTTGAACATTTCCATGTCCTCATTATATTCAGGATTCGGCGTTGTCAACAACTTGTCTCCAGCAAAAATAGAACTCGCTCCTGCCATAAAGCAAAGTGCTTGTCCTTCCATGTTCATTTTTGTACGTCCAGCCGAAAGTCTCACTACAGACTCAGGAAAAGCAATTCTTGTAGTCGCAACCATTCGAATCATTTCCCACTGTTCAATCGGCTTTTGTTCCGCCATTGGTGTTCCTTCAACGGCAACGAGCGCATTAATCGGAATAGATTCTGGTGGAGTTTCCATTTGCATGTAGCTCATCAACAATCCGATTCTATCCTCAACCGCTTCACCCATTCCAATGATCCCTCCAGAACAAACAGAAATTCCTGCTTTACGGGCATTATCAATTGTATTTAAGCGATCTTCGTATTCACGCGTTGAAATCACGTCATCGTAATAATCTGCCGAAGTATCTAAGTTGTGATTGTAAGCGAACAAACCAGCGTCTTTCAAACGTTTCGCTTGACCTTCAGACATCATTCCAAGCGTACAACAAACCTCCATATCCAAGGCATTCACACCTTGAACCATTTCGATTACATTGTCAAAATCCTTGTTGTCTCGAACCTCTCTCCAAGCAGCTCCCATACACAGACGAGAAGAACCATTTTCCTTCGCATTTTTTGCTTGTTCCAATACGGACTCTACCGTCATTAATTTGTGCGCATCAACATCGGTGTGGTAGCGCGCCGCTTGTGGACAATAACCGCAATCTTCTGGGCACCCGCCAGTTTTAATGCTTAACAAAGAAGACATTTGAACCTCTTTTGGGTCGTGGTGTTGACGGTGCACTGTTGCCGCTTCGAAAACGAGTTCCAAAAGTGGCTTGTTGTACAAGTCAAGTAGTGCTTCATTGGTGTTATATTGAGGGTTTACTTTCATAAAATTCAATTTCTATGACAAAGATAAAAGAGTTGGAGAAACATGGAACCCGAGTTCGATTTTTTCATGAACTATCTGAACTAATCGAGTGCCTTATTTTCGAATGAAATTTTGAAACTGGCTCCTTTTTTATTGTAGAAACTCATTTGCGCGTCAATTTGATCGGTCAGAGCAACTATGATATCGGCTCCCAATCCTAGCTCATTTGAATTGAAGTCGAAATCGTCTGAAAGTCCGATTCCATTGTCTCTCACCCACAATTCGAAATGATCGCCAAGGCCCACAAGTTGGATCGTAACTTTGGGGACATCAAGACCCTCAAAAGCGTGCTTAACCGCGTTTGTAATCAGCTCTGAAACAATTAAACCGAGTGGAACAGCAATATCCAAATGCAAGATAAGTTCTTCTGCACGGAGGTCGAATTTGATTCTAGGGTTGAGCATTCTCTGCTTCACGATGAAATCTTCCAAATAGGCTTTAAAATCTACAGCGTTCCCGCCACTTTCATCTTGATAGAGTTTTTTATGAATGAGGGCAATTGCTTCTACGCGACTTCTACTTTCGTTGAGCACTCCTGAAATCCGATCGTCTTCTAAATTGCTCGATTGCAGCGAGAGTAGCGATGAAATAATTTGCAAATTGTTCTTTACGCGATGATGGATTTCCTTCAAAAGAATCTTCTGATTATCATGTTGTTTCGCGATTTTTCGATTACTAATTTCCAGATCGGAAATAATCTCCATCAGGAGCTGATCACGTTTACTCAAAGCCTTGCTGCTATATATGACAATCGCAACCGCGACAAGTCCTGTCAGTGCGCCATTGAGATAAGAAACAATCCGTGTTGAATATTCATCGAGCACACTGGGATGGGTAGTATAGTTCATTCCGAATTTCAGACTAATGATCACTCCGAAAACAAGAAAATTAAACAGAACTATTCCCCAAACGGTCCAATTGGATTCTAGTAAAAACACCAATGGAAGAAGGAAAAGGAAGAAATAGAAACCCGCCCCCCAACCAAAAAAATAGGTGTGAATTATTACTTCAAACGTAACGATAATTGCACCCGCTATGAATGCACTTTTTGCCGAAATTTTCGACTGTTTCAATCTGTTATAAGCTAGAAGAAAGAATATCGTCCCAATAAACGGTGAAAGCAGTAATAGTGGGAAGTCAGTATTCAGAATGATTATGCCTATATGCACATTCGTTAACACCCCCAAAAGCAAAGAAGGTATCATCGCGAGCTTAAAACGATCCTTTACAGGATTGGCATACTTTTCCAAATAGGGCAGTTTATCTACAAAGTAGGAAAAAGTTGGTAATATTTAAGAATTCGAGGAAATAAAACGGCAGAAATTAATCAGAGGTCAATAGGCACGCTGCATACGCTTTAACGGCTCTGCTTTCGCCAAAGGAATCTACTTTTTCATGAGTGCTAGCTTTGATTGAAACTGCGTCAAGATCTACCTGAAGAATCTCAGCAATGACCTTTTGCATGGCAGGAATATGCGGGTTGAGTTTCGGTCGCTCCATGATTACCGTGCTATCGATATTCACAACCTTGTAGCCTTTTTCAAAGACCAACTCCATCACACGCTTCAAAAGAATTTTGCTGTCTATTCCTTTAAACTGAGGATCTGTATCTGAAAAGTGATAACCGATATCGCGCAGATTTGCTGCACCGAGCAGGGCGTCGCTAATCGCATGTAAAAGTACGTCAGCATCTGAATGGCCAACAGCACCTAAATCGGATTCAATTTGAATTCCGCCAAGAAATAATGGGATTCCAGTTTCTAATCTGTGAACGTCGATTCCGTAACCAATCCTAAGATTCATTCTATTCTGGTGCAGTTGATGAACTAGAATCTGAATCTCCTAACACCATTCGTAGTGTGAAACGAAGCGTATTCGCTAAAGGATTGTTTCTTTTCAATGCCGCAAGGTAAGAGATGTCAATTCCGAATTTATTGTATTTGAAACCTGCTCCTAAGTTGAAGTATTGTCTTGCTCCTTTATTATTGTGCTCAAAGAAGAAGCCTCCACGAAGAGCGAATACATCGTTGTACCACCATTCCATACCTGCAGCGAGGTTGATTTCAGTTAATTCCTCTAAGAAACGCGATCCGCTTTTGATTTGGTATGAACCATCTTCGTTTTGAAGGTAATCTCCAGAAACTTCGTCAGTTAAGACTACACCTGGCGCATCATAGAACGATTGCAACATTCCTGAGATTACACCAACATTATTATCTCTACCAGCAATTCGAACCGTTTCGCCATCAACAACTGCATACGTTGGTGGAGTTGGAACGAGTAATTTCTGAACATCGAGTGAGAACGTCACTTTGTTGTAAGCATCAAAATCTGCAACGAAGGCATTTCCAATTTTCAAGTTCATTGGAAGGAAATCTCTAAATCCACTGCTCACGCTTGAATAGGCTATCTTGTTACCAACATTGTTAATCGTTGCAGCAAAGTTGTATGTTCCTCGAGTTGAACCAATTTTCGCATCGTCATCACTGTAAGTGAAAGAGATATCTGTAGCTCCGGCAACACCAGGCTTCGTTTCAACTCCCGCCACAGGCAAACCACCTGTTAAGTTCGAGTAAACAAATTTCCCGTTGATTCCAACACTCATTTTATCTGACAAGCGGAAAGCGTATCCTCCAGTGATTTCAAACTCACTAGGCTTATCTTCTCGAATAATGTTTGCTGATTCGTCTGTGAAAGTGATTTCTCCAAGGTTGAAGTAGCGCAATGATCCACCAACAGCGTGACGGTCATTGATTTTGTAGTAACCTGACAAATACGATAAGTGAATATCATTCGTCAATTGTCTCAACCAAGGTGTGTAAGAAATGCTAATTGCTGATTTTTCTTCAGCGAAAGTCAACATTGATGTATTCCAGTAAATTGATGTACTTGAAGCGCTTAGTGCAGTTCCAGCGTCTCCCATCGCTCCAGCTCTTGAATCTGGTGTGATAGACATGAATGGAACGGCTGTAGTAATCGTATTTAATCCAAGACTACCGCCATCTAGGTTACTTTGGTTCACTTGACTCATACCCGAAAAGGCTACGAATGTGAAGATTACTGTATTTCTAATTTTATTCATCATAATTTATAATCACTTACAACTGGCAAATATACGTAAATGGACATCCTTTATTGTACCACTTACCTTAAAATCACCAATTTTTCTGTTTTTTCCGCTATTTCACCTTCCGGCGTTCTCACTTTGACGTGGTACACGTAAACTCCCTTCGCCAATTGATCTCCAAAGTCATCCAAACCATTCCAGTGAATTCCTTTTGATCGGAATCCATCGCACAAAACAGATTCGTTAATCGTTTTTACCAATCTCCCTGAAACAGTGAAGATTTGAATTTGAGCGTCTAAATCAACACATGCTTGATTGTGTTCGAAGAAGAACTCAGTGCTTGTTGTAAATGGATTTGGGTAGTTTAACACGTGATCCAACTCAACGTTTTCCTTCGCTCGAACAACAAACTCAATGCTTGTTTCAGACGAATTATTGTTTACATCCCATACTTTCAAAGAAAGCGTGTGCGGGCCTGGTTCAAGTTCCGTAAAATTGTATCGGATTTCTCCAGATTGATAAGAATCTAAATCGGCAACGTAGTAATCGTTCAACACAATTGGATCTCCTGTTTCCTCATCCAAAACAGCGATTAAATCGTGACCGATTCCGTTTCCAACCGTATTCACACCGTTCTCATCGAATATTTTCGCGATTAGAATTGGCGTTTCATCAGAAATACCGCCGCTTACGAAGTTTTCATCATTCAAATACAATTCGATATCAGGACCAACAACGTCGTTTATTCCGTTCGGATCAATTCCACCAATCTTAACGCGTGTATCAGAGCCAATCGCGTCGATTGATCCATTTTCCGCATAATAACTCAATTTCCCTAGTCCAATTGAATAGTTAATATCCTTCGGAACTACAAAAGAGAACTCGAAGTAACCGTTCGTTACACTCGCTTTTCCGCTGTACACCTTGTTGTTTTGAAGTTCAAAATCAACTACTGGCGAAGAAGGATCATTCCCTAAGGTTTGTTGCATCTTGATTTTATCGAACACTGTAGGATAAACTACTCCGTTGAATGAATTCAGTACGGAACCAGTGAAATCCTCCAGATGACCTTTGATCGTTACTTTGCTTAAAGCACTCAACGTATCCTCGACAAGTGCTGGACTCAGTCCATTTATGCTATCGGTAACGATATTCATTTTTGGCATCGCAATTTGAAGGGCAGGATCACCAATCAAGGTAAAGCTTCGTCGATTATTCGATGAACCGGAATTGTTCTTCGTCAATCGCATGATCTCTCCGAACGTGTAAGGCTCGTTATTCGCATCTCGCTCGAATACTCGTCGAATGAATTCAGAAATAGTCGCTGAATTTACTCCAAAGAAAACTGAACGCGTCGTTGTCATTAAGGCAATAGCACCTCCATAAGGATTCAACGATGCCCACTCTCCTGCTGAAACGCGATCTGGATCATCGTATTTAGTGAATTCACAGGTTGCTGAAACCATCAAGGTAAGTCGATCGATGTTCTTCCAGCCTTGGATTTGCGGCACAGTAATTACGCGCTCTTCGGCCACTCCTACTTCTCCACCGTGACCAACGTAGTTCATCACTAAAGCTCCGCGTTCCATTCTATCGTTGATTTTATCAATAACATCAGGATATCTTGCACCACCTGCAGTTGTCACTTGCTGGAATGCGTCCAAATAAATTTTATCAACATTGATTTCTGGGTGATTCGCTTTGAGGTAATCGTAGGCTGGTTCACAATCAATGTTCAAGAAATAACCGTTTTCCTCATCATCTGAAACTTGAACATATTTCGTTCTCCAGTCACCAAAAGTCGTTGATCCGTCGTCCGAGGCACAGTTGGTGTTCTCTGTTGAGTACAATGCCGAGCCGTTTCTCATGTAGTGCTCAATCTTATCGACTTGCTCTCTCGCAATTTCCGTAGACGAGATCAGCAATCGACCAACGCCAATATCCATTTCATCATTCGCCCCGATTGATTCAGAATCATCAAGTAAGCCGAAGTAATCATCCGTTACGAGCGCTGCAATGTGGTTTTCTGAATTATCCACTTGATACGTCACAAGGTAATTTGAATTCGAAACGAGGTTTCTGTGATCAAAAGTTCCATCTCCGAACATCAACAAATGTTTAGGACGTGTCTCTGGAGCAAGCGCTCCTCTGTCGTAAAACATTTTCGCGAACATTTTAATCGCTGTAGCATCTTGCGCCCCAGAACTGTACTCATTGTACACTTGTTCCGAAGTTACAACATGAACCGTCAATCCATTTGCTCTGTGAAGATTCGCCAAACGATCTGCCTGAGCAGTGAATGTTTTGTTCGTCACAATTAAATAATCGGCTTGTGCCAGTCCGTGAAGGTCTTGAGGATCAACATTCGAAACGAAAGTTGGTATTTTAAATACGATTCCATCGGACGCTACAAATTCGCGAAGAGAATCTACATCCGCATTGAAATTATACGTTGATCCAACCGTTGCACCGTTAATGAGTTTCGGAAGATGTCGATCAGTAACATCCCAAACGAACCCGCTAGCTGGCAGTCCCGTTATCGCAAATTCACCAACATTACCAGTTCCCACAGAAGGAATATCTCTAAAGTTGAATTGATTTCCAGTCATCACCAAACCTCTACGCGCATTCATTTCGATGTAATCCAAGTAGGTTAAAACCGATGGCGAAGAACGCGTGATGGTCATTTGCAGCCCCATTGAAGCCACAGGATTTGGGAACTGGAACGTTTCCGAACCACGCGCGTAATCCGAACCTAAAGTAGGAAGAGCAGACGATGCCATTTGAACTCCGTTTACACTATAGCTGTGTGTGTTACCGGCACCAGAATTGGCATTTGTTGCAAAGAATATTTTGAAAGATGCTGGAGTGGATGCATCGACGTTTGGAGCGCTCATCAAGAAAGTTTGAGACAACTGCGTATCGAATACTTCTCCGTAAAAACGCTTCCCTCCTTTTACAAGTGAAACAGACTCTGTCTCGTGTTTTTGAAAGTAAGAATAGGTAGAAATTGAGTTCGTAACTGAGTTCGATGAATTGGGAATCGATGCTACCCTAAGTGGTGTTGCTTCGGTGTTTACATTGATGAAGTAGCAAGATGTGTTCGAGTAAGTATTTCGATCCTGCGTCAATTCACCTCCTGCAACGTTCGTTCTGTTTGGTCCCCAAGCGTAAAACAGGATATAATCACCAAAATCAAATGATCCATCGGCGTCTCCAACAATTTGGATTGCGTTTTTCGCTAAGTCATCTGTGCGTGGATCACTGTTTAATTCCGGTAAACGCCCATCTCCGTTGCCAAAAATGTTGATGTGATCAGGGTTCACTGTATTGATGTTAATTCCTAGAGGAGTTAATCGAGTATCCAGAAAGTCTCTATCAATTTTATGCACCCCGTCTTCTGTGACAGCAATTTTGATCCAAACTCCCGATCCACTTTGCAGAACAGAATTAGCAGCAAAGTCCTTTTGAACCCATGCTTGCGCAGGAACTCCTTTTGAAAATTTGATTTCCACCTGCGTGATTCGATGAATTTGGTTCCCCACTCTCATGAACGGCATCATGTTGAGCACTGCATGTCTTTCCGAAGCAGCATTTGAAATGGTAATCGTGTATTCTGGTTCACCAATTTCGATGTATTGGCTATTCAAAAAGGCAATTTCTTGCGAATTTGCAGGTGAAGTACCTTTAATTTCTAGATCAATTTCCGTGATGGCACTCGAAGTAACCTCTTCTCTCCAGAAAAAATTCGGACGTTTTCCGTCTAAAATTTGACCTTTAATTTGCGGTATTGTAATGGCGTTTTCGCCCTCATAAATCTCCACCGGTTTTTCCCATGGAATATCGAGTACTTTATTCTGCTGGCTAATTGCTTGATTTGCCCAAACTAAACAGTTTAGTAAAATAATCAGCCCAAAAAATGAATTAAACGAAGTGCGTATTTTCATATTGCAAATATCAGTGTCTTTTCTCATCAAACAAAAAAACGGAACAATTCTTTGAATATTATATGCATTTTGTAATATTTGTAACTTTATTTTAAGAATCCCGTTATAGACTAATCGGATCACCTTTAACCGATTTAATGAGACGTATCAAAATTTTACTAACTTTTAGCCTGTTCAGCCTAGCTGCTGGCAATGTCTATTCACAGGACCCTCAGTTCACACAGTTTTATGCGAACCCAATCTACCTGAACCCTGCTTTTGCTGGGTCTAATGGTTGCCCTAGGGTTGGAATGAACTACAGAAACGAGTGGCCGAACCTCACAGGAAACTATGTCACTTACAGTGCATCCTACGATCAATACTTCAAGAATATCTCAGGAGGAATTGGTGTAATTGGTATGCATGACAGACAAGCGCAAGGAACAATCAACACAACTATGCTTGGGTTGATTTATTCTTACCACTTGAAAGTGAATAGAAAATTTTCCATGCTTTTCGGAGCTAGAGCTGCAATGTTTAACAAAACTGTCGATTGGGATAAATTGACATTTGGTGACATGATCGATCCACGACGTGGATTTATTTACGCCACGGGAGATGTTCCAAGAGGTGGTTCAAGGTATTTCTTTGATGCTTCGGCTGGATTTGTTGGTTACAGCAAGAATTTCTTCTTCGGAGGAGCTGTTCACCACTTGAATAGACCAAATGAATCGATGATTATCGGTGATTCTAAACTTCCAATGCGTTTTACGGGACACATGGGAGCGGAAATTAAGCTTGGAAAAAAATCGCAATACGCGAACTCTACTTCGATCATGCCGAATATTGTTTATCAATATCAAAACGGATTTCAAGAGATCAATATTGGTACGTACGTGAAGTATGGAGCGTTCACTGTTGGAGCTTGGTTCCGTAACAAAGACGCATTCATCCTAGCTATTGGAGTCAACACTGGCAAATTTAAATTGGGGTACAGTTACGATGTAACCGTATCAAAATTGAACAACGGAGTTTCTGGAGGATCTCACGAAATTTCACTAGGAATTAACTTTAACTGTAAGGATAAGCCGCTTTCATTTAGAACTATCTCTTGTCCTTCCTTCTAAAAACTGTAACTATTTATTGCTGATCCGTTGTAATGAGTAAATTTGTGAATCTAGAATTATGAAAACCAAAAATAACAATATGCGATTCTTAAGCTATTTATCGGTTGCGCTTGTCGGAGCATTCTTCATTGCTTCCTGTTCAAGAGAGTCATCGAATACGACTGGTTGGGACTATAACAGTCCAAAGACAGGTGGTTTCCAAAAGGTACCGTTTGTTGATCAAGAAACTGGACCTGGTCTTCTTCTTGTTGAGGGTGGAACATTTACAATGGGACGCGCCGAGCAAGATGTAATGCACGATTGGAACAACAAAGCACAGCGTGTTACTGTTTCGTCTTTTTACATGGACCAAACGGAGGTTACTAACTTCCACTGGTTAGAGTACTTGTACTGGATTTCTCGTGCATACAACGAGACGTACCCAATGGTATATAAGAATGCATTGCCTGATACATTGGTATGGCGTTCGAAATTAGGATTCAACGAGAAATACGTTGATTACTACTTGCGTCACCCAGCGTACCGTGACTACCCAGTTGTTGGAGTTTCATGGTTGCAAGCAAATGATTACTGTAAATGGAGAACGGATCGTGTGAACGAGTACATCCTTATCCGTGAGGGAATTCTAGATTTCAACATTGATCAACGTGATGATGCGACATTCAACACTGAATCTTACTACGCTGGTCAGTATGAAGAAGGTTTGATCAAAAACGTAACAGATTTGAATCCATCGAACTTAGATGGTAAGAAATTAGGAAGACGTATCGTACGTATGGAAGATGGAATTCTTCTACCTCGATACCGCCTACCAACTGAAGCAGAGTGGGAATTCGCTGCATCAGGTTTGATTGGAAACTTACAAGAAGGTGCTGAGAATATTTCAGATCGTCGCCTCTACCCTTGGAACGGACACTGGGTTCGTCAAGATGAAGCACAATTCACAGGTCAGATCCGTGCGAACTTCGTAAGAGGTCGTGGAGATTACATGGGAGTTGCTGGAAACTTGAATGATGGTGCCGATGTAACTGCTCCTGTTGAGTCTTACTGGCCAAACGATTACGGTCTTTACCACATGGCTGGAAACGTATCTGAGTGGGTATTGGATGTATACCGTCCTTTGACAAGCGAAGATTACGATGAATTCCGCCCTTTCCGTGGAAACGTGTTCAAAACTAAATTGTTGAACAACGAAGGAAGCATTGAATTGAAAACAGCACAAGTTGATTACGATGTGCACGGAATGAAAGAATACTTGAATGAGTTCGAGCGTATCCGTTACCAACGTATCTCTGCTGACAAGCACGATCCAAATGATACAATTATCCCTGATGGATTGGCTGCAAACATTCAATCACGTAACCCTTCTCGTAGTGGTTATGCTCCAGATCCTTTCTATGTATCACATGGAAAAGTGAAAGATTCAATTGAACTTCAATTATTGAGATCAATCAATGAAGTTATTGATGTTGCATTAGGATATAAAAACGAAAAGCACGATATCGAAGCTTCAGCTTACATTCAGGATAACTTATTCGATGGAATCTTCGCAGATGAAATCAGAGAAGGTCCAGACGGTGAAGAGTACGCATTCGAGATTATCTCAATGTTGCGTGATGGATTCAATGATTTCATCTTGAACACTCCAGGGAAATTGAAGTACCGTGGTGTAACTCAAGAAGAGAACATTGGTCGCTTGAACTACCGCAAGTCTGATTACATTGATTACTTAGACGGTGATATCGAAAGCTCAATCTTCTATGCTAACGATGATCGTAAGAACGGTATCAACCAAGCAACTCGTGACCCACGATTGGTTATGTACCAAGATCAGCACGAAGAGTACAGCTTAGATGGACAACCAATTAAACCTGGTGATAGAACTTCATGGCCAACTACATTGATCTCTGATAAGTCAAGAGTTTACAAAGGTGGTTCTTGGAAAGACAGAGCTTACTGGTTAGTTGCTAGTAACCGTCGTTACTTAGATGAAGATCAGGCTACTGATGCTATCGGATTCAGATGTGCGATGGACAGAGTTGGCTCCCCTACTGGATTCAACTACGGAAGAAAAAAGAAAAAGAAGAAGTAACCTGATTCTTTAGAAATATTGAGAAAGCTGTCCCTAGGGATGGCTTTCTTGCTTTTACACATTTCCCTTTTGACAAGGAAGATGACTTAGGAGTTGAACCAAACGACTCACTGCATACCTTTGTAACTATGGAAACACTATATCATTTGTTTTTACAATCGAGCGGAATCTGCACAGATACTCGTAGGATTGAGCAAGGCTCTCTCTTCGTTTGCATAAAGGGAGAAAATTTTGATGGAAATACCTTCGCGAATAAAGCGCTAGAGCAAGGTGCTGGGCATGTGATTGTAGATAACGAAGAATTCTTCACGGACTCTTCGAACATGACGCTCGTCAATGACAGCGTTGCAGCTCTCCAAGAACTGGCGAACCATCACAGAAAGCAGTTTTCCATCCCCATTATCGGAATTACCGGCAGCAATGGGAAAACATCAACGAAAGAATTGATTCACGCCGTATTGCGAAAGAAATACAATGTTCTCGCGACGATTGGAAACCTGAACAATCATTTAGGCGTTCCTTTCACCCTGCTAAGAATGAATGCAGAACATGAGATTGCCATCATTGAAATGGGTGCGAATAAATTCAAAGACATTGAGGAATTGTCCGCTATTGCTGAGCCAACCCACGGAATCATTACAAATATTGGCAAGGCGCACCTTGAAGGATTCGGTGGATTCGAGGGAGTTCTCAAAACAAAACGCGAACTGTACGAATCAATTGAAAAATCACAAGGGTTGATTATTTATAACTCTGATGATGATATTTTAACGAATGCTCTCCCAAAAAGAACAAAGACCTTCACTTACGGAGCAAATAGTGCACAAGTTCAAGGAGAATTAGTCGACCTCTCCCCTTTTGTTGAGATGAAATGGACGAATAAAGACTATTCTTCACGAGTTTTGAAGACGCAAATGATTGGGAAGTACAATTTCTACAATTATTTAGCCGCTATTTCCTTCGGAATTGTCTTTGATGTGCCTGCAAGCGATATATCAGACGCAGTTGAGGAGTATTCTCCCACAAATAACCGATCTCAAGTCAAAAAAACAGACAAAAACACGCTGATTATGGATTGCTACAACGCAAATCCAACAAGTATGCGCGTTGCCTTGGAAAGTTTATCGGCCAATTCTCACTCGAACAAACTCTTCATTATTGGTGATATGTATGAATTGGGTGCGGACGAAAGCAAAGAGCACGAAGAAATAGTAAAGCTGGTTGAGGAATTGAATCTGACGGGATATACCGTTGGAGATGCGTTCAAGAAACATCATTCGGCAGCTGTTCTGCAACAATTCGACTCAACAGCTGAATTGAACGACTTTTTAGCGAAAGAAGGTCTGTCCGAGAAATTGATTTTATTGAAGGGATCGAGAGGTGTTGGCTTGGAAAAAGCTGAGGAAAAGTTATAGATTTGGGCTTAGAGAGCCTCAGCCCGTAAGTAAACTCCCTAAAAAGTTGAGGGCTGAGCGGAGCCGAAGTCCGCGTTAATAAAAAAGCCCGAATCCTTCGATTCGAGCTTTCAATTCTATATTGTTGTAAATCAATTAGTCCTTCAAGACATTTCTTGAAATAACGATTTTTTGAACTTCTGATGTTCCTTCGTAAATCTGTGTAATTTTCGCATCACGCATCAAACGCTCAACGTGGTATTCTTTCACGAATCCGTATCCTCCGTGGATTTGAACAGCCTCAACTGTATGTGTCATCGCCACTTGAGAAGCAAACAATTTCGCCATTGCACTTGATTGATCATAGTTACGACCATTGTCTTTATCCAATGCTGATTTGTATACCAACAAACGCGCTGCTTCCGTATCAGTAGCCATGTCCGCCAATTTAAAAGCAATCGCTTGGTGCTTCGAGATCTCTTTTCCGAAGGCTTTACGCTCTTTCGAGTAAGCCAACGACAATTCCAACGCTCCAGCTGCAATTCCTAATGCTTGAGCTGCAATACCAATTCTTCCTCCAGACAACACTTTCATCGCGAATTTGAATCCGAATCCATCTTCACCAATTCTGTTTTCCTTTGGCACTTTCACATCGTTGAACAACAATGTGTGTGTATCAGAACCACGTATTCCCATTTTGTCTTCCTTCGCTCCAATAACAAATCCTTCCATTCCTTTCTCGATGATCAAGGCGTTGATTCCTCTGTGACCTGCTTCAGCGTCAGTTTGAGCAATTACCAAATATGTCGATGCTGAAGAACCATTGGTAATCCAGTTTTTTGTACCATTCAAGAGATAGTGATCTCCCATATCGATAGCCGTCGTGCGTTGAGATGTTGCATCCGATCCAGCTTCTGGCTCAGACAAACAGAAAGCACCAATTTTCTCACCTTTCGCTAATGGAACCAAGAATTTTTGTTTTTGCTCTTCCGATCCAAACGTCTCCAATCCCCAACAAACAAGTGAGTTGTTAACAGAAACACAAACAGATGTAGAAGCATCAACTTTAGACAATTCCTCCATTGCCAAAACATAGGAAAGCGTATCCATTCCAGATCCTCCGTATTCTGGACTAACCATCATTCCCATGAACCCAAGCTCACCTAACTGGCGAATTTCATCAGCAGGAAAACGTTGCGCGTTGTCACGCTCAATTACACCTGGTTTCAATACATTTTGTGCGAAATCTCTTGCAGCCTCTTTTACTGCTAGATGCTCTTCTGATAACTCAAAGTTCATATCCTATCTAATTCTTTTTAATGCGAAAATATATTCGCTGCAAATGTAACGCTTTCGTTTATATTTCATTTAAATTTTTAACTTTAAAAGCATGGTGAAATCATACAAAATCATAGGATTAATGTCGGGCACTTCCATGGATGGAGTCGACATCGCATATACCTCGTTTTCTCAATCAGAGGACAAGACGTGGACGCATTCAGTGCTTGCAACGAAAACATATCCCTATACCGATAACTACATCAAGGCTTTAAGAGATTCAGTCAAATTTACCGCGGAGCAAATCAACATGTTTGACAAGCACCTTGGTAAGTACTTCGGGCACATGATTGAACAATTCGTAGATGATTTCAATCTCGACAAAAATGAAGTCGATGCGATTGCTTCTCATGGACACACTATTTTCCATCAACCTCAAAATGGGTTCACCCTTCAGATTGGCTGCGGATCCACAATCGCTTCAATTACAGGATTAAAAGTGATCAATGATTTCCGCACGAAAGACGTTATTCAAGGAGGACAAGGAGCGCCATTGGCACCAATTGGAGATACTCTGCTTTTCTCGAACAAAGCCAACTCCTTCTTGAATATTGGAGGATTTGCCAATTTATGCATCAACACGCATCCTGTTGTGGCCTTCGATATTGGGCCTGGGAATTTGCCCTTGAACGAATACTGCCAAGAACATTTTAATACGCCCTACGACGAAAATGGTCAATTTGCGCGAAGCGGAAGTCTGAACGAGCGAATGTTCGATATTCTGAACGACATCGAATACTATGCTCAACCCTACCCGAAATCAATTGGAACGGAATGGCTAAAAGACAATTTTAGTTCATTGATTTCATCCTACGGAAATGAAAGTCCACGCAACGTTCTGCATACAATGACGCGACACATTGCCTACCAAATTGGGCGTGCGCTCAACGAAAACACAGCAAAATCAGTGCTCATAACTGGTGGCGGTGCGAAAAATGACTTCCTGATTGAACTCATCAAAGAGGAATTTACTGGAGAAGTGATCATTCCGAACGAACAATTAATCGATTACAAAGAGGCAATTATCTTCGGATTGTTAGGCGCACTCTACTTAGCTGGAGAGCCCAATACAATTTCCACCGTTACAGGCGCTAAAAGAGCCGTTCGAGGTGGCGTTTTACATACTCCATGATCCGATTTTCGAATCGTTGAAAAGTACGTTGATAATCGCTCTGTGTTTCCTATCCATAGAAGAAATAGTTTGCTAACTTTGTTCGCAAATTGTTACGGATTACATGAAAGATTTACTTGAAAAATTCGAGAATAAACGACCAGAAATCGTTTTCGAATGGAAAGATGCAGAAACCGAAGCAGAAGGCTGGGTTGTAATTAATTCTCTTCGTGGTGGCGCCGCTGGTGGTGGTACAAGAATGAGAGAAGGCCTTGACAAACGCGAGGTAGAATCACTTGCCAAAACAATGGAAGTGAAATTCACGGTAGCGGGACCTCCAATTGGTGGTGCGAAATCAGGAATTAACTTCGATCCACGTGATCCAAGAAAAGATGGTGTTTTACGTCGCTGGTACGCAGCTGTAACGCCTTTGTTAAAGCATTATTACGGAACTGGTGGTGATCTCAACGTAGATGAAATTCACGAAGTTATTCCAATTACAGAAGATTGTGGCGTTTGGCACCCTCAAGAGGGCGTATTTAACGGGCACTTTCAACCACGTGATGCTCAGAAAATCAACCGAATTGGACAATTGCGCCATGGAGTTCTCAAGGTAATCGAGGATGATAAGTACTCACCAAAAGTTGATCGCAAATATGTCGTCGCTGACATGATTACGGGGTATGGTGTTGCAGAATCTGTTCGTCACTACTTCGATTTGTACGGAGGTGATCTCAAAGGAAAGCGTGTAATTGTTCAAGGTTGGGGAAATGTTGGTTCTGCAGGAGCTTACTATTTGGCCCAAGAAGGAGCGAAAATTGTTGGAATCATTGACCGCGTTGGTGGATTGATCAACGAAGACGGTTTCTCACTAGAAGAAATCCGCGAATTGTTCCTCAACAAAAATGGAAACGAGCTAAGTCACCCGAATATGCTGTCATTTGATGACGTAAATGCGAAAATTTGGGATTTGAAAGCAGAAGTATTTATTCCTTGTGCTGCATCACGATTGATCACTGAAGATCAAGTGGACAGAATGATTGCTGCTGGAATGGAAGTTGTTTCTGCCGGGGCAAACGTTCCTTTTGCAGATCCTGAAATCTTCTTTGGACAAATCGCCGACAAAGCCGACAATCACCTTTCTGTTATTCCAGATTTCATTTCAAACTGTGGAATGGCGCGCGTATTTGCTTACTTGATGAGCACTGATCTCGACGTTATCACGGACGAAGGAATTTTCTTAGATACAAGCAATACGATTTACGAAGCGATGAAACGCGCGAAAGAATCAAACCCAAGTAAAACAGGAATTGCCAAAACGGCATTTGCCTTAGCCTTGGATCAACTAGTATAACTCAATCGAAACTAAAACTCAATACTTCTACTTATGGAAATGATCATTCTCGTTGTATTTATCCTCGGGTATTTAGCAATCACCTTAGAGCATAGCCTCAAAATTGACAAATTGGTTCCTGCATTGCTCATGATGGCACTTGCTTGGGCACTTGTTGCATTTGGAATTGACGGCTTCACGAATTGGTTCGACAGTCACGGGAGTCATCTGTTGACACTTGAAGCATTTGACGGCATTAAATACCTAGCGGATGGCTCGTACTCTCCCGAGTATTTGGAGTTCCATGATGAACGTCTTCACTTAATGGAAGGAACACTTCTCCACCACTTCGGTAAGACCTGTGAGATCCTGATTTTCCTTGTTGGAGCCATGACTATTGTTGAAATCATTGATCACTTTGACGGCTTCTCAACGATCAAGAGTTTCATCAAAACGAATAAAAAACGTACGCTACTTTGGATCGTTTGTATCCTTGGTTTTATCCTTTCTGCGATCATTGATAACCTTACAGCAACGATTGTATTGATCACGATCCTTCGTAAACTCATCGAGGATAAAAAGCTTCGAATCTGGTACGCTGGTATGATTATCATCGCAGCGAACGCTGGTGGGGCTTGGTCTCCAATTGGTGATGTCACGACGACAATGCTTTGGATGAATGAAAAAGTAACAACGGTTAAACTGATCGAATACTTGATCCTTCCATCGCTTGTATGTATGATCGTTCCAACGCTGATCGCGAGCTTCATGCCTGCTTTCAGAGGGAACTTTGATAAACCTGCAGAAGAAAGAGAACAAAACAAACGCGGGCCATTAATGTTGTATTTAGGATTGGGAATGATCGTTTTCGTTCCAATCTTTAAAACGGTAACGCACTTGCCTCCATATGTAGGAATGATGCTTTCATTGAGTATTGTGGCCTTAGTTGCAGAACTCATCAGTGCTCGTCAATTCTCAATGACAAATGTTGAAGATCAAGAGGATGGTCAAGGAGGTCATCACAGCAGTCCAACTTTCGGGGCGCTTTCAAAAATTGAGATGCCTTCTATCCTATTCTTCTTAGGAATTTTGATGACGGTCGCAGCACTTGAATCACTTGGAATGATTTTTACATTCGGTCAAGATGTACAAAATTCAATGGACAACGATTTATTCGTGATGCTTCTTGGAGCTGGATCAGCCGTTATTGATAACGTGCCATTAGTTGCCGCATCGATGGGAATGTTTGATGTAAACAACCCAGAATATGCAGTGGATGCACATGTGTGGCACTTCATCGCATATGCAGCAGGAACAGGAGGAAGTATGTTGATCATTGGATCGGCTGCAGGAGTTGTTGCCATGGGGATGGAGAAAATTTCATTCTTCTGGTATTTAAAGAATATCGCGTGGTTGGCATTGGTCGGCTATGTGGCTGGAGCGGGAGTTTATTTGCTCTTACCGTAACTTAATTGAACATCTTAACGTTATAGAATTATTATGAGTTTATCTTTTTTACTTCAAGTCACTACAGGTGCGGCACCAGAAACGGGTGTTGACAAAGTTCCAATTTGGCAAATCATCAAAGATGCAAGTGCTACGTGGTTCGGATTAATTATCATGATTTTGCTTGCCCTTATGCTTGGGTATGCCATCTTCGTGTTCGTTGAGCGATTCCTCGCATTGCGCAAAGCATCCAAAGAAGAGGAGAATTTGCTTTCCAAAGTGAAAGAGTACATTGTTGATGGTAAGATTGACGCAGCGAAAGATTACTGCTCGCGTTCAAACTCTCCTTCGGCTAGAATGATTGAAAAAGGAATCTCTCGATTGGGTCGACCGATTGAAACGATTTCAGCATCAATTGAAAACACAGGTAAACTAGAGATTTTACGTTTAGAGCAACGCTTGAGTTTCTTAGCAACGGCAGCAGGAGCAGCCCCAATGATTGGGTTCCTTGGAACGGTTGTTGGTATGATTATGGTGTTCATTGACTTGCAAGCTTCAACAGAGTTGAGTATCGCGACGATTGCGCCAGGTATCATGACTTCGATGGTAACGACAGTTGCTGGTCTGGTTGTTGGTATTATAGCGTATATCGGATACAACTTTTTGATCGCGCAGATTGGAAAAGTAGTTTACCAAATGGAAAATGACGCGTTGGAATTCATGGATATGTTGCACCAACCAGGAAAATAAACGATTATGGGATTCGGTTCAAAAAATAAGATTAAGATTGAGGGCGGAATGTCGTCCATGACTGACTTGGTCTTCTTGCTGCTCATATTCTTTATTATCATGGCAATCATGAGTAATGATACAACTCCATTGGATCTTCCAAATCCTGATGAAAATCTCCCAGAAATGGCGGATAAGGTAGACCCTACAGTGGTCGTAACAGAAGATAATCGTTACGTAGTAACTCCAGGGGGAGATATGAACGCACCAATGGAATTTGACGAGATCAAAGAGTTGGTTGGTTCTGTAGTAATGGAATCTGGAAAGCCGAAATTGAAAATTGCAGGACATAAGAAAGCCGATTACGAAGCTGTCTTCCAAGTCCTAGCACTCTGTCAGGCAAACGAATGGGATCCAGTGTTAGCATACGAGAAATAAGAAGATAAATGAACTAAAAACGACGATTATGGCCTCAATTCCAATAGTAGATACTATCGATAAAAGAATCGGAATTATTTCCGCAGTTGCTTTGATGATCATAACTTTCGTTGTTCTTTGGTTCTTAACGTATGACATTCCCAATCCCCTTCCAACAATAAGAGAAGTCCCTGCTGTGGCAATGGTGGACGAAATTGTTTTGAAAGAATTGGTCATTGAAGGTGGTGCTGGTGGAGGAACTCCAAGTAATTCTGACACAAAAGAACCAAAACCTGTTAAACAACAATCTATTACGAGCAACAAACCTGCTCAAACAAGCACTCAAACGGGTGGTGAAGGTACAACGACTAACTCACAGAACACGCAGAACTCAGAAAGCGGAGGAAATCAATCGAACAATCCTTTTGGAGACGGTGGATCTGGTGGTGGATCTGGCGGAGGCGATGGTGGCGGCTTTGGACAAGACAGTGGCGAAGGAACAGGAACTGGAAACGGAATTGGATTTGGAAAAGGACGTACTCGCTTGAACAATGTTGATGTTCACAATATCTCTATTGAGACCGATGCGAGTATCTACTACAAATTGACCGTAGATTCTAAAGGAAACGTTGTAGCATTCTCACACCTTGCTGCAAAGACGACGACAACGAATTCAATATTGATCAATAAGATTGGGCGAGAAATTAAAAGACAAGTGAAGTACAACGAAGCCAAAGGTGCTCCGCTTGAATACCAATTTTACACAATTCATGTCAAAGCAACATGATTTAGCTTATCCGGAAGCCATTTCTTGGCTTTTCGAACAATTTCCTTCTTATCAAGTACTCGGGTCGAAGGCGTATAAACCAACGCTTGAGAATACCATCAAACTTTTATCAATTCTTGACAACCCTCAGGATAAATTGAAGTTCGTGCATGTGGCTGGTAGCAATGGTAAGGGATCAACTTGCTCCATGATTGCCTCTACCCTCAACGAAGCGGGATACAAAGTCGGATTGTTCACTTCTCCACACATCGAAGATTACACTGAGCGCATACGCGTTAACGGTCACCCGATTGATCAACAAAGCGTGGTAGATTTCGTTGACAAAATGAGAGAAGCTGATCTCGATTTCGATCCTTCCTTTTTTGAAATGACCTTTGCGCTGGCTTTGAAGCATTTCATTTCGCAATATTGCGATATTGTTGTCATTGAAACAGGATTAGGAGGACGATTGGATGCGACAAACGTCATCACTCCCCTACTCAGCGTGATTACAAATATCAGCCTGGAGCATACAGCAATTTTAGGAGACAGCTTGGAGTTAATTGCTGAAGAAAAAGCAGGAATCATTAAAAAAGGCGCTCCGATTATCACTGCGGAGAAAAATCCCTCTATTCAGGCCATTTTTAAAGCCAAAGCTGATGAATTAGGCAGTTCATACATTGAATTTGATGAGCGAATCGAAATCCCTGCGGATTTTCCATTGTTGGGAGACTATCAGCAGGATAACTTCAGATTAGCGATTTCTTCATTGAATGAATTAATGAAATTCGATTTTTCAATTGATTCCGTTCATGTGTTGCAAGGATTGGAAAGATTGAAAGAGAACACCGGATTTAAGGCGCGATTGCAGATTTGGAAACAGGATCCTCTCACGATTTTAGATGTCTCACACAATCCTGATGGAATCAAAAGTACGTTGGAAACGATTCGCGCGATTAACCAAGGCGAACTGCACATTGTTTATGGAACTAGTGCTGATAAAGATATCGCTGCCATCCTCAACGAATTTTCCAATGAATGCCGTTTGTATTTAACTGAATTCACCAATCCACGAACAGCGAAAACTGATCAACTCAAAAGCGCCATTCAAGGAAAAGACTTCCGCTCCGTAGATTTTTTCAAGGAAGCGAAACTGGCGTATGAATCAGCTCAAAATACTGCAAAACAAAGCGATACCATTTTGATCATTGGCAGCTTCTTTTTGGTGGCAGATTTTTTTTAATTTTTTTCTGAATTTTTCTTGTCATTACGTAAATCAAGTGTATATTTGCACACGCATTTGACAAACGAGTCAAACAAAAACGGGAGATTAGCTCAGTTGGTTTAGAGCACCTGCCTTACAAGCAGGGGGTCGTAGGTTCGAATCCTACATTTCCCACAAAAGAAGGTTCAACATTTTGTTGAGCCTTTTTTTTGTGCCGGAAATTAGAGATGAGAACCTAGGTTTGACCTGAGGAGGGACGACGAAAGCATGGAGCGTAGCGGAATAATCCTACATTTCCTTCGCATTACCGATCTTCCCGATCGATGCTCAGTCTTCAAATGCAATGCATTTTCTTCACAACAAAAAGCTTCTTCGACAGGCGAAGCTTATAATAAACACCCTGGTAAACCTTGGATTAGAATCGAGCCAAACCTCCTACATGATTATCTCGACAAGGGAATTAATCTGCTCTGCTGCACGCTTTTGAACTCAATAATTTTGATTAATAGTAATATTTACTGCATATATATACTAGCGTAATTTTTTACTGCAAAATGATTATTGAATTACAATAATAAATTCTTGTCTATCTTTGGGGCTATGCCTCATCAGAATAGACACACCCTAAATAATGGGATATCGGTTGACTGTGTAATTCTCGGATTTGACTTCGAAAAATTGCAAGTTTTATTGATTGAAAGAGATAGCGACAGTGACGACCAAGCAAGTCGTTATGCGCTTCCTGGCGATTTGATTTACGACGACGAAAACTTAAATCAGGCGGCTCACCGAGTTTTAAAAGAGCTCACGGGTCTCGAAAATATTTTCCTCGAGCAATCTCATGCACACGGGGATGTGGAACGAACGAAACGAGAATCGGATCAAAAATGGCTCGAATCCGTTCGCGATGAGCCTAGTCTCCGCGTAATTACAGTTGCCTACTACTCTCTTGTGAACATCAATGCATTCAAACCCAGCCCTTCCAATTTCGCGAAATCAGTTGTTTGGAAACCTCTGGGTGAAATAGAAGATTTGGCCTTCGATCACTTCGAGATTTTAACTCAAGCCAGAAGAACACTTCAAGCGAAGATTAAATTGAAACCCATTGGCTTCAATTTGCTTCCAGAGAAATTCACGCTATCCCAGCTGCACAAGCTGTACGAGTCAATTTTGGGCAGGGAGCTCGACAAACGAAATTTCAGAAGAAAAATGATGAAATTAGACATCGTGGAGCGTCTCGATGAAAAGCAAATTGGTGTACCGCATAAACCTTCCAATTTCTACAAATTCAACATTGAAAACTATCAAAAACTCATTGAGGAGGGGTACGACAACTTTGGATTTTAGTTAAATGAGCTATTTCAGGGGAATTCCGCTATGCAATTAAGGTCATTAAATGCTATGCAAACTGATTCTTATCAATTTAGTCGTGTTATAAAACAATCAACAACAAAAGAACGCTAAGGTTTGGATTTACAATTTGGAGGCGTTGCTGCCCAACTTGTATGCTGCGTTGCAACAGACTGAAGTCTTGATTGTTCTTTGCTGCATCTACTCTCTTTGGATAGTTTTGAAGCTAGCGCTGCAGATGCCGCATATGCTTGCATTTCATCTTTCTTGCAATCGGGGTCTAATCCGCCATGATGTGTATTATGACAACCCGCAAAATCATTGTAATAAATGGTACTCGAATACCACGAATAGTAACCTTCCACGCAAGTCTTAAATGCCGCACAATTCGCCTTTGCATTTTGCACATGGACATCCTCATGCTTCGCATAAACTTCCAATTCACACGGCCCCATTTTCGCAATTAATGAAGGATTCAGCGGAATAACCTTTGGAGTACCAGTCCCCACAACGCTTAGCCATGCTGAACTCCCAGGGTAAAATCGCAATGGGTTCGTTTTATCCTTTTTGGCAATATCGAGATCACATATTGTTTTGTAGAGGTTTGTTACGCGGCGTGCTTTTGGTTTGATTGCCTTTGTGCCTTCACCACTTGAACAACTGCAGGATTTTTGTACAGCTCTTTCTGATACACCTGTATCCGATTTAACTTCACGCTGATCTTCTTTTTCTTTGGACGCGGCAGCGCGAACAGTTCTTTCCTCTTCTTGACCTCCAGCTGGTTCGATAGCCGAAGGCCCTCTCATATATCGGTTAGATTTCATACTATTAAGTTACGGTTTTAATTTTTTCATTCTGAGTCTTTTGACCGTGCCGGGTATTATTAATTTTTATGACTTATGAATCCCACTAAATCCTACAAGGAAAGCGAGGAATAGAACATCATATTCTATAGCTTTTAATAAGACTGCCTTATCGATCTTTGTAGAACGTGAAACTCACTTTTTCCCCAACTTTGAAATAATGCACCTTATTTCCTGACATAATAATATTCGCTTTTTCCTTAAGCAACTTCGTTGGTGTCAATGATATTGTACCTGAAATGCCGTCTTCGGTAATTGAAACATTCTGCATATCGTGTATTGTGGCCATGATTTCCGTTAAGTTCACGTTCTCACCTTTCTTCATTAATTTGGCCGTTTCATCTTGAATTGTAACCAATTTCACCAACGCTTTTCTAACCTTGGAATTGATAATCTCTCTAGATTTACGCTCAGTAGGAGACCACACCCATTTTTTGGATTTAATGAACTCGTCATCCGGGAAATAATCGAAACTCTCATCATCATCTGGTACAGTATCAACTATCGCTTTGACGTAATACTTTACATGCTGAAGAGTAACAGGATCGGCATCTCCGAATTGATATGTTTTATCCTTGACCTCAATTTTTGTTGATGAATCAATACGGAAATAAATACGATTGAGGGTAACTCCCTTCTCCTTAAACTCCTCAACGAAATCTGCGACTGAAAGTCTACCTGTTTCCTCGTCCATTTTGAAGAAACTTCCAGGTATCAAAACGTCAAGTGGATTCTTCAATGAATCGGTATCGTCTGCTGTTTTAGGTTCTGGCAGCTTCTTATTCTTTTCTTCTTCATTTAGAAACTTCAATGCTTTTGCGTAAACTTCATCTTGCTCTCTCTGCGAGTACTGATAGTATCGAACTACGGTTACTGCTCCGGCGACACCATTAGGTTGCACTCCCACCATTTCCTGTAAAATCGAAATAAATTCAATAAACTCCTTGCTATCAACTGGGACATCGACATTCATGAATAGTTCCGATTTCCAGCCTAGTGTTTTCTGCCAAACCTTATTCTTTTCTCCTGCTCGTTTGAAGTCAATTTCTTTCTTTTGTTCGGGAGTGACTTCAGTTTTGAAAGGTATTCCAAGGCGAATATCAATCATGTGATTGATCGCTACATTCACGGTTTCCTCAGCTGTTTTCGTTTTCGATTTTCCTTTGGATAAATCCAATCGTCTTTTTAAATCAGCCAACTGCTCCTCTGTAATATCCTCATCAACGAACTCTTGCAATAATCTCATCGATTCGGGGGTAATCTCATGTCCTTCTTCAGCGACCAATAAATTGAATACCTTAGTCTCGGATTCAGTTAGCTCAACTTTGACCGGTTCACTTTCACCTTCTCCGTCCCCTTCACTTTTCTCTCCTTCTTCTCCTCCTGATTTTCCATCTCCACTTTTCTCTCCTTCTTTTTCACCTTTTTCTCCTTCATCCTCGCCTTTTTCACCTCCTTTTTTATCTTCTTGAGCTGTTTGTCCATCTGTACCACTTTCCCCAGCAGTCAAGGTAATTTCAACTTTCGGTCCGCTTCCTGAACCAGCACTTTCTGTTCCGCCAGAAGCTTGAGGTTTTTTATCCTCCGCATCTGCTCCGTCCCCACCAGACTTCTCACCTTCACCCTCACCTCCACTAATACCAGCTTGACCTGCTACCACTGTTGTATTCCCACTGGACACACCAGCACCTGCGGCCACTGCCGTTGCGGATGTATCTCCCTCCGAAACCGTAGCTCCGGCTGCCGCAACACTGGCACTTTGACTTCCTACCGAAGCACTAGCACCAGCACTTAACGCGCTTGCAGACTCTGAGCCGAGATTAACACCTGCCCCTACATTTCCAACACCAGCGCTGGCACCAAGATTTACTCCTACACCAACGTTTCCACCACCAGCTCCAGGCAATCCGATTCCGATTCCTAAGTTAGGAGCAACAGGAGCTCCAGGTTTCGGTGGTTTAGGAGTCTTAGGCACTTTTGGTTTCTTAGGTGCTTTAGGAGGCTTTTTCGTTTTTGGGGCCTTCGGTTTTTTCCCTTTTTTGGGTTTAGATGTTTTTGACTTCTTAGGAGTCTTCTTTTTAGTTTTCGATTTTCCTTTCTTCCCTTTTTTATCTTTCTTTTTGCTCTTTTTACTATCCTTTTTGCTCGATTTTTTGTCCTTCTTACCAGGTTTTTTCTTCTTCTTCTTCTTTTTCTTCTTTTTCTTGAATGGAGCGTACATAATGAGCCCTGGACCGCAGTATCCAACTCTGTACTTAACTCCCAAAGCAGTAACAGATTTTGGCGTACTAAAACGACTCGCCGCAGTCATTGGGGAGAACACTTTTACTCCCAGTGATGTCCTAAGCGATTGATTCTCTTCGGAATTACCCTTAACCAAATAGTTGGCCATTTGTGATTCACCCAAAAGGAATCCTTCGGCATTTGCGGGCTTAATTTCGGCAATCATCATGGCCATTCCCGTAGTACTCTTGAAAGCCAAGTCTGGGGTACCCACTCCTGATCTTGGATGAGGGATGTCAAATACTTGAGGATCGATCACCCTACCAGGTCGTTCTCTGTACACAGCTGACGACGCCGACTGAAGATCAATATTAGTACTTGGACCAAATCTTCTTTCGAAATCTATCCTAATCTGTCGTTCAACCTCATTTCCAATTGCGAAACTACTAAAGGAGCCACGTGTCATTATTTCTCTGCATACCTTTGGATTCCTCTGAATGGTTCCCTTCGGCTTTCGTGAGATTCGATCTCCCATTCCAATATCTACAGGTGAAGCTCCTTGTTGAATTGTATGTGTCAGCTCATGAGCAAGCAGACGTTTTCCTTCGGTCGTTCTCGGGCTGTACTCACCTTGATTGAAATAAATATCACTTCCAGTCGTAAACGCTCGAGCACCAATTTGATCACTTAGTGATGCAGCTTGTCCTCCAGTATGGATAGACACTCCGCTAAAATCATTTCCAAAACGGCTTTCCATGAAGGAACGCGTAGAGGTGTCCATTGGTGTACCCCCACCTCTAGCACTGTTCAATTGACCTTGGAAAACACTACTCACAGAACTACCTCCTGATTCTCCGGATACAGTTCTTTGAATTGTTTCTTCTTCTGAACAGGTAGCACATTTTCGTTGGATATCAGTTGCTTTCATTTGAACTACGCGATTTGCCATTCTGTCGGCTTGCCTTTCGCTATGTGTGTTTGTCAATGAGTCAGTCACTTTCGCCTTTCTGGAAACGGCTGGGTCCAACCCATAAACACCTAGTAGATGAGGGAGATTTCCCGGAATCGCTCTCTGGAAAATGATCTTCCCTCCAGAATGATGTGGACGAGCAATGGCGGCAACATCAGCAGGTAACGAAGCGAAGCTATTAACCCTTACTCCTCTAGAATGATTGACTTGAACTACTGCCGCAGCAATTGTTCTTGCATCTCCAGCAGAAACTCCCGCTGTAACCATCGCTGCTTCATCATGAATTAGGCCAGGTGGCAGAGCAGCGACCCCTGTAAATTCGTAGTCAGACATTTTACTATCCTCAATTCCATCGAGAACGGTGTACGATTTATTAACTCCACTGAATCCAGCTGGAGTAGTATGAGGTGCATCGGTAATTACTCCATGTGCATCGTATGCTTGAGCCGTACAAACAATTTGGCTAGGAATTAGTGCCTCAGCTTCTACTGTAGCCTTTACCTGCTCGGCGAACGGAATTGTTCCTTTACTTGTTCCCACGATATCGGAAGGTATATTTGTTGAATCTGCAATTAGGTTATTTGCCTCAGTATAAGCTCCACCACTCGCACTACGACCATAATTTGCCGTAACCTCCCATCGAACAGCAATGAATTTACCTGTAGCTGCATCCGCATCGCGATTGGCTGCATTTTTAACAACAGTTTCGAAACCAGACAACATATCTGGGTTATTCTTAATTCCTCTCAAAGGAGTCAGGTTAGCCCATGTTTCACCTCTTCCACCAAGTTCCCCATTAAGCAAGTGAGCTCTAACGTAGTATGGCCCCCTTAGATATTTTCGTTGTCTAAGAATCTCCCAAGTTGGATTGACTAAAGACCCAGCTGGTTCGCTTCCTGGTGGATGAAACTTCGTTAATTTTTCCACAGTCGCTCTACTTCCAAAACCATTTGTCAACCCACCATAGTCTGTTTCTGTTGATGCCACTTCTCCAGAAAGTGAAGTTGTAAATATTGACATGTGACCAGCAAGAACTTCCATTTCCCTTTCAAAATCTGCCCTGATACCTGAACCCGGATTGTCATCATTTCTTTGACTTTGATCAGCAGTAACTCTTACCCGCATGGCATCGAGTCTTCTTGCACTTGCAATTGCCTGCGTTTTAGCCGCATGTTCTGGTGTGCCAGGTGCTGGACTAAACTGCTCAACGTAATCTAGAAAATTTGTAGGCGTACTTGCGACCATTAATCGTGCATTTGCATCATCCCCTTCCATATAAAGCGAATGCTGATTTCCTGAAGCATCAACAAATTCTTCTCTTGGAAATAAGAAGTTTAATCCTGCTTGTACAAGGTTACGAGCACTTTCCAACAAACTCGCGCCCATTTCCCATGCCCGATCGATCATCCATTGGATACCTTCATCAACTTTTTCTTGAAGGCTTTGAATCACTTCTCCAATTCTTCTTCCAATTCCTCCAAGTCCAACTTGATTTGCCAAGAATCCAATTAAAATTGGCATTCCTTGTGCCATTGTTCTTTCCAGTAAATCGGCTGCTGGTTGAATGTTTCCTTGTGCAATTTGGATCACGCCACCTAAGAAGCTGTTCAACATTTCAAGCATTGGAATCATGTATTCAATTGCCGATTGTACAGCATTGAAGAAGGCAATGAAGCTATTCACAATCGCCATGATACCTGTTGGATCAAGGAAACTCAATAATTTCACCGTCACCTGCTGGATGATTCTTGTCATGATCCAGTTGCGAGCGGCCGAGATTACCATGTCCCAAAGACCGGATAGTTGCTCTTGGATTTTCTCCCAGATTGCAATTGGTCCTCTTGTTAATACATCGTTTACGAAATCCCAAACTCCCGTTAAGGTATCAATTGTTCCTTCAATTTGCGCCCATCGTTCTTCACCAACTTTCTCTCTAAGCTTCGCAAAGATTGATTCTCTTGTAATTCCAAGAATCTCGAATACTAATTTCAAGATTGATTGGAAACTGAAGTCCTCTGGTATGGTTATGCCAGCGTCGCCCAATTGTCCGAACAGCCATTCGCCAACTCCATTCAATAAATGGGTCAGAATATTATTGAAGAATTGCACGAATCCTTGTTTCACAGCTTTTAGAACATTCCGCAAGAACTGAATTGGATCACGCTTAATTTCCTCGTAGGCCATTTGAGCACGGCTAATAATACTTCCAATCAATTCAAATGGGAA
>JAQXBM010000009.1 GCA_029252405.1 Crocinitomicaceae bacterium
GAATCGTATGACTTTAACAATTCTTTGAATCGCGTCACTTTAATAAAATTGGGACGTGTACCAATTACTAATACTATTTTCTTCATTCGCCGATTCATTAACTATTTTGTACTACAAACTCTTCAATCAACGAGAGTTTATCTGGATGAACGAAGAAACAATCACGTACTCCATCATCTTCTTTTCTAACAATCGTGTCAACCTCCACAAGTCCCACCGATTTGTAATAATTAAAGAAACGATATCCGTAGGACTTCATTATGGATTCAAGGTCCTTCTCAATTCTGTCAAACAAGGTCTCGCAAATAACTATTGGGCGTTGATTCTTCAACACCTCTGTGGCGTGCTGAAGAATCGTTTGCTCCGTTCCTTCTGTATCTAACTTAATTAAGTCGATTGACTCGATTTTGTTTTCCTGAACATACGCATCAAGTGTAGTTGTTGGGACTATGTTCTTTGTGAACTTCGTACTGTCCGTTTTACTACCAGTATTCCCTTCTCCGCCTAGGTTGTACTTTAGGTATTGATATTTCTTATTGGAAGCTTCGTAAAAAGTAATCTCGCCTTTCTTGTCGGATAAAGCGATTGGAGCGATTTTTACATTTTTCAAGTTATTCTTCTCAACATTCATTTTCAGATAATGCAACGGACCTGTTGAAGGTTCAAAAGCAACAATCTCAATATCCTTATTCAGCATGCAGCCGAGCATTGAATAGTATCCAAGGTTAGATCCCACATCAAGAAAAACATTCACTTTAGGGATAAGTTTCACGAACACATCCGTGTATTCAAAGCTCATGCACCCATCCCAGTAGACAAGATGTCCTGGATAGTTTGTTTGATTCAGATAGTAATCCAAAGATGTGTTTCCAACCTTTAGTTTGATCTTCCCTGAAGGATGAACTCTATATTTGTTGGGAAGAATTCCCTTGAAGGGTTTGAATCCCCCTCTAAGAAAGCTGTTTACGCCTGGAGAATATATGAACTTGTAAAGGCTTTGCTTCATTCCTTTACAACATTACTTCCTTTGGCCGATTTACTTCTCCAATCCAAAAAGATCATTCCTGCTAACAACAAGAACATCAGAATTGATCCAATTGTTGCCATTGTACCGGCGGTGTGGAATTTAGGAATATCGAACTTAAACTCAATCTTGTGTTTTCCGCCATCAACTTCCAATCCTCGTAGTGCATAATTCACTTTAAGGATTTCTTGTTCCTTTCCGTCGACATAAGCTTTCCATCCATCTTTGTAATACATTTCCGAGAACACGATTAGTTGTTTTCCGTTCACATCAGCCGTATAGTCGATTTGATTCGGCGCGTACTTCGTCATTTTAACCGTTCCCTCTTTCGAGAATTGTTTTTTACTCAGTTTTTTCGCTTCTGAATCAAGCAATGCCACCTCCGTTGAAGGGTTGAATTGCTCGTCTAGTGTCAACGAAACCAGTGATTTGAATGAACGAACCGTATCCTCTTCCAATGTTTGAAGTGGAACCAAATCCGTTTGACCGTTCACGTCAATAACGAAGGCAACAGTTTGACCTACTTGCAAACCATTTGTCAATGAAACTCTAACTGTGTCTTTATCCGGACGATTTGTTTGAGGATCAATTATATCAACGACATACTGAATGTTCTCTTGTCCGTAAATTGTAGCTTCCGTTTGCTTACCTCCATTTACCAAGAACTCTCCCTCACCTGTGTTTTTAAGTGTAAACTTACTTCCAAGCGCTCTGATTTCTTCGTTCGCTGTTGGGAAGGACTTCACTGTTGAAACCAACCATGCATTCCCAAGCGCTGTTCTATTAGGCGAAACTTGTCCTTGCTGAACAATGTACTTCACATTCAACATGTCAAGCACATTGTTATTCATTGAATACAAATGGAACTCTGCCAGATTCTGATAGTTTCTCAGCTTGGCTCCGTGATATCCTCCAATTGATTTGTGGTAATAAGATGCTCTTGAGCTTCCAAATGTCCCAGGTCTTTCCATAACCCGGTAATTTGTATTCGCATTCAAGGCTGCAAATTTGTATGAATCAGCTACTCGCGTTTCGTATTTTCGCTCGTATTCTTCATCACGTGCTTTCTCTTTTCCTTTTTTCGCCGCTGCATCAAGCTTCGATTGGAGCTCAGGATTTTCCTTCAACTCATTCTCAAGAATGGCATTATCCGCAGGGGTTGCGGCCATTGGGTATGCGCGTTCAGCTTCTGGAACCCAGTGAACGTAAGGATCATTTTCTCTTGATCCTTTTTTAAGATTTCCAATGTAATTCGTATCCACTCCAACAAAGTCAATCAACATCAAGACAGCCAGTCCTCCTGCAATTGCGATTGATGGCAACGATGTATAGAAGAACAACGCGACAATTCCAATCCCAAAAATGGCGAATAAGATAGAGCGCGTAGTCGAACTATCGAAGACATCGCTACGGAATTGTCGTATAGTTGCAGTACCTTTTTCTGTTCTTTCGATACTCCCCTGAACATTCGCATCGATAAATGCATTCAACTGTTGAGGATCATCCAAGTTGATCTTTCTTTGTTGTTGAAACTCCTGAATATCCTTCGGAGACATGCCTCTTAGTTCATCAAGTATTTGACCAGCAACGAGATCCTCGTCCAATGCTCTTTCTGTCGCTTCAATCTCTCCTTTTGAGGCGTAAACATTGTCGAGTCCAACCAATTTCAATCCTATCAAGAACACTAAAAATGCTCCGGAAATGATCAAAAACTTCTGTCCTTGTCCTTTCAAATTTTCGCGATCTTCAAACAATTTTTGAAGCACCATCACTGCGATTACAGGGAATATGAGCTCCAATAATATCAGAATAATGGTCACAGTTCTAAAACTTGCGTACAACGGAACATTATCGATGAAGAAATCCGTTAGTCCCATGAAGTTTTTCCCCCACGAGAGCATCAACGCAAGCACCGCGACTGCCAAATACACCCATTTGATTCGATCCTTCAAAAAGACCATTCCTAGTAAAGCGAGGAATACCGTGAGCACACCTAAATAGACAGGTCCAGAAGTGATTTGCTGTTCACCCCAATACAGTGTTCGCCCAAGGATAGTACTTTGTTCTTCTCTTGTGTAATCACCGTCCTGTACAACTTTAGCGAAGTTCGATTCTGCAATCGCTTTGCTGTTGTGAGAACCTTTAACGTATGGAGAAACAATCGTGAATGATTCGTCCAGTCCGTAACTCCAATTGGTGATATAATCTTTATCCAAACCTTCAGAAGCTTTTGCTTCCGAACCATCTGCTGAAATACTCAAGTCGTTTGCTCCACGAATCGTATTCTTTGCGTAGTCGTTCGTCATGGAAATACTTCCATAATTAATGAAGAGTGCAATTAAATAACCGACCAATACTCCTCCAGTCGCAAAACCAAAATTCTTAAGTGTTTTCTTTTTAAATGCATCGATCGCGAAGTAGATTCCTAAACCAAAGAGCAAAATTGCCATGTAGTAAGTAACCTGGTAATGGTTCTGAGACAGCTCGAATCCCATCAGCAGTGCCGAAAGGACGGCTCCCCATTTCCAATTTCGTTGAAAGGCATAGATGAACGCTCCTAAAACGGCTGGTAAAAATGCCACCGCCATTGCTTTGGAGTTGTGTCCGGCTTGTAATATGACAATCTCGTAACTTGCGAATGCAAAAGCGATCGCTCCTATCAATCCAATGATGGGTTTCAATCGCATGAACATCGCAAAAATGTAGAATCCAATCAAGTGCAAGAGGAAAATTCCTACAGGCGATGGGAACCAAGACATAAAAGAGCTAGTGATCGATTTAAATATGTTACCACCATATTTTACCGAAATCTGCGTAGCTGGCATTCCTCCAAACATCGAGTTCGTCCAAAGTGGTTCTTTTCCAGCATCCTCTCTGAAGTGAACTATTTCATTCGACATTCCTTTGAATTGCTTGATATCGTGTTGAGCTAATCCGTAACCGTCAAATTGTGGAGCGAAATACATTCTGGCGATCACAAAAAAGACCACAAGCACTGCAAAATGCATCCAATGTTTCGAGAAAAATGTCTTGATACTGTTCATAGTATAGTTTCTAATTAGAGCAGATAAAAATAATCAAAATGTCCTTGTGGACACGCTGTTTTTTCGATTACTGAGAATACAAATGGTTCGGACGCAATTGAATCGATGAAAAATCAATCGTCAATTTCCTCAAAATCTACATCTTCAATATCTCCAGGAGTACTTTTGTCATTCTTAATGACAGTCGTTTTACCGAGATTTCTGGCTGTTTTTTCGCGTGCTTTTTTGATCTTCTGAGCACGGTTCTTCATCTGCTCCTCCTCTGCCATGTTTCGCTTAGCATTCATCAACTGACCAATGAAACGAACGACAATGAAGACACCAATAATGATAAGAACGGTGCGAATTAAACCTGTAAAGCTTGCTTCAACCATCAATTATTTCGATAAGTGCATATTTCTTTCAGAGAAGATTTTTCTAAAGAATGGATCACGTAAATCTTTGATGAAACGAATTGCTTCTCCTGTTGATTTCATCTCTGGACCGAGCTCCTTCTTCACATCAGGGAACTTCGCGTAAGAGAAAACTGGAATTTTCACTGCGTATCCTTCTTTCTTCGGCTGGAAGTTGAAGTCAGTTACTTTCTTCTCACCAAGCATCACCTTCGTTGCGTAGTTCACGTAAGGCTCATCGTACGCTTTTGCAATGAATGGAACCGTTCTCGATGCACGTGGATTCGCTTCAATCACATAAACAACGTCGTCTTTCACAGCGAACTGAATATTCATCAATCCAACTGTTTTTAATTCAACTGCAACTTTCGTTGTGATATCAATGATTTGTTGCATTACTAAATCTCCGAGGTTGTACGGAGGAAGAACAGCGTATGAATCTCCTGAGTGAATTCCCGCTGGCTCGATGTGTTGCATCACACCGATGATGTATACATTTTCTCCATCGCAGATTGCATCAGCCTCGCACTCAATCGCTCCACCAAGGAAGTGATCCAATAGAATTTGATTCTCTCCCATTTCACGGAGAATATCTACAACGTGGTGCTCTAGATCCTCATCGTTGATGACGATTTTCATTTTCTGTCCACCTAATACATATGAAGGACGAACTAATAATGGATATCCCAAATCCTGAGCTAACTCCAATGCTTGTTCAGCATCTTCCACTACTCCGTATTTCGGGAAAGGAATGTTGTTTTTCTCCAATAATTTCGAGAAACGCCCACGATCTTCTGCTAAATCCAGAGCTTCGTAGCTTGTTCCGAAAATTTTGATTCCGTAGCGTTCTAATTTCTCCGCTAATTTCAATGCTGTTTGTCCACCAAGCTGAACGATCACACCTTCTGGCTTCTCGTGCTTGATGATATCGTAGATGTGCTCCCAGAAAACTGGCTCGAAGTACAATTTATCGGCTGTATCAAAATCAGTAGAAACCGTTTCAGGATTACAGTTGATCATGATCGTTTCGTATCCGCATTCTTTTGCTGCCAATACTCCGTGAACACAACTGTAATCAAACTCGATTCCTTGTCCAATTCTGTTTGGGCCTGAACCAAGAACCACGACTTTCTTCTTGTCTGAGACGATACTTTCGTTTTCGTATTCGAATGTTGAGTAGTAATACGGTGTTTGCGCTTCGAACTCCGCTGCACATGTATCAACCAGTTTGTAAACACGATTGATATTGAATTCCTCGCGTTTTTTGTACACTTCCGATTCTAGACATCTCAACAAGTGAGCAATCTGACGGTCAGCGTATCCTTTTTGCTTCGCTTCGAATAATAAATCCTTTGGAAGTGAATCCAAGTGGAATTTCTCAATTCTTCGCTCCAATTTGATCAAATCCTCGATTTGTTTCAAGAACCAGATATCAATTTTGGTTTTTTCAACGATCGTTTTGAACGGGATACCGCGCTTAATTGCATCGTAAATATGGAACAAACGGTTCCAACTTGGATGCTCTAAACTGTGTAAGATTTCATCTTGATCTGTCAACTCACGACCATCAGCCCCCAAACCATTTCGGTTGATTTCCAATGATTGACATGCTTTCTGCAATGCTTCTTGGAACGAACGTCCAATTCCCATTACCTCCCCAACGGACTTCATCTGAAGACCTAGCTTACGATTTGTTCCAGGGAATTTATTGAAGTTCCAACGAGGAATCTTCACGATCACGTAGTCGAGTGTTGGCTCGAACAACGCAGATGTTGTTTTTGTAATTTGATTTTGCAATTCATCCAAGTGGTAACCAATCGCCAACTTAGCAGCAATCTTCGCAATCGGGTAACCCGTTGCTTTCGATGCCAATGCTGATGAACGAGAAACACGTGGGTTGATCTCAATCGCAATAATATCTTCATTTTCATCTGGAGAAACGGCGAACTGTACGTTACATCCTCCAGCAAAGTTTCCAATTGAGCGCATCATGTGAATTGCCATGTCACGCATTTTTTGAAATGTCGTGTCTGACAAAGTCATTGCTGGGGCCACTGTAATCGAGTCACCAGTATGAATTCCCATTGGGTCAAAGTTCTCAATCGAACAAATAATAACAACGTTGTCATTTGCGTCTCTCAATAGCTCCAACTCGTACTCTTTCCAACCAAGCAATGCCTTATCGATCATTACTTCGTGAATTGGAGAGATTTTCAATCCATTCTCCAACATGTTGTCGAACTCCTCTGGATCATGAACAATCGACGCTCCAGCTCCACCAAGTGTAAACGAAGCACGCACACATAAAGGGAACCCGAACTCCTGCGCAATTTCCTTTCCTTGCAAGAACGATTTGGCTGGCTTCTGCGGTGCCATCGGAATACCGATTTCATCCATCAACAATCTGAATTGATCACGGTCCTCCGTAATCTCAATCGCGTTGATATCCACACCGATGATGTCAACATTGTGCTCTTCCCAAATCCCCATCTCATCACATTTGATGGCTAGGTTCAACCCTGTTTGACCTCCCATAGTTGGCAAAACGGCATCAATTTTATGATTTTCAAGAATTTCAATAATACTTTCTGGTTCAAGAGGCTTGAGGTAAACATTATCCGCTACAACACTATCTGTCATGATAGTCGCTGGATTCGAATTAATTAATGTTACTTCTATTCCTTCTTCTCTCAGAGAACGAGAGGCTTGTGATCCTGAGTAGTCAAATTCACAGGCTTGTCCAATCACAATAGGTCCGCTCCCAATAATTAGGATTGACTTAATGGAATTATTTTTCGGCATTGTATGCGCTTTAAAGAGTTCAAAATACACCAAAAGTTGGCGCCAAATTGAACGCAAATTTAGACAAAAATTGATGACTGCTAAAACGTTTTTTAATATGTTTTGAACAATTTACGTTGATAATTATTTATCTCTTCGAAAAGTTCTGTTTTTAGTGGCTTTCAAAGCCAAATGGATTGCAGTAAAATTGGCATTTGAGGAAGCTTATGGAAATACACAAGCTAAATCGTAAATTCGTCGGTAGATTATTGATTATGAAACAAGGTATTCGTTCTATTCTTCCTGAGTTAATCGTAGGATTTTGCTTGACCTTGGTGATTACGTGTTTCTTTTGGGGCTCAGACAACTACCGGAACAGAATGGTGGAATCGGACGGACGCGGATATTACGCCTATCTTCCTGCCGTTTTCATTCAGCAAGATCTCAGTTTTCAGTCTACTTATAAGGTTGAGAAAAAAGAATTCAACAATTCCTTCGTTCCTTTTTATTTGATTGAGGGCGAAGATGGACGAACATTCAACAAGTACTATCCTGGCGTTGCTGTAATGCAAGCACCCTTTTTCTTGATAGCTTGGATGATTGAATCGACGTATTCTGACAGTAGCACTGGGTATTCGATGTTGTTTTTGAAACTCCTGCAGCTCGGCTCCATATTTTACATTACGCTTGGCTTTTTCTTTTTGAGAAAGTACCTGAACATTGTGATGAATGATAAACGCTCTGCCCTGCTTGCGAGTATTTTCATCTTCGCAGGAACGAATCTGTTCTTCATTGCGATTGTCAAAACCAGTTTTTCGCACCACTTATCGTTCTGCCTGTTTGCTGCATTTGCCTATCACATTCGGATGTATTTATCATCTGAAAAACGCAAACACATCATTTATGTCGGCTTGATTTTAGGGCTGATTACTCTGGTTCGACCATTAAATATTTTAATCGTATTGGCGATCCCCCTTATTTTAGGTGACTGGAAAAATATACAAGCCTTTTTTACTCGATTGTTTCAATTCTCCAATTGGCATCTTGTGTCGAGCTTTTTCAGTTTCAGCTTGTCAATTGGCTTCTTGTTCATGTTGAACTTCTTGTCTTCAGGAAACATCATGAATTGGTCATATGATGGCGAGGGATTCAATTTTAGTAATTCGCATTTATGGGTACTACTGTTTAGTTATCGTATTGGAATTTTCATTCACGTTCCATTACTTCTACTCAGTCTTGTTGGGTGTTACTTCTTATTCAAGAAAAACAAACAAACGGTCATTTTCTGGCTCAGCTACCTGTTGATTATTACGTACATCATGTCTTGCTGGTGGAGTTGGGATTACGGCGGATTCTATGGAAATCGCGTGTTCACGGAGCACCTGGTCTTTTTTGCACTTCCTCTGGCCTACTTTTTTAGGGATTTCAAATTCAAGAAAGTCGCAATTGGCCTAGCGGTAGTGTTTACGCTGTTTATGTGGTCTCGAGCCTATCAAATCAACACTGGAATAACGCCTAGTCGATTTACGCAGGAAACGTTCTTCTTATCCATGTTCCGATTAGACAAAACCAGTAAAGGTGATTTCGCGTGGGTTCAAGACGTTAAGCCTCATGGTAATCGGACAGCTAAATTTCCGATAAGCGCTGAAGAAAAAGCCCCAGTTCAATTCGATGGTGACAAGGAGTTTGGGTTGATCCACAAATTTGATTTACCCAACGATCATGCACACAATCGCTATTACTTCACCACAACTATCAACAAGACCTTGGAACCAACAAGCGATCTGAAAGACGTCTTTTTAATCATGGATTGGTACGACACACTCACAACTCACCGAGAATACCATTCGATTCCCTTGTATGAATACTATAAAGAAAGCCAAGGAGCTGCGGACGAATTGGTGATCAAGCAGGAACAATACATGAATCCTGTGAATGATTTAAACATGGTGAACATCTACATTTGGAACCCGCAAGAAAAGGAATTCACCGTTAACGAATTTGACATTCTCGTTGAGGAATATTCACCTGAGAAAAAGTGAGTGGAGATAATTGAATCAACATATCTCTAAATCCGTCCTATTCTATTATTTTCGTAATCAATCCGATAAGAAAGAGATGCAAGAAATACTGTCGAGTCAAGAAATTAAGCAGAAAACGGAGCGTTTAGCCCATCAATTAATTGAAAACACCTTCGAAGAACCAAAGGTTTTCATTGGAGGAATTGCGGGAAATGGAATTGTATTTGCGAACAGTCTAGCCAATATCATGCGACAACACACGGAGAGCGAAATTACTGTGTTTTCAATTAAGGTAAACAAGAATGAGCCTTGGTCGGAGGATATTGTGTTATCATCGCCTCGTTCTGATATGGAAGATTCATACATCATTTTGGTTGATGACGTTTTCAACTCAGGAAAAACAATCCAGTTCGCACTGGTAGAAATTTTACAATTCCCAACTAAAGCAATCAAAACGGTGGCATTAGTCGATCGAAAACACCGCAGGTTTCCAATCAAAGCAAATTTCGTTGGACTGAGTTTGTCCACTACCTTGAAGGAACGAGTCGAAATTGACTTGACAGCTGGAAACGAAAAAGCCTACTTGGTATGATCGATAGAATCACAGAATCATCTTCGAACCACGACGATTTAGATAAAAAATCTACACTGGAGCTTCTTTCAGGAATGAATAACGAGGACAAGACTGTTCCGCATGCGATAGAAAAAATACTTGGAAACATTGAATCCTTTGTGGATGCTTGCTACGAGCGCATGAAAACTGGCGGACGTTTGTTTTACATCGGTGCAGGGACCAGTGGAAGATTGGGGATTGTTGATGCGAGCGAATGCCCTCCTACTTTTGGAGTTGATCATGGAGTTGTAGTAGGATTAATGGCTGGAGGCGACACAGCGATGCGAAAAGCCGTAGAATTTGCAGAAGACGACACCAATCAAGGCTGGAAGGATCTTAAAGATGAAAACATCAACGACAACGATACACTCATTGGAATTGCCGCTTCAGGAACAACACCCTACGTTTTAGGAGCAATGGATGCTGCAAATAACAATGGTGTTTTAACAGGTTCAATCTCGTGTAATCCTGACTCTCCACTCGAGAAACTAGCTCAGCATCCAATGACTGCCGTCGTAGGTCCGGAATTCGTTACTGGAAGTACGCGAATGAAATCTGGAACTGCTCAGAAGCTTATTTTAAACATGATCAGTACCTCTTTGATGATCAAATTGGGTCACGTCAAAGGAAATCGCATGGTCGATATGCAACTCAGTAACGATAAACTAGTCGATCGCGGCACAAAAATGATTCAATCTGAATTGAACAATTCATACGAAGAAGCGAAAGCTTTGCTTGAAAAGTATGGGAGTGTTCGAAAAGCGGTAGACAGTCAAACTAACAAGTAGTCACTATTCCTTACTTTTATTCAATGACACGAATTGTCTTAACCGCGAGCATTGTACTTTTAAGCCTTCAAGCTATTTCTCAGGAGAATAAATTGAATGCTCTTTTAGACAGCGTCATTTCGACTTCACAAGAAGTTTCGTATTACTCGAGTTCGGTCAATTGGGATAGTTTATCAACCGAAATGCACGGCCTAGCCGCTGAACCAAAAGAATTAGTTGATCTAAAGCCTGCTTTCACATTGATGTTGAATAAGTTGAGGGATCATCACGGAAGAATCATGTCGACAAGTGATTACTCTAATCTCGCTACTTTCAACGATTGGGAAAACAGTAGACATCGAGACGAGCGCGACTCCCCATCGGAGCAATGGTCGGTTGTAAACAACCTTGATGTACGGTTTGAATATGCTCTTCTCCCTGGAAATGTTGCGTATTTGAAAATAGTCGGGATCGGTGGAAATGTCGATGGACAAAAAGAAGCAGAACGCATTCGCGCGGCAGTCTGTGGAATGGCTAGCACTGATATTGAAGAATGGATCATTGATCTGCGTTACAATTCTGGTGGAAATGTGAACGTGATGCTTGAAGGAATAGCGCCACTTTTTGACACGAAATCGATAGCCAGTTCACGCGACGCAAATGACGACGTTCAATTTACCGCTGAAATCAAAAAAGGAAACTTTTGGTATGCTGGAATGAGTCAGTTTAACGTGAAAAAGGGGCCTAAAATCAAAGACCCGAATATTGCGGTTTTGCTCAGCCGCTGGACAGCTAGCTCGGGGGAATTGACTGCAATTGCCTTCAAAGGACAAGAAAATGTCAAATTCTTTGGAGAAGAAACAGGTGGATACACCACCAATAATTGCTTTACGGTTTTTGACAATCAAATTGCTTTGGTAATTTCTACTGGCGTGTTTTGTGATCGCAATGGGAATTCATACGATGAAAATGTCAAGCCAGATATTGAAATAGCATTCGATTTTGAAGCGGATCGATCCAAAGATGAAGGAATCATTCAAGCGAGTGAATGGTTGCTCAAGAATGAGGATTAATAAATCCATCAAAAGCTTTCAAACAAAAAAAAGAGCCATGGAATTCCTCTCTCGATGATTATCGGGACGGCACTCATGGCTCTTTCCATTTATCAAATTAATCTATTTCAAAACAACGAACTTTTTCTTCATTGTTCCTTCAGATGAATTCAACTAGGCATCGAATTTTCACAGCACTCTCACCTTAATCGCATCTTGAATTAAAGTACACATAACAGCACCTCATGCTTCATGCCGCAAAAGTGTTATATTCGAGAAGCGGCACGATAGCATAGCTGCAGACCGTTATGCTCAATACCAGTCATCGTAACGGACTACATTCAAATGGATATGTTTGAGTTAAAATAACACAACATCTTCTGAAGACGAACCTTTATTATCTTTTAATAAACCTCTTGGTCTTCCCACTAACTTTAATTATATAGAATCCACTTTCTAAATCACTGACGTTTAATTCAATTCTGCGATTTGATACAGAGGCAACGTGCACCATCGAAGTAACGACCTTTCCGAGAGCATTGTATACTTCAATTGATCCGTTCATATCTTGATCTGAATACAATTCTAATGTACTATTAGCAGGATTAGGGTACAGGACAAGACCTTTTGATGCGCCATCAAAATTTATTGCCCTTACATCAAATAACTCAAACTTTCCATCAAAATCTGTCTGTTTTAGACGGTAATAAACTACGCCATAGTGCGATATATTATCAACTATCGAGTAATCTAATTGTTCTGTAGAATTGCCTGCGCCTTTTACGCTTGCTACATCTTCCCACAAATGACCATCCAAACTTCTCATTACCGTGAAATAATCGTTATTATATTCTGAAACCGTAGACCACTTAATTTCAGCTCTGGTTTGATCTAACTTATACACATAGAAATCAACCAATTCAATAGGTAGGATACCGGACGAACAGAATGTTACTGGTTCTACAATCTGCCCATTATAAGCAAAATTGTCTATATACAGCGCTTCGGGATCGAATCCTGGATTGAAGAATTGGGAATAATCTGGTGGAGTTCCGATATCCGGTTTTATATCTGTAGGATACTGACCATTCGCAAGGCAATAATTTTGACAGGATACAATAGAATTACCTAACGACGTTCCCCAATTATTTGTTGGTTGAACTGAAGATAAATCTAGAGGGTTCCATGTTCCCGTATTTGTTTCAAATCCTGCCGTAGAGCTTGATGCCGAGCCGTTGTGCCCAAAGGGAGACCACGAACCTGTTGCGTAATAATAGGCTCCATCAGAGGTTTCTGTAAAATAAGTAAAGCCCTTGTTATTAGTTTGTTCCTCAAATTTGAGCTTGTCTGCATCATCCAAAAGAATCATGTCACCACAACAATCTGTCATTCCTCCGTGCATCTTTATCTCCACCGAGGCCGTTATGGTTCCAGCATTGCACGTATACCAGTCACTGTGCAGTTTTTCACAAAAAACTTCACCCGTAATTTCATTATTGAAATAACCATCAGAATTGATTTCATGGTCAATAGTCCAACTCCCGTAATTATGCACACGTCCAAAAATATTATCAGCAAGTCCACTAGTATTTGATCCAGGGCCAGTAGAGGGTACTATTCCGAATACAGAGGAATCCTTCGGGTTTGTTTCGAATTGAATATCCCCATATCCGGCATTCAGTTGAGCCGTATTGTTTGCAGCAGAAGGATGGTGCAAGGCTAAGGTGAATTTTTTATTATTACTCATTTCGTACTCTCCTCCTTCGAATATGTATAACATACCCAAAAACCACATCTCATCATTTTGAGTTATCTTAAAACCACTAGGAATATAAACATTTTGAGCCCATTGAGTCTGATTAAATGCATCTGTGCCATCACCATGAGTTGGTGCACAATTACATGTTGGTCCTCCTTGGGTATGGGACCACACATTTGCGTCCCAATCTCCATTTCCTATAGCCCAAAAATCGTTCGTAGTTTGAGTGAAAGATATTCCAAAAAAGGAGAAAAAAGCAATGGTCAGTAAATAATTCAAATCAAGGATATTAAATTCACCTAAAATTAAGTAATTTTCCGCAGATCCCCTCAAGGATATACGTGATTTATTTATAGAATGTACGACTACTGCACCAAGAGACCGCTGTCATCATCACCTTTTTGTTTCTATCTGCTATAATTGTGTGTAAAATCCAGTGATGTTGACCCGTCTATTACGGTTCATCGTGACCCGTCAAACTAAAGTGTCAAAAGCGGTTGTTTAGTAGAGTCATTTAGGGTTAAAAAAATGCATTAGTTTTCATTTGTCTTTTTTGCTCTTTTTCTTCTCATAGATTCACCGGTAATTCTACCCTTTGAGCATTGTGAACAAGTCGATCCATAATGGCATCAGCGACAGTTTTTTCACCGATGATTTCATACCATTCATTAACTGGAAGCTGTGAAGTAAAGATAGCTGTGCCTTTTTTATGCCTGTCTTCAATAATTTCAAGCAGCGCCATCCTGTTTTGCTTGTCTAAGACTTGTAAACCAAAGTCATCAAAGATGATTAAATGATGTCTTTCTATTCTAGCAAGTTCTTTGAGGTAGGATCCATCAGCTTTGGCCATTTTAAGTTTTGCTAGGATTTTGTTTGTATTGAAGTATAATACTTTGTAACCTTCAATACATGCTTGATGTCCTATTGCTGTTGCCAGGTAACTTTTTCCTACACCGGTACTTCCTGAAATCAAAACATTTTCTGATTTTTTAATAAAATCAAACTCTGTGAGTCGATGTATGCGGTGTCAAGCGAGAATGTTCACATAATCGCCTATAATCAAACGGAAAAAGACCGAATCATTTCCTTGCTGAATGCGGGGAATGTTCCCTTGGCAAATGTTGATTTCAAACTCTTCGAAACGGACGATACGTGGATTAGAGACAACGGACCTATTTACGTTTGCGATACTGACGGAAACTTAGTGATTGAAGATTGGGGATTTAATGCCTGGGGAAATAAAACGGATGAGTTATCTGGGCAGCCCATCCAATCGGATAAGTGCGATGAAATTCCTTCAAAAATTGCTCTTGATCAAGGAAGAACAACCATCGACCTGAATTCTCAGATGACAAATGAAGGAGGAAGTATTGAAATTGACGGACATGGAACCTTGATGGCCTGCAAAAGCTCCATACTGAACAATAACAGGAATCCCGGGATGACTGAAGCGCAGGCGGAAGTCATTTTTAAGAAATACTTGGGCGCAACAAACTTCATTTGGCTTGATGGACAAGCGGGAATTGAAATTACGGATCAGCACATTGATGGTTTTGCACGATTTGGAAACTCCACCACGATTGTCACAATGGACGACAGCGATCTTCTGAATTATGATGTTCTTCAATCTGACATCGACAAATTGAATGCGGCAACAGACAAGAACGGGAATGCCTACACTTTCTTGAGATTACCACTAACTCAAAGCAATGTCACGACTACAAATGGAACGAATTTGGGCTACAAGGGTTCTTACGTGAATTATTATATTGCGAACACGAAAGTATTAGTTCCTAACTATAGCGATCCGAATGACGCGGCGGCCAATGCATTGATACAATCACTGTATCCGACGAGAACAGTTGTTGGTATAGACGTTAGGAATTTGTACGAAAACGGCGGGATGATCCATTGCGTGACGCAAGAACAACCAGCCGAATAAAGAACGCAATTAGACAATAATTATGCAACCATTTCATCTCGCCATACCTGTTAATGATTTAGCTGTCTGCAGGAAATTCTACACGGAAAAACTTGGATGTTCAGAAGGCCGTAGCTCAGAAAGCTGGGTTGATTTCAACTTTTTCGGTCATCAACTGGTGATCCATCAGAAGCCGAGTGATGAGAACTCGTCCAACCAAGTTTCTAATCCTGTTGATGGGAAAGATGTTCCTGTCCCCCATTTTGGCGTTGTATTGGAATGGGATCGTTGGACAGAATTATCCAAGGATTTACAGAGAAAGAACATCGACTTCGTTATTGAGCCTTACATTCGATTTGAAGGCGCAGTCGGCGAGCAAGCGACCATGTTTTTCATGGACCCAGAGAACAACGCCTTGGAATTTAAAGCGTTCAAAAATATTGATCAGTTATTTGAAAAGTGATGTTTGCTCTATGAAGAAAATTGCGTAGTTTACTTTCGTGCAACTGATCAACAACTGTTTACAACTGCTTACAAACAGTTATTATCGGCTTTGGGGTTGATTTTAGTGAGATGTAGAGGTAGTTGCGCATATAAGTAAGTTACCACAAATTGAATGAAAAAATATAGAAACGACATAAAAACAATTTTTCAAGTCCTAAGCTACATGGCCTTATATGTTTCTATCAGTATGATTGACAATCCCGTCGTATCAATTATAAGTGGTGGGTTTTGGCTTTTTGTATGGACGTTTAATATCTATGACAAAATAAAATACAGAAACCAAAAGTATCTGGACGAAATTCGCTTCCCAACTCAAAATGATTTATACCATAAAACGACTTCATTGAGTTTAGGTATTATGTTAACTATCGGTATGATTATTTGGATTTCGATTATGACGGAATTGACATTTATCCCAATCATTGGACTAATTGCTGGACTTTTAATATTGATAAACGGAATAATTGATGTTCCTAAAGGTCAACTCAAACTGGAAAATTCAAAACTAAAATCAATCGGATTAAAAGAGGAAATTGAACTAAGTGAGATCGAATCAATCAATATAGACAGAAATCAAATAACTATACGCAAAGAAAATAACTCAAAGATCAATCTTGACAAACTTGAATTAAACGAAAAATGGACATCTAAGATTGCTGAATTTTTAAATAAAAAGTTGAATACAGAAGAAGTAAAAATAACTTGTGGTAACACTGTGTAAAAATGCATTAAAACGCATTTTACACTAAACGTTAGGCACAATTACAAGGACTGCTTTGAAATAGGAGTGAAATAAATTAAATAAATGAAGACAGCCGCTGAAACTGAAAAGGAGTTTGATAATTTCATGGCTCAACTCGCATTCACTAGAGTTTCTCACGATGTTGGAGCATCTCCTAACTTTAAAAATGCAGACTATGTAAACAAGTACAAAAACATCATCATTGAACTTAAAGTACTCGAAAAAGAGTTTTTCCCATCTGGTGGAGTGATTGATTCGCTTAATTCATTTATTATTCAACCTGTAGATATTGATGATAGAGGTATTGGTCAGTACAAATTCACTTTACCTAATAAAAACCGAGAGGGTAAACATGATAATTTTGAGGAACCATTGAGACGAATAATCAAAAAAGCAAATACCCAAATTAGGGAGACTAAAAATCACTATTTTGGTTCTGAACCTGCATTAGGATTTGTTATCCTCGCTCAAACAGGACTACAATCTTTAAGTGCGAATGTAACCGCACAAGTCGTTCGAAAAATATTGAATCAAGAGTTTAGCTCCATAGACTGAGCATTGGTCTGCACTCCATATCAAAGATCGCGTGACCCCATTACTCAAAGAGTTAATTCCGAGTGTGTTTCAATAACCAATGAAGCTTCACCGATTAGAAAGGAGATTTGTATGAAAATTGCTGATCATTGGATTGAGTTTCTTGAGGCAAATGGACATGGTATAATAAAATAATGTGCCTAACAGCAGCTAAAAAGCATACGGAACTTACGCTTCAAGAAAACCACCCCGTACTAACAAATCAATCTGACTTTCCAACCTAACACAGCGAGTCTAGCAAAAAGATTACGAACTTGTTATACCATCAAGCTTTAAACGTTTGATTTCCAACTACCTTATTCCATCTCTTCAGTTAATCTGATTGAAACCCAATAATTTGCGATTACCGCATCTGCCTGAGAACTACTTGCGCATTTCGATTGTCATTCCAGAATATTCTTAAGCACATTTGTTAAGTCGAAAGAAGACCACTAACCTTGATTCCATAAGACCAACAAATCGGGCTTTGGAAACTAAATCGAGTAGACAACATCAAAAATCAAGCTATCAATTCGACATAAATCGAAGACGACATTAATCATCAAGGCGGCATCCGAAAAGCCAAAGCAAAAAGAGTAGCAAACATTTATATAATACAATTATCATGGCATACGTAACAGACATAACAGTAACATCGACAACATCGAGTACTCCGCAACAGCCGGCTGGAGAAGGTTGGAGAAGTGTAAAAAACAAAAAAAGGTGATCCTCAGGATTTTAATAGAGGTGCAGGCGGCGATTACATTTGGATCTGGTATAAAACTGGGGCTATTGGAGTTCCTGTATCTGGACTAAGATTCATAACAGGTAAGAATGCCCAGGCGCCAGCCGGATGGACTAAACATCCTGTTGATATTAATAAGGGAGCCGGAGGAAGATACATCTACCTATGCTCTATTAAGACTGCAAACTTCACTTACATATCACGTTTAGTTTCAGGATATGGTGGTTCAGTCAAAAATGCAATGAGCGACTTTAACCAGCGTGCGATCGTATTGCGTCAAGACACGAATGAAGGTGCGGGAGGGAAAACCATTTTCCTAGGTTACCAATACAAGGATTAATACACTTGACTCAAGAGCATACCTACTGATTCAGCATCGAAACCTCAAGCCCAAAAGTTAACAGCTATTGGGCTTTTTTTCGTTTAATTATTAAAGGTGATTTGCTGAAGGTTGATGGATAGATCAGGTTGATTTTTGACAAAAAAAAAGATTTTCTCTAAAAACATCCTGAATCATATTCAGGATGAATTTTAACCAGAAATTCCATAAAAAAATGGCGTGATAATTGTACTTTCATTATCAAAACGGATAATATGAAACATGTTTACACCCCCCTCCTTTTGACGACAAGTACTTGCCTTTTACTGTTACTTTCGGCATGTAAGAAAATTAGATTTAAGCCCAATTTATCTGAAACGACCTGGGTAATTGCTCGCTACGACAATACTCAGACAAATAGCAGTGAATTCCCAATGGATACCATCTATTTTTTAGACAATGAAAATTATCGAATTAACTCGTTAACTCCTCGAACCTACAGACTCGCCAAAAAAGGCAAACGTTTTCGACTCTACATTAATGATTTCTCAACATTTAGTGGTGATTATTATACGCACATCACGAGTGCGACTATCAATGAAGGCGACGTGAGTGATCTAGGAGTCCATCCGTGGGCTGGAGGGGGTCCTCGCTATTATATTTGGATGACGCGAATTCAATAATCGTTGCGCGGAATTTCACCTCCGAAAATCACTCATGGTTAACAAATCAACTCTGAATCTACAGAGAACAACTTTGGTAGCTAGCCCTAAGTCACCAAGCTCCAGAACGTTGACAAACAATATAACTGGGTACAGAAAAATGCATTGAGAATTACGGAAAAAATAAACACTCAAAGTATTCAGTTAATCGTAGTAGTAAAACGGAAAAATAGAGTAGGTTTGATCCTTACAATAATAATTTATAAAGTATGAGAACGATTAAACTATTCACTGCGTTTGTTCTGTTTTGCAGCGCATTTAATGTCAACTCCCAAGACTGTGGCCACGAAAACATAAGTGAAAACACCACTCAAAATCCTACCCTAAGAAATATGGGACAGAGTTTTACTCTGTGTTCTGATCAAACTATTTCAAGCATCAGCATTAAAAGAAAAAATACTCCAGGGACTTCAGCTGATCGTGAAGGTACTTTGGATTTATGAAGGTTCAGGTGTAAGCGGAAAGAAAGTATACACTACCTCTATTACAATAGAAGAATTCACAGATAAGGATGTGAAAGATGGAATCATTGAAAAGGTGGCTAAATTTCAATTAGACCCTGTTTTCAAATGTAAAAAAGGTCAGACCTACT
>JAQXBM010000027.1 GCA_029252405.1 Crocinitomicaceae bacterium
ATCAATGCAGGTACAGGGACAATTGATGTTTCGACATCAACACCTGGATCGTACACGGTAACATATACAACTACTGGATCATGTCCAAACAGTTCAAATGTTAGTGTAACGATTAATGCCCTTGACGATGCTTCGTTTAGTTACTCAGCATCCTCTTACTGTTCAGCAGATGCTGATCCAACCCCAACCATTACTGGTTTAGGTGGAGGATCATTCTCATCGACAGCAGGTTTATCAATTAACGCAGGTACAGGTGCAATAGATTTATCGGCAAGTACACCAGGAACATACACAGTTACGTATACAACTACTGGAGCTTGTCCAAATAGTTCAAACGTTAGTGTAACTGTTACAGCATTAGACGATGCTTCATTCAGCTATTCAGCTTCAGCATACTGTTCAAATGAAACGGATCCAACACCTACGATTACAGGTGTAGCTGGAGGAACATTCTCAAGTACAGCAGGATTAACACTCAATACTGCGACAGGAGAAATTGACTTATCAACTTCAACACTTGGAACGTACACAGTGACTTACACTACTGTAGGATCTTGTGCTAACAGTTCAGTGCAAAATGTTACAATAAATGCACAGCCATCTGCACCAACACCAGTTACGCCAATTACAGTTTGTCCTGGAGACGATGTGATTCTTTCGGCAACAGGTTCTGGAACAGGAAGCATTGTATTCTACGACAATACAATGACGCAACTCGCTTCTGTAGCTATGCCGCCGGCGACAGCGACTTATAACGATGGGGCTTTAGCAAATGGTACTTATACTTACTCGGTAGCGGAAGACAACGGAGCTTGTGAGTCTGCACCAGTTGCGATTAGCGTATTGGTTGGAGATGCAACAAATCCAATTGCAGTTTGCCAGGATATTAATCTTTACCTAGACGGTGCTGGTACAGCTTCAATTGTTGCTGCTGACATCGATGGAGGTTCTTCAGACAACTGCGGAACTGTTACATTGGCTGCGTCGCAATCATCATTTGATTGTACAGATATTGGTGGTTCAGCTGCTGGAATATTGATTATTACTGGTGCATATGACGGTCCTTTAACAGGAGGAACTCCAAAAGGAGTTGAGTTGTACGTAGCAAACGATATTGCCGATCTTTCTCAATACGGATTGGGATCAGCAAATAATGGTGGAGGAACGGACGGTGAGGAATTCACTTTCCCTGCTGTAAGTGCAACAGCTGGAACATACATTTATGTTTCTTCTGAAGCAACTCAGTTTACAAATTTCTTCGGGTTTGCTCCTGATTACACTACTTCTTCAATGGGAATCAATGGTGATGATGCCGTTGAGTTATTCCACATGGGAAGTGTAATTGATGTCTTTGGTGACATTAATTTAGATGGATCTGGTCAACCATGGGATTACCTTGATGGATGGGCATCTAGAAATAACGGAACAGGACCTGATGGTACAACGTTCACTCTAGGTAATTGGTCATTCTCAGGTATTAACGTGTATGATGGTCAAACAACAAACGCGACGTCACCAACGCCAATGCCAATTGGAACATTTACACCTGCTTCAAGTGGATCTACAGCGGTTACCTTAACGGTTACTGATGGTTCAGGAAACATGGCAACATGTACAGCAAATGTTACTGTATTGGATACAGTTTCACCTACTATTTCTTGCCCAATTGATCAGACTGTATCACTTGACGCATCATGTCAATTCACGCTTATTGATTACACATCATTGGCAACAGCCTCTGATAACTGTGGAATGAGTTCATTAACACAATCACCTGCTGCAGGAACAGTAATTACAGCTGATCAAGTTGTAACCTTAACTGCGACAGACGTGAATGGAAATACATCTACATGTACATTCAACGTAATAGTATCTGATGTTACGCCTCCAACAGCAGTTTGTCAGAACATCAATGTATTCCTTGATGGAGCAGGAAACGCTACAATTGTAGCTGCAGACGTTGATGGTGGTTCTTCAGACAATTGTGGGGCGGTTACATTTAGTGCAACACCAACGGCCTTTACATGTGCGAATGTTGGAGCAAACACTGTAACCCTTACTGTTACGGATGGAAACTTCAACACAGCGACTTGTACAGCAACTGTAACAGTAGTAGACACGATTTCTCCAGTTTTAACATGTCCAGGAGACCAAACGGAAACAGCAAGCCCAATATGTGACTTAATCCTACCAGACTATACTGCGTTAGGATCTGCTACAGACAACTGTGCAGGTTCATCTAATATTACTCAGTCTCCAGCAGCTGGAACATTAATTACGGGTAACACGACGATTACCTTAACCGCAGACGATGGAAATGGAAACACTACAACATGTACATTCCAAGTTATTCTGGATGTATCTGGATGTGCTGGAACGGAATGTTCTAACGCAATCGTTGTTGGACCGCATGATCCATGTGGTGAAACATCTGTTCTCTCAGGAAGTACAGTGGGTGGAACACCATCAACTGAATCATTCTGTGGAACGAGCTTAGGATCTGGCGGTGCTAACTGGTACACATTTACTGGAGACGGTGCTAATTGGACAGCCTCAACAGTAAGTGGTGGAACAAACTACGATACGAAGATCTGGGTATACGAAGGAACTTGTGGTTCTTTACTCTGTGTGACTGGAAACGATGACTTCTCTGGAGTTCAATCGCAAGTGTCATTCTTAACTACACTTGGTACAACTTACTATGTAGTTGTTGGTGGGTTCTCAGCAAATGAAGGAAACTACGACTTAACATTGACGAACGTGGAAGTTATTCCACCGACATTGTCATGTCCTGGTGACCAAACAGAATCAGTGAGTCCTACTTGTGATTTCACACTACCAGATTATACTGGACTTGCAACAGCTACAGATAACTGTGATCCGAACCCAGTGGTGACGCAATCACCAGCTGCAGGAACGGTAATCACGGCTGATCAATTAATTACAATAACAGCGCAAGATGCTGACGGGAACACTTCTACATGTACGTTCAATGTTATTTTAACAGGCGCCGTTCCTCCAGTAGCAGTTTGTCAAGATGTAACACTATTCTTGGATGCTTCAGGAAACGCTTCGATCGTTGCGGCTGATATCGATGGTGGTTCTTCTTCAACGTGTGGAACACCAACATTGAGTGCTTCAACTACATCGTTTACATGTGCTGACATCGGAACTAACACGGTTACCTTGACGGTTACTGATGCATTAGGAAATACGGATGATTGTATCGCTACAGTTACTGTCTCGGATTCAACTTCACCAACACCTGATGCGGCATCTTTGGCTGATATAATCGAAGGATGTGCTGTAACAGTATTGGTTGATCCTTCTGGGTCAGACAACTGTGGAACGGTAACGGTAACGAACGATGCAACGCTTCCAATCTCAACTCAAGGAATTACATTAGTTACTTGGACTTACGATGACGGAAACGGAAACACAACTACACAGACACAGAACGTTGTGATTAACGATGTTTCTTCTCCATTGCCGACGGCAGCTCCGCTTCCAGATGTAACGGGAGAATGTTCAGTAGATGTTATGCCAACAGCGCCAACAGCAGTTGATGCTTGTGCAGGAACGATTACAGGTGTTGAGACTTCGGGAACTACTTTCCCAGTTACAGCGCAAGGAACAACAATCCTTGTTTGGGAATTTGATGACGGAAACGGAAACATTGCTACGCAGACACAGAATATCGTTGTGAATGATGTTACAGGACCAGCACCGGATTCGCCAACTTTGGCTGATCTTACTGGAGACTGTTCAATTGATGCTCCAACGGCACCAACTGCAACGGACAACTGTACTGGAACAATCACTGGTACAACAACGACTACCTTCCCAATCACTGCGATTGGAACGACAACAATCGTTTGGGAGTTCGCTGATGGTAATGGTAATGTTACAACGCAAACGCAAGATGCGATCAACTCTGGAATAGACGCTTCAGCTGCGCTGGAGGCAGACGGTGTTACAATCACTGCGAACACTGCAGGAGCGACATACGCATGGGTTAACTGTGATTTCAACACGACTATCTCAGGTGAAACTGGTCAAAGCTTCACTCCATCAGCAAATGGTAACTACGCAGTTATCGTAACGGTTGGAGCTTGTTCAGATACTTCAGCTTGTGAGAATATCACATCTGTTGGAATCGACGCATTAGCAATTGATCAATTGTCAGTGTACCCGAACCCATCAGAAAGTGGTTTCTTCACTGTGAGCTACGATGGAAATATTGAAGCTATTGAGGTTGTGGATATGTTAGGAAGAGAAATTGTTCTTCCAACGGATCTTACAACTGGATTGGTAGACGGATCAGAATTGGCTTACGGTCGATACATGGTTCGAGTAACTACTGAAAATTCAGTGTTAACTACTGAGATTGTTATCGCACGATAATAGATATCTATGAAAATAGGGAAGAGGTCATTCGGAAGGATGACCTCTTTTCATTTGTGAAAGTTCCATTTAACTGAAACCGAATTGAATTCTATGCGTAATGGTATACATGCGTGAGAAGCTTCACAATGTAATTTTCGGGACAACATCAAAGTCAGGTCGTAATTTTGACCTTATATTATTGGTGCTCATTCTGCTTTCTGTACTTATCGTAATGATAGAGAGTGTGAAGGTTTGGGGGGAAGAATACCCACTTTTCTTCTACTACGCAGAATGGGGATTTACGATCTTTTTCACGGTTGAATATGTCCTAAGAATATCGGTTTCTCATAAACCCTTGAAATATATTGTTAGTTCATGGGGAATCATAGACCTGCTCTCCATTCTACCGACGTATTTAGCGCCGTTTATTAGTGGATATGCATCTTTACGTGCAATTCGGGCGTTGAGGCTTTTAAGGGTGTTTAGAATCCTTAAATTGAATCGATTTACTTCAGAGTCTCAAGCCTTATTCCATTCTTTGCGGGCATCCTACTACAAAATAATGGTGTTCTTCTTTTTCGTGTTCATGATTATGATCCTTACGGGGACGTTGATGTATGTGATTGAAGGAGGTGAACACGGTTTTGATAGTATTCCTGATAGTATTTATTGGGCAATTGTTACGACTACCACAGTTGGATATGGAGATGTGGTTCCTACAACGGAAGTCGGTAAGATGTTGGCTTCGCTAATGATGATCACGGGTTATGTAATTATCGCTGTTCCCACGGGCTTGATAACCGTCGGTATGGCTCGATACAAAGATGATGGCAAAAAGGACAACTTGTGCGAGTTCTGTGAGCATGACAACCCGTTTGGGTCAGTTTACTGCAACCAATGCGGTCATGAGATGATCAATTGATCCATGATTTTCTTTTTTGGTGTGTTAATCAACATCCAATAACATGTAACCTCTTTCAATTTCTTCCTTATTTTGGTGATATGAAACGCTTTGTATTTCTTTTCGTTGTTTTCATGCCCTTGATTGGGTATTCGCAGATCGAGAAGCGATACTTAGATTCGTTGGATTCTGTTCCTCATCGTCCAATGGTAAATAACCCTGTAGTGAACTTGCGTTATTCGCTTGGTGTATTCCCAGAAATTCAAATGATCAATAGTCCTGTAATTGGAGTAAGTGTGTCCTATGCCCGCCTGTTAGATGTTGAATGGTCTGCATTTGGAAGAGGAGTCAATCTCTGTTTTGAATTCGATCCACTTGAAAAGTTTTACGGGCCTAAGCTCACCGTTTGGAGTGCTATGTTTGCTTTGATTGTAGGAGGAAACCTCAGCATGAGCGCCATGTACTATTTTCAGGATAGCAGAAGTGGTTTGTATCTGCGACCTGAAATTGGAATCGGAATTCCATGCATTCACTTGAAATACGGATACGGTTTTCGAGTTGTTGGAGATGAGATGACTGGAATTCAACGACACTCTCTCTCCTTGGGAGCGCACATTCCAATCTTCAAGTATGATAAAAGAGCCAAAAAACCCTGACACTCTTACGAACATCAGGGTCTATATATAGTCGTTCTAGCTATCCGATCGAGTCGGGAAGATAGAAACGGAAAAAGGACCGAACAAGAGCTCAGTCCTTTATGCTCTTTGATGATTACATCATTCCACCTGGCATACCACCCGGCATTCCTCCAGGCATTGCAGCAGCTGATTCATCAACAGGCTCATCAACAATCACACATTCTGTTGTCAATAGCATTGAAGCGATTGAAGCAGCGTTCTCGATTGCGATACGTGTTACTTTTGTTGGATCGATCACTCCAGCAGCGTACAAATTGTCAAACTCTTCAGTTCGTGCATTGTATCCGAAATCATCTTTTCCTTCTTTTACTTTCTGAACGATTACCGCACCTTCGTCTCCAGCGTTGGAGATTATTTGGCGCAATGGCTCTTCCACTGCACGGCGAACGATTGCTACACCTGTAGACTCATCATCATTCTCTCCAGACAAGTCTTCAATGGCGTCTAACGCACGAATCAATGCAACTCCACCACCAGGAACGATCCCTTCTTGTACAGCGGCTCTAGTTGCAGCAAGTGCATCATCAACACGGTCTTTCTTTTCCTTCATCTCAACTTCTGTTGGCGCTCCAACATAAAGAACAGCAACCCCACCTGATAATTTTGCCAAGCGTTCTTGCATTTTTTCCTTGTCATAGTCCGATGTAGTTGATTCGATTTGAGCTTTTATCTGACCAATACGCGCTTGGATGTCATCCTTACGTCCAGCACCGTTCACGATTGTCGTATTGTCTTTGTCGATTTCTACTTTTTCAGCAGTTCCAAGCATTTCCAATGTTGCATTCTCCAATGTCAATCCACGCTCTTCAGAAATCACCTGACCACCAGTCAAGATTGCGATATCTTCCAACATTGCTTTACGGCGATCACCGAATCCTGGCGCTTTCACAGCAGCAACTTTCAGTTGTCCTCGGATTCTGTTAACAACTAATGTTGCCAATGCTTCACCATCAATATCTTCAGCAATAATCAGTAAACCTTTTCCTCCTTGAGCAATCGGCTCCAAAATTGGAAGCAATTCCTTCATGTTCGAGATCTTCTTGTCGTAGATCAAGATTAATGGGGTTTCCATTTCCGTCAACATCTTCTCCGCATTCGTCACGAAGTAAGGGGATAAGTAACCACGATCAAATTGCATTCCTTCTACGGTGCGAACTTCAGTTTCTGTTCCTTTTGCTTCTTCAACGGTGATTACACCATCGTTTCCTACCACTTTCATCGCTTCAGCGATCAATGATCCTATTGTATCATCGTTATTCGCAGAGATTGTTGCAATCTGCTTGATTTTATCGTTGTCTGAACCAACTTCTTTCGAAATCGTTTTCAAGTGAGCGACTATAGCGTTTACCGCTTTGTCAATCCCACGTTTCAAATCCATTGGATTGGCTCCCGCAGCAACATTTTTCATTCCTGCACTGATAATTGCTTGCGCCAATACTGTTGCAGTTGTCGTTCCGTCACCAGCAATGTCCGCCGTTTTCGATGCCACTTCTTTCACCATTTGAGCACCCATGTCCTCAACCGGATCTTTCAGTTCAATTTCTTTTGCCACAGTAACTCCATCTTTCGTTACATGTGGAGCACCGAATTTCTTCCCAACTACAACGTTACGACCTTTTGGTCCCAATGTTACTTTTACCGCATCTGCTAATGCATCAACACCTTTCTTAAGGCGATCACGAGCATCAACATCAAAATATATATCCTTTGCCATTTTCTAGTCTATTAATGTTAGTTTTTTGTCTTCAACATACGCCGAGCGTCCTTGAAGTTTAATCTGTTTATAAAATCCCGTAAATATCTGCTTCACGCATGATCATATACGTTGTTCCGTCTAATTTGATTTCCGTTCCAGAATACTGTCCGAAAAGTACTTCGTCTCCGACTTTTACCGTCATTGGCTCGTCTGGTTTTCCAGCCCCTGCAGCGACGATTTTTCCTTTAAGAGGTTTCTCCTTCGCTGAGTCAGGAATGATGATTCCGCTCGCTGTTTTTTGTTCAGCTGCAGCAGGCTCAATCAAAACTCTGTCTGCTAATGGTTTGAATGAAGTTGACATATTTATTAGTTAAATGATTATTAATTTTTGATCAGTTTCCTACTGACGAATTTTGTGCCATCCTTGATTGTCCGACAAACTTTCAGAGTTAAACAAAAAAAATGTCAGTATGCTGACATACTGACATTTCAAAATGTGTTTAAAGAACAAGTGATTAGTTCACTGGAGCCTCTTCAGTCGGAGCTTCTTCTGGAGCTTCTGGCGCTGATTCACTAAAGCGAATTGTCAATACGATACTTAGAACTGCAACCACTGCTGCTAATCCCCAAGTCGTCTTGTCGATAAAATCGTTTGTCTTTTGAACACCACCAATTTGTTGTGCTGCACCGAAGTCAGAACTCAATCCACCACCTTTTGGGTTTTGGATAAATACCACTCCTACCAATAGGATACTTGATACTACAATGATGATTGAAAATAACGTGTCCATTCTATTATGTATTTAATTTTGTCTTTAAATCTTCAATTAGGCTTGCAAAGAAACTCTTTTTTTCTGGAATTGTCAACATTAATTGCTCATAAGCTACAATTGCCTTCGGATAATTCCCTTGCATGGCATATACTTTTGCCAAAGTTTCACTTACAGGAACCGTTTCTTCGGTCAAACTTTTCTTGGCTTTTTTAGGGGCTGAGAAGAATTCTTGCTTTGGTCGCTCTTGCTCACCAAATAAGGGGTTTGAAGGATCGAAGTCGGAAAATTCAGGGACTACCTTTGCTGTAACTACTTCCTCTTCAGGCTCAACATAGTTGTCGTTTGCTTGAAGCCAGCTTGTGAAAGATAAATCTTCTTCTATCTGATCATTATCGGATTCGATTTTTCCTGTTTCTGTCGTTTCTTTCCGATTCTGAGCCTCTTTTTCCTTCAGTTTGCGCTCTTCTTCAGGGCTTAAACCGTCAAGTTGATAATTGGCGGCATAGATGTGATGCTCGATCGTTTGATCTAATTGATCTTTCACGTCCGCTTCAACTTCTGGCTCATCTTTGAATGCTTCTTCAACAGAATAAAGTTCTTCCTTTTCAGGCTCTTTTTCTGAGACGATTTCAGTCGTTTCTGATTCTTCAATTACATCTTCAGTAATCTGTGTTTCCTCAACAACTGGCTCTGATTCGCTTGAATCAACAACCGTTTCTTCAACCTCGGGGACTTCTGAAATAGGTTCAGTCCAAGCGGATACTGTTTCCTTTATTTCGTTACTCTCTGGTTCAATTTCAGGTTCATCAACCACCAGTTCAGGCTCGTTCGGCACAATTTCCTCTTTTTCCAACTTGGGAGGGCTGAGCGGAGTCGAGGTCTGGCTTTCTTCAACAATCCGATTGCTATCGGATTCTTCCTCATCTTTGGTTTCAGCTACGGGTGCAACGACTTCTTTTTCTTCTTCTTGATCTTGAGTTTCTTCGTTTTCCGCCTTACGAGGGCTGAGCGGAGCCGATGCCTGGCTTTCTTCCTCTACCGTTTCTATGATCTCCTCAACTATTTCTTCGACTTTTTCTTCCTCAACAACTGTTGCAGGCTCAGCTGAAACTGAATGCGCTGATTCAATCAAATTGAAAAGCTGCGCACGATCAGTAATTCGAAACGAGTGCTTTTTGAGTTCATCTTCAAAATGAATATCACCAGCCTGTTTGAGTGATTGAAGGTAAAGAATTGAGAATAGCTGCGTGTACGGATATTTCTCCGCCAATTGTTTCAGATCTTCAGAATCTTGAGCCTTGGTGATCGAAGGATTCTCAATTCGAGACGCTATTTCGTTCACATTCAACATTACCAATTCGAGAATAATTGATTAATTATGTCTTGAACAATTTGCGTGTTCACTTCTTCTAAAAGCGTCGATTCAACAATTCCCAAATCAGTGTTTGAGTCATAATCCACAAAGCGATTACTGTTCACAACCATTTGATCTTCTTCAGGTTCTTTGATGTAAATCGTGAATGTTGCCGAAACCGAAAGTCTATTCTTCGCGGCTTGATCTCCATCTTGCAGGGCAACGGGCGTAATCGAATAATTGTTGATGACACCTTCAATTTCCAGTTGAGTTGAATCCTCTGGTGAACCCGAAAGATTCAGGCTTGTGTTGTTCTGAATGGCGTCTTTTACATTTTCGGTCAGTGTAGCTGAGTAACTCAGCGGCGTATTTGTTGCGTTATTCTCAAATGTTTTCACGGAAAAAACTTTCCATTCTTCAGGGAAGCTAATGTCCTGAAATGCAACTCGTGTCGGCCAGCAACTCGAGAAGAGAAATAATCCCATGAAGAAAATGAGGTAACGCATTATTCGCTTAAATTATATTCTTTGATCTTACGATACAAGGTTCTTTCGCTAATTCCTAATTCAGAAGCAGCATATTTACGTTTTCCTTTGTGCTTTTGAAGTGCCTTTTGGATCAATTCTTTTTCGCGATCTTCCAATGAAAGTGATTCTTCCACCTCCTCGTGCGTTTCAAACGATTCTTCTACCGGATTATTTTGGTATTCGAATGATTCTTGAACAGGAGCTGCTGGAGGAAGGATGCGCGGACTGCTAACTGTTGGCGTTTCAATATCGCGGTATAAGCGGTTTACTACGCTCACTTGATCCTTGCTCAAATCAACACTTCCGTCTTTCGGCAGAATGTCGATGACCAACTTTTTCAACTCCGTCAAATCCTTTTTCATATCGAACAGGAATTTGTACATCAACTCACGTTCGTTAATGCTATCTGTTGATTCTTTGTTGATGATTGCTGGGCTGTTTTCACGCTCCAACGGCAGGTAGTTTCTCAAGATCACACCATCTATTTCACGCGCTGTCTCGATCACTGAAATTTGCTCCACCAAATTCTTCAACTGACGGATGTTTCCAGGCCACGAATAGTTGATCAACATATCAACTGCTTCAGGCGTTAACTTGATCGCAGGCATGCGGTATTTATCCCCGAAATCACTAGCGAATTTTCTAAATAGAAGGTGAATGTCGTCTCCACGTTTGCTCAATGCTGGCAACGAAATTGGAACAGTACTCAAACGGTAAAATAAATCTTCTCGGAACTTTCCAGAAGAGATCGCTTGCATCATGTTTTCATTCGTAGCGGCAACTACACGAACGTTCGTTTTAATCGGTTTTGATGATCCCACACGAATGAATTCTCCCGTTTCCAAAACACGCAATAATCTTACTTGAGTTTGCATTGGAAGTTCGGCAACTTCATCTAGGAAAATCGTACCTCCGTCGGCCACTTCAAAGTATCCTTTTCTGCTTCCGCTGGCTCCAGTAAATGCTCCTTTTTCGTGTCCGAATAATTCAGAATCTATCGTCCCCTCTGGAATCGCACCACAGTTCACCGCAATGTACTCACCATGCTTACGCGAACTCAGTTGGTGGATGACTTGAGGAATGATTTCCTTTCCAGTTCCACTTTCTCCAGTAACGAGTACTGAAATATCAGTTGGTGCCACTTGCGTAGCAACTTCCAAAGCGCGGTTCAAAAGAACAGCATTTCCAATTATTCCAAAACGTTGTTTAACCTGTTGAATGTTCATATTCTCAGTTCGTTTTTGCTGGTGGAAGGACTTCGACAACCTCTCCCAAAAGAGTGGCAGTTGTGCAATCATTGATCTTTACCAACACGTAAGTTCCTTTGTCGAAATCGCCTTTAGGAAAAACGGTCATGGAATTGTTATCAGCACGTCCTGACATAAACAAATCAGGCTGCTTTTTTGCTGGTCCTTCAACCAATACTTTTTGAATAGAGCCGACCATGTCTTTGTGTCTCATTTTTGAGTGCTCTTGCTGTAAGTTGATGATTTCCGTCAAGCGTGCGCTTTTCACTTCTTCTGGAACATTGTCCTCAAATCGTCTTTCAGCAAGCGTTTTTGGTCGCTCTGAATATTTATACATGTATGCAAATTCCCACTTCACGATATTCATCATTGAAATAGTATCAGCGTGTTCTTCTTCTGTTTCGTCGCAGAATCCAGTGATCAAATCTGTTGAGATTGAGCAAACTGGCAGAATTCTACGAATCGCGTCAATTCTATCCAAATACCACTCGCGAGAGTACCCACGATTCATGCGTTTTAGCATCTCTGTATTTCCTGATTGAACAGGCAGGTGAATGTATTTGCAAATATTTTCGTGCTTCGCCATGACTTCCAAAACATCATCGCCCATATCTTTCGGGTGAGAAGTGGAAAAGCGTACGCGTAGGTCAGGTGAGACTTGCGCTACCATGTCCATTAATTCCGCAAAATTTGTCGTTGGTTTATCCGCATCTTTGATTTCACCTTTGGACGTCATGTTCCAGCGATACGAATCAACATTCTGACCGAGTAAAGTCACTTCGCGGTATCCTTGTTCGAACAAGTCGCGGCATTCCTGAACAATTGTTTCTGGATCACGAGACCGCTCACGTCCTCTCGTAAATGGTACCACGCAGAACGAACACATGTTGTCACATCCTCTGGTAATTGAAACGAAACTCGAAACTCCTCCAGTATCTAACTTGACAGGCGAAATATCAGCGTAAGTTTCCTCACGAGACAACAATACATTGACCGCCTTTTGACCTGTTCCAACTTCTTCGATCAGGTTAGGTAAATCGCGATATGCGTCCGGACCAGCTACTAAATCGACGAGTTTTTCTTCTTCAAGCAGATCTTTTTTCAGACGTTCGGCCATGCAGCCCAAAATTCCAACCACCAAACTCGGTTGATGAACTTTACGTTTTTTGAAGTTTGTCAAACGTCTTCGAACGCGTTGTTCAGCATTTTCACGAATGGAACATGTGTTAATGAGAACGACATCTGCTTCCTCAACATCACGAGTAGTGCTGTATCCGTCTTTCGCCATAATGGAAGCAACAACCTCACTGTCAGCGAAGTTCATTGCGCAACCATAGCTTTCAACGTAGAGCTTCTTTCCATGCGTACGATGTTCAGGTGCTACCATTGTAGCTTCACCCTGACGTGCTTCGTCGATTTCTTTATCCAATTTGATCGTTTTGTCCATATTCTTTTTCGTCTGAAACCTATCGGAGATAGGGCGCACAAAATTAGTCAAAAAGGATAGTGTGTCAAAATGTCAGTCTGCTTTTTAAATTTAATTAACGCGAACTTTTTCAATTTTCATGCGTAATCTTGATTGGCGATAAATGATTCTTCAAAATTGATTTTCACCCATTAACCATAGGTTAAAGAAGAGTCGTAAATAGGAAATCTCACATTTTGTTATTCCATTTTATTGCTTATTGAATTTAAAACCTCTTATTTTGCAGGCGCTTAGAGCCCTCATTTTTGGAGGACTTTGAGATTTTTTTGAAAAGACGAGATAGATATGGCAAAGAACTTAGTAATAGTTGAGTCACCCGCGAAAGCGAAGACGATAGAAGGATATTTAGGAAAAGACTTTGTTGTAAAATCTAGTTTCGGACACGTTCGTGACCTAGCGAAAAAAGGTGTTTCCGTAGATGTCGAAAACAACTTTGCCCCCAATTACGAGATTTCTGCCGACAAAACGAAACTGGTTGCCGAACTGAGAGCATTAGTAAAGAAATCTGAGGTTGTATGGCTAGCGACCGATGAGGACCGTGAGGGAGAAGCAATATCATGGCACTTATACGAAACACTTGGTCTTGACAAAAAAGAAACGAAAAGAATCACATTCAACGAGATCACGAAATCAGCGATCTTAAAATCAATTGAATCTCCTAGAGAAATAAATACAGCATTAGTTGATGCGCAGCAGGCAAGAAGAATTCTCGACCGTTTGGTTGGTTTCGAATTGTCACCAGTATTGTGGAGAAAGATTCGTCCAAGCTTATCTGCAGGTCGTGTTCAGTCGGTTGCTGTTCGTTTGATTGTTGAACGCGAACGCCAAATTCAAGCATTTAATTCTGAAGGATACTATAAAGTAGTCGGGACGTTCAAAACGGATAAGGGAACGATTAAATCAGAAGTTTCTAAAAAGATTACGACAGAAGAAAATGTTAAAGAATTATTGGAGTCTTGTACAGATGCGAATTTCAGTGTTGCAGAGGTGACACAGAAACCAGCAACGAAGAAACCAACGGCTCCGTTTACGACATCAACCTTACAACAAGAGGCAAGTTTGAAACTCGGATTTACGGTTTCTCGAACGATGCAGGTTGCTCAACGTTTGTATGAGTCTGGAAAGATCACTTACATGAGAACGGATTCGGTGAACTTATCGGATACTGCTCTCAAAGCTGCGAAAGCAGAAATTGAAAAAGCATATGGCTCGAATTATTCGATGACCAGAAAATATACAACCAAATCAAACAGCGCTCAGGAAGCTCACGAGGCAATTCGTCCTACGGAATTTTCAACTCACTCGATTACGGGAGAGCGCGATCAAGAGAAACTCTACGATTTGATTTGGAAACGAGCAATCTCATCTCAAATGTCGGATGCGAAACTCGAAAGAACAAACATCAAAATGACTGCTCCAACGGTAAAAGAAACGTTTACTGCAAAAGGAGAGGTGATTAAATTTGATGGGTTCTTGAAAGTATACCTCGAAAGTTCTATGGACGATGATGAGGATGACACCGCACCAGAAGGATTGCTTCCAGCAGTTGCTGTTGGAGATGCTGTTGATGCGAAAGAAATCATGGCGACACAACGTTTCTCTCGACCACCTTCGCGTTATGCTGAGGCATCTTTGGTGAAGGAAATGGAAGGTTTAGGAATCGGACGTCCATCAACTTATGCACCAACAATTTCAACCATCCAGAAACGTGGGTATGTTGAGAAACCGGACAACGAAGGACGTGAGCGTAATTACGACCAGTGGCGAATGAAAGATGGAGAGGTTGCAATGAAAACCTTAACTGAAATCACAGGTCGCGAGAAGAATAAATTGGCTCCAACCGATATCGGAATGCTTGTAACTGATTTCTTGGTTGAGCACTTCGGAAAGATTTTGGATTACAATTTCACAGCGAAGGTTGAACAAGAGTTTGATGAAATCGCGAATGGATTGGTAGAATGGACGGCAATGATCCAAGAGTTCTACACACCGTTCCACGATAGAGTGGAGGATACACTTGAGAATTCAGAGCGTGTTACAGGTGAGCGTGAATTAGGAATGCATCCAGAGAACGGTCGTCGCATCATTGCACGTATCGGGAAATTTGGACCAATGGTCCAGTTGGGTGATGAGCAGGTTGATGGTGAGAAAGCAGAATTTGCTTCTTTGAGAAAAGACCAATCAATTAACTCAATCACGTTAGATGAAGCATTAGAGTTATTCCAATTCCCGAAAACTGTTGGAGAATACGAGGACATGGAAGTTGTCGTTGCCGAAGGTAGATTTGGACCATATGTCAGATTCAATGAAGCATTTGTTTCAATACCAAAAGGTGAAGCGATCACATCAGTTGATTTAGCTCGCGCCATTGAGTTGATCGAAGAAAAGCGTGAAGCGGATGCTCCAATTGCGATGTATGAAGAGTTGCCAGTTCAAAAAGGAACAGGTCGTTTTGGACCTTTCATCAAATGGAACGGAATGTTCATCAACGTAAACAAGAAATACGATTTTGATAACCTGACGAACGATGACATCGTGGAATTGATTGAAGTCAAGAAGCAAAAGGAAATCGATAAGATGATCCACAATTGGGAAGATGAAGGTATTTCTGTTCAGAAAGCTCGTTGGGGTCGATTCAATATCATCAAGGGCAAAGTCAAAATTGAAATGCCGAAGACGACAGATGCTGAAGCGTTGACGTTGGAAGAAGTGAAAGCGATCATCGAAGAAAAAGCACCGAAAAAGAAAACAAGAGCAAAAGCTAAGCCGAAGGCTAAGGCAAAAGCGAAGAAATAAGTTTTCAACGTTCCTGCTTTCAAAGATTTGAATTGAATTCGTCTAAATGATCTTCAACAAGGCTATTTTTGTTGAAACAGTCGATCATGAAAGACATTTCTATCTACTTTTCACCAGTCGATGGTGATATCTCCATAAAGGAAGAATCTTTGGGCGGATCAATTCGTATTCACACCGAATCAGGTTTTCCTGAAATCGATGATGCGGGTATTGCCGTGATATACGTTCCAGAGTTTCGTAATTCGCAAGAGGCTCATTCGAATACCAACGAATCATTCAGGCAACACCTTTACGATTTCAGCAGAGGAGACGCGTGGGGAATGACACTGTATGATCTCGGAAATGTTTTACCAGGTAACTCGATTGAGGATACGTGGTTTGCCTTGGGTCAGGTGGTAACTGAATTGGTCAAAAAAGACATTATCCCTTTGGTGATTGGTGGAGGACAAGATTTGACCGTTGCCTGTTACAAAGGATTTGAAAACCTCGAGCGCCTTATCAATATTTGTTCGATCGACTCATCATTGGATATTGGAGAACCTAACGAACCAATCAAAGCGGATGGATTCGTGAGTCATCTCTTGATGCAGCGTCCGTGCTACCTTTTCAATTTTGCCAACATCGGACTTCAGCGATTATTGGCTTCCCAACGTGAAATTGACCTGTTCGAAAGCCTTTATTTTGACATTTGTCGATTGGGAGAATTCAATCAGAACTTTAAAAAGGCTGAGCCCTATTTGCGTAATTCAGATCTTATCTCACTGGACTTTGAAAGTGTGCGCAGCAGTGATTCAGACGCACGAAATTATACTAATCCAAATGGGTTTTACGCCGAGCAGCTTTGTCAATTGGCGAAGTACAGCGGCTTGAGTGATAAGTTGAGTTGCTTTGGAGTGTTCAACGTAAACCCGAATCAAGGAGAGGTTGCCTCGAATCTTCTAGCCCAATTGATTTGGTACTTTGCAGATGGAGTAGCGAACCGATATGGGGATTTCCCGATTGGAAACAAATTGAAATACACCAAATTTCATGTGCATCTCGAGGATTTCGAAGATGACCTCGTGTTTTACAAGAGTGACAAGTCAAACCGTTGGTGGATGGAAGTGAAATACCCTGCTAGTGAGGGGAGTAAATATGATCGACATCAGCTAGTTCCTTGTGACCGCGATGACTACGATGGTGCTATCAATAATACGATTCCAAACCTGTGGTGGAAAACCCTGCAGAAGCTGTCATAGTCTATTGTATTCCTTTTTTGTGATTTTTTTAACATTGCGCAAAAAATATGGGTGTTATCAAGAAAATTTCTTAACTTGCACGCTTGGTAGGTTTGTCTATTGTCGATGTGGCCTATACTAACACTAGGAAAACTATTTTTTTTATGAAAAGCAGACTTTTAGTTTTTTCAACACTTTTTCTACTTGCCTCTGGAGCATCTTATGCACAGCAGGACAAGCTTGTTACGCATTTTATCTTTGATAAGATGAGTATCAACCCAGGAGCTACTGGTATTGATGATGGCTTCTGTGGCACGACAATTTACCGTAATCAATGGGATCGGGTAAATGGAGCGCCAAACTCAGCAATTTTAAATGTGCAAGGAGCTTTGGATCGTTGGGCGCCAGTTGGTGTCGGGATTTCATTTTACCATGACGCGATCGGTTTTTCTAGACAAAACTCAGTTACTTTAAATGGATCTTATAAGCTTTCTACGAGCTGGGGTACATTAGGTATTGGTGTTGGACTTGGAATTCTCAATGTTGGAATGAACCCTGATTGGGTTGCTCCAGTAACGAACAATGATCCATCACTCCCAACTGGTTTCGCAGACACTAAATTTGATATGAACGCTGGTTTATATTGGAAAGGTGCTGGCGATTATTACGTTGGTGCTTCTGCAACACATTTAACGGTTCCAGTTCTTGGAGATAGCTCAGGATTGAACCCTGCAGGTTTTCCAGCAACTGTAACATATAACTCTGCTCGCCATTATTACTTAATGGGAGGTAAGAAGTTTGTTGATTTATTCAATCCAGGTTGGCACCTTGATGTGAATGTTTTATTAAGAACTGATATGGTGAAGCTCTCTTCAGATATCAATGCACGATTCATGTATGAGGATCTTGCTTACGGAGGGTTAACTTTCCGAACTTCAGACGCTATCGCTTTAATGGCGGGTGCACGTCCATTTAAATTGGTGAACCCTGGTACTCCGATGGATAATTTATTAATTGGATACTCTTACGACATTACAATTAATAAATTAGCTGGTGTTTCACGTGGCTCTCACGAGATGATGGTGAAATACTGTTATTACCTTCCGCCTGTTCCGATTCAGAAATCGAAGCACCCAAGATGGTTGTAAATTTGAATAATTTTTAAAATATTTGTAACCATTTCTAGGAAGGTTCCGTTATATCCAAGAATAAGATTGATCCTGTAAGTTGTTAATTGAGATATCCGGAAGATAAAAAAGAGGTAGAATGAAGAAACTTTTGTTATTTGCTTTAGTTAGTGTAGTGTTGGCGTCATGTACGTCAAGAACTGGTCACTTAACGGGTTCTCTAGGTAGACGTGTCTACCAACCGCAAATCCCACTAGGAATGGTGTATATTCCGTCAGGAGCATACCAAATGGGGGAAAACGATGGAGATGTGCCGTTCTTGCACCAGACGAGACCACGTACAGTGTCTGTTCAGGCATTTTACATGGATCAAACAGAGATCAGTAATAATGAGTACCGCCAATTCGTAGAATGGGTGCGTGATTCAATAGCTCGTGAAAAAATTTACGAAGGACTTGAAGAAGACGAAGATGCTGAACGTTACATCAATTACCAAGATCGCTACTTCGATGAGGGGGCACTTGAGTACGTTGATTACGATCCATCCGATCGTCAGTTAAATCGCGAAGTGTTCTCTTTGAACTGGGATCGTAGAATTGACTATCGTGATGAATTAGTTGTTCCGTTATTGGCGGATATGTACTACCCTCAGCCACAACGTTACTACAAACGTCGTGAAATTGACACGCGTAAATTAATGTTCCGTTACTTCTGGATCGATTACGTTGAAGCTGCTCGTAGAGGTAGAATCAATATCACTCCAAACGGATACGATAATCAAAACAATAAAATTGTTGATGAGCACCGTGAGTTAGAAACTCCTCCTCATCCATTTACTGAGGAGCCACAAGGTCAAGACCTTGATCTTAGCAATGGTATCAACAAGATTGGTCAAAGCAATGCAATTCGTGGACATGCAAACCGTCAACGATTCATTATTGATGAGATTATTAATGTTTACCCAGATACATTGTGTTGGGTACGTGACTTCACGTATTCATTCCATGATCCAATGACAAACATGTACTTCTGGCATCCAGCTTACGACAACTACCCAGTAGTTGGTGTGACTTGGGTGCAGGCAAAAGCATTCTCTGTTTGGAGAACTCAACTTTTGAACTCATGGTTAGTGTCAATGGGAGACTTATTCGTGAATGATTTCCGTTTGCCAACTGAGGCAGAGTGGGAGAGAGCTTCACGTGGAGATTTAAACATGTCGCAATACCCTTGGGGTGGACCTTACATCAGAAATGAGTCAGGATGTTTCCTTGGAAACTTCAAACCAATGCGTGGACGTTACTTTGAGGATGGAGGTTTCCATACCGTAAAAGTATACTCTTACAACCCGAACGGATGGGGGTTATACTGTATGGCTGGAAACGTAGCTGAGTGGTGTGAAACTGCTTACGACGAGTCGATGTACGAATTCTCTCACGATTTGAACACAGAATACAGATACAATGCAATGGATTGGGATCCACCATCGATGAAACGAAAAGTGATTCGTGGAGGTTCATGGAAGGATATTGGGTATTACCTGCGAAACTCAACTAGAACTTTTGAATACCAAGACACTGCAAAGTCTTATGTAGGATATAGAAACGTAATGACACACCTTGGACGTGGAGGTAAGGATTTCACTCAAGAAGGTGGCGAAGAAATTCGAAGCGATATTCAACTTCGCTAGAATAAACGACAACAACAAACAATAAATTAAACCTAAAACAAGGAAAAACTATGAAACCAGGAAGTAAAGGATGGAAAAAGTTTATGGCGAAGCTGTACGGAATTGGAGCAGCGATCGTTATTATGGGAGCATTATTTAAGATTATGCACTGGCCATTTGCAGGGCCGATGCTTGTAGTAGGTCTTAGTACTGAGGCAGTAATCTTCTTGTTCTCTGCATTCGAACCAATTCACGAAGATCCGAATTGGGAATTAGTATACCCAGAGTTGGCATTAGGTCACACAGATGACTTAGATCACAACAATCTTCCAGCTGGTAGCAGCCGAGGAGGTAATGGAATTACTGACCAACTTGATAAAATGTTGGAAGAGGCGAAAATCGATGGTGAATTGCTGGAACGTCTTGGGGACGGAATGCGTCACTTAGGTGAAAACGCAGCACAATTGAAAGGTGTTACATCGGCAGCAGCAGCTACTGATTCGTATGTTGATAGCCTTCAAGCAGCATCTGATAAAGTATCTTCATTGTCTGAAGCTTACGAGAAAGCGTCTGTTTCTATCTCAGGAATGACTTCTTCTCAAGCAGAAGGTGAATCATTTGGAGAGCAAATGCAAAAAGTTTCTAAGAACTTATCTGCATTGAACAATGTTTACGAATTGCAATTGAAAGGTTCTTCAGCTCATTTAGAAGCAACTGAGAAATTCCAAGGACAAGTAACTGAAATGATGCAGAATCTTTCTGACTCAGCTGAAGATACACGTCTTTACAAAGAAAACATGGCAGCGTTGTCTAAGAACTTGACTGATTTGAATTCGGTTTACGGTAACATGTTGAAAGCGATGACAATTACCCGAGGATAATTTTTTTCTCGGATAAGTGTTACTTATCGTTTTTTTAGAATTAACATAGTTATTAACCCAATGAAAATTAATTAATCATGGCAGGAGGAAAAGAAACCCCCAGACAGAAAATGATCGGTATGATGTACTTGGTACTCACCGCTCTACTTGCCCTAAATGTTTCGAAATCGATTCTCGATGCATTCGTAGCGATTGAGGAAAACATGCAACAGGCCAACTTAACTGAGCTTGCTCGTGGAGACGAGAAAGAAGCAGCTTTGGTCGAGGTTAGCACGGACAAATCAAATCAAGTAGCAATGGCGAAAGCGCAGAAGCTTCTTGAAGCAGTTAAGCAGATTAACGATCTCGCTGCAGCAGAAATCAAGAGAATCGATGACTTGAAATTCGAGATTCTTGAAGCTACAGGTGAGGATATGAAGACAGTTGGTAAAGCAGAGTCTATCGTAACAATTGCTTACGACAAGAAAAGACCGTTAAAGCCAACAAGAATGAACCTTGAGTTCGTTTCAGGTAAAGATAAGTATGATGATCCAATGAGAATTATGATTGGAACAGATACCGATATCAAAAAACCAAAAGGTAAAGGAATGGACCTGTTCAATGGTCTTAAAACTTACCGTGACAAAGTAGTAGAAGTGTTAGCTGGTTCTCAAGTAGCTACTGATACTTCAGGAAATGTTACAATTTTGAAGAAATTCAAATTTGATTCTCCGGACATCACAAAATACAAGGACCAAACGGAACTTGGAGTTTTGGTTCGTAAGGAAATCGACAAACAAGGTACTGTGAACGAAGATGATATCGACGATATCATTGAAATTTACAGAGGTTTGACAAAAATTGAATACTCAGAAGTACACGGAGAAAAAGGTGTACACTGGATTGGAAAGACATTCGATCACTCACCATCGGTTGCCGCGATCGCATCGTTAACTTCTTTGCAAAAAGACGTTTTGGCTGCAAGAGCAAGAGCCGTAAACCGCATTAGAGCGCGTGTTGGTGGAGGAGAGTACTCTTTCAATAAAGTAATGGAGCTTGCATATGGTCCGGAAGTTGTAAATCAAAATGAAGAATTTACAGTGGAAGTATTAATGGCAGCGTTCGATACTGATAAACAACCAGAAGTTACATACAACGGTGAGAAAATCTCTGATGTACGTGACGGTAAGGGATATGTTAAGTTGAAAGCAGGTTCGTCTAATATGACTCTTTCTGGAACAGTTGCTATTCGTAAGAAGAATGGTGATTTGACAAAGAGAGATTGGTCGAAGGAAATTACTGTGATGAAACCATCTGGTTCTATCGAGCTTCCTGAAATGAACATGCTTTATAGAGGATATCCTAATAAAGTGAATGCAACAGCATCTGGTTACCCAACAACAAACTTATCTGCTTCTGGTGCGTCTGTAAGCAAATCAGGAGAAGGATGGATTGTTAAACCTGCGGGACGTGGAAAAACGGCAACATTGTCGGTTTCTGGTAAAACTGCAGACGGTAAATCAGTTACTTTGAAATCGATGCAGTTCCGTTGTTCAAACTTGCCAGATCCAGAATTGTACTGGGGAGCAGTTAAGAGCGGAGGTAAAGGTTCAAAAGCTGAAACGCGAATTTTCGCAAAGTATCCACCTGAAATTCCATTGAACGCTACTTTTAATATCGTACAATGGGAGGTTTCTTTCCCTGGAATTAAAGGGCGTCCACCATCGGGATCTGGTAACAATATCGGTTCTGCTAGTGGTCTTATGAGAGCTATTAAGCCTGGTGGACAAGTTAGTTTTATGTGTACAGTAGTTGGTCCAGACGGAGTGCGCCGTAAAAAAGCGGGAGCATTTAAAGTATAACATTAAAAATTGAGGAGTATGAAAAGTCTATTCATGAGTGCAGTTGGTGTCTTCCTATTCGTAGGAACGACGTTGGGACAAATTGAGGGAATCAATGGAGGACCAGTCAACGTGCCTACGGAAGGAATTATTGATGGGGTGTTCATTCAAGAACACATTCCAACTAAACGAATGATCCCTTACACGAACGTTCGAGAGGCAGATGCCATCTGGAGCAGACGTGTGTGGCAGTACATAGACTTGCGTGAGAAAATCAATCAGCCGATGTATTACCCATTGGATGAAGTTACTCCATATGCATGGGTACGTAACGCATCTCGTTGGAGTCTTTGGACAATCATCAGACAACACGTGATGAATGCTGACTTGAGAGTTTTTCTACCATACAACCCTTTGAGTTTCGGAGCAGGTGCCATGGATGGAGATCAATTGAAATATCCAATGGATCCTCAAACTGGAATGAACTTCTTTACAGATTCAATATTCGCAGGAGATTTAGTTCTTTACGAATGTCTAGGTAAACTTGGACCTGAGAGCGATGTGCCACTTACAGATGAGTACGGTGATCCTTTGGAAAGAGTAATGGACGACGGATCTATTGAGTACGTTTACCCACCTCGTGATACAGTTTGGTACAACTCAGCTGATATTGTTCAGTACAGAATCAAAGAAGATTGGTTCCTAGACAAGCAACGATCAGTTTTGGATCAAAGAATCATCGCGTTGGCTCCGGTTATTTATGAGATCGAAGAAGATGCAAACGGAAATAAGAACGTTCGAGGATTAACCGAATTGTTCTGGTTATATTTCCCACACTGTCGCTTCGTATTCAATAACTACTTTGTTTACAACGAGCACAATGATGCACAATGGATGAGCTTCGATGACCTTTTCTGGAAACGTCGCTTTAGTTCAGTGATCTACAAAGAGAGCAATGTTCACGATCGTGAGATTGATAGCTACCGCTCTGGATTGGATGCATTGCATGAATCTGAAAACATCAAAAACGAAATTAGAAACATCGAACACGATATTTGGTCTTTCTAGTCTCTACATAATTACTGAATCCCCCGACTTAATTGTTGGGGGATTTCTTGTTTTAAGGGGTTTGAGTTCTCTCACGCTCAACTCTCGGAGGTAACTTTTTTCACGTCACGGGTTATGTAGTAAACAACATAAACCTAGAACGATGAAATACTTTCTCTCCATTTTCTTGATTCTACCATTCATTAGTGCTGCTCAAGGACCTATCCCTGAGCTAAATGGCATTCCTAATGGTACTTGGATGAATACCCACATCCCAACGAAGCGATTAATTCAATACCCACCTGTTGCAGAACGCGATGTCCTTTGGAGCAAACGGGTTTGGCGCGCTATAGATATGCGCGAAAGAATCAATCAGCCGATGTACTATCCTTTGGATGAAGTGACCGAGGTTGAATGGATCACAAATGCTTCTCGTTGGAGTTTATGGACAATTATTCGAAAGCACGTAATGAACGGCGATTTACGCGTTTTCTCACCGTATAACCCGGCGAGTTATGGACTTGGCGCTTGGGATGGCGATCAATTGAAGTACCCAATAGATCCGCCGATCGGACAAAATTATTACACGGACGCTAATTTCCGATCAGACTTGTTATACTATTTGGGGCGTTTGGCACCTCAGAGTGATATTCCTTTGGTTGGAGATGATGGAGAGGCGCTTGTGGAAATTGGCGCAAACGGTGTAATGTCGCAGGTATACGCAGACCCTGATACACTTTGGTACCAATCGGAAGATATTGTGGAGTACCGTTTAAAGGAAGATTGGTTCTTCGATAAACAGCGCGGAGAAATGGATGTGCGTATCATTGCAATCGCTCCAGTAATTTATGAAACAGAAATGGGAGTCGATGGTGAAATACAAATCACAGGGAAGAAGGAACTCTTCTGGCTCTATTTTCCGCACTGCAGGTATGTTTTCAATAACTACTTCACGTACAACGATAGAAATGACTCACAATGGATGAGCTTCGATGATCTATTCTGGAAACGACGGTTTAGCAGTTACATTTATAAGGAAAGCAGCGTTTCAGACAGACCAATTGATTCCTACGCTCACGGAGTTGACGCTTTGTACGAATCAGAGCGAATCATAAACGAAATGAGAAATTTTGAGCACGATCTATGGTCCTATTAGAAACTGAGTAAAATAAAACGGGCTTCGAGTGCCTCAGCCCTCCCAAGAAATCCAATAAGGAAATCACTGAGGGCTGAGGCACTCGAAGCCCGACTTAATTCTTAATTGAATAATTCTGCATTCTTAATTTGAATCACTTATTCAAATCCCAAGAGTACTCCTGGTAAGTGATTTTCTGCTTATCAAGTTGCTCAGTTCTATATTTGTTAATGAAATCAAAGACTGTTTTTCCACCTTTCGTGAAATCTTCACCGTACCAATCGAAGATTTTAGAGATCTGAACCTCTTTATCACCAAAGGTATTCTTCGATTTGTCATTCAAGAAGCGTTTGGTCTGAGCCGTCATCTTTCCGTAAACCGTTCCTGGCGTGTAGGCTTTGTTCAATAGAACCGGACATGACTTACTCGCACAGTTTAAAGCGAAGTGAATTCTAGGCTCATTAAATCGCTTACGAATAATTTCGTTTTCAATCTGATTCAAAGAGTACGTCGAACCATTCAACTTAATGAATTTCTTGTGCCAAGGCTTTGCTGTGATTTTGGTGATTGAAGTCGTTGGGTAGTTGTCAACGATCAATTTAATCGTGTAAAGATTGTATGCATTGATCCAAAACGTCAGTTTTTGCGCCGAACTCCAGTCCGAACCTGGGAAGTTCGATTCAAACTCTTTGATGATATCATCCAATTTCGACTTGTTCGATTTGATTCCTGAGTAATTCACATTTCCCGCATATGAAACATAAGTTGAGAGCAGTGAGTTCAACTTTTCGTAAGCGTGAAAGTCGTAAGTATCTTCTTCCTCAATGGGATCAGTTGTGCCCGCTTCTGTGGAATTACCTCCGTCAGTAAGCTTCGTTTCTTCCAATAATTCACCCTTTTCCACGATTTCGCGAATCTCTTCGGCAGTCGCTTCAACGGTTGTTTTCACTTGTGTTCCATCCTCCTTAGTTTCGATTTTGGTCACCATTTGATTTCCTTCTTCGTCCGTTGTGATCACCGTTTCGATGTTCTTGTCCGTTTCAGAATCAACGGTTTCTTTGAGCTCTTCAGCTATTTTGTCAACTTCATTTTTAACGGATGCTTCAGGGTCAGCGTCTCCGCAAGAAGTGATTGCAAGAGCTGCCAGTAAAAGGATTGAGAAAAGATATAATTTGTTCATAGTCAGTAGGACGGTTAAAGAATTTAAAACTTACGCAAACCTAGATGATATTCTAGTGCTCGCTCTTGCTAAAGTTAATTCAATGATTTGTAATTCGCAATCCAATCTGGATCGGTTACGTCTTTTAGTAGCATCCAGAAGCTAGTATCAAGGAAGAAATCCCCATCGATGTGCTTGATTCCGTAACGATTTCCCAGATATTTTTCCTGCAGTAGCGAGGGCTTATGGTACTTATTGCTCCAGCCAACATCGTTCCTGTTTCGAAACGGGTACACGGAATAACGAATCTTCCAAAGTGAATCAAAAGGAACACACGACGGAATATCTTTGAGCGTGATACTATCCTTGATAACATTACAGCTCAAGCCATTCTCATCAAAAAGGTTCTCCCGCTTGGGATTGTAGATGCTGGGCCAATGCCCTGAAACGATTTTAATGAAAGTCTCCCGATCGCAAACACGCTTGTGAGTGAGGTTGCGTCCCGTGTTAATGTAGCACACGTAAGTCGTCAACATCGAATTCGCTCCAATCGAAACCCGAACCCCAAAAACTGGTCGAGGTTGATTCGTAGAAGGAATAATAGAGACCGAAATCCCCCAAATGACAAGTGCTACAAAGCGCCAACGCATGTTCTAAATTAATGAAAATCATTCATATGGATCAAAAATGAGACCACAGTGAGCTTCTTGGGCGTTCGAGCGGGCTAACGTTTCAAGTCCAAACATCCTCCGGAGTGTATGGAGCTTTCCACTCATATCCCTAACGCTTCCGATTTTCTCGTTCGGCGTTGCGGTCTTCGGAAACGGTGTTTCCTATTCTAACGTATACAAAAGTATATCAGTCAAAAGGACAAAAGAGGATGACTAGTCAGGAGTGCGAGTTGTAGAGTGAGTGTGAGGGAAAGTGTGAGAGCGAGGGGTAATCGAAGTTTCAGAGCTGTAACCTACGATGAGCATCAGTCCAACAAGCGCGAGCCGCATCTAAAAATCCAAGAGCGCAGCGAGTCTAATAAGCGCCAGCGGAGTCCAACCAGCTAAAATCGAAAAATCTTATTCGGAGTAATACAAGCGTTCAACTTGATATCATGAAACTCAATCCCATCAATCTTATCAACCAACTCATCGAAATGATTCAAGCCAATAAATGTACAGCGCGGTGAGCACTTCTTTAAAAAACGATCGTAGAATCCCTTTCCATATCCCACACGATTGCCCTGCTTATCAACAGCAAGCAAAGGAACAAATACATAATCGAAATGTTCCGCAGCGACAACTCTACCTTTCTTCGGTTCAGGGATACCGTACTCAGAAACCTCTAGCTGCTCTTCATTCTCGAAAATCACCTGCTTCATTTCATTTGTCTTGAAATTGGCTTTTGGAATCGCTACTTGGGCACCAAAGGACTTGGCCTTCTCCCAAATCTTATATGTGTTGATTTCCTTGTTGCGCTCAATCGGGAGAAAAATACTGATCTTTTTGCCTTCTAATTGGTACTTACTGAATACCATGTGACAAACAGCCTCGGAAATTTCTTCGAGCTGGCGCGGCGATAACGCTTTACGCTTCGCAATATAGGCTTCACGGACTTCTTGTTTTGTCATAATTACATGCCAGAAAATAACGACTGAGCCGAAGACATTACTTCCTGCTCGTTTAATTCGTTGACTTTGTCTAATGCACGATTGAAGGCGACGCAAATTAAATCTTCCAAATCTTCGTTTTCAAACTGACTTACATCAGCGTTGATTTTAACAGATTTCAGCTCTCGGTTACCATTCATCGAGACGCGAACCAAACCATTACCTGCTTCCTCGGAAATTTCCAATTCGGCCAAGCGTGTTTTACTATCCTCAGATTGACGCTTGAGGTCCTGCAGTTTGTTGATTAAATCGTTATTCAGCATGCCTTTTGTTTATTGAAGTTAAATATAGTAAATTCGGAGGATAGAGGGTAGAACCTCTATTTATTTTGTATGTTTACATACAGCAACCTAGATCATAATTTTCAACAACTGATAGTATTTTGTACAAAAAAATTCTACTTTCTTTCACGCTCATTGCCACTGTAGCTTTAGTTACTTCGTTGAGTACTAGAAGCAATCAAGCAAAAATTGATCAGATTGATCCAAACACGTATTCCATTGAACAAGTGTTGAATATGCTCGGAGAAGAGCCCATGATTCATTCTATTCCACAAGTAGATTTAGCGAAAGCGAAAGTCGGGGAAGATCTCATTTTTAAAGGGTATACTGTTCGAGATGGAAAGAAGTCCAAGCGAATTTCTAATTACTTCGTGTGTACAGACTGTCACAACATGACAAGTGAGTTTGCCGATATCTCGAGCCAAGACGCATCGGAACGATTACACTACGCAAAAGAAAACGGATTACCATTTCTTCCTGGATCAACGTTATGGGGGATCTACAACAGAACATCATTCTACAACGATGATTACGTAAGAAAGTACGGTGACCTTGTGACAAATGCACGCGATACACTCGCAAATGCGGTTCAACTTTGTTCTAAGTATTGTGCTTCAGGTCGATACATTGAAGATTGGGAACTTGAGTCGATCATGCATTATTTCAAGAAGAATGAATTGCATGTAAGCGACATCAACATTCCAGACAAAGACAAATATGCGCTGATCAATGGTACATTGACGGAGGATCAAAAAGTGAATCTTGCTAAATCCATCAAAGAAGCATATGTCCAAGGATATGGCGCAACGTTCTTAGAAACAATGCCGCGCAATGAGCGACCATACGGAAAAGGCGGCAACGTCGGAAATGGCAAACTGATCTATGAAAAGGCATGCATGTTTTGTCATGAAAATAAACGTGTGACGTATTTGCACTTAGATGATGGAAAGCTCTCTGCTCGTTTCCTTTGGAGAAATAGAAAGAAATATACTGACCAATCGATTTATCAAATAGTAAGACACGGCACCTACTCAAAAGTAGGAAGGAAACAATACATGCCGCACTTCACGAAAGAAAAAATGAGTGACGCCCAACTGAATGATTTGGTCGCTTATATCAAACAAATTGCCAAGAGATGATGAAAAAAGTACTCATTCTATGTAGCCTCGCACTTGCTTTTGGTGCAAACGCGCAAAACGTAGAAGAAACATTTACAGGGACACGTGTAATCAACGGACATTCTGTTGAAACACTTAAAAAACGCATTCTTGAATTCAGAATTGAGCACCGTTTTGGTGATATCGCTGGAGCGCAAGGAGGTGTGCAACAGTTTTTTGGTTTTGATCAAGCCGCAGATATCCGATTCGCTTTTGAATATGGAATTTCAGACAACTGGATGATCGGTGTTGGAAGATCAAAAGGAACAGGTGCACCATATAGTTCACTGGTTGATGGATTTACGAAATACCGTTTCTTGACACAGCAAAAAGACGGAACACCTTTAAGCCTTGCCGTGATGGGATCAGCAATGATTACGTATGCGACGGCCTCAGCGGATTTGACTCAAGTAACAAGTTACCCGAAGTTTTCTCACCGAATGGCTTATAGCGCGCAGGTGATTGCCGCTAGAAAGTTTGGAGAACATTTCAGCGCTCAAATCATGCCGACCTTCGTACACAGAAACTTGGTGGACATTGATGATGTAAATAGCCTGTTCTCATTGGGTGGTGCATTGAACTACAAAATCAACAAGAACTATGGTTTGATCGTTGAATACTATCACAACTTCAACCCTTCTGGATTCAGAGAAGATATGAAAAACAGTTTGGGCGTTGCGTTTGAGTGGACGACAAATGGACATAACTTTAAAATGAACTTTACTAACTCTCGCGGATTTGGAGAAACACAATTCATCCCGTATACAACGTCAGATTGGCTAGCAGGAGAATTCCGATTCGGATTTAGTATCTCAAGAAAATTTAAACTATGAAAGGACTAAGTTACTTTTTGCTGAGTGCAGCGGTACTCGCGTTTATTTCAATGACAATCCCTTCTTGTAACAAAGATAAAACAGGGGAGATTGTTCTAAACGAATGTGCTGACACTGTTTCATTTGCGACGACCATCGAACCATTGATCCAATCAAACTGTTCTACAAGTGGCTGTCACGATGCGGCATCTTCGGCTTCAGGGTATAATCTGGAAGGATATTCTAACATCTCAGCCAACGCAAACATTATTTTAACCGTCATAAGACATGAAAGTGGGGTAGTACCAATGCCTTACTTCCAACCAAAGTTAAATGATAGCATCATCAAAGATGTAGGATGCTGGATAAATCAAGGAACTTTGAATAATTAAATAAAATCTTATATCTTAACAGCTCAAAACTAACAATTATGAAAAAAAGTTACATTTTATCTTCTCTGGCATTAGCTTCCTTGGGATTCTTTGCATTTCAGCAAACGACTGTGGAATCTAGCGTTGTAGAGAAGTTTACTCAAGAACATCTCTTCTCCGGAGGTGGACAATCTGGTTTAACTGGTGCGCCAGGTGAAGCGAATTGTACACAATGTCACTCTGGAACTACTCAAGATGGTACAACTGAAAACTCTTTTGCTTTGTTGCAAGGAACTACACCAGTTGCTGCTTATGTTCCTGGAACAACTTACACAGCGACACTTCAACAAACATCAACTCCAACAAAATCTGGATTCTCGTCAACAACGCTTGATGGAACGGATGCAATGGCTGGTAACTTAATTGGTGCAGGAATCGGAGGAACACAGAACTTCTCTTCTGGGGGACGTGATTACGTTTCGCATACTGCTACAAGTAGCACTGGTTCAGGTCAATTTGCTTGGTCTTGGATTGCTCCAGCAACAGATGTTGGCCCTGTTACTTTCTACATCTCTTCGAATATCTCTAACGATGACGGTTCAACTGCAGGAGATATCATTTACTTGTCTACGCATGTAATTCCTTCTACCGCTTCAATTGATGAAGAGGTAGCAAATGATTTGAAGTTCACTGCAGGGTACAACGCAGCAACAAACAAATTGGTTCTTGACTTTGATTATTTAGCAATTGGAGAAATGAACTTGAACTTGCTTGATATGAACGGACGTTCTGTATTCACATACGACCTAGGTCAATCAGAAATTGGAGAAAATCACGAAACACTTGCACTTCCAGAATTGAAAGATGGAATGTACGTAGTTCACTTCTTCGTAGGAAACAAAGCAATGTCTGCTAACATTCTTGTGAAGTAATAAGCATACTAATTTTATTGAATCCCGACATGAGTCTTTGACTTATCGTCGGGATTTTTTTATGCCTTTTCCGCAAGTTCCTTTAACTTCTCATTCATGGATTCGAAACCCTCTTTGACATCCGTATTCAGCTTCTTCTTCATGAATGGAACCAGTATACCACTAAATTTTTCTCCATGAATTAAGGTTGTCGTTCCATCTTCGTTCTCACTGAATGTGAAGGAATGTCGACCATCGAAGATACCCGGAATGAACAATCGTCCTAACCAAGTGAGTTCTTCCTCTTGAATGTACACTTTAACCGTTGGCTTGAATGTAAACGTGCCAATTTCGGCTTCAAATCGCTCTCCAACTTTGATCTCTCCTTTTATTGATTTGATGAATGGATTCCAGTTTGGGTAATTTTCAAAATCTGAAAAAATAGACCAAACGGTTTTTAAATCTGCGTTAATCGTAATCTCTGTATGCAATTGATGTTTCATGGTGTCTTTGTTTTGTGTTACAAAGATTCATCAAAGTGATCACCTGACTCTTGACATTTGTCAAGAAACGATCTTCTTACGAATTCGGCTCAATGTTTCTGGTGTCATTCCTAACATTGAAGCGATGTATTGAAGTGGTATGTGCTGCAGGAGTTCTGGCTTAGCTTGACTCAGGTATTCGTAGCGTTCTTCCGTAGACATTGATAAGAAACTAAAAATGCGATCCTCTATCGTCACAAAGCATTTCGCAATGAAGAGCTTCTCAATTTCGGCCCAGTTCTCAATCTTGTGCTTGATGTTTTTGTAGTCATGATAATCGAGCGTATAGATCTCACAATCCGTTAATGCTTGAATATTCCAGCGTGCTGTTTGATCAAACATCAGAGAGTTCAAATCGGTGGTGAATTCACCTGGAGATGAAATCCATTGCGTCACTTCCTTTTTATCAGCTTGTCGGTAAATTCGAAGAAAACCTGACTTGACAAAACTCAACTTTCCAAAGCGACTGCCAATTTCGGTATGAAACTCATTTCGGCTCAACTTTTCTTCCGTGAACAAATCAGCAATATCATTGGATCGATCCAATTCAGTATCAAAATAGGCACTAATAGATTGCGTTAATTCATTCATTCTGGTATCAATTTATGCGATTCGTTTTTGCACGATGGTGTCAATCCGCTTGAACAATTGTTCAGGTAGATGCGTTCGCCACTCAATCTCTTCCATTTTACCACCCATTACTACGTAATGATCGATCCCAGTTTGGCGCATTTCTTCCAAAACGTGCTCATGGAAGTTGATAAATGCAATCCAACCATCTTCGACATCTTCGAACCATTCTTCGTAATAACAATCATCTGACGCATGAAAATTCAGAACGTTTTCTCCAATCATTAAGAATTTATCAATCCCTTGAGGAACAAGTTCATCGATCAAATCGCGCTTCAAAGTCATGACATCATTCTCAATTGCATCGTTCCATTCTCCAATCAACTCAATGATGCAATAGCCTTGATCATGATCAACAAAGAGAATTTTTAAAAACAGTGTTGGCGACTCAATTGAATCCCACTGCGGATGGATGTAATAGTTATATATTTTGTCTTGAAATTCGAATTCATTATACTCACGACCATAAAAAGGAGAGTTGGGATCTTCCGAAGCGACGTAATAATTTCGCCAAAGATAATATGGTTCGATCATGTGCATAAACAAAGGTACGATTTGCAAACAACGCTTGGCACAAAATATGCTACATTAATCGTAAATTTGAACAACAATAAATCAACTCCAAAACCAATATGAGTTTTAAAAACATCACCATTGCACTATTCGCACTTCTTTTCTTAGCCGCTTGTTCTAAAAGCGAGGAAAAGAGAGAAATGAATGAATACTTCTCAGCTTATTTGAACGACAACGAAGAGGTTGTTGCGTTTGGTAAAGCACATGTCAACACAATTTTGGAAAAAGCCGATTACTCGAGTGTTGGAATGTTAAACATGATCGTAGGCTCTGAAATAGAAAAGTATGATGCTTTTATTGATGCAAAAGGACCTGTTTATTATGCAGCTCACGGTCCATTGAAAAAGGATGGTGCTCCAGAGAAAGTCGTTTTGTTCTTGCGCGTAAAGGATCAGGGCGGACTGAAGAGCTACCTTCAATCAGAAATGAGTTTTGACTTAAATGAAGCCGACGGTTTCGAATACACGTCTGATGGCGATATGGTTCTTGGGTTTAGAGAGCATTTGGCTGTGATCGTTTTGGAATCGAATAGCAACAAGGAATTGGCGACTATTACAGATGTATTTAAACGCGCAGAAGGAAAAGTAAGCACAGGAAAAGTGGCCGAATTGATTGACTCAGACGAAGGCGATATTCAAATGGGGGTCAGCCTTGCGAATCTATACGGAACAGCTTCAGGTGATTTGAAAAATCAACCAAAATCGGATCAAAAAGACCTCGAAGAAATGTTGAACGATGGTTACGTGAAATCATCTGTGAAATTTGAAAACGGACAAGCTGTAATCGAAATGAAGAATATGTTCGGCAAAGAGTTGAAGTCAAAGATGTTCTTAGCGGGAGACGACAAAGCACCAATCTTGAAGGAATTAGGTTCTGGAACGCCTCGAATGGGATTCAGCATCAACATGGACGTAAAGAAAATGGAAGATCTTGCGAATCAGTTGTCACCAGATGCTTTGAATAAAGGACTTGGAGGTCAATACCTCCTAGTGCGAATGGCAACAGGTTCTAGAGAGTTAAATGAGTTGTGGGACGGAAAAATGGGTGTTCTAATGTTCGGGGATCCAGATGAAAGTGGAGCTTTCACACCTGAGTTCAACGCCTATCTTGGGGTCAGTCAAAAAGGACGTGATAAACTCAAGGAAATGGAAGGAATGGGAATCAGTACTAGTCAAATCCCTGGGATTCCACCTTTCACAATTGAAGAAAATGGAATTTCCGTAATGTCAAACACTTCTGATGCGAGTGGAAAATTGAACTTACCCAAAGGCGCTGAGAATTTCGGTAAATCTGGAATTAGCTTCTTTTTGAACTTGGAAGGTTTGGAGCCGGATGAAATGGCCGAGATGTTGGATATGGAAGAGCTAGCAATCGTGTTAAAAGTAGCGAAATTTGTATCTTTTGAGTTCAATAACGAAGGAGGGAAAATTATCATCACCGCTAAGGACGGAAAAGAGAATGTGCTCAAACAAGCCTTGACCGAAGTGATGAAAGAAGTTTCCGGAAACATGGGCAATAACTTTATGTTTTAATTATGACTTTAGATAAAGAAAACTGGAATCAGCTAAACGAGGAGGAGCAACGCGTAATCTTGCGTAAAGGAACCGAAATGCCGTTTACTGGTGAGTTCAATAAACACAAAGCGACTGGAATGTATGTCTGTCGTCAGTGTGAAGCACCTTTGTATCACTCACAGGATAAATTCAATTCTGGATGTGGTTGGCCTTCTTTTGATGATGAAATTGAAGGTGCTGTGCGTCATGAAACAGACGCCGATGGTCGTAGAACAGAAATCTTATGCATGAACTGCAATGGGCACCTTGGACATGTTTTCGTAGGTGAGCAATTCACTGAAAAGAACACGCGTCACTGTGTGAATTCAATTTCGTTAAAATTCGTGGAGGGCGCTTAATTCAGCCTTACTTGACGACGAACTTCTGTTGTTGAAACCCTTCGAATTGGATGAAATAGATTCCAGGAGTTAACTCCTGAACATTTACCTCGTTTCCAGAACCGTTAAGGACAAGCCTGCCTTGAGCGTTCAAAACAGAATACGCTTGGCTGTTATCAATTCCATCAATCGTTAATACTTCGCGCACTGGATTCGGGTGCACTTGAATCGTTTCCAATCCAATTTTGTCCACACCAACAGAGCTCCAAGAACCTTTGGTGTACATGATCTTATCGAGCTCAGCGTCGTGATAAACCAAATGAATCGATCCATCCGTTCCAATAACAACATCTGGCTTTGTTTGAATACCGTTTAACTCAAAAACCGAGGCTGCATTCGTTGATTGCCAGTTGCTCATTCCTGCAGTTGAGAAATTGTACCAAATATCCGTTTCACCTTGATCTGTGTGTTCCCAAACCAAAAGGACTGAATCACCATAATTACTCAAATGTGGATGATTCATGGTCATCGTTGTGCCCAATTCTGCTGCCTGTAATTCGGTGTAAATAATCGAATCAGAGAGGTCATCCGCTACTAAGTAGATCATTTCATCGCCGATACCTTTACTCATGTACGTTGAATACAATTGTGATCCATTTAAGACCAAATCTCCTCCTGTTGCGGGACACGAAGCAAACCACCAACTGTGATCATCCAAGCTAATCTGCGTATCGAAGCTCATTCCACCGTTTGTGGATACTCCAGCCTTCATGTCACGAATGTTATTTTCATCGTTTCGAAAAGACATGACCTGATAATCTGAATTCCCAACTATTGCAGGAGGACAGCAGTAGCATGCTTCTTCACCGAAATCGGCACTAACACTCGCAGCAGTAGCTGAAAAAGTCTGGCCGCCATCAGTTGAGCGACGAACGATGTACTGTGGATTACTACCACCAGAACCGTGGGTCATGTAGGTTACCAAGACCATGTTTCCGTCGTAAGCTTCTACGCTTGGGTACATGGCGAGTTCATTAGCTTGTTCCACTTGGATCTTTGGTTCCCAAGTCAAACCTCCATCAACAGATCGACGAATAAACACTTTTCCCGAAGTGACGTCTCCCGTTTTGTAAACTGTGTACAATGTGTTTCCGTCCGCCACGATATCCGTTCCACCCCAATCGTAGGAGAGAACATTCGCATCATTCAAAATGACTGGAGATAAGAATGCTGTTCCATCCCATTTGGAGAAGAAATAATCTTTGTTCGAAGTTCCTGTAAATTGAGCCCAAATCAAAACGGGGGTGTTATCCGCGAGCACATCAATTCTTGGTCGATGAGCATTGGTAGATCCGGTTACTTCAACTGGCGGAGACCAAACGATGGCACTCTGAGAATAACCGAAAAACGAAGCACAGATAATCAGGAATAGTGTTAGAGATTTCATTATTGATAGGTTTTAGGTAAAGATCATCAAAATTCTCGAAAAAATGTGGCGTTTTTGCTGGTTAGATTTCCAACTGTTGTAATAGACCTGTAGATTTTTTTATCCAAATAACTGATCTAACGACGATGTTAAATGGCTTGTATGCTTGTGTTTACAAGTGAAATGTATTTAAGGCAAATTGGGCGTCAACGTCTACTTTGATTAGGCTAAAAACCCGTAAAGTTGAATTCAACATTTATTCGATTTAAACGGGGGAATTCCTCAAAAAGTAAGCGACTCATTCTTATCTGAAATCATTTTAAATACCATCATTAGTTTCTGTTTACATTGGATAAAATTTCTTTAATCCGTATCTTACTATAACAAGTAAAGAGAGAATGGACCAATCAATTTTAAAACCTAACATAGTTAAAATATGGGCTTAACATCAGAGCAGCTAACCTCGGTAAGGACGAGGAATGAACTCATTGGTATTGCTGAAGAAAATGGGATCAATGTTGACAAAACCCTGAGGAAATTAAAGTACGAAGCAGAACTCGCCATGCTTCAGGCGGAATTTGTAAACCTTCAAAAGTGGATCGCGCAAAAGAAGATGCGTGTTGCATTGATTTTTGAGGGACGTGATGCCGCGGGAAAGGGAGGTTCGATCAAACGATTCAAAGAACACCTTAACCCTCGATCTTCTCGAGTAGTGGCTTTGTCAAGACCAACAGAGGTGGAAACAGGACAATGGTACTTCAGACGATACATCAAAGAATTACCAAATCCTGGAGAGATTGTCTTGTTTGATCGTAGCTGGTACAACCGCGCAGTAGTCGAACCAGTGATGGGATTTTGCACCAAAGCGCAATACGATCAATTCATGATTCAAGTTCCAGAATTCGAGCACTTACTCTACGAGGATAACTTGAAAATCATCAAATTTTGGTTTTCCATCTCAAAAAAGGAGCAGAACAAGCGTTTCGAGGCACGACTCAATAACCCGTTGAAGCGCTGGAAATTCAGTCCTGTGGATAAGAAAGGACAGGAATTGTGGGATAAATACACGCACTACAAAGAAGAAATGTTCAGTAAGACGCACACGAACTTCAGTCCATGGATCATTGTGAAAACCAATGATAAGAGACAAGCGAGGCTTGAGAGCATGCGCTATGTGCTTTCACAATTTGATTACGAAGGGAAGGGGGAATCGAAGGTGTCCCTCACGCCCGATCCAAATGTGATCATGAGGTACCACAGAAGTGCAGTTCAAATCGATATTTAAGGAAAATGATAAAAGAAGAAGTACAATTAAGCGCCGAAGATGTTGAGTTGTTGAACTCAAAGGATGGTTTACACGCGCTATTAAGAAATAAGAAAGTCGATTGCCGAAAAGCCTTGAATGAGATAAAGTACATTACCGAACTGCGAGCGTATCAGGAAGAACTGATCAAGCTTCAAAATTGGGTAATCGAAAATGGCAAAAAGGTTGTAATTATTTTTGAAGGACTCGATGCCGCTGGAAAAGGTGGAGCGATTCGAAGAATTACTGAGTACATCAATCCGCGACATTTTAAAATTGTTGCCTTGGATATTCCCACAGAGGATGAAAGCAAGCAATGGTTTTTCCAACGATACATCAATCGTCTACCTAAGCCGGGTGAGATCGTTTTCTTTGATAGAAGTTGGTACAATAGAGCAGTCGTGGAGCCCGTAAATGGTTTTTGCACGCAAAAGGAGTACGAAGTGTTTATGGATCAAGTGAACAACTTCGAGCAAATGTTGGTTCAGTCGGATACCCACCTGTTGAAGATTTATTTCTCCATTTCGAAAGAGGAACAGGCGAAGCGTTTTAAGGACATCAAAAACAATCCTTTGAAGCGTTGGAAAATTACACCTGTTGACGAGAAAGCACAAGAGTTGTGGGATGAATACACCGATTACAAAGACAAAATGTTCGAGTCAACAACAACAGATCACGCTCCATGGAAAATCATCCGTGCGAACAAGAAGTCGCATGCTCGTTTGGAGGCAATTAAATACATTATTGAGAATATTCCATACAAGGAGTAATGTTATCCCAGAATAGGAATTGTAGGGCGGATCCATTGGGTTCGCCCTTTTTCGTTGACAAATATGCGCGGTAGGTAAAGGAAAAACGTATGGGGGTTTTTACGCGGTTTATAAATCCACGTAAAAACCCCTAGATGAGAAAGTTGAGGGATACATATCTTAATTGCGAACATTTAAAAACCTAACTATGGGAGTCACAACAATGTATGCAGCGAGCATTCGAAAAGCCGTTGCGTCAAATGACATCAATCAAATGAAAGCCGTTTTAGAACAGGCGAAAAAGCAGGTACGTGAACAAAAAGATCTTGCAGTAGCCCTTGTGGAATTGCAGGAAGCGATCGACCGAATGAAGTAATCACTAAAAACTAACAATTATGGGAGCACATCCACTGCACGCAGCCACCATGCGTGAAGCAATTGCAAGCAATGACCTTGCAAAAATGAAAGCCGTTTTAGAACAGGCCAAAGGCACAATTCGAGAACAAGCTGACTTATTAGTTGCGCTTGTTGAACTCGAAGAAGCAATTCAAAAACTCAAGTAAATCAAGAATTATGTCGGGTATTTTACCGTATGGCACAGCCATCAGAAAAGCAATCGCGAGCAGAAATGTTGATCAGATGAAAGCAACGCTTGATCAAACGAAACAGTTCGTGAAAGAACAAGGAGACATCGCAGTAGCTCTCGTAGAGCTGCAGGAGGCAATCGAAAAACTTGAAAAGTAATTAACAACAGGGGTGAGCTCAAGCTTGCCCCTTTTCTAACCACACTATTCTATGACTGAATTATCATCAAACCGATATCGAGTTAAGAGCGATTACGAGAAAACCGTTCCTGTTCACGTTGTTTGGGAAATTACTCTTGCCTGTAATTTGAAATGTACGCACTGTGGATCACGCGCGGGCAAGGTGCGTCCTGGAGAGCTCACGACCGAACAGTGTTTTGAAATTATTGATCAACTCGAAAAGTTAGGAACGCGCGAAATAACAATTATTGGTGGTGAAGCCTTCTTAAGAAAAGATTGGTTGGACATTATTAGAAGAATTGATAAAGCAGGAATAGAATGCTCGATGCAATCCGGAGCTTACAATTTGAATGAAAAGCGCATCCTTCAGGCAAAAGATGCCGGAATAAAGAATATCGGGATCTCTGTTGATGGTCTTCCTGAAGTGCACAACAAAATTCGGGGGAGAGCAGATTCTTATGATCACGCGATGCGAGGTCTGGATCTTCTGAAAAAGAATGGGATTGTCTCAAGTGTAAATACAGTCATCACAAAAGAAAATCAATTTCAACTTGACGAGATGTTGGATGATTTCATTGCTCGCGGAATTAAAAACTGGCAAATTCAATTGGTCGTGGCCATGGGAAATGCTGTTGAAAACGACAATCACATCATTCAGCCCTACGAATTGATTGATCTTTACGATAGGTTAATCAAAGTGTATCAACGTGCACTGGCGAATGGAATTCTCATTCAAGCTGGGAACAACATTGGTTACTACGGGCCGTATGAGCACATCTGGCGACAAGGAAAAGAAGCACATTGGTCAGGTTGTCAAGCAGGACATACTTCTATCGGAATTGAAGCTGATGGAGTTATCAAAGGTTGTCCATCATTGCCAACAACCGACTATACGGGTGGAAACATCAAAGAAATGAGCCTGGAAGATATTTGGAACCACAGCGAGCAGATGAAGTTTACACGTCACCGAAATGAAGACGAACTATGGGGTAATTGCAAAACGTGTTATTATTCTTCCGTATGCATGTCTGGATGTACCTGGACGAGCCACGTTTTATTTGGTAAAAGAGGAAACAATCCATTCTGCCATTACCGCGCGCTGAAATTGCACGAAGAAGGAAAAATTGAGCACGTTCGTAAAGTACAGGAAGCTGAAGGAAAGCCGTTCGATCATGGTCTGTTCGAAATTGTCATGACAGATTTCAACGGAAACGTACTGGAGGTTCAGAACCCACTGACCGATACCAACGATACATCCGCTCCAATGCAAGAAGATCTGCGCAAACCAAAAGGACTCGAGCTTTGTCACGGATGCAAGCAGCATGTTCATCTAGAGACAGAAACGTGCCCTCACTGTGGAGACAATGTTCCCGAGGAAAAAAGACGTCACGAAGAAGGTATGATCGAGGTGCGCGAAGCATACGAGAAAGTGCTGAATCTTTTGAATAAGGAAAATGTGATGATCGATGAAGGGGGGTGAAAAAGTAGAGGGTATTATTCAGACAATTGAGGATAATATGGACTTAGGAGAGATTAGCGTTCGGCACGGAATCCACTCATTTAAGTACGGTACTTCTGAGTTTTTGAAGGAAATTTTTGAGCTTGTAAACCCCAGTACCGATGATGTTTTTTATGATTTGGGCAGCGGCTATGGAATCGTGTTATTCTATGGTGCTGAACATTATCCTGAAGCACAATTCAAAGGAATAGAAATTCTCGATGAGCGTTTTGATATGAGCGCATCATTGCTGGAAGAAAATGGACTGAAGAACATTGAACTCTTCAATGAGGACATGTTTGACTGTGATTTTTCAGACGGGACCATCTTTTATATTTACAATCCTCTTTATGCAGAGTTTTATCCGAAATTGCTGCAACGCCTTTGCGAAGTGCAAAAGAAACATCCAATTACAGTAATTGCAGAATCCAGATGCAGGGTTTTCGACGAAACGGATTGGTTAATTAAATACGATGCAATTTCTATTGATGTGGTTCGACAAATTCACTTCTACCGAAGCCAGTCCGCTTAATCTTCCACAGAGCAACGTAAGATATAGTCACACTCTGCATGAACCATCTCATCTAAAATCAATTGTGAGGCAAGTGCCAGCTGAGTATAATTCTGAGAATTGTTCCCAAATTGCGCCGCACTGTTCACCCACATTGCTTGAATCAGGCTTTGTCCTCCCTTTTCTGGATTGATTTTATTGACTACCGCCGCCACATTCATCGATCCAGCGTGATATACGTGCAATACGAATAATCGGAACCACAAATCATTCTCATTGAATTCTAAATTGTGTGCGTTCAAAATGCGCTTTGCCTCAGGAATACAGACACGGCTAATCAATCGCGATGCTCCGTAAGCGCTTCTATCAAAATCACTGCGCTCGTCCTTGTAACGATTAACGGTCAAACCTTGTGCTCTCGCGACTCTCGGCATCAATTGAAATGGACCGTAGGCTCCCGATCGAGATTTCTTAAGCTGTCCAGGACTCTCAATCAACAAAATGGCTTGTGCATACCAAGGATCCACGTTGTAACGTTCGAAAGCTTCAACGCCCAATTGCAAATCAGGGTAGACCACTTGAAACTTATAGAAATCATTTTTTCCGGTCGTGACGAAGATTCGTGCTTCTTCATCCAAAGAAAGCATGGTGCGAATGCTATCACGGTAAGCACCCTTTTCATCATCTGATTGTGCGTTCCAATCTCTCAAACTCATTCTAGCGACAATATTTCTTGTCGCAGCTACATTGATCAAACACGAGTCTGGTGACAACTGCATGATTTGTTTCCAAAATTTTGGCTGCGCTAAATCTGCCCATCCTTCAGAATAAAGAACCGAAGCACTCAAAATCGTATTCTGAGTCATGCCTTTTTTGACCTCAATTTTCTCTTCGTCCCACGAATTGGAAGGTTGAGAAAAAGCTAAAAATGGTGTAAAAGAGAGGAGAAAAAGGAGATAACGCATAAATTGGTATTGAAGTTGTACTATAAAAATAACGTGTTTAGGTGTGCGTTTGTTACGTTTTTCTGTTAACAATGCACAACGCTTCGTTAAAAATGAATTATTTTGTACTCGAAGATGAAGATTTTAAGAGCGATTGTTGGGTTTCCTGTGATTTTTTTGGTAAAAATATACCAATGGATTATTAGCCCGATTCTTCCTCAATCATGCAGATATTCACCGACGTGTTCAAATTACATGATTGAAGCGGTGAAAGTTTGGGGGCCGTTTAAAGGCACTTGGCTCGGATTAAAACGTATCGGCTCATGTCACCCTTGGGGTGGAGATGGCTACGACCCAGTTCCCAAACGCGAAAAGTAAATAAATGAAACAGTTAATACTCCTAATAATACTCCTCATCTCTGCTGGGACAGGATTTTCACAATCCCATCGAGCGGGCAGCCCCATTTACATGAATGATTTCGTCATCAACGAAACTTCTGAGAAAGGAAGTTTGGCGTGGTTTTATCCGCGACATACTCCCAAAACTGCTCAGCAATTGGAAAAAGTGGAGTTCGGGATCTCCTTACCTAAAACTGTTATGGAAAAGGTCAATGCCTTTCTCTCTGCCGAAGGAGTAACCGATATGGGATTGAATCCATTTGATAGAAATGATATTGACATCGAAGCAACGTTCACGCACAACGGTAAAATTGTCAAACGAAACGAAGCATTTTACTTCACGGAATTTAGACGCGACCTTGGAAACAATCGCTGGTGGCAAGATACCACTTCATACAATTTTCGAATTAGGCATGCGCCCGAATTTACGGGTGAGTACAAGGTTGATGTAAGAATCGATATTCGGGGATTGGAAACGATTTCTGTCAACTCGGAATTCGTTGTTCAAGCTTCTGACAACCCCGGATTTTTGGAGTCAGGGAAGTACAAAAAGCACATGCGTTTTTCTAAAACGAAAGAGACATTCGTTGGTGTTGGACAGGTGATTCCATGGGTGTTTGACAATTCTGGTCAACTCGATGAGGCAGCAGGTCCAGTAAGTTTTATGGTGATGTACAATTCTTTTCGAAAACTGAAGCAATCGGGAGGGAATTTTACGCGAATGGTCGCAGCGCCTTGGTTTCTGCAGTTGGAATGGGAGTCCTTAGGGAATTACGAACCAAAAATGGGGCAAGCTTGGGAATTTGACCGAATGAACGACAAGTTGCAAGAACTTGATGTTTACTTCATTTTTTGTGCGCTGCTGCATTCTCCATTCGAAAGCCACCCTGGAGAAGGAGCTCCGAATCAGGAAATTTCATGGGAGTCATATTGCTACAATCAAATGGATCTAACGAAATCGGAAACAGCATGTGAACCTGATGTGTTGTGTACGGAACCCGTAGATTTTTTCGACAACGAAGTGGCCTTGAATCATCAGAAGAACTACTTCCGATATTTTGTCGCTCGATGGGGCTACAGTACATCCGTCGCTGGCTGGCAGTTGATTAGTGAAACAGATCAATTGCATAACTATCGCGATGAAAGAGTCGAGGACGGAACGATGATTGATCATTCTGAGAATCGCGCGAAAGTCAATAAGTGGGTGGATGAAATTTCCAGTTTCATGGCTTCGGAATGCGATGATCAACACTTGAAGAGTACTTCGCTTATCACTGGAAGAAACTATTCAAGCTACATGTGGGATCCTGCTCTTTTTGAATTGGAACACATCAATTTTGTTGGCCAGCACGATTATGTATTCGAAATGGAACCTTCGCAGCAGAATGTGCGCAACAGGAACCTATTGAGGCGATACAATTCTGTCAATAACCTCGGGATTGGTTTGGAGCAGGGAGAAATTACACATCCAAAGTATCAGAAGAACATGTTCATTTACGATGAATTTGGTCATGTTCCCGTTATTCCCAGAGCTTATCCAGAGGATAAAGATGACGATCCAGTGGTTGCCTTCAATTCATGCGCTGATTTTTCCTTTAAACAGGACCTGTGGTTCACATTTGCCAGTGGCTGCGCAGTTGCAGGACTTGATTGGTGGAATGAGCACGATAGAAACCGACATGCTATGTGGAAACGATATTTCCCTGGAATGAATAAGTTCAAAGAGGATATTGATTTTGAAACGGTCAATTACACCAAAGTACGCGAAGCCAAAGGTGAGACCTACATCGCTCAGCGTTGGCCACTCAGAAGGAAGGATATTACGCGAAGCAACAACGATTCGTACAGAAAGTCGGATTTGTTAGAGGCATACATTCAAGTTGATTCATTGGATCAACAAGGATTTGGTTGGATGATGAATCGATCTTTCCATTGGGGGAATTTGGTCGATAGCCTTTCGTGTATTTCTGATTTGGCGAAAGGAGAAGGTGAGTTTGCTCGACCTTATTTGTACAATCCAATGGATGACGATGAGGTAGCGAAACCCATCACAATTGAAGAAAATGAAGCGTTTATTCGTGTTTACAAAGTCAAGCCGAGAACAGAATTTACCATCGATTTTTACGACACTGAATCTGGTGAAATCATCAAAACTGTGGAAACGAGATCTTCCTTATTTGGGACACTGAAAATAGTTTCTCCCGAGATGAAACCATCCGAGCGATACGACCTTGCGTTCAAATTCTACGACTCAGGATTGGGTTGGCGATAGTAGTCGATTCGTAAGAAACTAAATGGGCTTCCGCCTTTTCTCCACTCATAAATGAAATAGCTGAGCAGTAGGATATACTCAATATTGGTGACCAATCTTGCTTCAAATGAGTGCCAATATCCTGTTAAATAGGAGATGTAGGAGAAGAAAATCAAGAAGCTCCAAACCGTTGCAAAGGCGTAGTTCGTGAAAAGAGATAAGCCAAGTAGTGGAATTACATACCACGGATGAAGCGTTGCACCCATAATTAGGTAAATGAAAAAGGCGAACAGCATCCGTCTCAGCAAGACCTTCCAATCTGGACTATGTTTCCAAAGCGCAATGAAAAGAATGGTAACCATAACTACGAATGACATGATCGGACCAGTAAACGCGAGAGGATTATAGAAGGTAAAATACTGAACGATTTCGTTGTAATAATCGAACAGGAAAGCGTTGAATCCAAAATCTTGAAAATAGAGCCTGAGGCTGCTGAGGAAGTGGTAAATGTTTTCTGAGTTCAATTGCGTGAGTCCAAGTCCAATAACTGTCGCGCCAATCACGAAGTACATCAAAAAGGCTTTTTTCCAAGGGAAATAGCGCAAGAAAAACGGCAGTAAGATCAGGGGAACCAATTTAATCTGAACAGCGAGTGCAAAAATGACCGCTCCCAAAATCAAGCGGGAAGTGAATAGAAAATACAAAGCGATAAACAGTAAGGACAGCATCACTCCTTCGAAATGAACGTTTCCTGTACATTCGATAATCAACAATGGATTCAAGTAGACCAACCATAAGCGTTTTGGATCGACTTTGAAGTGAATTAGGAGTTTACGGAGGTAATAGATCCCTGCCAATTCGGTAAGTACAACTAGCAACTTCATCACGAAGGTATTCACCGCAATCGAGTTGGAAAACAAGCTGGGAATGATAAAATAAACTTGATTCACCGGAGGATAACACGAATAGTGCTTTCGCGATAAGTCTGAAATCTCAGCGTAAACATCAGTCAAGTATTGCTTATCAACCAAATCACTGCGATCAATGAGCTCATTAGGGGTAAAATCGAAGGGATTGATTCCTTGAAAGGTGATTTTTCCATCCCACAGAAATCGGAAATAATCCTCCGACAAGTTTGGAAGGAAAATCATGGATGCTACTTGTGCACCTAGAGCAATGAAAATAAGGTGTTTGAAGGAGAAGTAATTCTCGCGTAAGATCAACAGATAGGCAAGAAATGCAAATGAATACGCTGATCCAATGAAGAGTAAATTCTCACGATCAGACTCCCAATTGACAAGAAAAATGGAACAAATGAAGACCAGGATAATCCCAACTCGCCATATCGCTCCGTAACTTTTCAATTACGCTGCTCCTTTGTTTGCGTGACGAATTTCAGCTACAGAATAAAAGAAAACTAATCCGTAACCAATCGTCAACATTAAGTGAAATGGTACCATTCCGATGTCTCCGTAAATCGCACGATTTACAGCAGTGTATCCAAATAGCAAGAACAAGAATCCTTCACCTAGGTTGAGGATAGATAATCGTTTTTTGTCGTACTTGTTTCCTTTGAATTCACTTTTCTTATTCACGTTGAATTTTGGTGTTCGAACGAACGAACTCTTAATTCCCAAGTATCCTTCAAGAACGGCAACCGTATTATTCAATGCCAATCCCATCGAAACGATCAAGAACATTAAGAAGCGACCTATGAAGACGAAGAATGACATTTTTTCTTTCTTGTCTCGGTAAGAGTGCCAATAGTAATAAGCTAAGAAAACGGTACTGATCAAGGCGAATGCACCATATTGAAGCCAGTTATTCAAATCTGAGAAACTATCCTTGATATGTAAAATTGGCAATGTCAATAAGGATAAGAACAAAATGAAAACGAATACTGACGAATTGAATAAGTGAGACAAACCGTGAACACGATCTCCCATTTTTACTCCTTTTGTCGTAGCAATGCGTTTCCACATTTTGATGAAACACTCAGCTCCACCTTTCATCCAACGGTGTTGTTGCGATTTCAAGGCAGACATGGTGATTGGTAATTCTGCTGGGGCGATTACATGCTCCAAGTATCTAAATTGCCATCCTTTCAATTGGGCGCGGTAACTCAAATCCAAATCTTCTGTGAGTGTATCGTGCTCCCATCCACCAGCATCAGCAATACATTTCTTTCTCCATACACCGCCAGTTCCATTAAAGTTGATGAAGTGTCCAGAGGCGTTTCGTCCTCCTTGCTCGATGGCAAAGTGTCCGTTCAAACCAAATGCTTGAAGCTCTGTAAGTATCGAGTAATTTTTGTTGATATGTCCCCAACGCGTTTGAACTACACCTACGTTATCATCGTCGAAATGAGGCATTGTTTTTTGAAGGAAATCTGGGTCAGGAATAAAGTCAGCATCAAAAATCGCGATGAATTCTCCTTCCACTTGATCCATTGCATCGTCCAAAGCGCCCGCTTTGTATCCAGTACGATCAACACGGTGAATGTGCTGAATGTTCACTCCGCGAGCCTGAACTTCTGCAACTTTCTTCGCGATCAAATCTTTGGTTTCATCCGTAGAATCATCCAATACTTGAATTTGAAGTTTATCCGCCGGATAATCGAATGCAGCAATCGTTTCAATGATTCGATCAGCAACATACAACTCGTTGAACATCGGTAATTGAATCGTTACTTTCGGTGTGTTATTAGGATCGTATTTAGGTTGTGTTTCAATTGCCGCTTTCTTGTTCTTGCGATTTCGAACATAGGCGATCGCCAATGAAAGTTGGAGAATACTGTAGAATAAGATCAACACCAAACAAGCGAAATAAAAGATCATGATGATTTTCGCTACGAAGTGAGACCAGTAATGCTCTTGCTCTCCGCTATCTCCCCAGTTCCACATCCACGAAACTTTTGGGCTAATCGCGAAATCCAAATTTGGTTTGTGTGTTGCTGTTACTTCAAAATCGAATGGATCTTTGACGTAATCTTTATCTGTAACCGCGAGCGTGTAAAATCCTACAGGAGCTTTCGAAAAACGGAATTTACCATCATCGTTTGTTTCTGTAACGTAAGATTTTCCAGTTTCTTTGTGTGTAATAGTGACTTCAACCTCGCTTTGCTCGTTTTGGGTTTTTTCATCAATAATGAGTCCACCGAAAGTCTGCGTTTGAGCAAACATTTGTAGAGGTAGTAAAATCAATCCGATCAGGGTCAATATACGCATGCGTCGCTTTTGAGTTTGTTTCAATTTGGTTTCAAGCTAAAATCGGTACTTGAAAACGGCAAATATAATCTTTATTCCCGCAAGTACAGTACCTTTTACAGTACCACTTACTTTTGAAACACCAATGCGCTTCTTGTAATTTACAGGTACTTCGCAAAATTTCATTTTGTGCTTAGCCGCTTTGATTTGCATTTCGATGGTCCAACCGTAGGTTTTGTCGGCCATTTTCAGCTTTTCCAAGGCGTCTGATTTAATGGCGCGAAATGGTCCCAAATCAGTGAATTTAGCCCGATAAAACAGGCGAATCAGCTTTGTCGCTAACCAATTTCCGAATACTTGTTGAGGGGTTAGTGATCCTTTTTCTCGCTTTCCTAATACACGCGATCCAATGACCATGTCCATGTCCGTTTCAAATATCGGAGCAAGGACGTCTGGGATTTCCTCTGGGTAATCCGAATAATCACCGTCTAAGAAAACCACAATTTCCGTCTTCAGCGTTTTGCTATGCTCGATGCCTTTCAAACAGGCCCATCCGTAACCTTTTCTTGACTCATCCAGCACAATAGCTCCAGCATTTTTCGCTACTTCAACAGTATTGTCGTTCGAATTATTGTTGACAACGATGACGTGATCCACAATATTCCGTGGAATATCATTGACAACCTTTCCAATGGATTGTTCTTCGTTGAAAGCAGGAATTATAACCGAGATAAGAGGTTTCGACATTTGAAATTATTGGTCTGCGAAATTACATATTCAATTTCACACCATCCTTCGAAACGATCAACGGATTTCCATCCAAACGTCCATCTTCAGGTCCATTCTCTAATTTCAATACTCCGCGAGGACAAACTGATGAACAAACACCGCATCCAACGCAACTCGCACGGACAATGTTTTCTCCTTTTTGGGCGTATGCACGAACATCAATTCCTTGCTCGCAGTAAGTCGAACAGTTTCCACAAGAAATACATTGGGCTCCGTTCGTTGTAATTCTGAATTTCGATTTGAATCGTTGAACAATTCCCATATATCCAGCCATTGGACATCCAAATCGGCACCAAACGCGATTACCGAGAATAGGGTAGAAGCCAACACCAATTACTCCTGAGAAGGCTGCTCCAACAAAGAATCCATATGCTTTTTTGATGGATGTACTTTTGATCACAAATACCTCTTTTCCACCTGAGAAATAAGCAATAGTCAAGAGCAAGAAAACCGCTGAAAAGATGATTCCACCGATGAGTAAGAACTTATTCTTCTTGAATCGTGTGGCTCTCAAATAGAACAATACTGCTGCTCCTGCAACCAAAATCACAGATACAAAAGCGTAAAAACTATTCTTGTTGATTGATCCAAATCCAATGGCGTATTCCTTTTTCGTTAAGTACGGGAACAGTGCTGCTATCGTACTGATCAGTATGAAAACCATTACAGAGTGCAAGACCCAGCGTTCGATGTTCCACGCTTTTACAGTTTTGTTTGAAAGATGTCTGAAGCTATCTCCAGCAGTTTCGGCCAATCCACCACATCCACAGAACCATGAGCAATACCAGCGTTTTCCTACGAAGTAAGTCACAACGGGTGTAACCACTAGGAACAACAGAATTCCCCAAAATAAATAGGCCAATCCCACAGGTTGATATGCTTCCTGAGTATACGCACGGAGATGAGCATCTGAAAAAGCATCTTTGTTCAACGGCCAGCTGTTAATCGGGTTTGCACTATAATACCCTCCATATTGTTTCTGACCTTCGACAAGCACATCTGCGCTATTGTAGCTAAGCGACTCCATGATGTAAGGGATGAAGTAAGCCAAGATCAATTGAGACAAAATCACCACAATCGTTCGTATCAAATGATAACGGCTGTGGCGGTATTTGTAAATAAACTTGATTCCCAAGAAGAGAATGACAACTGTGTACAAAGTCCCGTATAAGAACCATTGATCGGCTTCTTTTCCTCTCAACAATTGCGATAGAGGGTCGAATAAATCAATGGCGTTCGCAAGTGGTGCTGCATGCCAGTAGAGTTGAACATAAAATACGGTCAACACAATTCCAACGATCCAGCCAATTGCTCCTCTGCTTGAGAGTGAATTGAACATCACGTAGTTATTCTTAATTCCCTTGGTGTGTCCAGCGTAAGATCCGAAGGTGTAAAGCAGAATTCCGCCTCCCATGGCAACAATGGAGATCGTCAAAAAGATCGCAGCGTTGTTCGGGAAGACCATGAGGAAATCATAAATAGCGCTTGTTTGTCCTTCGGCTGGTTCAAATGCACTTGAAATCCAACTCAAGGCAATGATACTGAACCCAGCCATAGCGATAAAGGTCCCCAACTTTTGAGTCATATTGATGTTCTTCACATATTGAGATCCGAAATAGTTCTTCTTCGAAGGGTCGTAAGTGAAAAATCCTGCTGCGATGAGCATTAATGCAAAAGCCCCCATCAGCGCGTAATACCGATCATCTCCTCCTTCAGTATAACCGTAGTACATGCCGATCAACCCAGCGGTAAAGAGTGCGCTCCCTACATTTTGATACCAGAATTTGTATTCGAAAAGTCCAACTCCCACGAAAATGGCAGTAAATCCTGCTAGTTTTTGATACGAAAACGCGGTCTTTTCATCGTAAATTCCCCAAAGAACCAACAGAATACCAATAGCAATTAGCCCAAGGTTGATTTTCTTGCGAGTACTAAGTGCTTGAGATGCATCACCTGCAACTGATAAATTTGAATCAATAATTTCGCTCATGATGTAATTAGGTTTTGCCACCATTTGCGTTTAGCGCTGGTGATATTCGTTCCGAACTGACTGTTGAATTGATTGACAATGTCAGATTCATAAGTTGCGTAAAATTCTGGGTCGAAGTTGGCAGATTTCAAATCTTGCAGTACTTCCTCGATTGTGGCTTCTTTGGTCAGCCATTCATTGAAAACTAGGTGCCGCAGTCGAACGCCGAAGTTGTTTATTCCAATGAAGCGATGCGATGTTGCATCAAAGACAAAGTGCAAAAGCACATCTTCTTTCGGGTGTTGGTAGATGAATTCTGCCTCACCTTCTTGCAGTTTACTGCGGACATCGCCGTAAGTCTGGTATTCAATATCGAAAAACTTCGCTGAGTTGAACCAGTAACCAGGTTCGTACTTCACGCGGTTTCCTGTAATGGTATGAGCAAGCGTTTCTCCCATGAATTTACCCGTATACCAAACTTGCTCAATTGGACGACGTCCAGGAACGGGCTCAGTAAATTCGGCACAATCACCAATCGCGTACACATCTTCAACGGATGTTTCCAAATAGCGATTCACAAGGATTCCGCGGTTGGTGTCAATCTTGCTGTTTTTGATAAAGTCGATGTTTGGCGATACTCCAGCCGTTAATCCAACAAACTGACAATCGATCTTTTGACCACTTTTTGTGGTAATTCCAACGGCTCCCGTCGATTCATATACGACGTCTGTATCAAGCGACGCTGATCCTCCTTTTTTTGACTTTCGGTTATCATATTCACCCACATGAATTTCATCGAGTTCTTCACCGTAGTGCATATGCAATCCGTGGTGATTCTCGAAATGTTTCATGATGAATTTGGAATCTTGCTCGGGAAGAACACCGCTCCAGAACGTTTTTTCACGAACCAAAAAGTGTACTTCAATTTGACGGGTGAGCAGCATCTCTGCCATTTCAATCCCAATCAATCCTCCGCCAACGACCACAGCACTTTTAATGCCTTCCGTATTGACTTCCATGCTTTCCAAATCTTGTTTGGAGTACAATCCTTGAACGCGATTGGCGTCTTGACCTTTCCATCCAAATTTGTTCGGTTTCGAACCTGTAGCCAAAACGAGTTTGCTGTATTGAAGTTCTTCACCACCTGAGCACGACAATGTTTTCTTATCTGTGTCGATGGATTCGACATACGTTTGCTTAAGGTTGATGCGATTTTTCTCCCAAAAATGCGGTTCGTACGGTTCTGTGTGCTCAAACTTCATGTGTCCCATGTATACATACATGAGCGCGGTTCGAGAGAAAAAGTACTTAGATTCCGCAGAAATGATGGTAATTGGTTCGTCGCTTTTCTTTCGAATATTACGTGCGGCGGTTACACCGGATATTCCGTTACCAATAATAATGATCATCTGTCGTCAGTTAGTTTATCACAAGATAATCCTTTTGACGAATAAACAGAATAAGACTTACAAATTTGTTAATTGTCACCGTTTGAAGGTCTTCATTAGCGAGTATTCATGACTCAAAAAAAGCGATTGTGCCGTCGACCACTTTGTTTTTTCGTCTGTAAAGGGCAAATGAAACAAGTTGATTTACTTAGATTTTCACCTTTATACAATTTAACAATCGCCAGTTTCAAATTGAACCACGAGGTTTAAAATGACGTACGCAGATCCCTTCTAATAAGCCATCTCTTTCACCCGCGCAGCATCGTTTGTTTCAAGCCTGAACTTTTATGTTTCTTTTTCATTTTCAGTCGTTTATCCATTTAGGATTAGTAAAAATGCAAATTGTACAATTCCCTAGTTTTACACATCACTGATTTTTTATTTAAACTTGTGTACTTTAAGTAACATCTATGCTAAATTTATCTTTGTCCAAACTCATTCGTTCAGAAAAAGGCCAAGAGCTTCTTCAGGTCGAAGCCAGTATTGCCACTGATGGAGTTGTTTCAGGGATTTATGGTGCATCGGGTCAAGGTAAATCAACACTATTTAATATGATTGTTGGTATTACAAAACCAGATCAAGGCACGATTTCTTTTAACGGTGTTGATTGGCACACTGATCATTCTCGACTACCAATACAAAAGCGAAATATTGGCTATATTTTCCAAGGAAACAGTTTGTTCCAGCATTTTACGGTAAAGAAAAACATCTTGTATGCTCTTTCTAAGGAGGAGCAAAAGAGTTGTGATCTAAATGGATTGTTAGAGCAATTGGGTCTGTCTAATTTGAAGGATCAATACCCTCACCAACTTTCAGGCGGTCAATGTCAACGTGTAGCAATTGCAAGAGCGATTGCCCAAAAAGCAGAGTTAATCTTGATGGACGAGCCGTTCACAGGGTTAGATATTAAGACGAAACATCGTTTATACAAAGAGTTGAAAACCTTTAAGGACGAACACAATTTGACAATTTTAATGATTACTCATGATGTAAATGATATTTACGCTCTATGCGATCAAGTATATGAGTTAGAGAATCATAAACTTTTGCCAGGAATTTCCGCATCAGAATTTCGAATCAAAACTGAGCGAATGATAAATCAATTATGACTTCTTCAATACTACCTTCATGCATTATTCTAATGCAGCAATTCCGTAAAAGGAGATAACTCCTATTTAAGGGTATAGATAAACTTTTTATTAACGCCGAAAAAAGTATCATCTTCGACTAGAGCGATTATTAACTGAGTTAACTATGAAGTTCGAAAAAAATAAATTTAACTTTATCGTACAATAAGGAACTTGGTGCTTTTAATGATTCCAATAGCTAGAGAGGAAGCAAGATACATTAATGAAGCATCAAACATTGAACTTCACTTATAGGTGAAAATACAGAACAATAAATAACACATATGATAGAAGAGCTTACTAAACGTCTGTTAAATCAGAATCTTGAGGACCCAAGTCTTTTGAAAGAAACAGAAAAATTTACGCCAAAACGATTGTTGCCTGATGCCACTGTGATTAAAATTGGTGGACAGAGCTTCATAGATCGTGGCAAAGCGGCAGTATTTCCTCTTATTCAAGAGATTAAGGAAAATCTTCCTAATCATAAAATGATTATTGGTACAGGGGCTGGGACACGTGCTCGCCATGCTTATAGCATTGGTATTGATCAAGGAATGCCGACAGGTGTTCTTGGATTACTTGGGACATTCGTAAGTATTCAAAATGCCAAAATGATCCATTACCTCTTGACAAATGAGGGAATCCCGTACATTGAACCAGGAGGTTTTTCACAGCTTCCACTTTACCTTAAAGAACGAAATGCCGTTGTCTTTTTTGGAATGCCTCCATATACATATTGGCAACGTAGTCCTGAAATTGGAAAAATACCTCCGTATCGAACAGACACAGGATGTTACTTGGTGAGTGAAGTATATGGGACCAAAAATATGATCTACATCAAAGATGAAGATGGGCTTTACACGAACGACCCAAAAAAGGATAAGAATGCAAAGTTCATCCCGGAAATTACAGCAGAAGAGTTGATCGAAAGAGATTTAGATGATGTTGTAGTTGAACGTGCGGTAATAGAAATGATGAAAAACGCTAAAAACGGGCGTCAAATTCAAATCATCAATGGAATGGTTCCTGGAAATTTAACAAAAGCGTTAAACGGGGAAAAAATAGGTACGATAATTACATCAAAGTAGCAATGAAACATAACAATCATATTGATAGCCTTTTTATGAGAGAGAGTCTTCTCGATAAAGAGGTAATGAAACAAGGAGAGGAATCGCCAACATTTAAAATGCTTCCGGATGTCCATATTGTGAAAATTGGAGCGTCATCAATTATCGATAAGGGGCGCGGAGTTACTTACCCCGTTGTGGATAAACTGCGTGAAATTCTTAAGAATGAGCGTTTGGTCATCAGCACTGGAGGCGGGGCAAGAAGTAAGCATCTATTCTCCATCGGACTTGATTTAGAAATGCCTACAGGAGTGCTCGCTCAATTAGCAGGAGAAGATGCACTAGGAAATGCACATATATTAGGGACATTACTCTCGCCAGAAGGAGTAATTGCAATCCCGCCAGAATCCATTGGGCATTTGTTGCCCTTGTTTTTGAAAGCTGCTCCTGGGGTTGTATACGCAGGAATGCCTCCGTATTCGCTGTGGGAGCATCCATCAGAGAATGGAAATATTCCTTCACACCGAACAGATGCCGGCCCAGTTATACTAGCAGAAACATTTGGTTTTAAATCAGTTACATTGGTGAAAGATGTGGACGGTCTTTATGACGAGGACCCAAAACTTAATCCAAATGCTAAATTTATAGATAAAATCAACGTAACTGATTTGGAAAAGATGAACCTTGCTACATTGCCGTTTAACAGAGTGGTAATTGATATTATTAAAAGGAATAGACACTGTAACCACTTCCAAATCGTAAACGGAAATAATCCGGAATTAATTGAACGTGCAGTGAAAGGTGAGCATGTTGGTACTATTATTCACAACGATAGGTTTGAATGATTTAAGGCTAAATAATATTGCCTTCGGTTATAAGGGAAAAGGAAGGATATTTGAAGGGCTAAATCTTAACTTCAAACAGGGAAGTTTCGTGTTTATTTTGGGAGAAAATGGGAGTGGTAAGAGTACCTTGTTAAAACTAATTCTTGGTGCTAATGAAGCTTCGTCGGGTTCTATAACGTATAATAACCTCCCATTAAAAGATCATTTAGAACGAGCAAAACGAATTGGATACATTCCTCAATCCAAAGGAATTGATCCAGAAATGTCTTTAAATGACATGCTCGATTTTATTGCAAAATCACATCGTTTGAATGGTTCGATTTTTCAAGAAAGAAAGAGCCAAATAATTAGTTCGCTTGGACTTAGTGGTATATTAACGGAGCGGTCTAAGAAATTATCCGGAGGGCAACAACAACTAATCTCAATTTCTCTTGGTCTAATTCATGATCCGGAAATTGTTTTGTTGGATGAACCATTTGTTGGCTTGGACTATGGAACACGCTCCAAAATCATTGCTTTTCTGAAATCGACTGGAAAGACAATTTTGTGTGTCACGCATGACATTGATCTGGCTCAGAACAACGCCGATAAAATACTGTTTCTTGAAAAAGGCAAACCGCAAGAATATGGGACTCCTGAGGAAATTATTGAGCAACAACCATATTTTGTCGCGGAAGTTGATTTCGCACCAAAATTGATGGACCGATTACCAGAAATGGAAGAAGTTCAAATGATTTACCATTATCATCGTGTAACAATTACCTGTCCCGACAGGAAAGATTTGACAGATCCAATCGACCGTTTATTAAAGCAAAGAGAAGAATCAATTTTACAATTAAAAGTCTATCGTAAAAATTTAAAATCAACCTTAATTGGTAGGTACCAACTTTCTTTCTCCGATCGAGAAGAAGGTAAAAAGAACAAAAAACGACAGAGAAAGAAATGAATATGCTCTCGTATATATTGGTTGTTTGCAAGAGAATGTGGAAGAAATTATATTTTCGACCGATTCACCTTGTTGTTTCCTTCTTGCAACCTGTTTTTTGGTTAACAATCTTTGGGTTCCTTTTCGAAGCTAAGTTCTCTTCTTTGCAAGGTAATTATTTGTCCTATTTACTGCCGGGCGTATGCGCGATGACAGTGTTGCAATCAAGTGCACAATCGGGTGTCTTATTCATTAAAGACTTACAAACGAATTTTTTTGGTCGTTACAATTTTGTTCAGCAATCTAAATTTTCGATTCTGATTTCCAAAATTATTGCTGACTACACGCGAATACTTTTTCAGGTGTTAATTATTCTGTTGATCGGTTTTTGCATTGGAGTACCAAATATTCAATTGACTTTCTCATCGACAGCTTCTTTAATTCTTGTGACGTTTTTGTTTACACTGTTTTACAGTTCGATTTCTTGTTTCATCGCACTAAAGACAAAAACATCGGAATTGATGGCCACCTTCATTCATTTGTTGAATTTGCCAATTGTATTCACTAGTACTGCGCTTATTCCGAATAAAAACCTTCCCGACTGGCTTGAATTGATTGCTAAATATAATCCGCTTTCTCACTTAAGTGAACTACTGCGTGAAATGACTATTACAACACCTTTTGAATCAAGCGTATCTGGTAATAGTTGGGTCGTATTGGCTAGCCTTTCTCTTATTTCGTTTACAACAACTTATCTTTACTTAAGAAGCATTCGGTATGCCTAGATTTATTTTAACTTTCACACTATTAGTTGTTTTGAGTGCAGGTGGATGTTCACCTTCGAATGAACAAGATAAACTTACCGTAGTGGTAGCGGCAAGTGCCCAATTCGCCTTCAGAGATATTGCAGAAGAATTTTCGAAAAACAACAATGTAGCAGTGGATATTATTACAGGTTCTTCTGGAAAGTTGACTACCCAAATTTTATATGGAGCCCCTTATGACATCTTGGTTTCTGCGAATATGCATTATGTAGAAGTACTTGAAAATTCTGAAAAAACACATGGTGAACCTTTCGTTTATGGTTGTGGAGTGCCGATCGTTTGGACAATGAACGCTGAGTTTGATTTAGACTCAATTGCAAGTTATTTTTGCCTACCTGATGTTGAACGAATAGCGATAGCTGATCCCAAGAATGCGCCATATGGTGAAGTGGCGGTGAAATATCTAAAGAGTCTCGGTATTTATGAAAAAGTAAAAGGGAAATTGGTGTTTGGGGAAAGTATTTCACAGGTGAATGAATACGTACTAAACAAAACTGTGGATGTAGGGATTACGGCGAAATCAATTGTTGCCTCTCCAAAACTCAAGGGAAAAGGATTTTATCGAGAATTAGGTGAGGATTTCTATATTGATCAGGGAATGGCACTCATAAACACAAAGACAACTCACGATTTAAAAACTAAATTTAAAGCTTTTGTGCAATCGGAAGAAGGGGTAAACATCCTAGAATCCTATGGTTATAAATTAAGCAAATGATCGATTTAAGTCCCATATGGCTCTCATTAAAGTTAGCGCTGCTGACCTCCTGCTTGCTGTTGATTATTGGCTTGCCTATAGCGTATGCTTTAAGTCAATGGAAATCAAGGTTGAAAGTGGTCGTTGAGAGTTTTGTCAGTTTACCCATTATTCTTCCTCCCACCGTAATCGGTTTTTACCTACTGATCATGTTTTCTCCTGAGAATGCATTTGGAAAAATGTTAGGAGATGCTGGGATTCAGATTCCTTTTACATTTACAGGGATCTTACTTGCATCATTCATCTACAGTTTTCCATTCATGGTTCAGCCCATTCAAAAGGGAATAGAAAGTGTACCAGACCACTACAAGAATATTTCTTACACGCTAGGGAAGTCGAAATTTGAGACCTTTATGCGAATTATTCTACCCAATATTAAGCGCTCAGTAATTACAGGTTTCGTACTTACATTTGCCCATACAATGGGAGAATTTGGCGTTATTTTGATGATCGGAGGCAATATCCCAGGAGAGACGAAAGTTGCTTCGTTGGCTATTTATAGCGATATCGAAGCGTTGAATTATAGTGCTGCTCATACATACTCCATTATTCTATTAGGGATTTCAGTTGTGATTATTATTGCTTTGAACATGCTCAATGCGAAAAAACGACGTTGAACGATGCAAATATATTTGTTTCGCATTCCAGTGTGCTGGAAATCAATCAAAAATCAATTTTCCGTATTTCTTAGCCCTCACCTAAACCAAAACCTTACGCTCTCAAGGCACAAACTATTCTGCGCTGCAAGTATGTTTAAAAGTGTATCTTGCGTGCTTTAAAATGGATACATAGAAATAAACTCAGTGGTTCTTTGATGAGTGTGATACGATAATAAAGATCGTTGCATGACAGTTGGAATTGAGTTTGATTAAATTATAATGTGAGATATGAGAAGAACCTGGTTAGTTCCCATAATGTTGATTCTTTCTAGTGGGATAATGGCAATGGCTTGGCTTGGGCATCTAAAATATAAAGAGGATTTAAGTTTCTTCATGGCAACTTTATTTGCTTGGTTACTTGTTCTCCCTGAATATATACTCAATGTTTCAGCAATAAGACGTGGTGTTGGGAGGTATCAACCGAGTGAAATGGCGGCCATGAATCTTTCATCCGGTGTTGTTTTCATTGCACTAGTGTCGCATTTCTTTTTGGGCGAAGAAATAAGTATTCAGAAGTATATTGGTTTTGGACTGATGATAGTTGCGATGATTCTAATTTCAGAATCTAAACCATCTGAAAGTATAACTCAAAAGGAACTTTAGAGATGGCAGTATACTTAGTCCCCGTAATGCTTTTTATTTCGAGTATTTTAATGGCTTTTGCTTGGCTTGGTCATATAAAATACAAACATAAAAGCTTCTTTGTAGCGCTCTTATTTAGCTGGCTATTAGTTCTTCCAGAGTATATACTCAATGTTTTCGCAATTCGTTGGGGAGTTGGAATTTATAATCCAAGTGAAATGGCAGCCATGAATTTATGTACTGGCGTAGTGTGTATTGCATTAGTTTCAAAAAAGTTTTTGGGAGAGAAATTGAGTTCCCGTAAAGTTTTTGGTTTTGTTCTAATGGGCATCAGTATCGTTCTTGTGGTGCTCTAGGCGCTGCGAATAACAGATTACTCGAGCTTGCCGCATTTGACCATACTCAATTGGACGTTCTTGCTTCGGATGATTTATCCATTATGAAGCGAATACCATTCTTTTTCACCACCAGATGAAACAATAAAGCCGATAAATTAAGAGTAGAAACTACTTCCAAACACCTCTTTTCGAGAATGCTTCAATGCGGTTGTTGATACGATCTTCAGGAGAGATTTCTTTCAATTCAGCCAAGTGCTTTTTAATGAAGGTCTTCACTGTTTTGAATGTTTTATCCTCGTCTCTGTGCGCACCTGACATTGGTTCTTTGATGATTTCATCAACAATTCCCAATTTCTTCATGTCCGTAGAAGTCAGTTTCAATGCTTCAGCAGCCACTTCTTTGTAATCCCAAGAACGCCATAAAATAGAAGAACAAGATTCTGGAGAAATAACAGAGTACCATGTGTTTTCCAACATGACAACTTTATCTCCAACACCTATTCCTAAAGCTCCACCGGAAGCTCCTTCACCAATAACGATACAGATTACTGGAACTTTCAATCGCATCATTTCATAGATGTTACGAGCAATTGCTTCACCTTGTCCACGCTCCTCAGCTTCCAATCCTGGGAATGCACCTGGTGTGTCAATTAAAGTAACGATTGGCTTATTGAATTTCTCAGCTAAACGCATCAAACGAAGTGCTTTTCTATATCCTTCAGGATTTGGCATTCCAAAATTTCGGAACTGGCGCATTTTTGTGTTGACTCCTTTTTGCTGTCCAATAAACATTACTGTCTCACCATCAAGCATTCCGAATCCACCAACCATGGCTTTATCGTCGCGAACGTTTCTGTCACCGTGAAATTCTTGGAACTTTCCATCCGTCATTGCTTCGATGTACGCCAATGTGTAAGGGCGGTCTGGATGTCTCGAAAGCTGCACTTTTTGCCAAGGTGTAAGTCCAGAGAAAATCTCTTTCGTTTTCTTCTTTAGCTTCTCTTCAAGTTCTTTAATCTTGTCGGTCATATCGACCTCAGTATTCTCACCAATTTCTTTCGTTTGAAGAATTTTGTCTTCTAATTCCTTTAACGGTTCTTCGAAATCTAAATAAGTCGCCATAGCTGTGCATATTTTGAGGGGCGAAAGTTACAAAAATTGTTTACTTGTTCTAACTTTGAAAGATGATATTATTTCCTCCTGCAAAGATCAATCTGGGATTGAAGGTGTTAAAAAAGCGTTCTGATGGATACCATGAAATCGACACGTGCATGATGGCAATTCCACTAACGGATGTCTTGGAAATAATTCCTTCGGAAACCTTCATCTTCAAGCAAACGGGAATTACGATTGATGGAGATCAAGAATCGAATTTGTGCGTGAAGGCATTTCGCATTTTTCAAGAACGTTATGATATTCCCAATGCTTATATTCATTTGCGCAAACAATTGCCAATGGGAGCTGGATTGGGAGGAGGTTCCGCTGATGCTTCGTATGTGCTGAAAGGTCTGAATGCGATTTTTGAAAAGAGCTTGACAGATGATCAATTGCGCGACATGGCTACTGAATTGGGAAGCGATTGTCCATTTTTCATTTCTGATGCCGTGCAGTTGGGGCGAGGACGTGGAACCGAGCTATCCGATTTTGATCTCGATTTAAACGCATATTATTTGAAAGTCATCAACCCAGAGATTCATGTCGGAACACAAGAAGCGTATGCTGGAATTAGCTTTTCCGATGATTCGAATGGAGTGGAAGAGGTGTTGCAACGACCAATTGCCAATTGGAAGGAACTGTTAAAGAATGATTTTGAGCCTTCGATATTCAAACGCTATCCAGTGATTGAAGAATTGAAAAATCAATTGTATGCAGAAGGAGCGATTTATGCTTCCATGAGCGGAAGCGGTTCGACCTTGTACGGGATTTTCGAGCAGAAACCAGAAATCACAACAGATTATTTCGAGAAGGTTCTCGAGCTATAAGATAATCACTCAGCAATTATTTTTTATCAAACCACGTTTGTTTGATGCCACCACTGCTTCCAGATTCTGGGAGGATTCTATCGTAGTGTAATTGTTTGTTGAATGCATTTAATCGAAGCGATTCGAATTTAGGATGATTCGTCTCCAGTTCGATAGCGGTCTTATGAATTATGTTGAGATGTTCCTAGGTTAAATGTTTATTGAAGATCAGTTCGTTCCCAACTGTTAGAAGTTCGGGATAAGAATTTAGTTCTTTGTAATTCTCAAACTTCTTCCAAAGATTCGGGTATTCTGTCTTCTGTTTCTTTCGGTTCTGAAACAGCGCATATTGAATAACGATACCTGCCATAACCATTAGAGACATTGCAATTATTATGGTCCAGCCATTATCCATAATGCTGATTTCCGAAAATGAATTTATTGCTTAATTACTTTTTTGGTAACCGTTTGCCCGTTTGATAGTTCTGCTGAAACGAAATAAATTCCAGAAGGATAATCCTCTAAATTGATCTCAACTTTCTTGCTTGATGTTTCTTCGCTGAAGACTAATTGACTTTGTAAATTGATCAATTGGATGCGCTCAATTTGAACATCATTGGACGAAAGCGTAATCAAGTTATTTGTTGGATTTGGGTAAACATTCAATTTCGATTGCTCGATTTCATTGATGGATACATTGCTGTTCGCATCGTGCTCGTAACGGTAAATTCCGCCCAAATCTTGACCTGCGTACAGCTCAAGATTTCCGTCAGTGTCCATATCAGAAACCCAGAACGAGCTGTATGCCTCCGTGTTGATGCCTAAATAGTTGTTTGATTCTTTTACGAATGGTTGACCTGGGTCAAGGTTACCATCAATATCCGAAATGAAATGCATGCGTCCTGATAAATCACCAACAAACAAACGTGTGGTGTCGTCGTATCGAAAAAAGTGTGGAGTAGCATATCCATCTGGACTGTTTGAAGAAACATTGAGATTCCCCAAGAATGAATTGTATAAGGTGAACTCTGGCGTGTTTGCAGTACCCGTATTTTGGTAATACATCATCGTACCGTCTTTTCTCCCGAGAATTAGATCGAGTAAGCCATCATCATCAAGATCAAAAAGCTGAGGGTAACAGAAGGCATCGGCAGTAATGATCGTCCCATTATTGTCGCTGTAATTTTGAAGTACTGATGAAAATACTGATCCAGATCCAGTCGATTGATTTTCGACGTAGGCTAGCGTTCCATTCTCTAAGCCCAAAATCATGTCTTTGTCACCATCGTTGTCAAGGTCACCAAATGTTGGAACTGAGCGAAGGCCAAGTCCAAGACTGGGGAGGTTGAAGAAATTATCATCGACAAAAGTGAACACAGGATCAGTTGATGTTCCTGTGTTTTGGTAATAAGCAATAGACGCTTCTTTGTCCAAAACGGGCTTGTATCGGAAAAAATTGGAGACAATCATATCTTCGAGTCCATCTTCATTGATGTCTGTGAAAACGGGTATAGATCCGTTACCGTGATCGATCATTTCATCCTGTAAGAAATCATTTTGCGTATAGACGAAATTTGGTAACGCATTGGAACCATAATTTTTGTAGAACACAATACTTCGTTCATTTTCTGAAATAACTTTTGCATTGGCCGCAACAATCAGGTCTTTCACTCCATCAAAATCAACATCTAGGAAAAATGAAGCAGGAAAGAGATTCATGTTCGCAGGTGTTGTGTTGGATGGGAAAGCATTGTCGGCGCTAATCATTGGAGAATCCGTGTTCGGTGCTGTTCCTCCATTAATCAATAAGGTAAGATTTGGAAAGGCAACATCACCAAGTACTAAATCCATCACTCCTGAATTGTCGATGTCCAAAGCCAGAACAGTTGAGCCAGAATGAGCACCACTGCGACTACCACTTTCAGGATTAGAGATGCCACCACCTACGCAAGGAGAGTTCGGATCGTTCAACACCACAAGGTTCGTTGAGAAATCTTCTCTGAATTTCCCCCAACATTCATTCTTTTGAATGAAAATGAGTGAATCTGGAATACCGTACAGTTCCATCGATTGATTTTGGTGGTATTCCAAATGTTGACCGCCAATATGGAAGGTTAATACGTCAATATCACCGTCGAAATCGACATCAACAATGGCGGGAATGTCAGATGAGCTCACATACAAATTTTGGTATCCGTTGGGAACGGTTGTGTAAATAAGGTCGCTTGCTAATTCCCATTGCAATCCAGAAACCACATCCCCAATATTGCGGTATACTTTGATTCCACCAATACCATAGGTAAATAGATCTTTTCTTCCATCATTATCGTAATCCACCAAGGCGCATCTGTAGCGAAGGTCGCTTGGGAATCTGTTTTTCGCGTTGTATGAAAGTTCATAATGCTTATTGGCACCTTCTCCTTCTTGAGTATATACGCGAATGTTATTGCTTGATCGATCAAAGACAAATAAATCCAAATCACCATCAAAATCAAAGTCGAAATCGGAAAGCTGCGCATAGTTTAAACCGCCGGCCCAAGAATTATTCAACGTATCAGCTCCAATTTTTACTGGAAGATCTTGATTGAAGTCAAATTGAAATTGTCCAAAGGAAATGTTGGATAAGGCTATCAGTAATACGGACAGAAAAGTGATGCGCATGATGTTCCTATTTAATTATAAGACGTATAGTATATACCTCCCGTTGGCAAGTTATCAATTTTTCACAAAACCTATTGTAATCCTTGGAAATTGACAATCTTTAACCCATTTTTAAGACCGAAACTATGCTATAATGAACTCGCTAAAATACCTACCATGAAACGAACTCTGATAATCAGTCTGTTAACGTTATTTGTTACGTGTTTTTCGCATTTTTCCTACTCATGTCACCTCATATCTATTACCGAAACTTCAGCTACGGATAATGGCAATGGCACTTACACCTATACATTTGATGTATGCGTGGGTACGGAAAATACTTTTGGCTTTTACCTTTCCTTCACTGGGGCAAATTTGCTTTCGTTTCCAGGGTCGGTTACAGGTCCAACTACAGGAGTAACTATTTTCGGATCAGACCCACCGCTTTCAGGAACTGGAGATGTCGATTACGGTGATTGGGATAATGCTCTAACACCGGTTTTTTCGGACTTTAATCAAGACTGTTTTTCAATGACTTTCACATTCGATGGTCCAATATCGGATGCAACGGTTGGAGGAACGCAAATTCAATTTTTGCCACCAACGGGTTGTGCACCGGTAACAACACCAACCACAGATTGCTTCGGACCTTCATACGTAGTGACGATCAACACGGATGACTATGGAGCTGAATCTACTTGGAATTTCGTGAATCAAGCAACTGGATCAATAGTGGCTTCAGGTGGTCCATATGCAGACAACGCAACGATAGTAGCGAATCTTTGTTTACCTATTGACTGTTATGATTTCAACATGTTCGACTCGTTTGGAGATGGAATGTGCTGTGCGTATGGTATCGGTTCTTATTCGGTTACGGATGCGACAAGTACCGTCGTGGCTTCAGGAGGTTCGTTCGGTTTTTCTCAGACTACTCCTATTATTTGTCCAGTTTTAAGTATTGAGCTGAGTGATTTCGAAGTGACGAATGATGAAGGCAATGAAAACAAAGTTGAATGGACCGTCACGAGTCAAGAAAACAACGACTATTTCTTGATTGAACGAAGTGATGATCTGGAAAATTGGGTAACTGTTGGAGAAGTAGAAGGTGCTGGAACGACGGACGAGGAATTGCGCTACGAAGTGCTTGATGATGATTATCGATGGGTCATAAATTACTACCGTCTTAGTCAAATTGATTTTGATGCAACTTCTACTGTTTATGAACCAAAATCGATTGATAATAGCGTAAAAAGCGTTCAGATGATCGGCAGAACCAACTACCTAGGTCAGCAGGTCGATGATTCGTACCAAGGTTTAGTAATTGAGTATTATTCGGACGGTACAATCACACGAACATATGCAAATTGATCTTGGGAATGCAATCTTCCTGCATTAACTGACTTTTGTTTCACTTGAATAGGGCGTACTTTTGGAGGACAAACTATCCTATGAAAAATCTTATTGCCCTTCTCGCAGTTGTTTTGTTGACTGGAACTTCGAATGCTCAAGACAGCGTATCTGTTTTATTTATTGGTAACAGTTATACGGGAGTAAACGCTCTACCGTCATTGGTAAACGACGTAACGACCTCTCTAGGTGATATTTTGACCTTTGATTCGCATACTCCAGGAGGACAAACCTTCGAGATGCACGCAAACAATGCAACTGTTTACAATAAAATAGGTGATAATCCATGGGATTTTGTGGTGCTGCAGGCTCAAAGTCAAGAGCCTTCTTTTCCAGACGGTCAAGTGAATACGAATACTTTACCGTATGCCATTCAATTAGCAGATTCGATTTATGCAAATAATTTCTGCTCCGAACCACTGTTCTATATGACTTGGGGACGAGAAAATGGTGACCCTCAATGGGCGCCGATTTCAACGTTTGAAGGAATGAATGATCGCTTAAGAAGTGCTTACATGCGCTTTGCTGATTCTGTTCAGGGAGCAGTTAGCCCAGTGGGTTCAGCTTGGAGGTACATTCGAGATACGTATCCAACAATTGATCTTTACACGGCAGATGGGTCTCACCCAAGTTACGAAGGATCATATCTGGCAGCTTGTACTTTCTACGCTTCGATGTTCAGAAAATCACCAATTGGGGCACCATTCATCGGTGGGCTAGATCCAATAACAGCAGAAAGATTGCAAACGGCAGCTTCAATGACAGTACTCGATAGTTTGGAACAATGGAATTTACGTCCAATTTCTGAGCACACGCAGGCCGTATTTACATCGGCTGTTTCTCCAAATGGACTTACGGTTGATTTCAATAATCAGAGTACCAAAGCGACCAATTACATTTGGGATTTTGGAGATGGAACGGCGACGAGCACAGATGAGAACCCAACGCATACCTATGGAGCGGCAGGGAATTATACAGTGGTTTTGATTGCCGAAAGCCCTTGTGATACGGACACCATGACCTTCGTGTTTAACATTGTTGGACTTAACGAAATTCAGCAAGAATTTGAGTTGGCTTCGTTTGGAAATGGACGCTATGAGTTGACGGCGAAGTCACAGTTGATTGAAGCAAGTGTTCGCAATGCGAGCGGTACAATCGTGCACCCAAAAGTGGAACTGAATGATGTGTCGGCTAAAATTGATCTTTCTGAACTGGCTTCAGGTGTATATTTCGTTTCTTTCGTTTCTGAGAAAGGCCAATCAACAGTGAAGTTGCTGAAATAGTCTCATTTTCATCTTAACATATTTTCTATTAACGTAAGTTAAAACTCAGCGCTGCATTCAAATGTGGATGGAATTATCGCGTTCTGCGGTAAACCAATAAATCCAATTATGAAAGCAGCATTCGAAAACATCTTTGTGAAGATAAGTTTCATCGTGATCCTTATCCTATTATTAATCGTACCAACCTTTATGGTCGAACGTTTGATTATTGAACGAAACGACAGGCAGAAGGAATCTATTCAGGAAGTCAGTGATAAACACGCAAGGGCCCAGCAAGTTTCCGGTCCGGTTTTGACAATTCCTTATGCGATTCCACGAGAGGATGGAAAAGGAAATCGCGAGACAGGGAACTTCCACGTGTTACCTGAGCAACTCAATATTTCTGGGGAGTTAAATCCTGAAAAACGAAAACGCGGAATGTATGAGACGGTCGTTTATGGATCCTCGATTCATGTTGATGGTGTTTTTGATAACATAGATGTAAGAAGTTCCAGCTTGAAGCCAGAACATTTACAACTGTCAAAAGCGTACCTAACAATTGGTGTCTCTGATTTGAAGGGAGTAACGAAACAGGTATCCATTAAAATGAATGATTCGTCCTATCAATTTCAGCCTGGAGTTCTTTCTTCAGAGGTTATTTATGAGGGATTGCATACCAGTTGTAAATTGGATTCCATCGTCGACAAGCAAGAATTTGAGTTTGATTTGGAACTGAATGGAACCGAGTTTTTGCGATTCATGCCGATAGGGAAGGAGACAAGCGTAAATTTGTCCTCATCGTGGGAAGATCCTAGTTTCAGTGGAAACTTTTTGCCAACGAAGCGTAAAATTGGCAAAGACGGATTTCAGGCAGAGTGGAATGTGTTGAGTATGAATCGGAATTTTCCACAGAGTTGGACGAACAATAGATATTCAATCAACAACTCAAGCTTTGGCGTTGATCTGGATTTAGGCGTGGATGTATATCAAAAGACCATGCGTGTGGCTAAATATGCGATTCTATTTGTTGCATTGACGTTCTTGGTATTCTTTTTCGTGGAGATCATGAATCGAATTTTGATTCACCCAATTCAATATACCTTAGTGGGGATTTCCTTGGTGGTATTTTATGTCCTGCTTTTAGCTTTTAGTGAGCAGATCGATTTCGGGCTGGCCTATTTGATCGCTGCGGGAATGACCATTTCACTCGTCTGTTTATACGCCAAAAACCTGCTAAAATCATGGTCGCTGGTTGGAGTGCTCGGATTAATTCTCACGATTCTTTACGTGTTTATATTCATCATTATCCAGATGCAAGATTACGCTCTCCTCTTTGGAAGTATTGGAATCTTCCTCATCTTGGCGATCACGATGTTCTTTTCACGAAAAATTGATTGGTTCCAAGCAGATCAAAAGAAAACGATCGCGGCGTATGAAGCTAACGAATAGCGTCATCAACTTTGATTTTTTCAATCGTTCAATAAAAAAGCCCAAACATCTCCAACAGATCGTTTGGGCTTTATCTTTCAGTTCTTTTTCTAAATCGTTTCGAAAATAGCTTCGTTTGATTTACGAACCTTCGCGTAATGCTGATTTTGGTCTTCTTCGTGACGATAACCGATTGGCAATAGTAGAGTTGCCTTTAAGTTTTTAGCACTTAATCCGAGAATTTCGTCGTACGCCGCTGGATCGAAACCTTCCATTGGAGTAGAGTCGATACGCAAGTTAGCACATGTATGAAGTGCTTGACCAAGGGCAATGTAAGCTTGTTTGCTCGACCAAATGGCTTTTTCCTCCGCTGAGAAATTGGCTATGGCACCTTTGATGTAATCTCCAAATCCAGTTGTTGCTTCAAGTGGAAGGCTTCGTGCTGAAGCTACGTCTTGCATGTATTCATCGACATGGTCATTGTTAACGTCGATGTACGAGCACAAAACGATTAAATGTGAAGCGTCCGTTACTTGCGTTTGTCCCCACGAAGCAGGTTTCAATTGTTCGCGAACTTCTGGGTTTTCAATGATGAGAAATTTCATCGATTGCAATCCGAATGATGTTGCCGTTAATCGAAGTGATTCTTTGATTGTTGCGAGGTCTTCGCTCGATACTTTTTTCGTTGGATCGAATTTCTTAGTGGCATATCGCCAGTTGAGGTCTTTAATTATTTGATTCATCTGTTGTTATTGTCTGATTAAAATGTCATTGGAACTTCCAAGACAAGCAATTTGCTGTTTTCTGCGGCTTCAAAAGTAAGGTTTTCTGCTTCGTCTATGCTCAAGGCATCTCGTTTATTGAGTTCATTCGATAGAACGGAGAACGTGCCTTCCACATTCATAATATAGAGTCCGTTGTTTGAATTTTTTGGAACGTATTCGAGTGTTTTTCCTGATTCCAAAGTCGCCATGTGGATGTAGGCATCTTGATGAATCCAAGCACCGTCATCATCTTTATTCGGACTCACTAATTGCGTGAATTTGTTCTGATGAGAAAGCGGATCAATTTTGAACTGATCGTAGCGCGGTTCCACATTTCGTTTGTTTGGAATGATCCAGATTTGGAACAACTTCAGTTCGGCATCTTTATTTCCGTTGAACTCACTATGTGTAACTCCTGTCCCAGCGCTCATCACTTGAACTTCTCCAACTGGAATTTCACCGTCATTCCCCATGTTATCCCTGTGGTGAACGGCACCAGCAAGAGGAATGGTAATGATTTCCATGTTATCATGCGGGTGAGTGGGGAAGCCCATGCCCGGGGCCACCGTGTCGTCGTTTAGAACGCGCAATGCACCGAAATGAATACGCTCTGGATTGTACCATTGGCCAAAACTAAACGAGTGATTTGCTTGCAACCAACCATGATTGGCATGCCCTCTTTCCGAGGATTTGTATACTGTTGCTTCTGCTGTCATACTATTATTTTTGATGAGTTTTTGTCTCTAACACTACAAATATAAATAAAATTAGTTACCTAGGTAGATAGATGGTATTTTCTTTCATTTTTGATGGATTATTCGATTTATTGAATGTTTGATTCTGTGATGAGATATCGAGGTGGCTGAGTCTGTTGAAATCACCAGCTTGATCCACCGCCACCGCCACCAGATGAACCTCCGCCAAATCCGCCGCCACCTCCGCCGCTAAATCCGCCACCACTACTACCCAAACCGCTTCCGCCAGAACTCGATCCTGAGCTTTGCAATTTTCGGATGTAGTAAATTTTCGTTTCAGCGTATTTGCAATTCGAGCATTCATGCTTGCGCTCTCCCATCCCGTCATAGGCATAACTCGGTGGACGAATTTGGCGATCGTGGATCTTTCGGTAGGTTCTAAAGTGACATTTAGGACAGGTGGTATACTTTGAAAAGAGTGGGCGATAAGACAGTATGAGTAGATCGTCTTTATTATCTGTGATCCAAACGTCGTAGTCGACGCTGCGGATAAGTTCCTCTGAAATTTGACCTCTTGAAAGGTATTCGTCTTCATCTTCCTCGCTCAGCTTACGCATTACTTCATAAGTTTTATGGGAAAAGCGAAGCATGTTTCGATAGCGTTCTTTGAGATATCGGGCGTACAGAATGACAAAAATGTGCGTAATAGGAAAAATTGCCCATGCCCACACTGCGAAAATTCGTATGATTTTGTACTTGCCGTATGGATTGCTCCAGAGTCGCGCTAGCAGGAGGTCGATCAGAAATAATGTGAGACCTATTGCATGCCAAAGGACAATAAATAAAAGGAAGGAATCTAGTCGTTCTGCGTTTCGTCTTTTTCGCTCTTTTTCAGCACGAATATCGTCTAAGAGCAGGCTTCGAAGTGCAAAGCGATCAACTTTTTTTCCACGTAACTCATATTGTATTGCTTTTGCTCCTTCAATTAGTCCTTCGGTGTATTCTTCATCCCAAAAGAAATTGACCATATTATCTTCCTGGATTTGCACACATCGGAAATCAGTAAGTACAGTCTCAGTGCCATATCCCGTTTCAAACTCAATTCTTTTTTGATCTAGTACAAATAAAACGAGCAAGCCATCGTCTCGACCTCTATGACCGATGCCCCATTTGTTGAATAGTCTTCCTGCGAAATCTTTTGGTACTCTCTGACCAATGGATTCTAAAACAACGAAGGCGACCTGGAAAGAGTCTGCTTCTTCAATTTGTGCACAAATATCATTTATGGTTCCAACACCGTCGGCGGACAAGATGCGATCAGGATTTGACACGTAGTTGCTCCATCCGCTCTTCTTAGGATGAGGTACCGAATTCACCGTCGATTGAGCAGCAACAAGCATCGAAAAAAAACTCAATACGAGAACGAGAGAAATCTTCATTAATAGTGTTTTCCAAATAGCCTATTCTGGGCTGAGATATCATGGGTGGTTGAGACTGTTGAAATCACCAGCTCGATCCACCTCCACCTCCGCCAGACATTCCGCCGCCCCAAGAACCGCCACCTCCGCCAGAGAATCCTCCAGCCGAACCGCCTGATCCAATCCATCCGCGTGATCCAGATGTTCGGTTCGTTCTTCTGAGTCGTGGAATGTGGTAGGTTTTACGAACTTGGTGTTTGCAATTTGCGCATTCATGCTTACGCTCACCGCGTCCCGCAGAGGAATAAGAAGGAGCAACGATTTGTCGATCGTAGGCTTTGAAATACGTTTTGAAATGACATTTAGGACAAGTTGAGTACTTGCTGAAGATTGGGCGATAAGCCAAGACAAGTACATCATCAGTTTTATCTGTAATCCACACATCGTAGTCAACACTTTTCACCAATTCTTCGGTGATTTGACCGCGCGATAAATATTCATCCTCATCTTCTTCACTTAGCTTGCGCATGATTTCACCCGTTTTACCTGAGAATCGGATCATGTCTCGATAACGTTCTCTTAGTTTTCGAGCGAAGATGACAACGAAAATATGCGTAGCAGGGAAGATCACCGCCCAAATCCAAAGGGCAAAGTATTTCACAGTATTATACTTGTCGTACGGGTCGTTTCTGAATCGAGCAACGAGCAAGGCAATCAAGAAAATGGTTAGACCAATTGCATGCCAGACGACCAATGAAATAATTAAGGTGCGATTACGATTTTTGCGCTCAGCGGCAAGTTCCAGTTCCAATTCTTCATATTCTTGTTCCCTAGATTGCGCAGCAAAACGATCGACTACTTGTCCGCTCAATGCAGATTGAAGAGCTTGTGCTCCAGCGATTAATCCTAAAGGATAGCGTCCACTGCGAAAATGATGAATCATGTGATCTTGCTGGATTTGCACACATTCATAATCTGTTAATACAGTTTCAGTCCCGTATCCTGTCTCAAATTCAATTCTTCGTTGATCCATTACGAAAAGAACGAGCAATCCGTCATCGCGTCCAGCATGACCCAATCCCCATTTATTGAACAATTGTCCCGCGAAAAACTTTGTGTCTTCGTCACCAATCGATTCTAACACAACGAATGCCACTTGGAAGGAATCTTGTTCTTCAATTTGGCGACAGATATTGTCAATTGTTCCTGCTTCATCTGCGTTAAGAATTCTGTCGGGATTGGATACATATCCAAGTGATCCACTTGCCTTAGGGTTTGGAACAGAATTCAAGGAATACTGGCCGACAGCAATTGTCGAGATTAAACTCAGTAAAAGAATCAGGCAGAACTTCATTAATTGCGTGCTTCAATTGGTTCGTAATCTCCTTCGACATCGCTCGATTCCAAGGTTGAATTGTATGTTGCAACCGCTGCTTGATAGCGTCGTTTTTCAGAATTAATTCTGTTTTCGCCACCTTGTAAACGTACGCTCATTTCTTTGTCAATGTCCATGTTGGATTTCACCTCTGAAAGCGCCAAACGGAAACGTTGTTCTGATTTTCGAATCTTGTCGAAGTCGTAATCAGTAATGGATTCTTTCAATTCGTTTCTATCAGATCGATCATCAACTTGCCCTACTAATTCCAATGCAATATCATTTCTTCGTTCGATGGCCGAAATATAGGCCGCTTCAGTTGAATTAACAGTACTCGTCAACCGGGTCATTGCTTGATCTGGTGTTCCCGAACTACCTTGTCCTGCGCCATCCTCACTTACGGTTCTAGTACACATGAATAGCAGGATGAAAATCAACAGGAGTGCACCTATTACATATGCAACGGTGCGAATGGTCTTTTTGGAGAATTTCCCTTCTTTTTGAATAGATTCTACCGCCGACAATACATTGAGTGCAATGGAATCTAGCGGATCATTTTTCAATTCCATGCGCGCGTAATGCCCGGCTTTCGTCAGTAATTCGTCGTTTTTATCGACTAATCCCAACTTGTAATAGCACTGCGCTAAAATTGCGTTTCCGTCTTTGATGTATGGATTGATGGATGTTGCTTCTTCTGCCATATGGATGGCATCCGTGTAGTTTTCCACTTTCAAATGTCCCAGAGCAGCATTCAAAGTTTGCTCTGCCTTGATCATCAATTCGCCCCATTCGCGCTCGGAAACACCCATTCCCTCAGCGAGTTCTTTCAACTCTTCTAACGTGAGTGCCCGGTCACTGTCGTATGTTGTCGATTTAACGACTTGCTTGATGTGATCTTTAAATTTATCTTCCGAAAAGGACATTGAAACGTTTTTGGCTAATATACTTAAGTTCCATTTGAATTTGAGATTTTGAAGGTATTTTTAGTCGAGCTGAGTTCTAATTTTTTTTTCTTCGAATGAAAAAAAATAATGCTTCTGTTAAGTCTAAGACTGATGCGGGTTACGGATAATTTTAGAAATTTTATCAACGGGATTCACGGTCATTTGTGAATAACATCTGACGACCAATTTAAAATCAAATTGAAATAGTTCGTTTCTTTGAGAAACAAAACTGAGACTCCATGGATACAACGACGACGACACAAGAAAGCCTTCAACAAGAAATCAATGCACTTCAAGCCAAATTGACTGGCGATATGTTTAGTGACATGGACATCAAAGATGAAATTCACAACTTAGAAATGAAGTTGAAAGGTGTGAAGCCAATGGACAGTCACATCGACTGCATTGGATGTGGATCTTAATCGGACCAAATTAATCGCGTAAAACGCCTAAATTTTCCAATTCTTCTTTGTCCACTGTAGGTGGGAAAGTACCGTTTTCAACTTTGTTGAGGATGTGTTTTGCGGTACGTTCTGCTTTTTCTTCCGTATCAAATCCGTTAACTCCTTGAACCGAGGGAATGGAAGTTTGATTGATAACCATCGAACCTTTCTGAAAGATTTGATATCCCCAGTTGTTTTCAGAGATTGAAATCACTTTATACGACCATTCAGAATCAGGTGTTGGAACAACGGTTTCCGGTGAATCAATAATTTCTTTTACAACTTCAGGAGTCGGATCGACGTCTGGAAATTCATCTTCGACAATAGTTTCCGGGTCACGTAAGTCTTTCACTCGATCTTCAGGTTCAGCGCACGCACCAACAAGAACGATCAAAGCAATGGCAGAAAAATGCTTCATTAATTGAATAGAATTTTATCAGAATAAACGACTCCATTTGTGTTAATCAGCTGGAAGAAATACGTTCCAGTGCTCAAATCATCGCGACGAATCATGAAGCCAGTATCCGTTTTCACTACGTGCTTTTCAGATGAGAGCTGTTTACCATCCAAACCAATTAGGCGGAGTGCCAAATCTTGATTATCAACATCAATTGTTACATAATCATTTGCTGGAATGGGATAAACGCTTACATCACTTTTATCTAAATCGATACCATTACTCAAGGTAGGAGTGAAGGCGTACAAATCATCTAAGAAGATTCCGTTGTATCCTGTACCAACGAAACCTAATCCGTTCAATACAAATGCTACCGCGTTGCTTCTTCCCGGTCCAGGAAGGCCAGGCTGCTGGGTCCATGAGTCCAACCAAAAGTTGTATTCCCATAAATCCGTTGAATAATTGAACGTGTTATCTTCTCCTGTACAGATGTAAGCATTTGGGAAAATTCCCCAACCTACGGCACCTTTTCTAGGAAGTCCAGGAAGACTAGCTTTCTGTATCCAGATGTCTGGTCCAGGTTGATATTGCCAAAAATCATTGCGCATGATGCCGTCATCACCTGTTCCAACGTATCCTTCACCACCCATTGTGAATGCCGCTGCTTCTTTACGAGCGGTTCCCCCAAAGTCGCTCAGTTGCGTCCAAGTGTTGGTGGCAGCATCATAGCTGTACATGTCTTTTTTCAATCCTGAGGCAGCAATTCCTGTTCCTACGTACGCGATTTCATCAATCACAAATACAATAGCCTGACGGCGAGCTTCTCCAATGAAATCTGATTTTTGTGACCAAGTCTCTGAGACCAAATCGTATTCCCAGTTATCTTTAAAGAAACCGTTCGTTTCACCTTGTCCTAGGCACACATATGCCTTGAATCCAACCGCGAAGGCACAGGCAGAACCACGATTCAATCCAGCTCCGTTAATTCCTCCGAGGGATTCTTCTTGATCCCAATCATCCTGAAAGAAATCGTACGAATACATTTTACGACGGAATCCTTCTTCATCCAATCCTGCAACAATGTACGCTTCATTATTCAAAATGAAAGCAGAACTAACCGAGCGAGGAGCTCCGTTTACAGAATCCTTTTGAGACCATGTGTTTTGTGCAAAGGAGGATATTGTGAGTAGCGTGAAGGATAGAGAGAGGGTAAGTGTTTTCAACATACTACTTGATAATTAAATTTTGAGTAGAAACAATTTGCTTGTCTTTGCGACCGATGAGGATGTAATTTCCTTGAGCGAAATCGGAAACCTGAATGCTTTGAATTCCTTTTCCAGAAACCAGTTTTTGTCCAGAAACGGAGTAGAGCTCTATTTCATCGATTTGTTGGGCAACGTAGTTGAGATTCACAACATCGTGACTTGGGTTCGGGTACATGGCTAAATCAATTTCAACCTCCCCAATTCCGAGTACTGATCCAGGTGTGTATTCGTGCATGCTCATTTTCTTTCCTGAGTAGCCCTTTCCTGTTCCAACGTAGGCTTTACCGTTCACGACAAATGCCACAGCGTTCTTACGAGGACTTCCGCCATACGTAGCTTTAACCGACCATCCGTCTGTGAATGGGTTGTATTCCCATAGGTCGTCTAGGAATCCTCCATTGGCGCCTAGAGTAACAAACCCGCGTTGTCCAATTGTAAAAGCTGTTGTTGATGCGCGTTCACTTGCTGGGAAATCTGCTTTTGCTGTCCACTGGTTGGTTGTCCCGTCAAATTCCCATAAGTCTTTTCGATATAAATCTTGATCCGTTCCAAATCCAACGTAGGCTTTAAAGTCTATAACAAAGCTGGTCAATTGATAGCGAACGCCTCCTGGAAAATTCGCTAATTGCGTCCAAGAATCAAGGCTTGGTTTGTACTCCCAAAGTTGATTGGTGTAATTGTTTGGGCCTCTTTTTCCGCCACAGACATATCCTTTCGAATCGATGGCAAAGCCTGTCGCAAAATAAACCCCGTTTCCGAAGTTTCCAGGGTAATCCGCTTTTTGCGTCCACGAATTCCCTGTTGGATCGTATTGCCAAAAGTCGGCAAGCGTTGACGAACCAAAAGCAGTTGCAACGACCGAATCCATTCCCGTTCCAACATAGGCAAAATCACCAATGGTAAAAGCTACAGCATTTCTGCGCATGCTTCCAGGAATATCCGCCACTTGTGTCCAAACGTCTGTTGTTGGATCGTATTTCCAGAAATCGCTCAACACAGTTTCAGCGGTATCGACACCAGTTCCAAGATAACCGAAGTCACCAATTGAAAATGCAACCGCGCGTTCGCGCTTGAGTCCAGTAAAATCTGCTTTTTTCGTCCAGTAATTCTCGGTCTGTCCAAAGGAAAAGAAGCTGAGAACTACTATTGATAGGGTAAGTAGATAGTTCATTTAGTTAAAGATAAAGCGTTTAGTAAGTACCGATTTATTGTCGTGCAGCACCTCAAAAAGGTAGGTTCCTGCAGGAAGTCCATTTCGGTGTAATTCGCATTTTGCATTTTCAGATTTCAGTGTTGTCATTAATTGACCTGACATTGAATAAACTCGAATGCTGTAGTCATTGATTTCATCTGAGGAAAATCTCACCACATCAACCGATGGATTTGGGCCGTAAGAAAATTGGATTTCATGTTCTGGCGAATCCAGTCCCGCGAAAACTTGAGAAGCGTTGAATTCCCATAGATCGTTGTAGTTCGTTCCGCTCGTTCCAATTCCTAGGTATGAGCGCCCGTTGATTGAGAAAGCTGAACAAAAACGTCTTTTTGATCCTGGGAAATCAGGTAGCTGCGTCCATTGATTTAAAGCTGGATCAAACTCCCAAAATTCGCGTTGCACTTGTGAAAATGAGCCATCGTATCCACAAACGATATAACCTTTGTTGCTTTGAGAAAAGCTGGCACCTCCAGCCGAAGCTAAACCTGGGAAGGAAGCACGAGATACCCACTGATCGAGCAGTGGCTTATATTCCCACAGGGAAGTGTTTGATTTTACGTATCCTTTACCGTCTATGACAAAGGTCGAATTCCACGACCATACGCTAAAAGGAAGTGTGTTTTTTATGGACCAACTATTTGTTGCAGGGTCGTATTCTGCCAATGAGGAACCTGAAACCGCGTAGCCTTTATTGTTAATAACGAAGCCTTCACGATTGACGTATTGCGCGGGCATTGGCCCCATCAAGCTCCAATAATTCAGTACTGGATCGTAGCGGTACATGTTAGCATCCGAACCAACTTGTCCTCCACCTATGTAGCCGAACTCATCCATTCCAAATGCCAATGCTGCATAGTTTCCGTTTCCGTTATTTCCAATGTAATCGGCCCGTTGCGTCCAAGAGTTCGTTGCTGGATCGTATTCCCACCAATCTTTCTTTACAATGTTCGGTCCTGCGCCGTTGTAGTGACCAAGCCCCATGTATCCTCTGTTTCCGATGGATATTCCAGTTCCTCTGTGTCGACCTTCTGCCCCAAAGTTGGCCTTTGAAGTCCAGCCAGAAATAGAGGCAGATGCTTCTTGTGCAAAAAGCGCACAGATCAGAATGAGGGCAGAACGTATAGCTGTTTTTTTCATACTCATTGAATAATTAGTTTTTCCGACTTAACCACTTTGTCGTTGTAGATAATGTTGCACAGATAATGTCCAGCATTCCATGGACTTGTTTCAATTGTGTTGAGCTGAGACCAAGGTGAAGTGAATACCACTTGCCCCGTTAAGCTGATAATTTCCAATTGAATTTTACTTTGATCAATTTCTTGCGGCCATTCTACCTCAAAGTTGAGGTAATCAGTTGATGGGTTTGGATAGGCAATAATTTCCAACTTATCCAATGTTCGTTCTATAAGTGACAATGATTGATCCCATAGCCACAAATCCTTAAAGTTGGTACCGTTTGTTCCCAAACAAGCATAAACGAATCCGTTTAGCGGTGTGGCAGTAAAATATCGACGGGCTGTTCCTGAAAAATCTTCGATTTGAACCCACGTATCATTTGAAGGTTCATATTCCCACATATCAGCAAGGCTTCCTGTCGTGCTATTCCCGCCAGTTCCGATATAACCTTTTCCATTTAAAGCGAATCCCATTGCTTCTTTTCTAGTTATTGGACTAACGGAGGACTTTTGCGTCCAAAAGTCGAGTGCAGGGTCATATTGCCAGAAATCATCTATGGTGCCAGGGTCTAAATCACCCGTTCCGACGTATCCATAGTTGTCAATTGAAAAGGCTACGGCAGATGTTCTTGGAATTGGCAGCGAAGAAACTTGAGACCATGTTTCATTTGAGGGATCAAAGCGGTAGAATGAGCTAAGGGTTCCAGATGTTGACTCGCCACTTCCCGTGTAGGCGTAGTCACCAATTACAAATGATACAGCACCACGTCTACCAATACCTGGAAAACTATTAATCTCGATCCATGTGTTTGTGACTGCGTCGTATTTGTAAAAATTTTGAACCAAGACACTACCTGAAGCACTTGTTCTTCCTGTTCCGACGTATCCTACGCCGTTCATTGTGAATCCTGTTGCATGGTAGCACAATCCACCCAGGTAATCCGCTTTTTGTGACCATGAATTGGTCGAGGGATCGTACTCCCACCAATCATCAAACAAAATGTTCGGACCTGCTCCATTGTAGTGGCCAAGTCCAGTATATACTTTATTTCCAATGGTAAGTAGTGTCGTTCTATGTCGAGCAATTCCACCGAAATCGGCTTTTTGAATCCAACCACCAGCAAAGCAGTTCAAATTCATAAAAAAGAAAAATGCGAGTACAGCTATTCTCATTTGATCAATAATTTTTTCATCGAAACAGTAGACTCAGTTTGAATTTTAAAGACATACATTCCTGAGGCAAGGCCCGAAAGATCAATCTCTTGTTTGTTCGAAACATCCATGTTTTTTACGGTTTCTCCGCGGGAGTCAATCAAGGTAACCACTCCACCTTGCGCACCTTCAAAGAATACACTTGAATTTGCAGGGTTAGGGAAGAGGCTGAATGTCGATTCTTCAATGGTAGGAACTGATACTATTCCTTGCCCAATATTTAAAGTGTAATCTCCAATTTGGTTGTTCCATCCTTCCACAATTACATAAAGCGAATCATGTCCAGTTGTAGCAATGTTTATTTCCGATTGAGGACCGCAGTTTGGCGAGTCGTCGTTAATCGCGATTGGGTTTCCTTGAGCATCCGTCACCGTTAAGAAAGTGTCAAATCCAGATCCACACGTAGAAATCGACAAGCTCGAAAGAGCAGAAAACGATGTCAACAAATAATAAACGTCAGGTGAAATGTAAACTGGATTCTGACTTGAGTAGCAAATTGAGTTCGAGTAATTCTCGCTAAAGGGATAAGTTGAAACTGGACGTGCATCTGAGAAATCATCTCCAGTATAGCCCGTACAATCAATTCCTCCTTGAATATTAATAAGAAAATCAGTTGAAGAGCCCCATGTGTAGCTTGCGCAAGGATCGAGAGGAAGCGTGGAATTCTCTTGTTGGTTGATGCGCATTTTAGTTGCCCCCATCATTGCAGTTCCAGGAACCGTAAAATTGAAGATGCTTTGAGCAGTTGGTGGAGTTCCAGCCCAAATACCAATTGATTCAGTAGTTTCAAACACTCCATTTTGATTGAAATCAATCCAAACTTCTCCAGAACCACCGTAGTTTCCACCGCAGGTGCCAAATTGCACGCTGATTGTATAGTTACTTCCTGCTCCTAATGTTACGGATTGAGAATTGTATTGTTCAACTCCTGTTACTCCTGGACATCCTGTATATGTGATTCCTCCAGCGTCACCAAAAAGACTAACTGACTCGATATTAGAGTCATTAGGTGAAGTAGGGCCACCAGTCAAACAATACTGTCCGAAAGCAAATGAAGTGAAAAACAGTGTAGTTGTAAGTAGAAGTCTAGCCATAGAGTGCATTTAACAATTTCGAAACAATTCCGATATGATAAGTTAATATTAGTAAAAATATCTCATAAAGGAAGACGTAAATAGCCCTATTTTGGTTGCGCAGATTGAATTCCTAGTTGTTTTTACGCCACTTCTTGAAAATTTTCTTGGTGCTTTTTTTCGTCGCAAAAACAGGAGCACTTTTGCCCTTTTTGTCGAGCTGGTTCATATCAGCTCCTTTCGCTAGTAAATCCAAAACAAGGTCATTTTGTGCATAAATAGACGCAATAAAAAGCGCTGTTTGACCAGTGGAATTAACGTGTGAGTTGATCTCAAAATCGACGTCATCCGACAGAAGTTTGTTCATCATCTGAATGTTGCCTTTTTTTGCAGCGACATAGGCAATGTTCTGAACCACCTTTTCTTGTAGGATAATCACATCATGCTGCGACATCAAAGTAATGATCGATTGAAGGTCTTCCGCAATAAGCGCCGCTTTGATATCACTTTCCAATTTCATGGTGATTTTGTATTGTTCATTGCGCTCTTCTTTGGTCATTGCTCCCTGACTCCTCAAGTAAGAAATTATTTCATCGGTGCCTTCTTTTTGGGCGTAGTCCATCACGTTCTTCTTGAAGTAACCGATTGCATTGACATCTGCACCGTTTTCGGCGAGGAATTTTACCAAGGTTAGGTTTTTCGCTTTTACTGCTTTGATAATTGCTTGCTCATCGAAATAGCAGCGCTTGTTCACATCGATTCCTTTTTCAACGAGGAAGTAGGCTAGTTCGAGATCATTCTGTTTGATCGCTTCGCACATATAGGTGTTATCCCAATCGTCGGTTGCGTTGATGTCCGCATCTTTTTCTATCAAAAATTTAATGATCTCCGATTCGCTGCAAGCAGGGCGTTCACCTTTGTTATCTTGTGTATTCGCGTCCGCTCCGAGGCCTACGAGTTCAATAACGCGATCCAGCTGCCCTTTTTCCACTGCTTTAAACAAGAGTGTTTCACCAGAATTTCCTTTCGTGTTGATATCGGCTCCAGCTTGCAAAAAGGTGTTTTGAATTTCCTGCCCATCGGATGAAAAACCGTAAGAATTCGAGACCATGTAGTAAAATGCCGTATTGTTCAGTTTGTTTTTGTGCTGAATATCTGCTCCGAGTGAAATCAAATAAACCATTGCATTTTGTCGATTGCCAATCGCGGCCTTCAGTAATAAGGTATTTCCATCCAAACTTTTATGATTGATGTCCGCGCCTTGCTTTACGAGGAAATCGAATGTTGTTCTGGAATCATCGCCCAATGCATAAAATAGTGCTGTTTCTCCTTTGTTATTTTGGGCGTCAACAGTTATTCCTTTCTCCAATAAATAAGCACAAACTTGCTGTGACCCTTTGTTTGCTGCTTTCATGAGGGCATTTTCACCCGCCTTGTTCTTTTTTAATACGTACAAATTGAATTCTTCGACGCACTTTTTTACCTTACTTAAATCTCCTTTTGACGCAGCAATCAAGAGCATGGAATTTCCATCTTTGTCTTCTGAATTTGGTGGAACACCTTGTCCAATGAGATGTTTCACAATAGGATCGTTTGAACGCGAGAATGCTTCAATTAATAACCACGATTTATCTTCGAGGTCTTTGCTTAGACTTAAAATAATGTCATTCTTTCCATAGTCAAGCGCACTATTAATCCCACGATCGAGCGGCACACCTTTGTCAACAAGGTGTCTGACCATTGCCAAATTGTTGTTCGAAACAGCTTTGTCGATTGGTGATACGTAGTATTTACGGAATAATCCTTTTCGTCGTTTTTGGGAGAAATCAACATCCGCCCCGTTGGAGGTGAGCAATTTCACCATTTCAAGGTTGTTGTTCTCTGCGGCATAGACCACGGCTTGACGAATTGAGAAACCCTTGCTGATCAGATACTTTGTGAGCGCGATATTATCTGATTGAACGGCTTGATACAGTCCGCTTCGGTCTTCCGCGCCAGCCTCAACTAAATATTTGACAATATTCGTATTCCCTTTTTGGATGGCAATTTTGAGCGCTGATTGCATATATCGGTCCTCTTCATTGACATCAGCGCCAGCTTCTACAAGCACTTTCACTTCAGCTAAATTATTCGCTTGAACTGCTTTAATTAATGGTGAGGATTCTTGAGCTATGCTGCCAAAGGCAAACAGGAAAAGGAAGGGGAGTAGAATATGTTTCATTGATCTCGGTTGATACTAGTGTTGAATAATCACTGGTGCTGTTAATGCTTTATTGTTTATCAAAAACCGTACAAAATAATTTCCCGAAGGAAGATCTGCAGTTTGCACATTGGCATTTTTGATGTCTTTCAACACCTTTCCGGATGCATCAATCAGTTGACAATTTTCGTATTCTTCAAATTGATCAATTGTGAAGGACTCGTTAGTAGGATTTGGATAGATAGCCATTGCTTTTCCGCTGCTGTGGATCGTTTGGACAGATGAGGTTCCTGATGAAACGCTGTATTTATTCAAGAAAATATTTACCGTTCCAGTTCGGACATCCCCCCAAATCGAATAGACAGTATCACCAACAAATTGGACATTCATGAAATCATTTCCTGCTCCTTCCAATACCACATCGTGCGGAGCTTGCTGAGAGGAGATGGGAAAGTTCGGTTCGAAATCAGTTGAGTCTTTGTAGCGAATCACGCCGTAAATCTCCGTTTCAGTTTGGTATCCGTTTGCGGAGCCATTTCGTCTATCACGCCAGCAAATAGCCACATCTCCATTCTCATTGAACGCTCCCCAAACGAGATCTTGCATTTTTCCATTTGCTACTGGATCGTCGTTAATTCGGATCGGAGTTGACCAATTGACGGCATCGTAGGTTTCTAGAAAGTAGATATCCGGGTCTCCGTTTTCCTGTCCGAGCAAGAGCATTGCTAGGTGATTGGGTTCAGAAGGATCGCAAAACATGCTACCTCCTTTTTTGGCGAAAGGATCTTGAACCCCTTGAATCAAGACTGTATATGCGTTGTTGTGGTCAATGTCAACGCCCAAACTTGAAGAATAGGACATATAAATATGCGCGAATGGGCTTTGAGACGTATCGTAACTTGGGTAGTTCGCGTAGAAAGTTCCATTCGGTGCTACCAATGGTGAGTTACCGGCCTGAGAGATTTGGCCCACGTTATAGTTTGTTGAATCCAAAAAGCGCGGTGTTGAAAATGTTGCTCCTTCATCCGTGCTGACTACTAAATAAGCGTGATAAGGAGGAATCACCAACGTTGGCTGATCCGCGTTAATTGTTGTCACGAAAATGGCTCCATTATTTGGCCCTGTTGAGTTGTCGATAGCGATCCAAGGTCGGTCGACACACAGCTGGTTTGGACAGTCTAGAACTGATATTGCGCTCACCGGGTTTCCCCATGTCGCACCACCATCTGTCGATTTACGAATTAGCACATCGCCTTGGCTAAAATTCAGATTGTCATAATCAACGTAGCACATAAACAGGTTTCCGTTCGAGTCGTATTCGAGTGAAACATCTGCTGCCGATTCTGCTCCTGTAATATGTGGAATCTCATTCACGTTCGACCAAGTACTTCCGCCATCATCAGAATATTTCGATTTTATGATGACTCCTTCTCCCAACTTGAATCCCATCCATGCAGCGACTAAATGTTGGTTGTCATTCGGGTCAATAGCGAGGTATGGTTCCCCATCGAAAACTGCGGAGTTCGTTAAGTTCAAGTTCTGTGCAAAGCCTAAAAAAGAAAAGGACAACAGGCAACAAATTGCTAGGTAGTAGGACTTCATAGGTCAAATTTTATAGCAAGATACGGGTTTTAGCAATTTTCTTTGCTACTTCCTGATCGGCAGAACCTTCCAATAAGAAATGCATCGCCAGAGCCATTCAAGGGGTCCGAACTTGAAATGCTTCAACCAGAACCAGCTCAAAGGAATTTGACAAGCGAATACAGTTAACACGATTAAGATACAGTATGAAGCACTGAATGATTCAAAATAACCAAATGTGCGCATGATTAGGTAGCCAATAACGCTCTGCATGATGTAATTCGTGAGCGCCATTCGGCCAACATATTTCAATGGCGACAATAGTTTTACCCCAACTTTACTTCGTAAAATGTGAACGATGATGATGAGGTATACGAAGGAGATCATTACTTCGGTTAGGAAATAAAGCGTAATCAAAGTAAAGGAAAGTGCAGAGCCAAATTCTATTTCAAACGCAGTTCTGATCCAATAGTAATAGGTGAAGCGATACGCCATCGAGAGGACAAAAATGATTGCGAATGGAGTCCGAATTTTATTGACGAAAGCATCAATTCTATCAATGATACCCTTCTTCACAATGTACAAGCCAAGAAGCGTCATAGCAAGTGCGAATGGAATAATGAATGAAACGAGAACTGGCATGAAGAAACCATATTCAGTAATTCTCAATGATATTCCTGAAGTGTACGACCCTTTCACTTTCAGTAGTGCGACGTCTTCCCTGGTCAAATTGGGGAGGCCCTCTGATGGATTTACGTCCAAATAGCTGATGATGTATTCAAAGATTTCATCGAAATAGGGAAATGTGAAAATGATAATAACCGATAGCAGTATGACATATGGAGGCGTTCGATACATGAGCATCAGTACAAAACCGAAGAGGGCATAGAGATGCAAAATGTCGCCTGACCAGATGAATAATATGTGAGCAAGTCCAAAAATCAGCAAAGCGGTAAATCGTCGAATGAGAAATAAAGTGGAACTGGACATTTTATTCCTTAGACTTCTAATCTGCAGTGCTACACCTATTCCAAAAAGAAAGGAGAAAATGGGAAAGAACTTACTGAAGAAGAACATTTCTAGAAACCAATAAGCTGATTCATTGATCCAACTCGCATGATCAATCAACCAATTATCTCGATAAAGAAAACTGGTGTTCATCACAAGAATATTCACCATAAAAATTCCAAGAATGGCGAAGCCACGGAAGATGTCTAGGTGGAGAATTCGATCAGTGCTAGGTGTTGGCGATTGTTTCATTTAATATGAAGATAGCTGTTCTTTTAACGGAGTGAATATAAATCAAAAA
>JAQXBM010000073.1 GCA_029252405.1 Crocinitomicaceae bacterium
ACTTGTTTTATTGTGAAGTTGCTGAGGCTTCAATACTAGAGAACAAATCCATAGCGCTTACTGGTGTGCCTCTATTCTTCAATATTATTATTGCCTTAGAAATATTAGAAACATTCAAAGGAGACAATGAAAACATTTTGAGAAAAGTAAAAATAATTGTCCTTATTGCTTTAACGGCTATTTCTAGGAAAATTATAATCATGGATATCAAGCATTCTGAATATCATTTATTAATTGGAATATCCGTATTAATCTTAGCGCTGTGCGCGGGATATTACTTATTAACTAAAAATCAAAAATCCAATGACTAACAACAAAAAATCAATCACGATTTTCATTTATTTTCTATTTTTCGCTGTTTCCTGTTCATCGAACAAGGAAATTTTAATCGATGAAAATTCAACTATTTACTTTGGTGGTGATATACTGACCATGGAATCAGACAATCCAGTCTATGTTGAGTCTATTGTAATTGAATCAGGAACAATCGCTTTTACCGGCTCACTAGATGAGGCAATAGAAAAGTTTCCAGCTGCCCGAAAAAGTGATTTGAATGGGCAAACGTTGATGCCGGGCTTCATCGATGGTCATTGCCACTTCGCAGGTTTTCCAGGGCAGTCTGTTGGTGCTCAAATCTTGCCTCCTCCAGATGCAACAGTTAGTGACATCCCAACGCTAATTAGCGTTTTAAAAGAATGGTCTACTCCGGAAAACATTAAATTGACAGGATGGATTTTCGGATTAGGTTTTGATGACTCAGTTCTCGAAGAAAAAAGATTTCCAAATAAATTTGATCTCGATAAAGTTTCAGAAGATATACCGGTTATGATTATTCATATTTCAGGCCACTTTGCAAGCGTAAATTCTAAGGCTTTGGAAATGCTCAACATCAATTCAAATACACTAGATCCTGAAGGAGGCGTAATAAGAAGAGTCGAAAACAGCAATGAGCCAAATGGAGTCCTTGAAGAGTTAGCAGCGATCCCTTACATGCCAATGGTGTTAGCACCTAAGAGTGAAGCAGCTATGATGACATTTCTAAATTCAGGACAAGAGATGGCGATGTCCTATGGTTACACAACAGCTCAAGAAGGGAGAGCAATGCCAAATACACATGCGTTTCTGGAAGAAGTAGCAAAGCAAGAGCTCTTAAAAATAGATATCGTAAGCTATATCGATTACTCCATTGCCGATTCGTTGTTAAGAACAGAATGGTATAGCCCGTCGTATAAAAACCATTACCGAATTGGTGGAATGAAAATAACGCTGGATGGCTCTCCTCAGGGAAGGACTGCATGGAGAACGCAACCCTATCTGCTCCCTCCTGATGGTGCTGAAAAGGGCTACAAAGGCTACCCTGCTATTCCAAATGATCTGGATGTTATCGACATTTACGAAGTTGCTTACAAAAACCAATGGCAAATTTTAACACATGCTAATGGTGATGCAGCCATGGACCAGATGATTCGGACGATGTCTGAAGTTCAACAAAAATATGGTAAAGAGAATAGACGAGACGTCCTAATTCATGGTCAATACGTTAGAGATGATCAATTGGATGAATTTCAAGAGCTAGGTGTTGTAGCATCACTATTCCCTCTTCACACATACTATTGGGGAGATTGGCACGCACAACTAATCGGGGATAGTCTAGGAAGTTTCATTAGTCCGACGCGCGCTGCTCTAGACAAAAAAATGAACATAACGATTCACACAGACGCTCCAGTCGCATTACCAAACCTAATGAGAGTTATTTGGACAGCTACAACTCGTGTTTCGAGATCTGGGAAAATAATTGGTGCAGATCAAAGACTCACAGTTTATGAAGCACTAAAATGTATCACAGACTGGTCTGCTTATCAGCACTTTGAGGAGAAAACGAAAGGAACTCTTACCAAGGGTAAAATTGCGGACTTAGTATTACTGAATAGGAATCCACTAAAAGTAGACCTCGAAGAAGTCAAAGAAATCATTGTGATGGAAACAATTAAGAATGGAAAAACTGTATTTAAACGATAAACATGAAGTTATTTAAGATTCTAGTAGTGTTTTTGATTTCAAGTCAGAGTGCATTTGGTCAAAAACTAAATCCAGGATACGATCCTGTAGAATATTTTGAGCTACTTAAAATTTCTTCTCGGCAAGGTGACAGTCTCTATAATCCAGATCTGCCGTCTCCCGAAAGATACAAGCGTACCTACCGTTCACCAGTTATGGGATTGGATAATCGATGGGAGTTGTGGGAGTCTGAAGATTCGGTCGCAGCTATTAGTATTCGAGGCACGACCAACAATCAACTCAGTTGGGTCGAAAACTTTTTCTGCGCAATGGTACCTGCGACTGGAAAAATAAAATTAGCTACAGATTTTGAGTTTGAATATCAATTAGCACAAGATAAAGACGCAGCAGTTCACATAGGATGGCTAACAGCTGTAGGTTTTTTAGGAAGAG
>JAQXBM010000082.1 GCA_029252405.1 Crocinitomicaceae bacterium
ACTTGTTATTTTTGAACATTTTCCTATCTTACTCGTGATAACCAAATCACTATTGCTCTACATGCGTTTTTTCGAACGTCCATTCATATTCATTACTTTACTCTTCGCGGCAGGACTGCTGCTCGGAGATCTATTCGAGTGGTCCTATTGGATGTCCATTCCAATGGTACTTTTTCTCATTTGGAGCATCATTCGCGTGAGAGCGAAAAAATCGACGAACCCTTTATTCTATGCCCTCGCCATTGGTGGATTTCTGTATGCGGGAGTCATGACAATGAGAACGGATCGCACCACCTATTCTATGAGTCGCTCAGGGGATTTTATACATTCTATTATTGGCGAGATTACTGAAGTTGACAACTCTCGAAAGCTTTGGTCGAAGTGTATTTTTACCGTGAGTGGAATCGTTGAGGAAGATGGAATCCGAGCCCATAACGAGAAACTTGTTTGTTACGTCAGCGCGACGAATTTGGAGCTACACGATAAGCTTTTCCTACGGAAGGCGGTTTACGCCATCAAGAACAATGGGAATCCAGGCGAGTTCGACTCTAAATCCTTCTGGAACAACAAAGGACTTTACGCGACTGTTTTCGTTACTCCAGGCGATTTCAAAGTAATCAACAAGGTCGATCCTCCCTTTTACGAAAGGTGGAGAAATTATATCAAGGGATTATTCGAAGATATCTTTTCATCGCATTTGGAAGGAGATGAATTGGCCATAGCCTCTGCACTGGTCTTGGGAGATAAATCATTATTGAGTCAGGATGTAAGGGAGAGTTTTGGTGCGGCTGGAGCCATGCACGTTCTTGCCGTCTCTGGCTTACATGTTGGAATTATTTTGGAACTCTTGCTCTTCCTTTTTGGTCGAATGCCCAAGATTTTCACAAAGAAACGAGCCCTTCTTATTTCGTTGATCATTCTTTGGGCGTATGCCATGGTTATCGGCTTCCCTCCTTCCGTTGTTCGCGCGACACTGATGTTCTCCTTCCTTTCTGTATCGCGCTTGTCCAGTGATCAATCTGATTCACTCAATACACTCTTTCTTTCGGCTTTGGTGATGCTGATTTTTGATCCCTTGTTGATTTACGACATCGGCTTTCAGCTCTCGTACCTTGCAATGATTGGAATTTTAACGCTTCAGAAACCCATTGCGAACCTTATTTACATCCGCAACAAATGGCTCAAGAAACTGTGGGAAGGAACCACGGTGGGAATCGCTGCACAGTTATTCACCTTTCCCTTAACGCTCTATTACTTCCATCAGTTTCCGAATTACTTTCTGCTCACGAACATTGGAATGATGATTTTTGCGGGAATCGTTCTCAGTTTTGGTTTGATTCTGCTGTCCATTAATTGGATTGGAGTCGTTGGAAAGTTTGTTGCCATTGGGTTTGGCTTCACCATTGCTGCAATGCTTTTCTTCGTTCAGTGGATTGAAGGTTTGCCATGGTCCTTAGCAAATGGGTTCGTCCTGAATCCGTGGGCAGTACTTTTTGCGTACATTCTACTCGTTTCTTTACTGGTTTTCAGAAAACACAAGACGATTCCAAAGATCGCGATTGGTTTGGGATTGGTGTTACTTGTATTTATTCAATTTGATCGCTATTCAAGAATGACGAAGCAAGAAATTACCTTGTTCAATTCATCGTATTTGATCATCGCGATGCAAGATGGCCCAAGCACAACGTTCTTTTACAGTTGTCCGCCCGCGAAAATTGACAAAGTGAAATTTATCTGCAAAGGATATTTGAAAGCAAATGGAACAAAAGGAAAATTCAAGCGATTGAAACGAGGCATAACGACTTTCAAGTTCCGGAATAAACGAATGACCTTTGACATGTCGAATTTGGGTGTTTTGGTGACGCGCTTTCCTGATGAAAAACAATTCTACGTTAGGACAACGCTTCGCGCCCCTTACCTTGAAAACATGACAAATTTCACGATGAATTATTTGCCAGCGACACCTGACGCTGTTGGATTGGTGCATGGAGCATATTCGATGCCTTTGTTGGATTGAGAACTTACCTCACAACTTCCAACATCCGCAAAATCTTATCACGGTTGGGTTTCAAAATCGTTTCTGAAAACATGGATCCTTCATCAATGACCGTCTTATTCGTTCCTGAAAAATGAATCGCCGCAGGAGCTACTTCATTCTTCAACTTTAGGATATTCCCAATATTCACTCCTCCTCCAGTCATGATTTCAATTCGCCCATTTGCGTAGTCATTCATTCTTTTCAAAACAGGCATTCCTAGCTCTACATTTCGAGCCAATCCTGCTGTCAAAACGCGTTTTACGCCAGCATTTATCAAAACATCCAATGATTTATTGAATTCGTAAGTATCATCAAACGCACGGTGAAAGGTAACGTCCATGTCTTTTGAAATTGCCGTTATGGCGTCCAAGGATTTCTTACAGATTTGATCACTTTGATCCAGAATCCCAACAACCAAGCCATGCACTCCCATGGACTGGCAATGCTCCACATCGTGCAAAACCATGTCGATTTCTTCTTCCGTATAGCGAAAACCTCCAGACCGCGGACGAATCAACACATGTGTTTCAACCTGCTTTGACAGCGCATACTCAATGAATCCCGGTGACGGTGTCATTCCACCTTGCTCCAAGTTTTGGCAAAGCTCAATGCGATCAAATTTCAATTCTTTTGCCAAATCCACAGCTTCGATTGAAGCAGCACATAGTTCTAGTTTCATTCTGTCTTGTATTTTCCGAATAAGTTGATTAATCACTTAATTATCGCGGTAATGTCGCACTACTGTAACATCTATATCGCAATATCTCGATATAGATATATTCCGATATTTCAATTTATCATTATTTCATCAATAAATGTCCAAGGTGTGTTCCCTCCACCGTCCATGCCAATTGGAATCAAATCCATCGCTCGAATACTTACGCGCACATACCGTCCTTTTTTACCGACCGTGATGTTACAATCTTCCGATTCAATTCCATGCTTATACTTCTTACGCAGGAACCATTTTGACTTCTTCGAGACTTGAATCGTTGCGAGCTTGGGTAAGTAAATCCAAGATCCATTTTGATTCAGAAAACCGAGGTTCACCAAGTTGATGTCTTGCACCTCCCCTAAATCAACAATGAATTCAACATACGAAGTATCAAACCCAAGCCACTGACTTCCTTTCCACGGTTGCGTTCCTTTTACGCCATCCACCAAATTCAAACTTCCATTGTTATTATATTTCGGGTGAGGCTGAGTAACCATTTCTATCTCCGCGCCCAAACAGGCATGGAGAAGAAAGCGATCCACTAAGGAATTTCCTCCAGAGTCATCCAAAACAGAAGTTCGAATTTCTTTCACTTTATCTCCAGAATAGCATCGCTCGAAGAACAGCGTGTCCTCCACGCCCATTGCTTGTCCGCCATTCATAGAGTAACCACCAATTTCCTTTGTTGAAACCGTATAGTGATAATTCTCTTCTACTCCCTTAAAATGAACGTTGATTCCGTTTTTCTTTCGCGTAATTTCGAGTATAGGTTGATGTATGGATCGAGCGAAATTCACCTTATTTCGAGTCAAATAATCCTCTTGGTACGTCAAAAAATCACTCAAAAAAGAATCATAGCTTGGTTTTTTCCTGCACCAAACAGTTTGTGCCAACGCCAATGCCCGTGGATAAGTCATGTACTCCAAATGCTCCATTGACGCGATATATTCTGTCCATAAGTTCGCCTGTCCTCCAAGGATGTATCGCTGTTCATCTTCATTCAGTTCTTTCGGTACAGGATTAAACCTGTACACCTTTTCCAACGGAAGAAAACCGCCAATTGCAATAGGCTCTGATGGGTGACCACTCTGATAGTAATCGAAATAGCAATAGGTCGTTGGCGTCATGACAACCTCGTGCTTCTGCTTTGCAGCTTCAATTCCACCTTTCATTCCGCGCCATGACATCACAGCCGCATTTGGGGACAAACCACCTTCAAGGATTTCATCCCAACCGATCAACTTTTTTCCTTTGCCCGTTAAGAATTCATCAATCTGCCCAATGAAATAACTTTGTAATTCGTGCTCGTCGTGAAGATCGTTGTCTGCAATTACTTTCTGACAATCTGGACATTTTTTCCAACGCGTTTTTGGTGCTTCATCTCCTCCAACATGAATGTACTGCGACGGAAATAATTCTACTACCTCTGCGAGAACATCCTTCATGAAATCGATTGTTTCTTGTTTCGCGCAATAGATATCATCAAACACGCCCCATGTCCCAGGAACACCTTTTTGTTCTCCCGTGCACGAAAGTTCAGGATATGCCGCCAATGCTGCACGACTATGACCTGGCAATTCAATTTCCGGTACTACATTTACGAATCGATCTGCTGCATATTTAATGACCTCTTTGATTTGATCTTGGGTATAAAATCCACCGTACTTTTTTGTATCAAATACGCGGGGTTCATCAGAGTAATGTCCCATCATCGTACTATCGCGAAACGCTCCAATGTCTGCAAGTTTTGGGTATTTCTTGATTTCGATTCGCCAACCTTGATCATCAGTTAAGTGCCAGTGGAATGTGTTGAATTTGTACAAAGCCATGAGGTCAATAAAGCGTTTCACTTCATCAACAGTATAAAAATGGCGACTGACATCTAGATGTAATCCTCTCCATTCGAAGCCAGGAGAATCCGAAACTTCAGATCCCTGAAAGTAGAATTTCAATCCATCTTTTTGAATCAGTTGTAACATGGAGTTCACGGCATGAAAAGCGCTTTCTTCCGTTTCGAAATACACTTTTCTTTCGTTTGAATTAAAGCTGATTTGATAATGGTGTGAGATTGGAATTGGCCCGCCCTGAACCTGAAGGCGAGGGCTCTCTCCAAACTGTACATAGGGGTTTTCAGCATCATGAACTAATTCAATCCCCGTTTGCTGCTTCAAGTTTGATTTCAGGTATTCCCACGTCGAAAATGACATCGAATTGGAATCTAAAGTCAGCTGATCATCCAGTGGTATTTTCACGTCAATCTGAGAATATTCTTGAGGTCTTGGAATGATCGGACATTGCGAATAAGCCAATTGAACAAAGAAGAAAGTCAGAAGTAATAACGCCGCATTTTTCATGTTTCTAAATTAATGAAACCTATGACCATTTTCAGATTATAACGCACAAAAAAACCGCCCCAATAACTATCGGGGCGGTTACCAAACTTTGGTTGATTTTCAGATCGCTAAATCTTATTTAGTAATTAAGAATTTCAAGCTTCCTTTTTCACCATTTTGAGTTGCGTACAGGTAGTAGATTCCTGTTTGCACATCAAGAAGTTGAATTTCTTGCTCTTCTGATTCCATTGCTCCTTTTGATACGAGTCTTCCTCTATCGTCATAGATTTCATATTCTGCTCCGATAGCCAATCCAGATACCATGAAGATACCTTCGTTTGGATTCGGGAACAATGATACTCCTACAAGACCAACCTCGTTGAGGCTGTTTGAGCACTGGTCTACAATTGCAATTACGCTCGTTTGACCGTTACATCCGTTTGCATCAGTGTAATCATACGTAATTGTGTATGTTCCAATTCCAATTGATGGATCAAAAACAGCACCAGTAACGCCTGTTCCGCTGAATGTTCCACCACCAGGTGTTCCTAGTAATGTAATCGGATCAGATGTGATACACAAAGTATCAATCGTAGCTGGAATAATTGCAACTGTTGGGTTTGGATTCACCGTTAAGTTCGTCGTTACCGTACTGTCGCATCCTGCTGCGTTTGTTGTAAGATCAGTGTATGTACCAGTTGTATTGTACGTACTTCCGAGAACGGTGTAATCCGATCCTTCACAAATCTCAACATCTTGCGTCGAGCTAGTCGCAGCATTCACTGTTACTGTTACTTGATCCGTTCCAGTACATCCATTCGTTGTTCCTGTTACCGTATACGTTGTTGTTACCGTTGGAGACACTGTTGTTGCAGCGTTCGTTCCAGCACCGTTATCCCATGAGTAAGTAGTCGCTCCTGAAGCATTCAATGGTACAGAACCACCTTCACAAATCGTTGTCGCTCCAGTTGCCGTAACCGTTGGATTTGGATTGACTGTAATTGTCAATGGCGCAGAGGCCGCTGAACAACCATTTCCATCCGTGTAAACTACTCCGTATGTTCCTGACGTTGTTACCACCAATGCTGACCCAGTTGAGCTATCAGACCAAGTATTTCCAGATCCGTAAGACGAAGTCAATGTTACGCTTGCTCCATCACAGAACGTTGTCGCACCACTTGGTGAAATCGTTGGTGTAGTTGGAGGCGTTGGATCACTCAAAGATTGAGAGATTGAATTGGACGTACATCCATCCGTACTCACAAATGACACTGTGTATGTTCCTGCCGTCAAACCAGTCACGGTGTAAGGTAAACTCACCCCGTTAGCATTTCCAGAAGCTGTACCAGTCCACGATACGTTTCCTGTTCCTGCTCCAGTAATCTGAATTGATCCAGTTGCAGTAGCACAAACATTTGGATTGTTTACAGTACCAGAAGCAATAACTGGTGTTTGATTCACCGTTACCGTTACTTGATCTGTATTTGTACATCCGTTTGTCGTTCCTGTTACTGTATACGTTGTTGTTGACGTTGGAGAAACCGTTGCTGTTGCATTCGTTCCAGCTCCGTTGTTCCAAGCGTAGCTTGTCGCTCCAGTCGCAGAGATCGGAGTTGATGATCCTGAACAAATCGTAGCTGATCCAGTTGCAACAACATTTGGTAATGCATTTACTGTTACGGTTACTTGATCCGTTGCTGAACATCCGCTTGTTGTTCCTGTCAACGTGTACGTCGTTGTCGATGTTGGAGAAACCGCAGCCGAAGAATTCGTTCCTGCTCCATTGTCCCAAGAATAACTTGTCGCTCCTGATCCAGAAATGATTGTCGTTTGACCTTCACAGATTGTTGCTGCTCCTGATGCCGTTACCGAAGGAATTGCATTCACTGTTACCGTTACTTGATCTGTTGCTGAACATCCATTGGTTGTTCCTGTTACAGTGTACGTTGTTGTCGACGTTGGAGAAACTGTCGCTGATGCGTTTGTTCCTGCCCCGTTGTTCCAAGAGTAACTTGTTGCTCCTGATCCAGTAATCGTTGTTGATTGACCAGCACAGATTGTAGCTGTTCCAGAAGCTGTAACTGAAGGCAAAGGATTTACCGTTACTATTACTTGATCTGTTGCTGAGCAACCATTCGTTGTTCCTGTTACAGTATAAGTTGTTGTTGATGTCGGAGAAACTATTGCTGACGCGTTTGTTCCTGCTCCGTTATCCCAAGAGTAACTTGTAGCTCCAGATCCAGTAATCGTAGTCGACTGACCCGCACAGATTGTTGCTGCTCCAGATGCTGATACCGAAGGCACTGCATTCACTGTTACCGTTACTTGATCTGTTGCTGAACATCCGTTCGTTGTTCCTGTAACGGTGTACGTCGTTGTTGACGCTGGAGAAACTGCTGCGAATGCATTTGTTCCTGCTCCGTTATCCCATGAGTAACTCGTTGCTCCTGATCCAGAAATGACTGTTGTTTGTCCCGCACAGATTGTTGCTGCTCCTGACGCATTCACGTTTGGAATCGCATTTACCGTAATGTAGTTCGTGCTTGTTTGAGCATCGGATCCATTTGCATTTGTAGCAGTCAATGTTACTGTGTAAGTACCGGCGGCTGCATATGTGTGCGACGGATTCTGAGCTGTTGAAGTGTTAGCATCACCAAAGTTCCAGCTCCATGAAGTTGGCGTGTTTGTTGAAAGATCAGAGAAGCTTACTGACTGATTTGCACAAATAGTTGTCGTACTTGCACTGAAATCAGCTACTGGCGGTAATCCTGAAGGTACATTGTAAATACCAACTCCGAATCCGGAGAATCCAGTGCTGAATGAAGATGTAAACGTCACATCTGTTCCAAAAGCGCCAATTGTTGATGCTGAACTACTGATAGTGTATGAAGCTGCCGTTGCTGGAGTTACATCACTGATTTGATTGGCTCCGTCTACTTTAACGATCTCAGCATTGTTTCTGCTGTTTCCTGTTGCCGCTTCCCAAGCTGCTACTTCTGCTTCTTCGTAATACAAAGTAACATCGTACGTTCCTGATGGGTTCGTATTTTCAGGTACAATTGTAAACGTTTTTGAGTGTAAGTAATCTGCAGTATTTGTTGTATTGAATTGAACTGCAGTTGGTGATGTTCCTGGACGATCTACCTCAACTGTTACACATCCGTAATCGAATGAAGAAGTGTTATCCAAAGAAAGCATTACGTCTCCTGAAGTTGGATCGTAGAAATGAACCGTTTCGTTAGGTCCTAAATCCCCTGTCATTCCAGTTCCAGAGTTTATCGCAGTTTGAATTCCTATTGGACCTGTTCCTGTGACAAGCACGTCATCAACAGTACATCCGTACAACCATCCTGTTGCATCGCTGTATTTCACTTTCAAAACAACGCTTGCATTTCCAACGTAAGACGTCAAATCAAAGTTCTGAGTTGTCCAATCCAAATCAATCGTAGAAGCTACAAGCGCACCTACTAAAACATCCGCACCACCATTAACCGACACATACAAATCTGCGTTTTCATTATTGGTTTGATACGTATTGTCCTCGAAGTAAGAATCAAACGTTAAAGCAGCAGAAGCATAATTCGTTAAATCTACAGCTGGGAATACTAGATCCACATCGTTTTGATCACAATCACATGCATCATCGTTGATCCATGCGAAGTTCGTTGCGTTCGTTGTTGGAATAGCATAAGCTGCAGTCGAAGCTGCCGCATTGTTACCAACTTGCCACGGAGTATCTGTTGCAGTTCCGTTATTGACAGTTGAGAATCCTCCGAATCCAGATTCGAAGTTTTCAGAGAGAACCGTTGTTGTAATGCTCGATGCACCCGGTGCTAGATCGTCATCATTGATCGTGATTGTAACACTTTGGTTGAGTGTTCCTGCTGTCGCGTTACCGCCATTGGCATTCAAGGTGTATGTTAAGACAATCGTTTCGTTTCCTTCTACCAATGCGTCGTTGTATACGCGAATCGTTACATCAGAGGAAAGGTTTGAACCATTTAAAGTTGTTGTTCCATTCAATAGATCAAAATCAACACCTATCGTAGCCGTACCTCCTGTCGCAGAAACAACAACGTCGGCATCTTGTGATGGTGCAGAACCTAATGAAATTGGAACAATGATATCAACATAAGGTAAACAAGCACTTGATTGGTTTGTAGTTGTTCCATTCGCTTCATCTTCCGAGTAAGTACTCGCAGCGAAACTCACTTGAGGAGCACAAAGAGCGATGTCGAAAGAAGAAACACGTGTTGACCATTGTGCAGATGTATTAAAACATCCAGTATGCCAGAACGTTTCTCCATCTGATGGATCACAGTTCAATTGGAAGTAATCTCCCCATCTGTTCGATTGGTTAGAAGCTGTTCCAGCTGCCAATACTGTTTCTGGTTCGGTCATTGTCCCTAATGGGTCACATTCTCTTCGTCCAGTATATCTCAATGATGGGAAAACAGTATTACTTCCCGCACTGTAAGCAAGCCCAATATTTCCACTGGCTGAGATACTGATAGATGCCATCCATCTGTTGGTAGCATCAGGAGAGTAAGTTCCTTGTTGGTAAATTGCCCAAGTTCCAGATGTACCTCCAGTTCTTCTCAACTCGTACCAACGAATTCCTCCACGGTCTGTGTTGTTTACATCAGTTACGTGACAACAAACAATTGACTCGTGTGTTCCAAAGTTTCTGTAGTGAATTCTATTCATTAATAGCTCACGCAATGGATCAAGAGTTACACCCGTTCCTGGTTGAGGGAAACATTGAAAAGAGGTATATCCACACAATTCAGAATCGTGAGGTGCAGTTCCAAGCGTTTGGACTTGAGAAAGTGTACTATTCCCTGGTGTTACCCAGTCAATATCGAGTTCCCACATTTCCAATGCATCGGAAGCCGATCCGTTCCATGCGTCATCGCGCATTCGCATCAATAAGGCTGGTTGACCAGCAGGTGGAGTAACCGTTCCATTCATACTTACAGGCGTTGAAGCTTGGAAACCAATTGTTCCAAAGTTCGCTTGACTGAATTGTTGAGCTGTAGTAGCAACACCTGCTAACATATCCGCTCTATTGAAAGCGAAAATATCTGGCGTGTTCACATTCGCCGTCATTACGTATTCGTTTTCCCAAATTGAGTACTTCGGGTAATCAGGAAATCCTCCTGGTGAATTGAATGAATACGTGTTGTATGTTCCTCCAGGATCGGCCGTTGTTGAAATGGCAATGTGTAAGTTATTACCCGCTGCTGAGAATTCACTCAAAAACCAACGATCTGCTCGTTCGTCATACATTACAATTGGATCGCCAGCTCCTCCTGGTAAGGACATGAAGTTGTCGAAATACACTTGTCCACCTTGTGCAACTCCTGTTTTGGAGTACACCTGAATATAAGATCCAGATCCGCCATTGATCATCTGAACGACGTGGTTTGGTCCTACATCCACACTTGGATCAGCAGGATTCACTCCTGTATATCCCATTCCATTCCATCCAACGCCTAAGGCTTTTGTTGGTGGAGCCGGTGGAGAATAACTTTGCTGCCAGACAGGATCATCTCCGTTTGGTAAGGCATTCGCATTAGTAAATTGATTTCCAATCCAATCATTTTTTGGATGGTACCCGATTTTCTCGGTTTTGGTGATTTCATTGATGGTTCCTGCGGAATCAACAAATTGATCGAGGCGTCCTGTAACTCCGTGATAAATAACGGGAACAGAAGTTGCATGAACCGCGTCTGCTTTTTGCTGTGCATAGGAAATAAGACCCATGAACAGAAAAGCAAGCGCAAGGCTTAGCTTTTTCATAAGTTTATAGTTTTAACAGTTCTAGATTACTAATTTATTAAAATTGCCTGAACATTTCGAATCGCTTAGTGTTTCAACCAGAAAAAAAACAAAAGGAATTGTGAATATCTTAACGAAACGATGAGTTTTCGTTCTTAATTACAACTGGTCTCAACCTTATAAGGTACTATCAAACAATGGGTTAAAGACCTAATCCATATAAAAAGCTTTCAATCAAAGATTTACATCAAATACAATAATCCCTTGTTAAGAACTTTTTTAAATTCTACGTATTCAACCTTATGCCCGACCAATTTGTGAAGGTGATTCAAGCTCAAAGGAAGTTCTTTTCCTAATCTGATTTTCACATCGACTTTCTAGAATTCTTGAGCATGCGGAGTGATTGAGCACTGAGCCAAAGAAAGTCCTGCCAGAATAACATTGAATGAGGGAAGCCACAAATTTAAATAGCTGGACATAAGTAACTACAGATCAAATTCAGAGGATAAATCACAAAAAAAACCGAAGTCCGTTTCCAGACTTCGGTTCCAATATAAATAGCTAAATCTTATTTCGTAATCAAGAATTTCAAACTTCCCTTCTTTCCATTTTGAGTAGCATACAGGTAGTAGATTCCTGTTTGCACATCAAGAAGTTGAACTTCTTGTTCTTCCGAAGCAGTAGTTCCAGTTGATACCAGTCTTCCGCGCTCATCATAGATTTCATAGTTGGTTCCTATATCCAATCCTGAAATCTTGAAGATTCCTTCGTTTGGATTCGGGAACAATGATACTCCTACAAGACCAACCTCGTTGAGGCTGTTTGAGCACTGGTCTACAATTGCCATAACTGTTGTCGTTCCAGTACACCCGTTTCCATCTGTATAAGTATAAGTGATTACATGCGAACCAATTCCAGCAGTTGATGGGAAGAATACACCTCCAGAAACTCCTGTTCCACTAAATGAACCACCACCAGGTGTTCCTAGTAATGTAATCGGATCAGATGTGATACACAAAGTATCAATCGTAGCTGGAATAATTGCAACTGTTGGGTTTGGATTCACC
>JAQXBM010000085.1 GCA_029252405.1 Crocinitomicaceae bacterium
CCACTAGGATGGCTTTTTTTTGAATTGAATATTATGAAACAACATTTGAACAACATTATTATCGTCATTATTATTTCTGCTCTGCTCGAGTGAGACTAGGACGATAGTATATATATCTAAAGCCCTTCTCACTTCGAGAAGGGCTTTTTTTTTGAATTAAATAAACAAGCAATATGTATTACAATGAAAACACAACTGTCTTTTTAGATGGAAAATGGATGAAAGCAAGCGGCGCGATGACCGATGTCTATTCCCAGACCTTGCACTATGGATCTGGAGTCTTTGAAGGGATTCGATCGTATGAAACGGAAGATGGCGCGATGGTCTTTAAGGCAAGAGAGCATTATGAAAGACTGCATTATTCAGCGCGAAAAATGCACATTAAATTGGATTATTCTGTCGAGGAATTGGTCGAATTGACCTATGAATTACTCGATCGGAATGGATTGAAAGATGCTTACATCAGACCTTTGGTCTATTTGGGGCAGAACATGTCGTTGCAGCCGACTGAAAAAGTGCACGTATTGCTCTGCGCGTGGAGTTGGGATCGCTATCTCGGAGATGGTCTTTTAAGGTTAATGACTTCCTCGTACCAGAGACCAAATCCCAAATCTTGTCATGTAGAAGCGAAGGTTACCGGCCATTACACGAATTCAATACTTGCTACTACTGAGGTAAAAAATAATGGTTTCGATGAAGCGCTGCTACTGGATATGAATGGAAATGTAGCAGAAGGTCCAGGGGCTAACTTCTTCTTTGAAAAAGATGACAAATTGTACACGGCGCCTCTAGGGAATATACTGGCAGGAATAACACGACAAACTGTTTTTGAATTAGCTGAGGAGCTCGGTATCGAAGTGGTGGAGAAATTCTTCACACCAAAAGACGTTTATGGAGCCGATGGCGCCTTTTTTACGGGAACTGCCGCAGAAGTCGCAGGAATTGAAAGTCTAGACGGCTTCGATTTCGCTTTGCCTTGGGAGGAATCATTGGGGGCAATGCTTTCAACGGCTTATCTCAATCGAGTACAGAAAAAGGAATACAAAAATTTTGAATTAGTATGAAACTGAACAAATACAGTTGCAGAGTAACGCAGGATGATTCGCAACCCGCGGCGCAAGCCATGTTGCACGCAATCGGTCTTTCCAAAGAGGATTTGAAAAAGCCGTTCGTTGGAATAGCGAGCACGGGATATGAGGGAAACCCTTGTAATATGCACTTAAACGACCTTGCTAAAAAGGTAAAGGAAGGAACCTTGAATGAAAACCTTGTCGGATTAATTTTCAATACGATCGGAGTAAGTGACGGGATTTCAATGGGAACTCCCGGCATGAGGTACTCACTTCCGTCGCGTGACGTTATCGCGGACTCCATGGAAACTGTGGTTGAAGGAATGTCTTATGACGGTTTAGTGACAGTTGTTGGGTGCGACAAGAACATGCCAGGAGCGCTAATCGCGATGCTAAGGGTCAATAGACCGAGTGTCTTGGTGTATGGCGGAACAATCGCTTCAGGATGCCACGAAGGCAAAAAACTGGATGTCGTTTCAGCATTCGAGGCATGGGGAAAGAAGAATGCAGGGAAAATTGACAACGAAGAATATCAAAGTGTGATTGAAAAGGCCTGTCCAGGTGCTGGTGCCTGCGGAGGAATGTACACAGCGAACACAATGGCATCCGCAATTGAAGCTTTAGGGATGTCATTGCCGTTCAACTCTTCGAATCCAGCGCTTTCTGACGCGAAAGAAGATGAGAGTGTGCGTGCTGGGGAGGTGCTGAGAACATTACTCGAGAATGACATAAAACCACTGGATATCGTTACCAAAAAGTCCTTGGAAAACGCAGTGAGGTTAGTAACGGTGCTAGGTGGATCTACCAATGCCGTACTTCACTTTCTAGCCATAGCGAGCACTGCGGATATAGAATTTACTCTTGACGATTTCCAACGAATCTCTGATACAACACCATTTCTTGCTGATTTGAAACCAAGTGGTAAATACCTTATGGAAGATGTGCACGAGATCGGAGGTATACCTGCGGTTTTGAAATACCTCTTGGAACAAGGAATGCTCCATGGCGATTGCTTGACCGTAACAGGAAAAACATTAGCGGAAAATTTAGAAAACGTTCAATCGCTAACGGAAGGACAGGATGTGATTAAATCGGTGGATGATCCAATCAAGCCAACAGGACACCTAAGAATTCTCAAGGGAAACTTATCACCAACTGGCGCTGTAGCCAAAATAACGGGGAAAGAAGGTTTGCAATTTACAGGTGTAGCTCGTGTTTTCGATTCTGAATATGACGCAAATGAAGGGATTCGTGAAGGTTTAGTCACCAAAGGTGATGTTGTGGTGATTAGATACGAAGGCCCTCAAGGTGGTCCGGGAATGCCCGAGATGCTAAAGCCAACTGCGGCTATCATTGGAGCAGGATTAGGCAATGACGTCGCCTTGATCACCGACGGTCGATTTTCTGGAGGAACACACGGCTTTGTCGTAGGACACGTGTCACCCGAAGCTCAAGTGGGAGGACCAATTGCGCTAGTGAAGAATGGTGATCAAATAACGATTGATGCAACTCAAAATACCATTCATATTCATGTTTCAGAGATTGAGTTGGTTCAAAGAAAAGAGGAGTGGAGCTCACCAGCTCTCAAATTCAAGCGAGGTGTACTCAGTAAATATGCTCGAACGGTTTCACCAGCATCTGAAGGATGTGTAACGGATAAATTTTAGAAAATGAAAACCTTAGAAATAGAAAGTAAGCTTGTAGTAAAGGAAGCAAAATCCATGTCGGGTGCTCAAGCAGTCGTGCAAGCGTTAATTGACGAGGGAACAGACCTAATGTTTGGTTATCCTGGTGGCGCCATAATGCCAGTCTACAACGCGCTTTATGATGTTGAGGATAAATTACATCATGTATTGACTCGGCATGAGCAAGGCGCGGTTCACGCTGCGCAAGGTTACGCGCGAGCTACAGGTAAAGTGGGCGTTTGTATTGCTACTTCTGGCCCCGGTGCTACAAATTTGATCACAGGCATAGCCGATGCCCAAATCGATTCGACACCATTGGTGTGCATTACGGGACAGGTGCACAGTCATTTACTCGGAACTGATGCTTTTCAGGAGACGGATGTCATTGGGATCTCAATGCCCGTGACGAAGTGGAATTATCAAGTGACGAAAGCAGAGGAAATTCCAATGGCCATAGCCAAAGCCTTCTATATCGCTCGATCTGGGAAGCCTGGCCCTGTCTTGGTTGACATCACTAAAGATGCTCAATTTGAGATGTTTGATTATCAGTACAAGGAATTCAAAGGCATGCGTAGCTACTTGCCGAAAAGTGAGTTGGATGAATCATGTTTGGTAACAGCTGCTAAACTAATCAACTCGGCTAAAAAGCCCTTCGTTCTCTTCGGGCAAGGTGTTGTGCTTTCGAAAGCAGAGAAGGAGTTTAAAGCGTTCATTGAGAAAAGTGGGATCCCATCAGCATGGACCATTTTGGGGTTATCTGCATTGGAATCAGATCATTACCTCAATGTTGGGATGTTAGGAATGCACGGGAATTATGCTCCGAATAAGATGACCAATGAGTGCGATGTACTGATCGCCGTTGGAATGCGCTTCGATGATCGTGTTACGGGAGATCTTTCGCGATATGCAAAACAAGCCAAGGTGATTCATCTCGAAATTGATCCAGCGGAGATAGATAAGAACGTGAAAACGGAAGTAGCCGTGCTTGGAGATGCAAAAGATTCTTTGCTCGCCCTAACGAAGTTGGTCGATAAAAAACAACACGATGATTGGTTGCGCGCTTTCAGAGATTTGGAGCAGGAAGAACTCAAAATAGTCATTAACGAAGAATTGAATCCATCTACACCAGTACTTTCAATGGGAGAGGTTATTAATTCTGTTAATCAGGTTTCTAAGGGTGATGCAATTGTGGTGACAGATGTCGGGCAGCATCAAATGGTCGCTTGCCGTTATTCCAAATTTAATGAGACCAGATCCATGATAACATCGGGCGGTTTGGGAACGATGGGTTTCTGTCTTCCTGCAGCGATTGGAGCTAAAATGGGCATGCCAAACAAGGAAGTAATCGCAGTGATAGGAGATGGAGGATTCCAAATGACTATTCAGGAGTTAGGTACCATTTTTCAGTCTAAGACACCCGTAAAAATTGTCGTACTCAACAATGAATTTTTGGGAATGGTGCGTCAATGGCAAGAACTCTTTTTTGATAAGAGGTATGCTTCCACGACAATGGTAAATCCTGATTTTCAAGCTATTGTAAAGGGGTATGGAATCGAGACGTGCAAAGTGACAAAACGAGAAGAATTGAATTTAGCAGTTTCCAAAATGATGGATCATGAAGGAGCGTATTTCCTAGAAGTGAAAGTTGGAAAAGAAAACAATGTATTTCCAATGGTGCCAACAGGGGCGTCGGTATCAGAAATCAGACTCAAATAATGGATGAAATGATGAACAAAAGATACACACTATCAGTGTTTACAGAAGATCGAGTGGGATTACTAAACAGAGTAACCATCATCTTTACACGTCGAAAAATTAATATCGAGAGCATTGCCGCTTCTGAGAGTGAGGTCGAGAATGTGCACCGTTACACAATTGTAATCAATGAATCAGCAGATACAGTAAACAAAGTTGTCCTTCAGTTGGAGAAGCAGGTCGAAGTAATCCGAGCGTTCTACCATGAGGATGATGCAATAGTTTATCAAGAACTAGCGCTCTACAAATTACCGACGGAGATGCTGCTTGCAGGTCAAGATGCCGAGAAGATCGTTCGGTCTCATCATGCTCGAGTACTAGCCGTAGAAGCTGATTTCACAGTGATAGAAAAAACAGGACACAAGGAAGAAACTCAGGCTTTGTTTGATGAATTAAAGCCGTTTGGGATTCTCGAATTTGTACGGTCGGGTAGAATTGCTATCAGCAAACCCATGCGAACGCTGACATCAATAGTCAATGAATTAGAAAACAAGATTAATCAGAATTAAAATGAAAAATTACTTTAACACATTAACGCTCAGAGAGCAATTGGAACAGTTGGGAAAATGTGATTTCATGCCAACATCGGAATTCGAAAATGGCGTGGAAGCGCTCAATGGAAAAAAGATTGTGATTGTTGGGTGCGGAGCTCAAGGATTGAATCAAGGGTTGAATATGAGAGATTCGGGCCTCTCGATTTCTTATGCTTTGCGAGCACAAGCCATTGAGCAGAATCGACAGTCCTTTCAGAATGCGACTGGTCACGATTTTAAGGCGGGAACTTATGATGAAATGATTCCATCCGCAGATTTAGTTATCAATTTAACGCCTGATAAACAGCATACGGATGTCGTTACGAGGTTGATGCCGCTAATGAAGAAAGGTGCTGCGTTATCTTATTCGCATGGTTTCAATATTGTTGAGGAAGGAATGAAGGTCAGAGAGGACTTGACAGTTCTGATGGTTGCCCCAAAATCCCCAGGATCGGAGGTGAGGGAAGAGTATAGGCGAAACTTTGGCGTCCCAACACTGATTGCGGTCCATCCCGAGAACGATCCCAATGGCAAAGGATTGGAATTGGCCAAGGCTTATGCTGTGGCTACTGGAGGGCACAAAGCAGGAGTGCTGCATTCATCTTTCGTTGCGGAGGTGAAGTCCGACTTAATGGGAGAGCAAACAATTCTGTGCGGTGTATTGCAATCTGCATCAATTTTATGTTTTGATAAAATGGTTTCAGAAGGCGTAGACAAAAATTACGCTACGAAAATAGTGCAACATGGTTGGGAACCGATAACTGAAGCCTTGAAACATGGCGGGTTAACAAATATGATGGATCGCTTAAGCAATCCCGCTAAACTCGAGTGTGAACGCTTATCGAATAAGTTGAAAGGGCTAATGAAACCGCTTTTTAAGAAGCACATGGATGATATCATGTCAGGTGCGTTTTCTGAAAATATGATGAAAGACTGGACAAATGACGATGCGTTGCTCTTGGAATGGCGAAAGCAAACCGGGGAAACTGATTTTGAGAGAACTGCCTGTGCGGATCAGCAAATTCCTGAACAGGAGTATTTCGATCATGGAACATTGATGGTTGCATTCGTGAAAGCAGGAGTGGAGCTGGCATTCGAAACCATGGTAGAGTCTGGAATCAAGGAGGAGTCAGCCTATTATGAGTCTTTGCACGAAGCACCGCTAATCGCCAATACGATTGCACGAAAAAAGTTGTTCGAAATGAACCGAATCATATCTGATACAGCTGAATACGGTTGTTATCTCTTTGATCATGCCTGCAGACCTTTGCTTGCTGATTTCATGGAGTCTGTAAAAACCAATGTGATTGGAGCTTCATTTTCAAATGGGAATGAGGTGGATAATGTAAAGTTGATTGAAGTTAACCGCTCGATTCGCAATCATCCAATAGAACTGGTTGGAGAATCTCTCCGGATGGCGATGACAAATATGAAAACGCTTTAAGTATGAAGTCGTTTAGTTTAAAGAATGTTCAGGAGGCTGCGTCATTGCTTGATGGCGTAGCTTCTAAAACTCCGTTGATGCGTAATATGCATGAATCGAAAGAGAGAGAGGCGAATGTGTTTTTCAAACGAGAAGACCTGCAAGAAGTGCGTTCCTATAAAATCAGGGGTGCCTTCAACAAAATTTCTTCTCTCGCTGATGAAGAATTGAAAAAAGGAGTTGTTTGCGCCAGTGCTGGGAATCATGCTCAAGGCGTAGCCTATTCTTGTTTTTTGAAGAAAGTAAGAGGCGTAATCTTTATGCCTGTCCCGACTCCCAAGCAGAAACTTGAGCGCGTTCGAATGTTTGGGGGAGATTTCGTCGAAATTGTCCTGATCGGTGATACGTTCGACGATGCTTCTGAAAAAGCAATTGACTTTTGTCGAGAAGAGGGGATGCACTTCATTCATCCATTTGATGACCAGCGAGTAATTGAAGGGCAAGCGACTATCGCTCTAGAAATCTTGGAACAGGCAAGCGAGCCAATCGATTATTTATTTCTTCCTGTCGGCGGAGGAGGTGTTGCCGCGGGCGTTTCCAGTGTTTTCAGATTGTTGTCGCCTCAGACGATCATCGTTGGTGTAGAGCCTTCTGGAGCAGCTTCTATGTCCGAGTCCTTTCGGGCTGGAGAAAATACTAGACTGGAAAATATCGATAAATTCATTGATGGAGCTTCAGTTCAGCGCGTTGGTGACTTAAACTATGCATATTGTTCAAAGAATCTGAATGAAATGCTTACCGTGCACGAAGGGAAAGTCTGTCAAACGATATTAAATCTCTACAACAAGGACGCAATCGTTGTGGAGCCTGCTGGGGCGCTAACGGTGGCTGCTTTGGATCAATTTCAAGATAAAATTAGAGGGAAGAATGTCATTTGCCTGATAAGTGGTGGTAACAATGATATCACACGCACCGAGGAGATTAAGGAGCGCGCGCTTTTGTACGCTGGACTCAAGCATTACTTCATTGTTCGCTTCCCTCAGAGGGCGGGAGCTTTAAAAGAATTTGTTGCTGAAGTATTGGGGCCGAACGATGATATCACGCACTTCGAGTATTCCAAAAAACACAACCGGAATATGGGACCCGCCGTTATTGGGATTGAGCTAGGATGCGATGGAGACTTAGCTTCGTTGAGATCCAGGATGGTCGAACGCAAATTCTATGGTGAATACCTGAATGATAAACCTGATTTGTTTCAAATGTTGGTTTGACGTGTTAGGCGTGTTCAATTTTTAGATGGTAATCTATTCCTTTAAAATTTCGTTTGATATCGGTCTCAGACATTCCTTCTTCATTGAGCACTTTTTGTCTTTCCACCGAAAGAGTGCGCAGCATGTCTTCAATATCGTTCATTTCAAGCCAGTTGGTGATCGTGAAACGCACCCCCGCACAATTGTATGGTATACTTGGATAAACTGCTGAGCTCTGATAGAATCCTCGGTCCATCATACGCTTTGAGATCTTAAAGCAGGTGTCTGGATTCCCCGAAGGGATGAAAAAGATGGGCGTATTTCCTTTGCCTAAAATGGGTAAACCAAGGCTCAAAGCTAATTCTTTGAAAAAGTTGATTCTATCTATCAAACTCGATTGCAGTTCAGTGATTTCTGATGATACATGTATGTCTGCGGATGCTATGGACGCTCCAATAACTGATGGAGGAACGGGGCTTGAGAAAATAAACGCGTTTCCACATGACTTGATCATTTTCTTCAAACTTGGGTTATTACAAACTAACACGCCTCCAATAGAACCAAATGCTTTTCCCAACGAGGTGCTCAAGACCATTCTTGGGTGGAGCTCAGTTTGACTCAACACAAATCCTTTACCGTTTTCTCCAGTCCAGCTCATCCCGTGCGCATCATCAATGTACACGTGAAAATTCTCGTATTTGTTTAATAGGTCGCGAAGTTCTTTCATTGGAGCCATATCACCATACATAGAGTAGATACCATCTGCAAAAAACCACACATTTCGGTGCGTTTCACTGTACGATATGATTTTTCCCTCGAGCTTCTTCATTTCGCTATGCCTTATAACATCGCTCGCGCAGCCCTTTGAACGGAGTAGTTCCGAAGCTACCTTCACACTTGAATGCACTTGATGATCACAAATGTAAACGTCCTCACGATTAATAAATATTGGCAGAAACGCTGTATGAGCAAGAGAAGTAGAGGTTGTTACAATGCAGCTGTATCCAAAAAGTGACTCCAATTTAGCCTACAATTCTTCCAAATAACCCATTGTCACAAATGAGCGTGAAGTGGGAAAACTGGTTCCAAATCGCTTGGCTCCTTCAATAGCTCCATCTATTACGCGTTCATCAAGTGATAAACCCAGGTAACTGCAAGAGGAAAAGTTGATGTGCTTTTTTCCGTTGATGGTGATTTCTCGTCCATTGTAAGTCTCGTCTTCTCCCGATAAGTGCGCAACTCCGATGCTCTTGGCTTTTTCAGCAATGTCGTAAATTTTGGAAAGATGCGGTTCAATTTGTGTATGATCCATTTGTGAATAGTTGTTGGTTTTACTAGTGGAATTAGTGCTCGAGAGCATCAGTAGCAGTGGATTTCTACATGAGTTTATTTAACTAATATGCTTCGCAAGTTCGAAGATAATAATTGTCTAATTAATTTAAAAATGAAAATCTAAAATGAGTGCTAGTGCGAAGCTTAGGTACAAAAAAAGCCCTAACAACTGCTTACCAACTAATTGGTGTCACAATGTCAGGACTCAGTCTCGTTGTAAAAGACTAATTCTATCCAGTAGCTAATGAAAACTACTTCGCATTCTTCTGTTTTATTTTCTTACCCGAAAGCGCTACTCCCAAATCTACAAGGGCAGTATCAAATCCGGTTTTTTTTGCTGGCGCTTGCTTCTGTATTCTTTGAAGCAGTTGCGCAATTTCAATCGATGTAATCATAACACATGATTTTGTATTCAGTATTAAGATAGTCAAAAGCTGTGCCACAATTTGTGGCAAACGAGCGAACGGTATAAATGATTGATCTAAATGTGAGGGTGAAATTGACGTACTGGAAACCGTCAGAATGGTAGAATTACTTTTTTCTTACATGCATAAACGAACGCAGGTGAAGCCGATGCGAAGCATCAAGAGGGGAACGGGAAGTTCCCATTACAAAAATGATAAGCTATTTCTTTTTACACGTGTAAACAAACGCGGGAGAAGCCGATGCGAAGCATCAAGAGGGGAACGGGAAGTTCCCATTACAAAATGATAAGCTATTTCTTCTTACACGTGTAAACAAACGCGGGAGGAAAGTTCTTAATTGTAAACGTAATCTTCACACTCTTGTAAATCCCTTCCAAAAACTTCTTCGACTGCAAAGAATATTGAAACTGAACATAAACTCCAGTTGATTTCAAAGCTTTATATCCTGCATCAACAACCGCTTGGCGCAATTCTGCTGGAAAAACCATCAACGGCAATGAAGAAACGACAGCATCCTGAGTTGTTTGTTCTTCCTCTGGAAGATACTTGGCGATATTCTCAGCTGAATCGTGGATGATTCGAACGCGTGGATCGTCAATTCGAGATTTTAGATTTTCATAAAACTCATCATTCAACTCAAAGACCAATAGTTTCGCGTCTTTGCGCATGCGTTGCATGATGATGTCAGTAAATACACCTGTTCCAGGTCCCAATTCAACAATTCCCTTGGCCTTATCGAAATCGATGCTTGCCAGCATTTTTTCACCGAGAAATTTCGTGCTCGGGCTCACTGCACCGACCATTTTACGGTCCTTGAAGAACTGCTTGAGAAAGTTGCGTTTAGTCGCCATCGTGTTAGTTAGTGTTTCGTCGCTAATTTAGCGTTATTTATCACTCCAAGAACACGTCCAGTGAGTTCGTTATTCACATATGGGCTGTTGAAGGTCGCAGAACAAACCATTGATTTGTCGAAGGTCCATTTCTCAGAAGGTGAGAAGAGGGTTAGATCGGCAGACGATCCTTCTTCAATGGTATTTGATTCAATGTTAAGAATCTCGCGTGGACCCTTTGATAGGCAGTCGATTACGTCGTTCAATTTGAATTCTGATAAAGCTGTCAGCGATGCGAAAACAGTTTGAAGTGCAATGTTTCCGTAGGAAGCGTGATCGAATTCTACGTCTTTTTCTTCTTTGTCATTTGGACGGTGATCAGAAACAATCGCGTCGATCGTTCCATCTTTCAATCCTTCCCAAAGAGCCGTTCTGTCCGTTTCAAATCTTAGTGGTGGCATGAATTTGAACAAAGAGTCGAATCCGAAGACCGCTTCTTCGTTGTAAATCAAATGCGAGCTGTGAACATCCGCCGTTACGTTCAATCCTTCGGCTTTTGCCGCTCGAATCAATCGAACACCTTCTGCAGTTGAGATACCCGTACAGTGAAGATTTCCACCAGTGTAAGCCAACAAGCGAAGATTGCGCTCTAATTGTATGATTTCTGTAATCGATGGATCCGCTTTCAATCCTGTGCGAGTTGAGGCCATTCCTTCATTCACCATTCCTTTTCCTGCCAAGGAAGCATCTCTGTTGAATGCAACAATTCGTGCCCCGAAATTCTTCGAGTAGAGCAGTGCTCGGTACATGATTCCAGAGGAAACTGGCTTCAAATCATCTGAAAAGAGTTGAACTCCGGCCTGATTCATGTCGTACATTTCCGCCAATTGCTCACCTTTCATTCCTTCAGTGATCGCGCCCATTGGGTAGAGCTTCGTGACATGACCTTCTGATCTGCGTTTGAAGTATTCAATTTGGCTTTTTCCGTCGACTACCGGTTGTGTGCTTGGGAGAAGTGCGACGTGCGTATATCCTCCTGAGGCACCTGCTTCCAATCCAGATTCAATCGTTTCTTTGTGTTCAAATCCTGGATCGCAAAAATCAGCTTTCAAATCAACCCAACCTTGAGAAACGTGTAAATCGGCGTGTTCAATAACTTGATCGGCTTCTGCAGTAATTGATGAATCTATCTTAGAAATTTGCCCATTTTCAATCAACAAATCCATTCGTTGACCGTTGTGTTTCGAGCTAGAATCAATTATTTGCGCTTGTTTGATGAGAATCTTCATACGAGTTGTTAAACTATTTCCAGAAACGTACCAATAACATTTCAGCGGTGACAAAAATAAGGGTTAAAATGAGAAATAGCTTCCAATAACTGAATGGCTTGTCAATTGAGAGTTCACCAATCGGCGAATTCACTCCGTCCACAGCCGTGAATGTTACGTTTGTCGCTCCGCGTTCTGAGAATACTTTTTTGATTCCTTCTTCGGATAAATAATTGAGTTTCGATTCTTTTCGATGGTAATTCAATGAAAGCGTTCCGAGGTTAGAACTGGCATCGATAGAATAGTTTCCTGCAAATAGCTGCTCGAATTTATCAAACTGAGACAAGGAAATGTAAGTAATTCCTGATCGTGATGTCTTTTGAGGAATGAAATCCAATTTGTCTTTGGATAGGTGAATTACTTCTTCGCCGATATCATCGGCATAAACTGGGTAACTGCTTTCACTTCCAATTGTTAATGCGATTGGTTGACTGCGTTGACTCAATTCGCTCATTCGAAGCACACATGTCGAGAATAAAGCATCTGAAGCAAATACACCGAAATCTGGATGAATCGAACTGTAGAACATGTATGCCGTTCCTTTTGGTTTCGAATAGGCGAGAAGGGGTAGCCCATTTTGCATGGTGATCAAAGTCTTGAAATTCGAAGAACTTCCAACCATTGGTTGATATGAACTGACAACACTCGGTAGATTCAATCGTTCACTTTTGCTTGAAATCACGTCGCGAATAAATGGATCGTCGTAATTCAGGGATTTGATAAGTGTTCCAGAGTTGATTTTACTTCCCATCAATGGCAGATTCAATTCGCCGAGCAATTGATTCCAAGCGCTTTTTTCTGGAGCCTTTCCTGGGAACAAGCTCAGCGATCCACCATTCTCGTTGAATTCTGTCAAATAGTTGATGACACCCGAAGACAAGTTGTTGGCTCCGTTGATGATCACCAAATCTTTGTTTTTGAAGTTGTCAAGTGTGATCGCTGAAATGTTGTTCTCCTCCACGAGGTAGTAATCTTCTAAATCGAGAACGAGTCGAACATTGTTGATCGCATCTTCACCATTCAAAACGAGTACGTTGGCGTGTTCTTTTACTTCGTATGATAGGTAATACGTGTCATCGAAGATCACGTAATCATCAGCGACAGTCACTTTCCCTGTTTTCCAACCTACGGATTTATCAGAGTAAGTCAACGATGTTTCCTTCTTTCCGTTGGCTGGGATATCTGTGTAGAATGATTTATTGAAACGGTCAACTTTCACGGTGACTTCTACATTTTTTAAATCTTGATCGCTCGTATTGAACAAGCGAATATTGAGTTCGTGTTTCTGTCCAACTTTTCGAATCGGAGAGCTGAACCAAACGGAATCAATGAAAATATTCGCTGTTTCCTCAGGAATCAGTTTTACTGGGTGAAACTCGAAATTACCCAACTTAAGTTCTTCTTTTGATTCTGACGAATGCTTCTGGAAATCTGAAAGGATAACACTTTGCACGAAACTCTCTTCAGCGCTAATGTCGATTTTCTGAATCGTTTGTTGTTTCCAATCAATGATTTCATCTAGGGAGCGCGTCAACGGAGAGTAATCGATCTTGTCAATTTTGTCAAGAGCATCAATTCGATTGATTCGACGTTGTTCAATTCCTGACATTTCGTTCGTTCCTACAATGAACTGGGTTCCTTTTGGGCTTTTCTCAACGATGGATTGCGCCGTTTCCTTTGCCGAAGACAACAATTCTCCTTCCACACCACGCGCTTGCATTGAAAATGAATTATCGATATAGATCATCACGATGTTTTCCTTTTTCAATTCCTCAGCATCCGAATTAGGAAAATAAGGTTGTGCAAAAGCAAGAACTAAGCAGCTAAACGCCAACAGTCGAGCGAGTAGAACCAGTAAATGCTTGAGTTTTTGTGTTGATTTGGTCTGCTGATCAACGTGCTTAACGAATTGCAGACTCGAGAAATAGTGCGTTTTGTATCGCTTAAAATTGAATAAATGAATGAGAATCGGGATCAAGAGAACCGCAAATGCCCAAAGAAATTCAGGATACAAAAACTTCATGTGTCAAAAATAAGATTTTCTGTGAGGTGAGTGTATCCAAGAGTGCTAACAAACGCAAATTATTCAAATGACCTTATTGGAAAAGACTCTTGTTCATTTGAAGTTCTCAAAAAGTGAAGATTGTCGTTTGGCCGCTTTCAGTTTATTCAGCAAAAAAACGGAAAAGCCAAAGAGTTACCTTTGACTTTCCCATTGTAAGCTTGCTTAAAACTGTGTTTAAACTATTCCCTTCGACTAGTTACACGGTAAAAAACCACATTCAGAGTCCGGAGCAATTAATTGCCAAAACACAGTATCATTTGGACTTAGCGTTTTTACGCCAAACGATTCTCCTTTGTTTCCGCTGTTCCCTGAAATGTTTCCATCTGCTTTACCGTTTATGGAGTAGAACCAGAATACATAGTCATCATCTAACGTATATTGACTTAAGTCAGCTGTGATTGGATACACGCCTAAAGGAATAATCGCTTTCACGTAAGGATTTCCGCCGCTGTCTACCGTTTCATATGGCATAACAGGCGTAGCAAAATAGGTGGCATTTACAGCGTCATATACTTCTTGAACCGTTGGATTCGGATTGTCAAGTGTAACTGAATATGAAGGCGTATTCCAAGCATAAGGACCTCCAACTCTATCAACATCTGCATTTGTTTTACCTGTAAAATCTACTGGGCCCGAAGCTGTGTTGTTTGGGAAGTAGAAGATCATGGAAAAAGTGTAAGAGGCATCAGCAGCATCTGGTTGCGCCTTTGCATCTTGTGTCATTTTTGATCCCACGTTGTGCAATACATTTTGCAATAATCGTAGCGAACGTCTGTAAGAGCTTAAATGGCGTGAAACAGAATAGCCGTTTTTCGAATTGTTGCTTAAATGTGCCACGGTTCTTCGGATAACCGAGCGTTCTGCTTTAGTGATCCCATGGTTTTCCTCTGCCTGTATGGGGTCCTTTAGAAATGCTTTTAAAGCATCATCGTTGTGCATCAACAAACTGATGTAATTCAGTAAGTTGGAATTAGATTTCATCATCGTTTTATTTTTTCTTGATTAAGAACAGGGAAGTTAAGGAGGCTCACTTTCCGTTTCGCACGCACTAATACGCGTGTTATACATTCAGGGGTTTTTACGTGCTTAATTCACTTTTAAAATGAATACGGCAACTGTTTGCAATTGGTATGGTATAGAAAGGTTCAATCTAAACCATTAGCTTTGAATACTTTGAAGCTTCAAGAGTGGTTTGATAATGAAAATATGTATTATACTCCAGGGCGAGAATTCCCTTGGAGTTACTGGTTCTGCTACTCGTCAAACAGAGTTGAGAAATGTAATTCACTCAAAAGCGCCTATCCCAAACAAGGCGTAATCGTACTTTGCTGGGTCAACCGGATCAAAAGCTTTGAGATTCGTCATCAATTCTTCCAATGCCTTCCAATCGTCTTGTTTGCGTTGAATCAGTCCTAAATTTCGGGCGTGTCTGCTCGTATGAACATCTAAAGGAATGTACAATTCTGATGTCGGAATGCTTTGCCAAATTCCAAAATCAACGCCTTGTTTATCATTTCGGACCATCCATCGCAAAAACATGTTGATGCGCTTAGCTGCTGATCCTTTCATTGGATTCGAAATGTGTTTCTCTGAGCGCTTTTCATGTTCCGTTTCCAAGAACAATTCACGGAAATTGACAATTCGACCTTTGATTCCTTCTATTTCCGAGTGAGGGGAAAAGGCATTCTCCAATCCGCCATTTTCGTAGATATTGCGAAGGCTTCGAAAGAAAAAGTCTAAGTCGACAGCATTGAATGTCCTGTGAACGAAGTCCAGTTTACGCGGAGTATAATTCAGAATGAACTCGTGAGGATCGTCTTCCATGATTTGAATCAGGCGTTCACCATTATTGATGATGGATTTGCGCTGTCCCCACGCAATTGTTGAGATCAAATAGGAAACAATTTCAATGTCCTCTTTCTTGGAAAACCGATGTGGAAGCTGAATCGGATCACTTTCAATGAAAGCACGCGTGTTGTATTGCTCTGATTTGAAGTCGAGGTATTCGCGTAATTCTTCGCCTTGCATTGAATGATTCTTAGATTGAAAAATTTACTGCTGAATATTCGATAATTTGGAGATATTGTAAAGCAAATTAGGGAAACAACTACGTTACTATCAAGCCATCCGCAATTTGAATTCTACGATCCGTCATGCCTGCTAATTCCTGGTTGTGTGTCACAATCACGAAAGTCTGATTGAATTCATCGCGTAAATCGAAAAACAACTGGTGCAACTCCGTCGAATTCTGACTGTCAAGGTTTCCTGAAGGCTCATCCGCCAAAATAATCTTCGGCTGATTGATCAAAGAACGCGCTACAGCAATTCGTTGCTGCTCTCCACCAGAAAGTTCATTCGGTCGGTGAGTGGCACGATTTTCCAATCCAAGCATTCCTAACAATTTCATCGCTTCTGCCTTCGCATCTCCCATGTTCCGACCTTGAATCAAGGCGGGTAGAATGATGTTTTCAATTGCGTTGAACTCAGGAAGTAACTGATGAAATTGGAAAATAAATCCGATGGATTCGTTTCTAAAGGCAGATAATTGGCGTGAACTCAAACTGAACGGATTCGTTCCATTCAAGAGCACTTCGCCAGCATCCGGCTTATCGAGCGTTCCCAAAATTTGAAGTAAGGTTGTTTTTCCAGCACCAGAAGAACCCACGATCGAAACCACTTCACCTGCAGTAATTTCCAGGTCAATTCCTTTCAAGATCTTTAAATCTTCAAATGACTTCGTGATTCCCTTAGCCGTTAACATCTTACTTGTCTATTTTCAATGAGTGGCCCATGCGATCACGCTTCGTTTTCAAATAGAATTCGTTGTGCTCGTTAGATTCAATTTCCAAAGGAACGTTTTCTACTACTTCCAAGCCGTAACCAACTAATCCGGTACGTTTCGTTGGATTATTCGACATCAAACGCATTTTTGAAATTCCTAGTGAGCGGATAATTTGCGCTCCAATTCCGTAATCGCGTTCGTCTCCTTTAAATCCGAGCTTCAAATTCGCTTCGAGCGTATCGTAGCCTTCTTCCTGAAGTTTGTACGCTTTCAATTTATTTGTAAGACCAATTCCACGACCTTCCTGGTTCATGTATACGATCAAACCTTTTCCTGCTTCTTCTACCATGCGCATTGAGGTCTCCAACTGAGGCCCGCAATCACAACGGCAAGAACCAAATATGTCTCCCGTCATACATGATGAGTGAACACGCACCAAAACTGGCTCGTCTTCATTGAATTCTCCTTTAACGATCGCCAAATGCTCTTTGTCTGAATTCGTTTCTTTAAACAAATGCATGTCAAAGTTTCCATATTCAGTAGGCATTTTCACGTCGATTATTTTTTCTACTAATGATTCGTTTTGCATTCTGTAAGCGATTAGGTCTTCAATGGAAATCAATTTAAGATCAAACTTTTCAGCAATCTTCGCTAATTCAGGTAAACGCGCCATTGAACCATCCTCGTTCAAGATTTCAACAATTACTCCTGCTGGTTCGAATCCAGCCATGCGAGCCAAATCAATTGCTGCTTCAGTGTGTCCAGCTCTACGCAAAACTCCACCTTTCTTCGCACGAAGAGGGAAGATGTGACCTGGTTTTCCTAATTCCTCAGGACGAATATTCGGATCGATTAGTGCTTTTACCGTTTTTGCTCTATCGCTAGCGCTGATACCTGTTGTGCATCCGTGACCGTTTAAATCAACAGAAACAGTAAATGGTGTTTCGTACGCTGCTGAGTTGCTTTGAACCATCAAATTCAATCCCAATCGGTCGCATTCATCCTCAATAAGAGGTGCGCAAACCAGCCCACGACCATGAGTCGCCATGAAATTGATGATTTCAGGTGTGATATTCCGTGCTGCTGTGAGGAAATCTCCCTCGTTCTCACGGTTTTCGTCATCCACGACAATGACAACTTTACCATCTTGGATGTCCTTAATGGCTTCTTCTATCGTGTTTAATTTGATTTCCATACGTCTGTTCGACAGTTTCCGCAAATTTACTGGAAAAATCTAAGTTGAAAGGGAAGAAAAAGGGTTTTCTTTAAACTGATTCTTGATAAGCTATCTACCCGGGTTACTATCTTGGTTAGTACTTCGTGGAATTGATTAATTCTACAAGGCGTTTCGTGGTTTCGCTCCAGTGATGGTTTTGCTCAACAAATGCTCGTGCATTACCTTGAATTTCAGCGTATTTAATTGAGTCTTGGAATAGCGTTTCTATGGCAGATTTAAATTCTTCGGGAGTAGAAGCAACAAGTATTTCTGAGTTTTCTTTCGTTCCGATTGGATTGTTGGCGAGGGGAGTAGTAATGCATGGAACACCAATTGCCATGGCTTCTAGAAGTTTATTTTGCATTCCAGTTCCAATCATCATTGGAGCAAGGAAGATCTTGCCAGCAGCATAAGAGCTTCGAATGTCGTCAACCCATCCAGTAAGTTCAATTTGCGAATTTTCCGCCGCAATGCTTTTCACTTTTTTCGATGGTGATGACCCCGAAATTAGCAATGTTTTCTCAGGGAACATCGGTAGGATCTTCTCTGAGATGTAAACAATTGCTTCCACATTAGGAGCATAACTCATATTCCCAACAAACACGAAGTCGTGGGTTTTCTCTTGTTTCAGCTCTTCAAAGAAACTTTCGTCGATTCCATTGGGAATACACACAATTTCTTGAGAATTCGGGTGCATAATCAACTGCCGGTCTTGCTTGCTGATGATCGTGCGGTTCTCGAAGAAATCAAACATCAACGATTCGTAGCGTTTCAGGCGCTTTGCTTCCGATTTGAAGATCCATTTTTTGTGGAATGGCTGTTTTGAAACCCGTCGTTGAATTCCTGCACTGAAGGCATCTTGGTAATCTATGGTCTTCGGGATAGTATGTTCATGCTTAACATATTCAGACATCCTAATTAGTTGACAGTAAACATGATTAAACGAATCTTCTTTAAGTAGTTGTTTAATTTTATTCTGGCCTTTCGAACTATAAAAGTATCCGACTTGATAAGGATTCCCATTCAATGCTGATCGAAAAATGTTCCATCCTTTTTGAAGGAGTGATTGCTGATGAACAATGATTTCAGAGCAATGTTCTTTTACGATTTGATAGTGTTCTGAAGCTACTTCATGATTAGTCAAAGCGAACAAGGTAACATCAAAATGCTTGCTCAGTTCTTTTAGTTGATGAAATGCACGCAACTTGTCTCCTTTCTCGAGCGGATATGGGAATCGCGACACGAGCATGAGTACTTTTTTTCTATGAGTTGCTTTTGAAGATTTCAACTATGCTTTGACTTATGGCGTCAATATTATGGTTTTTATCGATATAATTCAGCGCATTTCTCCCAATTTCTTCACGTTTATTCCCATTTGTCGACAATTCAACAATTTGAGAGATGAAGGCGTCCTTCGATTCAGCAATGGAAATGCAATTACACGATTTGTATTCAATTCCCAATGCGCCAACAGGTGTAGTGATGATGGGAATGCCAATAGACATCGCCTCTAAAAACTTGATTCGCACTCCAGACGCGGCCTGAATTGGAGAAACGAGTATTCCATGGTTTTTGGCGAAATCATCCACAGAATCGACGAAACCGTGAACGTGGATACCATTTTCAGTGTCTTCCTGAATGAATTCTTCAGATTTCGATCCAGCAATATGCAACTCCAATTGGGGATTTTTCCTTCTCAAATCGGGCATCCACTCAATTAGAGTGTTCACTGCTTGTCGGTTGGGCTCCCAGTCCATCATTCCAAGGTGGTAAATGCGGTTGTCAGCAGTTTTGATCTCGTTTGCACCGACGTTCATATTTACCGGAATATCCACGATCTTCGTTTTTACTCCAAATGACTTGAACTCGGCTGAATCATCCTTTGAAATGGATAATATTGTCTTCACTTCCTTGAGCTTTTGCAACTCAAATCGTTTTAGATCCTTTGCTAGTCGCTTCAAGTACCATTTCTTTATTCCGCTAGCATCTTCAGCATATTGTTCCCATAACCTGAACTCGACATTATGCGTTCGAACACCAATCTTCCCGTTAAAAATTGGTTTGATTCCCTCGAGATAAGGCAGAGTGTACAAACTATCAAAGATGATTCCGTCAAACGCCTCCTTTTTAATGAGCTCAGTGAGCAGGGCTTCTATCTCACGAAGGTAAAATCGATCTGCGTTGTACGAATTAGAACTGAACAAAGATTTTAGTGCAGGAACCATGCTCACGTCCGTATTTACGAAGTAATCAATTGGATTTACACATTCAACCAACTCGGAAGGGAACTTATTCAAATCGAACGGGTGCTTATTCGTTGAGAGCGTTACGTATTGTACATCGATGTTTGCGTGAAGCAAGCACGAAAGGAATTTCTTACTGGCAAAGCAGCCTCCATCAACTGACGGGTAAATCGGCTTCGATGTAAAGTAGAGCAACTTCATCGTTTCAATCGAATGAATTTTTTCCAGGCGTCTTTACTGAAAACGGGGGAGTCGTTCGCTGCGGAGTACATTAGCCAAATCGCTGCGGGTGTGAGCGCCATGCACGGGAACCACATTCCTAAGAACGGAGAAACTGTGCCTGAATTTGCCAATCCGTCGCCGATGGTCATCAAAACGAAATAGATCATGAATAGCAAGGCTGCAATGACGACTGGAGCACCAAATCCACCTTTTCGCACAATGGCACCGAGTGGAGCACCAATGAAAAACAAGACGATAATGGCCAGCGTCAAAGAGAACTTTCTGTGGAACTCAATCAAGTATTTATTCATGTCGATTTCCATGGTTTCTAGGAACCGTTTTTGGCTATCGAGCTTTGTACTTTTGCTTCTGATTTTAGTTTGAGCAAGGTTGATGGCGGCTTTCATTTGCCCAGAGCTCAATTCACTCAACAGAACTGTGCTATCAGCAACCTCTGTGATTTTCTGATCTGTTTCTGCAGCTATTGAATTGACTTCGAAGTTCTTTGCAACGAAATAGGCATGGTCATTCTTTAGGTTTTTCAAGAAATTCTGCACGATTCCGGAAGCATTCTTTTGGATTGAATCCAAGGTGTAGTTGATCTGGAAGACATTCAGCATTTCGTGTTTGTCTTTGAACATATCATCATCGGATCGATCGAGATTGAATCCACTTAGATCAATTTTATAAGTCGCGTGATCGAAAGAAGATCGTCTGCTTGGCCGAGTATTCTCCTTTCCGTGGGTTTGTCCATCAGGAGTGAAAGAGGGAGCTGCAGGGTTCAATTCCTCCATTACATATCCATCTTTCAGCTCAAAGAACAAGTACTTTCCGTTTTCAGACTTGTACACATTTCCTTCTTTAGCCCGAACAGATTTAACAATGGTTTTGTCTGTGTGATCGTGAATGAGAATTCCCTTGAATGTGTCTTCCGTTCCTTCGTCAATTTTAATCGCGTATCCGTCTAATTCCTTACTGTAAGTTCCAGGAGTTAAGATGGATGAAATCTTCGTTTGTTGGATGTCAAAAATGAGTCCGTGCCATTTCAAGTTCGCGACTGGGATCACGTAATTGGCGAAATAGAAGGTGCTTAATGCGATAATGATGACAATTCCTGTAAGCGGACGGAGAATTCGATAAAGTGACAACCCGCTGGATTTTAATGCGGTTAGCTCGTTATTTTCTGCCAGATTACCTAGCGTCATGATAGAGGAGAGTAGAATCGCAAGGGGCAGTGCCAAAGGGATCAAACTTGCCGAAACGTAAAATAAGAGCTCAACGATAACTGAGATAGATAATCCCTTTCCCATCAAATCATCAATGTACTTCCAGAAGAACTGCATGATGAGAATGAACATAGAAATGGCAAAGGTGACCAAGAATGGACCCGTAAACGAACGAATACTAAAGGAATAGAGACGTTTCAAATTTGCCAATTAGATTTACTGCATAAACGCAGCAATGACGAAAGTATTTTATGCGCCGAGTTTGCGCTTCAGTTGACCGATTTGTCCTTCCCAAAGGAATCGAGATTCTTCAACTTCATCAGGCTCAGCGAAAGATGTTAATGTCAAGATTACAGATTTTGTCATTGGATCAATTTCGTAGCGAAGTTCGAAGTAAGTATCCAAACCTTCTTCTTCATCTTCGATCCATTGCCAACGTACCTTGGCGTTATTCTTTTTGGAAAGTAATCGCGCTTCTTCTTCGCTTCCATCCCAAATAAATGTGTAGATATCGTCTTTAATATTTACATCATCAGCAAACCACTCGCTCAATCCGCTTGGAGTACTTACCATGTTGTCTAATGATTTAATAGACGTTTTTAACAAGAAATCCATCTCGTATTTTTCTCTCTCTGCCATTTGTAGTTATTAATTCTGATTAACTTCGTATTTGAAATCCGCCAATATACACATTCTTTTTCAATGGCTTTAAGGCATTCCTTCGAAAAAACAGGTAGCTTTTTGTTCAAGCGCCGTGGGCAGTTTCCACTGATCCTCTTTGCAATCGCCGTGCCAGCTATATTTCTGACGAATAACGAACCCTTTCTCACCTCAGAAACAGTGTATTGGGCGCTTCTCGGCGGGAGTGTTTTGTTAACATTTATTGGGCAAATAATTCGGTCGATTGCGATCGCTAAAAGTGCCAAGCAAACCTCGGGAAGAAACACCTGGGGGCACGAAGCAAAAGCCTTGAATTCGACGGGCATTTATTCGGTGGTTCGCCACCCACTTTATTTGGGGAATTTCTTCATTTGGATTGGGATTGTTTGCTTTGTCGGAAATCCATGGTTTTTGATCATTGTGAGCCTGCTCTTTTGGCTGTATTATGAACGAATCATGTTTTCTGAAGAGGTCTTTTTGGAAAAGGAGTTTGGTGGAGAGTACGTGAAGTGGTCGTTGAAGATTCCCGCGTTTATTCCTTCTTGGAAGCACTATGAGAAAAGCAATGTGTCATTTTCGTTTAAGACCTTGTTGAGAAGGGAATATCCAGGGGTTTCCGCTGCGATGATTGGATTTTTGTTTGTGGACTTTGTGAGATGCTGGGTGTATTTTGGTGAGCCGAAGTGGTTATGGTCACATGGGGTGGTGCTTATTGTGGCTTTGATGATTTCTTTAGTTTTGAGAAGCTTGAAGCATTATACGGAGGTTTTGAGGGAGGATGATCGTTCTTGACCACTCACTCTCGCTCTGGAACTCGCACTCTGAGCTTCATTGTTAATTCTCCAAAGCACCATCACAAATCCAACACTCAAACATTTCCTTCTCAGCGTCGGTCAAAGGAACAATTCCAAACGAGTTCGGCATCATCGGCATGCTTTCGGTTGCAATTTCGTTTCCGAAAACACCATCGTCAATGCTTTTCTTAACGTTATCGTAGTTGAATATCCACGCATCGTGACATCCGGTTTGCGGACCGAGCCCGGTAGCACAAGATTGCTGAATCAACGGTTTGATGTCATCTTCATAACTCACTGCACCTGGAGTACAATGCTCCAAAGTACATTCCGCATAGGTCGTATCCTTATTACAAGAAAGGAGTCCTGCTATGGAAACAAAGGCAACTAACAACAAGCGATTGAAGATCTTCATTGGTGAGATTTGTATCAAAACTAAACTATTTGCTTCGACTTCTCAATTAAAATTTCGTGATTTCTTGTAATTTCACATCGCTGCTAAAGATTTACAAAAGCAAAAAGAATTCACGTGAAGAAAGATCAAAACTGTCCATGCGGACGTCCAAAGAAATACATCGATTGCTGTGGGAAAGCCCATCAAAACATTATCAACGCGAAGACTGCTGAGGATTTAATGCGTTCTCGATATACCGCATTTACCATGGCGAATGGCGATTATTTGATGGACAGTCATCACTCCATGACGCGAAAATCTGCGCGAAAAAATGAACTCGTATTCTGGGCAAAATCCGTAAAATGGGTTAAGCTTGAAATCGTGAACACGGTTGATGGAGGTGAAGATGATACCGAAGGTATCGTTGAATTCAAGGCACATTTTTGCGAGGGTTCGAAAAAGAAAGTCATGCATCAGAATGGTAAATTCCTGCGTGAATTTGGACACTGGGTGTATTTCGATGTAATAAGATGAAAGGAAGTTGACAAAATCGAAGCAAAGGGCATTTTTTAACACTTTTTGTTCCCAATCAATAAGTGTTAAAACGAAACCCTACCTTTGTCGAAAATAACAGCATGTCATCCTTTGATCAATTCAATTTAAAGAAGCAACTCCGCAACGCAATCAGCGAGATCGGATTTGTATCTCCAACACCCATTCAAGAAAAAGCATTTTCTGTTGTTCTTTCTGGTAAAGATGTTTTGGGAATTGCTCAAACAGGAACAGGGAAGACTTTGGCGTATTCTCTTCCGATTTTGGAGGAAATTAGATACTCGGATCAAAAGAATCCGCGCGTGTTAATCCTTGTGCCAACGCGCGAGTTGGTGATCCAAGTGGTCAATCAAATCAATCAGTTGACGGAATTCATGTCAATCCGCACACTTGGAATTTACGGAGGTGTGAACATCAAAACGCAGCGAGTAAACTTGATGGAAGGTACGGATATCATCGTTGCAACTCCAGGTCGCGTATATGACTTGATTTTAGAGCAATCCATCACTCCGAAAGGGATCAAGAAGGTTGTGATCGACGAAGTGGATGTGATGCTAGACCTAGGATTTCGTCCGCAATTGATGAACATCCTTGAGCTTCTTCCTGAGCGAAGACAAAATATCATGTTCTCAGCAACGATGACGGATCACGTCGATGAATTAATTGATGATTATTTCGTTGCCCCTGCTAAAATTTCCATTGCCGTAAGCGGAACACCTCTCGATAATATTCACCAGGAATGCTACAGTGTAGAGAACTTCTTTACAAAAGTAAATCTGCTCAAATACTTGCTTCAGAATACAGAGGATTTCTCTAAAGTGTTGGTGTTTGTGGCTCACAAGCGAATGGCGGATCGAGTATATGAAGAGATTTTTGGTGATTTTGTTGATCAAATCGGGATCATTCACTCCAATAAATCACAGAATTTCAGAATTCAATCCATTGAAGATTTCGATACAGGTCACAAACGCGTATTGATTGCCACCGACATCATGGCGCGTGGACTCGATTTAGACAAGATCTCGCACGTTATCAATTTCGATACTCCAAATTTCCCTGAAAACTACATGCACAGGATTGGACGTACCGGACGTGCTGAAGAGTTTGGAAAGACGATCTTATTTTCGACAGAAAAGGAAATGGCTTGGAAGGCAGCGATTGAGGAATTGATGGATTACAACATTCCACAATTGGAATTTCCATCAGAAGTGGAGGTTTCTAAGGAGTTGTTGATGGAGGAGAAGCCCGAGGAAGAGCAGTTGAAAGACCATAACCGTAATGAGAAATTACGCGAATCAGGTCCTGCTGTTCATGAGAAGAAGGCGAAAAATAAGAAGGTCAATCTAGGTGGAAGCTATAAGCGAAATAAGAAGAAAAAGTACAAGAAGCCTCAAACCAGGGGTGACAAGACTTACCACAAACGCCAAAAACGAGGTTAGCTAGCGAAAATCCTTCATGTACGAAGTGTCTGTTAAAGCTTCAAAGAAATTCAAGAGATCAGTCTGTTCTTCTTGCGTTAGTGTAAACGGAATAATACGCTCGTCCTTGTTCACATGCGGATTTCCTCCTTTCGAATAGTGCGAAATCACATCTTCCAAGTCGTTCATACTTCCGTCATGCATGTACGGATATGTTAGGCTGATATTGCGCAAAGACGGGACTTTGAACTTCCCAATGTCTGTTGAATCATGATGAATTCTAAATCGTCCTTTGTCTTTGTCCTCTCCGTATTCAGAATAAATTCCATTGTTGATGGGTTGATAATTCGTAAACATTGGTGGAGCATGACATTCGGTGCAGTATAGCTTGTCTGAAAAGACTTTCCAACCGCGTTTTTCAGAATCATTCATGGCTGATTTATCTTTTTGATAGTAATACTGATCGAATCTAGAATCCAATGAAACCAAACTTCGCTGAAAAGCGGAAATGGAGCGAGTGAGTACCCACGCATCGAAATCGCGATTGAATATTTCCTTTGCAGCCTTGGCATATTCAGGAACTGCTCGCAATTTCGCTAGGAGTGTCTTCATGTTCATATCCATTTCAGAATGCTCCTGAATAGGCACGATGACCTGCTTTTCCAAAGTTTCAATATGTGCGTCGAACATTACCGTAGGTAAATATCCTGCATTTAGAAGGCTAGGAGAGTTGCGTTCCGTTTGGCGACCTTCCACACCTTGAGCGACTGGAAGACGATCGGTAAATGCGAAATCAGGTCTATGGCAACTGACGCATGCAATTTCATCACCCTTCGATAATCGCGTATCAAAAAATAATTTCCGACCCAATTCAATTTTCGCTTCCGAAGTCGGATTGTCAGTAGGGTGTTCAATTGTTGGGTAAGGAGAGACCGAACCTCCAGATGATTTACATTCTGAAAAAAAAAGGGAAACCGTTACGATTCCCCCCAGTATTAATAAAAATCGTGTTGACAATTATCTAATGACTTGAATCTGTTTCAAAATTGATCCATTCGAATCCATCAAATAGAAGAAGTAAGATCCTGATTGTTGAATTTCCGCATTGTGCGAGCCGTTGTATTCATTAGCTGGACCAGCTTCAATAACTTTTCCTGATAAATCGATTAATCGGAATTGAGCAACGCGTTGCGTGTTTTCCCAGTTGAATGAAACAATCTCATTGTTGATTGAATGCGTAAGTGTTCCGTCTGATTCAAAAGGAGTGTCAATACCTGCATTTCCTGGTAAAGTGAAAACTGGACGATTATCAACGTTGTTCATTATTGAACTATTAACCCCAGTTTCTCCGTGGTGAATCCCTCCTGTTCCAGGGTGAAATCCAAACATCCATTCATCCAAATTACAATCAATAACAATTGTTGATTCTGTTGCTGAAACCGTTGGAACAACCGTCATGGAAACATTCTTGTAGTTTGCATCTCCAAGACAGTGTAATTGGAACAATTCGTCGGCGTTACCATCATTATTGCTGTCTCCGTAACCGTTTACCAATAAGAACTTGTAACCAGATGTCCAACCCCAGTGCATAGATGGCGTTTGCCAACTCAAAGGATTGCTTTCGTCGTATTGAGAAATGTCCAAGTGATTAACTGATTGAGGCACCCCAACTCCAAAATCAATTGATTCGATGTTCGTCACGTCCTGCGTGCCCAATTCCAAGAAGTGGTCTTCCATTGTCACAATGAAAACAGTATCGGAGAGGTCTAAATCCTGACCTCCATCATGAATGATATGAACGTTGGAGATGTAATAATTGAAAAAATCAACTGTCATATCCGCTCCACTCAAGCTCAGAACATTTGTGTTTTGAATTAAATAGTTGCCTTCAACTTTCGGCTGAAAATCAATGTTTACGTTTGTTTGTCCAAAAGAAAATAAACTTAGACTCAAACTGGCAAAAAGGAGTATTCTTTTCATGTTACTTTAGTTGTGCAATAAAGATACGAAAATCTGATGTAGCTGCGAATTTCCTCTCTAGATAGAAACCTGAATAGTTGGAATCTTAACTCTAACGAGCGAATTACCTATCTTGCGCACTATGAAACCTGTTTTTGGACTTCTTTTATTGCTAATGTTGTTTTCGTGCAATGGCGGTCAAAATCAACAGGAAACATGGTTCGATACTGACGAGGATCCGAAGATTGAAGAGCCTTGCAAAGTGGAGTTGTTTTCAGAGCAGTTCGAATGGACGATACGCTATTCGGGGGCTGATAACATTCTTGGGAAGTTTGATTACAAACTGACGAATGACGAAAATCCTTTAGCACTAATGACGACAAAAACCATCAAGATACGAATAGAAGAGGTCGAAAAGAAGTTGACAGAAATGGAAGAAATGTCGCTTCATATGGAGGTAACCGAAGAATTCATCTCAGAACAGCAGCATCTCGATAAAATCCGGCGATTGCTCAAGCAGATGTACTCCAAGCATGATTCTAGAGTGGATGCCAGTGCACAGGATGATGTAATTATCACTGATACCTTAATACTTTGTGTTGATAAAGAATACGAATTCCATTTCCGTTCAAAGGATGTCATTCATTCCGCCTACTTCCCACATTTTCGCTTTCAAACGAATACGGTTCCAGGAATGACTACGCGTTTTAAGTTTGCCCCTAAGGAAACAACAAAGGAACGAAGAGCAAAGCTTAAAGATGATTCGTTCGAATTTATGCTTATGTGCAACAAAATCTGCGGTTCTGGCCATTATTCAATGAAGAAAGTGATTCGAGTCGTGGATAAGGACCAGTATTGCAAATGGCTGAAGTCTCAAGATAAAAATCAGTTCAAAAATCGAACACGGACGTAGTATTTTATCCTGTCATCAAAAGGTAATCAAGTCTCTATGCTCGCAGGCCATTGATGCGTCATTGGTGCTTCTGGGTCGTACTTTTCGATGAAATCTTGAACGCCTTCTCTAAATGCAATCAGCGCTAAATTTCTTGGGTCGGTGGGATCATCGAAGTATAAGTCTTCGCGAACACCAAACAGTGGGATTAATGGATTGTAAGGCACGGAATACGTAAAAATAAAGTAAAACGTCATCATTTCCCCAATCGTTCCGGTGTTCGGTAAATAACCCAACACATCTTTTATGGCAAATGGCTTTTCTTTGGATGGCATGGGCTCTGGAATAAGTCGATGCTGCAGACATGGTGGATAATTCGCAACAAAGCACAATGCATCACTCAGAGAATTCAGTTGGCGAGAATTTCCATGTGCGGCCACGCGATAAATCAAACTGGATAACACGGCTTTCAAATCATCTCGGTTTTCCATGTTTGGAAGTCCACGAACGTTTCCTTGAGCCGGATTAGTGGATTGCTTCATCCAATTTTGTAATTGAGTATCATCAAATATTTCTTTGTCCGATGAGTACGTTTCATTAACAAAGCTGTCAGCGAATGTCTCCGAAAGCTTCCAAATTTTGAGAAGGTCTCCTGCAATTGGATATTGATCCCATGGCTCAGAAAAACTGAACTCGTCTTCGGTAATGCCGAATTTCTTCAATGTCACCAATGGATCATCATCGAAGAAATTTCTTCCTGTCGCGAACTCATTTGTGAGCTCTAAAAAGAGTTCGGGCGATGAGAACGAAGTTGGTGGTCCAATCGTTTTCCAGAGCAGGAGTAAGGCAGCGTCAAATCCAATCAGTGATTTCGATTGAGGATCGAGCAATTTTCTCAAGGGATGAGATTCTTTTACTTCATTGAATAGCGTCATCTGCATCGGCGCAGAAACAATGTGCCAATGGTAGACGTGTCCGAGCCAAATTCCGTAAACCGTTACGGATGTTCGAGCCGCAGTGAGCGCCCAAATCCAAGTGCTCGGGACGGTTGTTTTGCGCGTGTATATTTTAGCTTTGGATTCGTCCTTACCACAAACTTGCACGGCAATTGGCGTGAGTTTCTTCGTCGTTGGATTTTGTTCTAAAAGAATGAAGCTCCCTGGCGTCCATCGATCGTAATTTTTCACTTGTGAAGCATCCCATTTAGAGAAAATTCGAAGGTCAATCGCGAACAACTTGCTGCTGTCGTAAGCCGGTGCAATTTCGTCCCAAACGGAACTAAAAACATCTTTGATTTCGCGTGCACTATCTTCGTTTACTTTTTGCAATATCAGCAAGTTGTAGGCGAGACCATGATTTGAAATCATTGGCCAAAACTGCTCGGAAGCTGCATCTGGATCGGTCAGAATCGAGGCATATTTCTTTTCGTTCGGCATGGAAGCTGATCTCAAGCCTCCAAAATTGGTCCAGCTAATGGAAAACTGTTCGGCATGTTCTAAGAATAATTGATTAAACTGAACTCCTTCGACCTCCGATTCGTGAGCGGCTTGCTCCAAGTTTTTCTTGAGAACAGATTGATTTAAGAAAACGGACTCGTTGGTATTGGACAACCGATGAATCAATGCATCACGATCTTTTTTTCCGGGATCAACTTCGTCGGTGTCGTACATGAAAGTATAGGATGAACGTGTTTGATTATCCAAGGTATATTCATGATTCAGACCTTCTTTGGCCATTTTGTTTTGTTGAGCACGTGCGTTGAGTTTGACAGCTGAAGCGATTGTTTCAGTTAAAATGAAGGGCACAGCGGGCATTTCAGTCAATCCGCGCTTGTGTAAATTCAAGTGGCGAACTTTGGTGACTTCGCGTACAAAGGTTTTAATAATGAAGTAGGCAGCGACTAATAGTGCAAGCACGCCGACAATGATCAGGACAATTTTCCAAGTTTCCATAAGAATAGTGATTTGTGATATTCTTGAAAATTACTGTTTAATACTCGATATTACACGGAGTATTCTGTGGAATTTGGAAAAACAGGTATTAATACGGGGGTAACAATTGAGGGTAAAATGATGGCTGATAAATCATTGCTATTTTAAAGAATTATTCCTCCTTTTCCTTTTGATTGGCAAGTTTATTCAACTCCCTAATGCGAAGTCGATTGACTTCTTTCTCCTTTTGCTTCTTGCTCTTCTTTTGACCAAGCAACTTGCTGTGAAGCTTTTTGTTGGACGTATTCTTTTGCTTCGTCATGGTCGAAAAGTAGTAAATTTTGAAAGATGTGACAAAGAAAAAGCCCCTCATCTAAAAAGATAAGGGGCTTAAGTCAATCGTTAGATTTCTTACTTAAGAATCACAAGTCCTTTTGTGTAAACTGAAGTCGAAGTCAATACTTTAACTGTGTATTTTCCTGGAGCGAGTGTCGATCCGTCAACTGATCCTGTTGAGATATCAGCTGAAACTTCAATAACTCTTCCTAATGCATCGATCAAAACAATTTCATCAATGTTTCCATCAAATTCTACAGTGAATACACCAGAAGTTGTTGGGTTAGGGTAGATGCTGATTAATTCGCTGTCAAGCTCATCAATTCCAGTGAAATCTACAAGTACACATGCAGATGTATCAGAACACGTTCCATCATCTACAATTACTGCGTAATCTCCCGTAGCTGTTGGTGTGTAAGATTGGTTAGTTTCTCCTGCAATTGGATCGTTCGTTGAACAATCAATCCACTGGTAAGTAACACCAGAAGCCGTTGCTGAGATAGTTGTACCGCTCACACTTGTTGAGTTATCTACAGTTAATACCGTTACGTTTTGCGTTTGAGTCACCACGTTTCCAGCACCATCATCAAAAGACCAAGTTACTACGGTAGTTCCTGGTGTCGTGATTGGGAATGTTACATCGGCAACGCCTGAAATAATATTTACACAGTTATCAGTCGCTGTTGGCGCTGCAATTGGAGTTACGCTTGAACATCCTTCTTCATCGTTAATTGAAGTTTGATCCAAAACTGGTGCAACTGTATCGGCAAGAATTACGTTTTGCGTCAGTGTTGAAGAATTACCGTTATTATCCGTAAATGTCCATGTAACAACTGTTGTTCCTTGCGTCGTGATCGGGAAGGTAACATCAGGAGTAGCAAACATTGGTGGAGAACAATCATCCGTCGCTCCGGGCGCAGGAGAAGGTGCTTGTACTTCACATTCACCTGTCAAATCAGGTAATGATGCATCATTTGGTACTGGAGGAGTAATATCGTTTCCAGTAACAATGAGGTTTTGCGTTTGAGTAATTTGGCTTACACCATCATCCCAAGACCAAGTACAAACAGTTGTACCTACAGTTGTGATTGGGAAAGTAACGTCAGGAGTCCCAGGAATTGCAGTTGCACAGCTGTTTGTTGCAGTTGGTACTGGAACATCAGATGCTTGAATGATACATGCAGCAGTAATATCCGTCAATGAAGCCTGATCAGCAGTCAAACCAGTTGGTGCACACAAAGAAGTGATAACAACTTGTCCGTCTCCTAATTGAATTCCTGCAAGATCGACTGGGTTTGTACCACCGTTGAATGATCCACCACCTCCAGCTGAAGGGCAACATGATCCAGAGTTGTTAGCGCCACCGCCACCGCTGTAGCCACCGCCACCGCCACCGCGGAAATTGTTCCAACTAGATGTACCGCCACCGCAGCCAAATCCGCCGAAACCTTCATCAAATCCACCGTTACCACCATTAACGTAGGCGATTCCACCGGCAATTCCAGCTCCGTTTGTAAGTAATCCACCGCCACCATCGGCGCTTGATGCTTGTTGCCCACCGTTTCCGTTGGTTCCGCCTGCTCCAATAATAGAAGCATTCGCTCCAGCAGCTCCATTCTGGCTGACTTGTCCATCGTTTGATGTAATGTAAGCCGTTGCGTGGCTTCCACCACCACCACCAGCAACGATGTAAGGAACATCAGAGGTATTGGTAACGAAAGATCCACCACCACCACCATATTGGTTGTTGTATGTTGTTGCAGGGAAATTTAAGTAAGGTGGAGCTTCTTGTCCAACCAAAATTTTGATAACGGTTCCAGCAGTTAAGTTGAACTCGCCATAAATGTGAGCACCACGACCGCCAAATGGTCCATATCCTTGTGCACCGAATGCTTCAATACTGTAGTTTCCAGTTGTTGGAACCGTCCAATACTGAATTCCGCCAGTAACGGTAACATTACCTTGTAGATTGGTCCCTGTGTACGCAGCATCCATTGTGGCTTGCGCAGGGCCAGTTGTACCCGCATTTCCACCAGTGGTGAAAGTGTAGGTTGTTTGGGAGTAAGTCAGTCCAGAGAATAATAGTCCTGCTGAAAAAACACCCAATTTCAAAAATTGTAGAGTTTTCTTCATAAAATGTGGTATTTAATTAATTTGCCGCAAGTTACGATAAAAAAAATATTTTATTCAAGCACTTTATTACCTAAATGTTAATCTTTAAGAGCAATTCAGTCGATAGTTGCTAATAATTAGAGAGTAAACTAATCGTCTTTAAATCTTAATTTGATTTCTTCATTACGGAAATCCGAACGGAAACTTGAAAATGGATTCAAGAATAACTATATTTAGTTTTTCGAATCTGAACTAGATCGTAATTGAGACTAAATAACCGCAACTACCTATAGATCAATTTGAATTTGACGGAAAACAGTGTGTGACTTAACCGCAAACAAAATTATAGTATGATACGAGCGAAACTATTCATTCTGAGACAAGAAATCGATCTTCTTTGGACTGATATGAATTATGTCCGACAAACAAAAGTTAACGGTAAGCCAATTACCGAAGTTTTAGGAGGAGAAATTAATATGGGGTTTGAAGCCAACCGAAACTCAGATATTCTGGCTCGATGGATTACCAAAGTAAGTGACGATGACACCTTCAGAGAGGTCGACCGAATGGAAGAAGGAGAAATCCGCTTTTATGAAGATGGATTCGATGATTCCCCAAAACGCATCTACAAATTCAATGATGCATACCCGATATATTTTGAAGAAGTATTCAATGCTGAAGATGAACATCAGTTTCAAATCAACTTGTCAATTTCTCCTGCCATTCAAGAGTACGGTTCGAAGTTGATCAAAGATTGGAACATTAATTATATCCCTCCAAACGACCAAAAAGATACGGAAGAAGAACAAGAAAAGGAAGATCCACAATTCTTGGGCTATCATTTTGAAAATCAAGAAGGCGAAAAAATTGAGCAGAATAAAATCAGGATTGATGATGTGATTTATTTGGTCGTTGAGACTGAAAACGCCGATGGCGAGAAAATCACTCTGAATCTAGATGATGACAATCTCGATTACGAGTACAATGGGAAGGTATTGGAAAATGACACCCTAAAAGGAGTGAGCGTTACTGGAAGCGTTACAAAAGTAAAATTGACAGCAGTAGCCCAAGGAAGTGGGCAAGAAGGGTAGTGAGTCAAGTGCAGCAATGCACAGGACGACAGACAAACACTAAGAAAAGAAAAGATGTTACAGGCAAAATTATTCGTTTTAAATCATGAGATTCCCTTACTTCAAACGCAAATGGGGTATACGAGGAATGTGAATGTGGGAAAGGGCGAGCCAAGCAAAGTAGTTGGTGGTAAAATCTCACTTACATTCGAAACCTTGGATGATGCGCACGAGCTTATGCACTGGATTACCAGAGCAAACGGTGGAAGTGGAGCCTCTGAAAAAAGTAAAATGGAGGAAGGTAAAGTCTGTTTCTACGATAAAGGATTTGAAAACGAGCCGACGAAGACGTATGAATTCAATGATGCCTATCTCGTTCATTATCGAGAGTACTTCAATAGTTCTCTAGGGAATCCAATGCTTACAACGCTTGTTATTTCCCCGGCCATTCAGAACTATGGAGTTGAAAATATTGAGTCGTGGAACGTGAGTTATATTCCTCCTTCTGAGGAAATGCCTTACCAGCCGTCACAAGAGGTGGTTGTAGATCGTCCAAAAATCTACGATACCTATTTCGAGGATATGGATGGGAATAGAATCAAGGAATTGACGATTGGAACCGAAGTATATTTAGTTGTTGCTAGTGAAAATGTTTCTGGTAAGACGGTCGACATCAACTTGAGCGATAAAGATCATGACTTCATACATGAAGGTGAATTACTCGAAGATGATATTTTAAAGGATATCACTATCAGCGGAGATACGCATAAGGAGAAATTGTTGATTGTTGCCGATCATAGCGACACAACGGAAGGCGATCAATCAAGTCCTCAAACGGGACCTGAAGGTCAAGCTCCAGTTACTCCAGGACCTGAAAAGAAAGTAACAGATTACTACTTGACAGATGAGAGCGGTGAAAAAGTGGAAGAGTACGAAGTTGGTGACATTATCACTTTGAACATCAAGACGAAAAATAGAGTAGGAGATAAACTCACGATTCATCTTGAAGACAAAACACATGACTTTAAATACAAAGGAGAAATCCTGGAAGATGACAAACTATCAGACTTCGAGATTACGAAGGATGAAGAGCAAATAGAATTAGAAGTAGTTGTTCAATCTGCAAAAAGTTAATTAAATGGGCAATAAGTTTAAATTAGAATTTGAGGACGGAACTACGGAAACAGTAACCGCCGAGATCAAACCGCCAAAGGATATTATTCAGTTTGTTGCTGGTACGACGGATCCTGTAAACACACATGGCCTCAAGAATCAAGCAAATAAAGATTATTGGAGAGGCGTCGACAATTTATGGGCAAATGTCCAGGATTTGAAACCTCAATACTTGGATCTTCACATTGAGGATACCTTCTTCAGTTGGTCTGGAGATAACAGTACCGAAGAAAGAACGAAAGGTGCAAAGAAATTGATGGACACACTTCTAAGAGTTTACAGCAACTGGACAAAAAAAGAAGTTCACTTGCACTTAATTGGTCACTCGCATGGAGGGAATGTAATTAATCAGTTCACGAATGAAATAGTCGACAGTTCGGATTTTCCCGAAAACTGGGCAATTAAAAGTATTACCTATTTGTCAACACCATTTTTTAAAGATCAGCATCAGCTGAATCATAGTAAAATGCATGCTGACGCGAAAATCATTAATGTTCATAATGATTATGATATTACACAGCGATTCGTAGCGGATTTCACAATGAAGAACCTTGAGGGATTGATTGGAAACTTCGTGGAATTCAATAAGTTGAAGGCTGCAGTTGATCAAATAATTGCTATCGATAAATCAGCTTACGGTGATGCCGGAATTGTGGTGAACAATCACACAGAAGGACCTGCGATGTGGACAACCACGAGAGATTTATTGGTTCAAGGTGAGATCGTGATGGATGTCATTCAAAAGAACTTAGCGTTTATTGGAGCTCGAAAAAAGGTGTCACCACAGAAGCAAGAATTCCTTGATATTATCAATGATATCCACCAATTACTGATTCAACGGATTGCAGTATTCAATACAGGTCTGACGGATAGAGATGGTGGATATGGATGGACTGAGCTTTGGGATGACCTTCGTATCTATGATTTAATGCCGCTTGTCAATAGAATTATGGCGATTGATGATGGCGAATCAGATAGTTTCATTTTAGGTTTCCTTGAAAATGTATTCATGGAAGAGGATAATGGATTGGTCGCCAAAATTGATGACACGTCAACATCTCCTGAAAATCAGGTGAATGGTGCTTTCCCAATTGAGGATTTTGATATTACAGATCTTGATCCTTATGATAAAAATGGAAAGAAATCAGATTTCGAGAAATTTGCAACAGGTGTCGAGGACGCACAGAAAGATGGAAAGCTGAAAGAAATTCTCATGCGAATGATCAGTCAATTTATCGATCCAGCAGATGTACAAGCGATTGTTGATGGTATCAATAAGGCAGAGTGGATCATGATGGGAGATTGGGACGATCAGTTGAAAGAATTGAGAGGAAATATCGAAGTATATCAAGGATTGGTTTCAGAATACAACATGGATTTGGTTACCGAGGCTGATAAGAACAATGAAGAGTTGGAAATTAAGCCAGGAAGCATTCCATATTTGGCAATGACTTCACACAGTCTTAGCCACACCGATTTATTTGATGATGATAAACACAATGTGAAGGAAGCCTTGACAGGCGCTTTCTCATCAGGAGAGAATCCTGGATATCAGCAATAAAGATTAAAGAAAGTACGTGGTGTAAGCCACAATAAATATTAAACATAATCACTCAATATGCCTACAGTTCAATTAGTAGATGATCCAAGTGTAAAAGCGTCGTGTAGACCTCTGAAAGTTTTACAACCTGAGGTATCAAAAGCTTATTTCGCGCGACGTGAGGAAGTAGCCGAATACGAGACTGAAGTAATTGATCATAAAACAACTTCAGGTCAGACTTTGTCGAAAATCGCTACGCAACATGGCGTGAACAAAAGCGAATGTAAACGAACCAAAACAACAAAGTACCTTCAAATTGGTGAAATCGTTAAGGTGACCAAAAAGAAGAAGACGGGAATTAAAGTCACTTTCAAAAAGGCCGATAAAGCCAGTATGAATGAAGTATTGTTCGTTATTGCAGAGACAAAGAACCTACAAGGGGAGAAGATGAAGGTGAATATCCTTCAAGGAGTAGAAGATGTTGTAGCGAAAAAAGGAAAATCAGTAACGATTCAGCATGACGATAAAGACACTACACTGATTGAAGCTAATGTTGGTGAGTATTGTGAAGAAGAGGAAATTACGAATAAAGATGATTTCAAGGATTGGGCGATTGCCAAAGTGAAAATGGGGCCTAAGGATGATGACAAAAGTAAAGAATGGAAAGATGGACTGGATTGTGCAGGTTCAAAAAAGGCACTTCTTTTCTTACTTGTTGATTTTCATTCCGATCACTCGAACTCAGCTTTTGAGGCGAAATACATGCTGTACAACGGATTCAAAGGAGCGGAAGACGATAGTAACATTCGAAATCACTTCTTGAATGAAACAGGAGCTTATCTTGAAGTTGAGAAAGGTGGATTATTATTCCCTTTCCAGTCGATTCCTCTAAATCACCCAGACGGATACAAAAACGATAGCTACAAATCATACGACTACACGAAGACAGAAAAGAACGCAGCTTGTTTCGCATATAAACGTGGATCGAACAGAATTCATGCTGCCTGTGACTTGTACTACGAAGTGAATGAGAAAATCTACGCAATGGATGATGGTGAAGTGAAAAGTGTTAAAGCTTTCTATTATGACACATGGGCTATTGAAATTGAGCACGAATACGAGCACGTGGATGGTAAAAAGCTCTATTTACGCTATGGAGAAGTCAGTAAAGACGACATCAAAGTGAAAGTTGGTGATAAAGTGAAAAAAGGCGATCATATAGCAAAAGTCGGTCTTTTAGTGCCTCACGTGAAGCAGCCTGGATCTGATAAACGTGGAATGCTCCACCTTGAAATGTACACAGGCGAAGCCACAGGTAGTTTGTCGAGTAAATCGACTAAATACAGTGACATGCTGACTGCGACATCAACGAATTATGCTACAGGACGCTCTTTCCAGAGACGCAAGGATTTAATCGATCCGCTGCCATTATTGAAAGAAGCATACGATAATTCGAAAAGCATGGAGCTTGTTTAAATAGATAAGATTCAACGAGATATTAAAAAGTCGGCTTTTACCGACTTTTCTTGTTTATTGCATGGAATTCATTCTTCCCATAAAGAGTATAGAACCTGTTTCGTTGTCCTTGATGAAATAGAAAAACGGCTTATCTACTTGAATTCTGAGAATAGGTGGAGGTGGAGTAGATGGCATTGAGCTTGTGACTACTATTCCAATTACAGTCGCCGCAGCGGCTTCCGTACCTTCTTCGTTCACAATGATTTTCGCTTTGTGGAGTGCCGTCCCAATCTTCAAATCTTTCTCCTTTCGCATTCCTGAGAAATCTGCACCATCCGAAAAGGTAGCCTCCAAGCCCATTTTAACTAAGTAAGGCTTTAGTTCAAAGGTCGGCGTTTCAAAGGTAAATTTTGGTAAATCGAGAATCACTTCTTGATTGACAAGGCTGTTCTTCAGTTTGGTATAAACTTTATCGTCCAGTTTGTAATTCTTCATCTTGTTTGGAAGAATGATGACCATAGAGGTCTTATCATCTTTGTAAGGAATCTCAATGACCTTCTCATTTCTGCCGTCCACCGCTCGATAATTGGTTTGAGTGTGCATCATGTCCACCTTGAGCTTCGCGCCGTCCAAATTTTTGAAATCCATTTTCTTGGTCAGCTTTTCATCGAAGGTCTTTTTCCAATCTTGCTTGAGGTAAATGGCATTGACGAGCGCCATTTTAATATCCTCGACATCAGCAGGCTTCAACATTTTCTTAATCATGCCATTCGTGCTCTCTTCAATCCATTTGTTGATTTTATTAGCGCTTCCCTCTGGATCACTTTTAAAATTGGCAGTATAAGGTTCCGAATCAAAGTTTGTTTTTAGCTTGTCCCTATAGCTTTTCAAAACTGAGTAATTCTTCAATATCCAAACAGAGTTACTGATTTCACTGACATCTTTCAACTGTTCTATTTCCTTCAAAAACTTCGAATTGTCCTCAGAAAAGTCAAAAACCGTTTCGAATTCCTTTTGTGTTTCGCCATTCGCCCCTTCAAATGCCATCGCAAAAGCAGTTTTAATGGAAGTCGGGGAAAACAAGACATTCGCTTCTTGATCTAGTTGAGAATAGAAGTCAAACGTAAATTCGTTTTGTGATGCAGCACCAAGCGAAATGCCGATGGACATAATTAGAATTGAGATTTTTTTCATGGTTGTTGATGTAAAGTTATCCTCCTGAAGGTCAGTACAGCTCTTAGAAAGAAATGTTCACTTGATCTACGCAAGTTAAAGAAAGTTGTGAATGGAATTCCGCTTTTTCAGATTATCGCTATTTTGAGCTACAAACATTCACTAAAACCACTATCCATGGAGAAACAGCCCAACTTTATCATTTTTATGACGGATCAGCAACGAACGACGCATCTCTTTCCAGAGTTTCCGGAGGAATGGATCGAAGAGCATCTTCCAAACTATCAGTACTTTCTAGATAACGGCGTTGTATTCGATAATAACATTTGCAACACTTCTCCATGCGGTCCAAGTAGAGGCTCAATTTTTACAGGTCAGTATCCAGCGAACAATAAAATTGTGGACAATTCAGGAACAATTGAAGATGAAGATCAAATGCGATTCACAAAAATCTTGATCGAGCAAGGATATGACATTTTTTACAAAGGGAAACTTCATTTGAATGATGAAGTCACAAAGTTCTCGCAAAGTTGGACCCAAGATATCCCAGCAGCTCCGGAATTGGCAAAAGAAGAAAATGCGGAAATGGAAAATTTGTACGGTTTGAAAAAATGGACATCTCCAGATTTTGGAACTTTACTGGCTCAGGCGATCCCTCACAAGATGAAATTGCTACCATTGCAGGTGGATCAGGTCACAATGATAGCCGCATTGTTACTGGGGATTACAAGATCTATGAAGAACAAGAAAGTGTTATTTCTTTCCTCAAGGATGTACAAGAGAATCCTCCAGAAAATCCATTTTGTCTGATCATTTCACTGTTGAATCCGCACGATGTTTCACTCTATCCAACAGGTTGGCAAGAAGCGGGCTATCAAAATGCGGTGTTCAGCGGACCTGAGTTTAAGAACATTTCCTTGCCGAAATCATACAAGGATACACTCGATTCTAAGCCTACTACTCAAGCGACATACCTGAACTCCATTTGCCATGGAAAATTATCTGAATCACGATCGTCTGAAGGTTCAATTGATTACCCGTTGAATTACGTGAAGTTTTATGCTTACCTGCATACGCTCTCCGATCGCTTACTAGGTACCGTTATGGATGCCATAGGCAAGGAACTAATCGATAACTCTGTTTTGATCAGAACAGCGGATCACGGCGAAATGGCCATGGCGCACGGTGGATTAATTGAAAAAAACAACAGTTCCTACAATGAGACTATTCGAGTACCAATGATGTGGGTGCACCCAACTTTTACACCGGGAAGGAGAGATCAGTTAGTGAGTCTGATTGATCTAGTTCCGACTTTGGGAAGTTTGGCGGGATCAAATTTAAAGCATCACTCAGGATTACAAGGCGTCGATTATAGTGCGTGCCTTTATGATGAGACAATTGATGTTCAACATGGACTTATTTTCAATTTTAACCCTATCGGTCAAATATTGGATGGAAGAGTCAGTCCAGCGGGCGTCTACGATACAAATTTGCCTCCCTCATATGTCGCCAACAGTAATGCCCCAAGGGACAACGCTCCAGGATCTATCTACGCTTTAATCAAAAAGGATTGGAAGTATGTTGTCTATTTTGATACTGACAAAGACGAAGATATGAAGGTAGATTGGGCAAATGCACAATACGAGCTTTACCATTTGAAAAAGGATTGGGCTGAAATGAATAATTTGCTTCCAATTAATGATCAGCCTGAAGAGAAATGGCTTGAGAAGCAGAAAGACATGCAAAAGGAACTAACGGAATTAATAGATTTAAGAAATATTTGCAAGCCTCATGGCTGGGATTACTGGTATTCAAATGATTAGGTCTATGTCACCTTGGGAAAGGCAGAAAACAGGTAGTTATACGCATTAACAATATATGAATGACATTTATATTTGCCATGCAAGCAATTGTGAAGAACTAAAAAAATGGATATTAACACCTTAACGTGGCAAATGTTATTTTTTAGTGTAAACTTTTTAGCATATGTTTGTCTAATATTTATTCATTAAAAACTGCTTTATGAAAAGAAAATTACTCTCCCTGTTAATGATAACAGGATTAGGATTTGCGGCAAGCGCCCAAATTTACACATTACCTTACACTCAGACCTTTGATGCATTCCCTGTGGATGATGTGAATTTCGGTCCTGGAGCTGAGCCTTTTGCTTTAGCCGAAGATTGGGTAAACGTACAAGCTGGTGATGATCCACAAGATTGGATCGGACGTACCGCAGCTACAGGAAGTTCTAATACGGGTCCATCATCGGATCACACTTCGGGTACTGGTACTTATATGTATGTTGAGGATGGATTCGGAAATAATACAGACGTTTCTCTATTGTCTCCCGGTTTCGACGCAACTGCTGCTACTGGTGGTATTGAATTATCTTATTGGGCGCACAGTTGGTCTACTTCTACTAATGGAAATGGAATGCAAGTATTTGCTTCTAACGATTTAGTTTCATGGACTCAAGTAGATACCTTCGGTATCTTATCCACTACTGATGTTTGGTTTAATCGAACTGTAGATTTAACTGCCTTTGCTGGTGATACGATCTACATTCGTTGGCAAGGAGCTAACGACGTTACAAGTTTTACACACGATATCGCAATTGATGACGTGTCGTTAGTTGAAACGGTGTTCCAAGGACAAGTTTCAAGTATTACAAATGTAAGTTGTAATGGTGGAAATGATGGTCAAATGACTGTTACTACGAGTTATGGAGTTGCTCCATTAACGTATTTGTGGAGTGATAGTTCAACGAATGATACATTATTCAATGCAATTGCAGGTGCATACTGCGTCACAATAGTTGATGCAAACATGGATACAGTTATTATCTGTGATACAATCACTGAACCTTCATTGATTCAAGCCTCGTTGTCTTCAACGGAAATTGTATGTATTGGTGATTCAACTGGAATGGTGAGTCTTGACTCTATATGGGGAGGTGTTCCAATCGTTCAAGATTGTGGATTGTCTATCTTACCTTGTGACTCTATCGGTAGTGTTGTGCAAGCAGATACATCAACAGCGTTTCAAAATGCAGATACACAGTATCCAGCCATTTTCGGTAACTGGTTCTGGGGTGCAAGACACCAATTCATATATCGCGCGAATGAACTTGCAGCAGCGGGTTACCTCGCAGGAAACATTGATAGTATTGGTGTTCCAATTATTGGTTTGAGTACATCAACATTGGTTTACGAGAACTTTACAATGAAAATGGGTTGTACAGAAGATTCAGTTCTTTCAGCAACATGGATTGAAGGATTGACAGAAGTGTATCCTCCAAACACAATTGGTGTTGCAGTTGATACTATCTGGTTACAGTTCCCACAACCATACTTCTGGAATGGATCAAGTAACCTTGTTTTAGAGACTTGCTTCAATAACTCAAGTTTCACTCGTAACACAATTACTCACCAAACGGATGTAGGTTACCAAGCTTCTCATTACTACAGAGGGGATAACGCAACTGTTTGTGGAAACACTGCAACAACAGGATTCTCAAACAACCGTCCAAACCTATTGTTCGGAAACTGTAGCGCTACACCTCCAGCAATTCCTTACGATCTAGTATGGTCAACTGCTGATACGAACGTAGCAATGATTTCTGGACTTCCAGCTGGAACATACACACTTGACATCACTGATGCTTCAGGATGTACAGTTTCAGATTCTGCAACTATCTTGAATAACACTCCAATTTCTGGTGTGTTAGACGGAGACTTCTGTGAAGGTGATACTTTCACTGCTGATGCAGGAGCAGGATTTGATTCTTACGTATGGTCTAATGGAGACACGACTCAAACAACTGTGATTTCTGCTGCTGGACCTTACGATGTAACAGTAACGGATTCTATCGGATGTGTGAGTTCAGATACAATTGATGTGGTTGAAAATCCATCAATGACTCTTTCTGCGACAAGTATGGATGAAATGTTCGGAAACGACGGTTCAATCGACTTGACTGTAACAGGAGGAACGCCAACTTTCACTTACCAGTGGGATAACGGTGCAGGAACAACTGAAGATCCAACTGGATTAGCTTCTAATGATTACACAGTAATCGTTACCGATGCAGCTGGATGTATGGACACATTACTAGTAATGGTAGGTTCACAAGTTGGTTTGGATGAGTTATCAACTGCATTCAAAGTATACCCGAACCCAACTTCAGGTGAGTTTACAATTCAACCAGAGCAAGCGTTCGACGGACTTTCTGGAGCTGTTTATGACAACTCAGGACGTATCGTTCAGGAAATCGAATTCAACGGAACTCAAGCAGTAAACATTGACTTGAGTAACAATGAAAGCGGAGTTTATTCAGTAGTTATGCTAGTGAATGGAGAACAAGTTACTGTAAGAGTTATCGTACAGTAAGAATAATTTTTTTCAAGAAAGGCTCCTGGTCCCGATACTTATCGGGACCAGGAGCCTTTTTTTGTTTCCCAATAATTGCAATCAGTAAAGGTTGATTATTGCAGAAATTGAACAGAACTAAGCTATAATTAGTATTATTGTATGTAGTACACAAAATGATTCAAGTATGTCAGCTCCAACAATTCGTTTAGCCGTAGATGCCGTAGTTTTTGGTTATGATCCAAAGGATGGTATTTCCGTCTTGTTGATTCAACGAAAATATGATCCCTTCAAAGGAGGTTGGGCAATTCCCGGCGGATTAGTGCTCGAGAATGAAAACTTGGAAACAGCCGTTGAACGAGAACTTGAAGAGGAAACTGGGGTCAAAGTGGATTACTTGGAACAACTCTACACCTTCGGTGAACTCAACAGAGATCCAAGAAATAGGGTAGTGGCAGTCGCATATTATGGTCTTGTCAAGAAGTCAGATTTTCATTTATACGCCTCAACGGACGCTGATGATGCCAAGTGGTTTAATTGGACCGAGCTACCTGAGTTAGCTTTTGATCACGTAAAGATCCTAGAAACAGCGATCGAACGGTTGAAAGGAAAGATCAGGTACGAACCAATCGGATTCGAATTGCTGGACGATAAATTCCCATTCTCTGATTTACACAAACTATATGAAGCCATCCTAGAAGTCGATATCGACAGAAGAAACTTTAAAAAGAAATTTCTACAATTAGACATTCTCAACGAATTGGATGAGAAGATTTCTGAAGGTAAAGGCCGTCCTGGCTCACTCTTCCAGTTCAACAGCGATCGATATTTCGCAATGAAAAAAGCTGGAATTAACTTCGAAGTTTAGATTAAGTGTAAAAAATACACATATTTTCTTGGTGATAAATAGATCTTGTTTAATTTTGTGTAAAAATTACACTTAATGATTTCGTGTGATTCAACTCAAAGGAAGAAGAGAGAACATTAACAAACGAGAAAATGAATTATTCAAGAAAACAATTGATAAAAGATAACAAGCAGAGCAAGTTCCTTTTCTTTTGGGGACATCAGCTTAGTACGGATGGCCGAGTCACAGCTTCATGCTTCAGTCAATGGTGGGAAGAATCATTTACCGTTGAGGGAGTTGAATACCGTTCCGCCGAACACTGGATGATGGTGGGAAAAGCAGAATTATTTGTTGATAATGAGACTAAAGAGAAAATTTTGAAAGCCAATACTCCCGGTGAAGCAAAGAAACTTGGAAGAAGTGTGAAGAAATTTGAAGCGTCAAAGTGGGATAAAAGCAAGTACGAAATTGTCGTTGAGGGTAATCGACACAAATTCGAACAGAACCCGTCGCTGATGGAATTTCTGATCAATACGGGGAACAGAGTCCTCGTTGAGGCAAGTCCAGTCGATCCAATCTGGGGAATCGGTATGGCTGCAGATAATGAACTAGCGAATCAACCAACTCGGTGGAAAGGAGAAAACCTATTAGGTTTCGCATTGATGGAGGTTCGTGATATTTTGAAAAATGAAAACAAATAGAGCCGATAAGGCAAAAGAAACATTGAAAATCCTTGATAGAGGTTGGTATTATGTGGATGAGATCCAATATGACATCGCCCAAGAGGTATACGATAGTAAAAAGAATACGAAACTATATTCGCCAGAAGTACTGGACGATTTAATTAATGAAATTAACCCAAGTAAAGAATTCGAAACGATTATTGAAGTTGAAAATGAAACAACCATGGAAGGAGCCCTTGCTCTTGATCCAACAAAAAATAGAATTGCTGTTTTGAATTTCGCATCAGCGAAGAATCCAGGTGGCGGTTTTATGGGAGGAGCTCAAGCGCAGGAAGAAAGTCTCGCGCGTTCATCCAGTTTGTACCTGAGCATTAATGAAATGCAGGAAATGTACAAGTTCAATAAATCCAGAAAAACATATGTGTACTCAGATTACATGATTTACAGTGATCAAGTCGTGTTTTTCCGAAATGATGAAATGGAGTTAATCAAACATTATGAAGTGGATGTCTTGACGAGTCCTGCGGTGAATGTAGGAGCAATGATGCAGAACAAACGATCGGAGTTATCGAAAGTAGATGATGCAATGCTTCAGAGGTTGGACAAAATGCTCGCACTCTTTGTTAAGAAGGGAGTTAAACACTTAGTTCTTGGAGCTTGGGGATGCGGAGTTTTTAGAAACGATCCGAAGGATGTTGTAGGATATTTCGAACATTTCTTGAAAGATAATGGAAAGTATGCCGGTGCATTCGAACGAATTAGATTCTCGGTATTAGACAGAAATAATCGTGGAACATATGAATGTTTTTCGAAACTCGCAAAATGAACAGTTAAATTTAGTTCGATGAAAATTGAAATTATCAAAGGAGATATTACAAAGATAGAAGTAGATGCAATCGTTAATGCGGCAAATACTTCGCTTCTCGGTGGTGGTGGAGTAGATGGAGCGATTCATGGAGCTGGAGGTCCTGAAATATTGGAGGATTGTCAGAAGATTCGGAACGCCCAGGGCAAATGCAAAGTGGGCAATGCTGTGATTACAAGGGCGGGAAAACTTCCAGCGAAACATGTCATTCATACTGTTGGTCCACATTGGAATGGAGGTAGCAATAAAGAATCTATTAAGCTAGAGTCGTGTTATGAGAAGAGCATTGAGCTGGCGATTGAAAACAACTGTCGAACAATTGCTTTTCCATGCATCAGCACGGGGATTTACAGATTCCCAAAAGAACAGGCAGCAGAGATTGCTGTCAAAACAATTAAATTACACAAAAACCAAGATGCAATTGATCGGATCATTATCGTATGTTTTGATGATGAAAACTATCAGTTGTATCAACAATTAATATGAAAACACAAATTAAACACATAAGTAAACTAATGAGTCTCATCCTGAGACATAACCCCCAAGTAATTGGCGCAGAGCTTGACGAAAATGGCTGGATTCCTACTGAAATACTACTCGCTGGAATTCGAAAAAAAGGAATTAGAATTGATCACGACCTACTTGATGAAGTCGTGGAAACAAATAATAAAAAACGCTTTGCATTCAATGCAGACAAAACGAAGATTAGAGCCAGTCAAGGGCATTCGGTCAAAGTTGATGTTGAATTAAAGGAGGAAACTCCGCCCGAGATCCTATATCATGGAACGGTGAATAAATTCTTGGATACCATCAAAGAACAAGGCTTGATTCCAATGAATCGACTGCATGTTCATTTAAGCAAAGATCTTGAAACAGCAACAAACGTTGGATCGAGAAGAGGAAAACCGATAATTCTGAAGATCATGGCTCGAGAAATGATTCAAGATGGATATACATTTTATCTCTCGGAGAATGGTGTTTGGCTAACAGATAAAGTTTTGCCAGAATATATAAAACAATGATGATGAAACAACTAACTGTAAAATTAGTAGATCTGAACGCCAAAATGGTTGAAGCATGGAGATTGAATTTTAAGGACGAAGCCGATGTATTGGTGGAATTTAATGATTTGACTCAAGTTGATTGTGACGCCGTTGTGAGTCCTGCAAACTCATTTGGATTCATGGATGGAGGAGTTGATCTTCCTCTTTCAAATCGATTTGGCTGGCAATTGCAAGATTTTTTGCAGGGAAAAATCAAAGAACTTCCTGAGCGTGAGCTTCTGGTAGGGAGGTCTATTGTCTTGGAAACCAATGATAAAAAAGTGCCGTATCTCATTTCTGCACCAACCATGAGGGTTCCCATGAATTTCAATATTCACACGTCCGTAAATGCGTATCTCGCTATGAAAGCCGCATTAATCGCCTGTTTAAGTAATGATAATATAAACACTGTGGCTATACCGGGAATGTGCACTGGGTGCGGGAAAATGCCTTTTGATATAGCCTCAAATCAAATGTACTTGGCATATCGTGAAATCATTCATGATGAGATACCCGATTACAAATCTTTTGGTGAAGCTCAGAAATTTCAGAACAAATTGAATGAAAAAGGATTAATTTGGCACTGATTTATGAATAGAACACTCGTTATTGGTGATATCCATGGTGGATTAATAGGCTTGATTCAAGTACTCGAACGTGCAAAATTACAACCTTCCGATCACTTGATCTTCCTTGGGGACTACGTCGATGGCTGGAGTGAGTCAGCCGAAGTCATTCAATACCTCATTCAACTTGAAAAGAATTACTCGTGCGAATTTATTCTTGGGAATCATGACGCGTGGTGTCTCGAATGGCTCAAAACAGGTGAGGGAAACCTGATTTGGTTGAAACATGGCGGGCAATCTTCTGTTGAAAGCTACGAGAATATATCATCGGAAGATCGAAAGCTGCACATCGAGTTCTTTGAACGCATGAAGAATTACCTTATCGATGATGCGAATCGCTTGTATATTCACGCTGGCTTCTCATCAATGCATGGACCAGAAAAAGAACATTATTCTTCGAATTATTCCTGGGACAGAACACTATGGGAGCTCGCTCTGGCCATTCACGGCAAAGTGCAGAAAGATGAAAGTTGTTACCCCAAACGCCTAAAACTCTTTCGCGAGATTTACATCGGTCATACGCCAACCTTGCACTGGGGAGTAGAGGAGCCATGGAATCGCGTGAATGTTTGGAACCTTGATACTGGAGCCGCATTTACAGGCAAACTTTCCGTCATTGATATTGATACGAAAGAATTCTGGCAAAGTGAGACGTTGGTTTCACTGTATCCAACTGAAAAAGGCAGAAACTAATCATTCGTATGATTTTGGTACATTTAACAACTACATATCGTGTTTAAAAGTGAGCAATACAGGAGTCTACACTTATTTAGTGTAAAAAATACACAAAATATAGTTTGATATCGTTTTAATCTATATATATTTGGTTCAAAGAAACAAACAGAATGATTTTTAGACCGCCAAACGATATCTCACAAATACCACAGGATAGAGCTTCCGTTTTTCTTGCTGGGAGCATGGCGACAACTCGTAAAAACAACTGGCGTCAAACTGCGACTCGCACCTTTCAAGCAGCATATCATTTTTTCGATCCAACAAATCCTCGTCACAATAATTTGAACGATGAAGAGATGCGCAATCACATTAAATGGGAACTAGAGGCCATGAAACTGTCGGATATCATCATCCTGAATTTCTTGCCAGATTCCCTGTCACCAATTTCATTGGTAGAAATAGGAATGTACATTTCTTCCAATAAACTAGTGGTTGTTTGCCCGAAGGAATTTTACAAATGGCGATACATCGATACGCTTTGCAATGAATACAACACTCCAATTTTCAATCAACTTGAAGATGTGTTAAACGGAGATTTAGATACTATTTTAAACGAACAAAGACAATAACTATGAACGCTTTACTCTTAACTGATGGTTACAAAACAGGCCATCATCAGCAATATCCAAATGGAACCGAAGAGGTCTATTCTAATTGGACACCACGAAGTAACAAATACGCTCCAAAAGGATGCGACAAAGTTCTTTCATTCGGACAACAGTTTGTGATTAAATGGCTCCATGAATATTTTGAAAGCAACTTTTTCTCTAAACCGAAAAATGAAGTTTGCCAAGAAATAAAGGTTGAATTATCAATGTATCTCGGAACTGACTATGATGTAGCACATTTTGAGCGCTTGCACGATTTACAGTACTTGCCAATCAAAGTGAAATCGTTGCCTGAAGGACTGGAAGTGCCAATTCGGGTTCCAATGGTGACGGTTGTAAATACGGTAAAGGAGTTTTATTGGGTGACGAATTTCCTGGAAACGATACTCTCAACGATGTTCTGGCAGCCTATGACTTCAGCATCTATCGCACTTAACTACAAGCGAATTTTCAAAAAATGGGCATTAAAAACGGATAAGGAAAACCTTGGATTCATTGAATTCCAGGGACATGATTTCTCTATGAGAGGAATGGGTGGATTCCAAAGTGCTGAAGCTTCAGGAATGGGACACGCAGCAGTTTTCATGGGGTCGGATACATTGCCCGTGATCAGCGGAATGCGTAAATATTACAACGCGGAAGGTTTCGTTGTCGGATCAGTGAATGCGACTGAGCACTCAGTAATGTGTGCAGGAACAAAGGACGATGAAATTGGAACATTTAGAGAATTAATGAAAACGTATCCAGCCGGAATTCTTTCTGTGGTGAGCGATACGTGGGATTTGTGGAAAGTGCTAACAGAATACCTTCCAAAGATCAAAGAAGAAATTTTAGGTCGTGACGGGAAATTGGTCATTCGTCCTGATAGTGGAGATCCTGTCGATATTATCTGTGGAGAAAACAGAAATTTAGGCGGAAGTACACCGCAAGAAAAAGGAGTTGTTGAGTTATTGTGGGATCTATTTGGAGGTTCTACGAACGAACAAGGATTCAAAGTCTTGGATGAGCACATTGGCGCGATTTACGGAGATAGTATCACAACGGAACGAGCTGAGAATATCTGTCAACGCCTAGCTGATAAAGGATTCGCAACAACGAACGTTGTGTTAGGAATTGGTTCTTTTACGTATCAATTCAACACGCGGGATACGTTTGGATTCGCCATGAAAGCAACTTCAGTAGTTGTTGACGGGGAGCGAAGAGAAATCTTCAAAGATCCAATTACAGATGACGGCGTGAAGAAATCCGCAAAAGGCTTAGTTCGAGTCGATTTGAAAGATGGTGAATACATGCTTGTAGATCAAGTGACGGAACAAGAAGAGGAGCAGGGTGAATTGAAATTGATTTACGAGGATGGTCGATTTGAGAATCAAACGAATCTGCAGGAAATTCGAGATCGAGTGAATAACAATCTTTAAACCAGAAACGATGACTTACGAAGTAAAGAAATTTCACGACGGACAAGTAGTAGCTAAAATCATTCAAAACGAGAATCTTGAGGTGAAAATCCGTGGGAATAGCTACGAGGATTTGTTTGCTGCCGCATCGATCAAGGAGGCATGGGACGCCGCAAACACGATGAATAAAACGGCCGTCTCAACCTTAACGATCTATTGTTTAATTGGTCAACGTTCCGATCGTAGATTCAATAAAAACGAATCCTTTGATTTGAAAGTGATCGCGAACTTCATCAACAGTATGCGCTTCGACAAAGTAATGATTTTGCATCCCCACAGCTCAATCAGCCTCGCATTGATTGATAATTCAGAAGAGATCTCCAATTTCGAGTTTGTTCAGAAAGCCTACAAAGATGTTGGGGCTCCAGTGCTTGTTAGTCCTGATGCTGGTGCTTACAAAACAACGCATTCAATCGCAGAGAAGTTAAACGCCGATCTCGTTCCTTCGAACAAAGTGCGCGTGGATGGAGAGCCAATTATCAGCATTCAAGGAGACGTTGCGGGAAAAGATTGCCTAATTGTTGATGATTTAGCTGATGGCGGTAGAACGTTTAAGAACCTCGCAAAGGAATTGAAAAAGCAAGGCGCTGCGAAGGTGTTTTTGTCTGTCACTCACGGTCAATTCAATTATGGTTTTGACGAACTCAAAGAAAGCATTGATCACATTTATTGCACCAACAGTTATCGCGACATTGAAGATGATTTCGTGACGCAATTTAAAGTGGTTTGATAGTCCGTTATTTGAAGTTCAAGTCGTATTTTTTTGCAGTTATTCATCAATTCATATACTAACTCATTTCAATTGATTATTTTCAGGAAATAACTGATCCAAAAGACGAACAATGACAAGTTTTTTCAAGCTACTGATTTTAGGAAGTATTTGCTTTTCGGTTCAAGCATGTGGAGGAGATCCCGAAACAACTGATCGAGAAGTAATAGAGAATGACGCTTCCGATAAGAATACAAGCTATCAAAAAGAAGACATTAGTGGTGATGACTTAACACAAGAAATTCAATCGGTACCAGAAGATCTTCCAGATTATCACATTACGCTTATGTCGGAAGATGGAGAAGTGTCGAGTGGTGCTGGTAAGGGCAAGGTGCGTATTTCTGATGTTTTCTTGTGTTCCGTAGAAGATTGGAACATGAAAATTTTGACGGACGAATTCGATCCGCGTAAAATGATTGGAAACGAGTACCCAGCGCAAATAATTTCAGATGATTTTAGTTCGAACAACTGTCAGTGTGTGGTTCGTCAGTTAACAGGCACTGGAGTAACTAATTCGGTCGGTGAGAGATTGAAAGCTGATGGTCAAATCACTTGTGATGATGGTAAATACGAAGGCGAGTTTCGTGTTCAGCTCATTCAGCAGTGAAAGTAATTTCACGGTCCAATAGGCATTTCATATTCTCATTTGCGAATCTCACAACTCAACAAAAAGGAATTGTTGGATTCAATTCTTTGATTCTAATCGAACTCTCTAATTTCACATACAAAACGAAAGTATGTTGTATTCCATCTTAAAACCAATCACGCGCATGTCGCTCAATCTCTATTTTAGAAGGATTGATGTGATAGGCTCAGAGAATGTTCCGAAAGATGGTCCCATCATTTTCGTGGCAAATCACCCGAGTGCTTTACTTGACCCAATCACGATTGCGACGAACTTAGATCGAGAAATTTACTTTTTAGCAGGAGCAAATTGGTTTGGAAAAGGATTGAAAAAGCGCATTCTAAAGAATCAACTGAACATGATTCCGGTGCATCGACCTTGGTTGTCGAAAAAGAAAGTCAGTAACGACGAAATGTTCGAGGAGTGCTACCGCAGTTTGGATGAAAATAAATGCATCATTCTATTTCCGGAGGCCAGTACGGCAACAGTTTCAAAGATTAGAGAGTTGAAAACAGGTGCTGTGCGTATCAAAGCTGGATTCGATGAGTTCACGAAAAAAGGGAAGACGGTTCCGATCATTCCAATTGGACTGAGTTATTCGAATCCACACGAGTTCCAAAGTCGTGTAGTGGTAAAAATAGGAGAGGCGTTAAGCTTTGATCCAGTTGAGCAAGGTGCTGATTTGGGAGATGTTTACCGAGCTCAAACCAACCAGATGCAGGAGGAATTGAAGAACTCCATCATCCACATCGACAATACAAACAACGAAAGCTTGGTCAAGAACATTTCTCGTTTGTTCATCGGTATTCATCAAGAGGAAAACGACATCTCATTCAGCGACAAACAGAGCAATTTCGAATTTAGCCAAAACGTCGCTGCGGCTGTCGCGCACTTTGAAAAAGAGGAGCCGAAAGCATATTCGGAAATGTCGGAGCGAATCGAAAACTATTTCAAGGAAATCAATGAATTAGGGATTTCTGATGATTCTCTGGGCGGCACGAAGCGCTCGAAACCTTCCTTCTTCAAATGGCTGTTCATCATTTTGGGGTTAGTCATAGCATTGCCCAGCCTAATTCTTTTCTTTATCCCATATCAACTCACGAAGATCATTTTCCGAAAGAAAGTCAAATCCGCCATGGTTGCAGATGACGAAGGCGAAAACTTCGACAATGCGTTTACTGGAACGCTCATTTTCGCTGTTGGATTGCTTCTTTTTGGTCTTTGGACCCCTATTATTGGAGGAGTCGTTTACTGGCTCACATCCAATTGCTGGATCGCCTTAGCGTCGACGGTCATTCTTTATCCTATGTTCCGATTCAGTATGGTTTATGCGAAAGTTGGACTGCGCATGCAGAATTATTACAAGGGTAAACGTCTTCAGAAAAAACACAAAGAGAAAGTTGATTTCTACGCTCAGGAACGCTCTAGAATTGTTCAGAAGTTGAAGGAGTATCAGATTTCTTATGTGGATGGATAGCTGATAAGTCAGATAAGTGTTCCAATATCATTTAAAGATCTTCAGATTTTTATGACTATATTTCAGCAATAACTTTGCTATCACTTCTGAATATCTACGCAACTTTTGTGTCTGCACAAATCATAGGTTGATCGGATGTGCTAAATTAATCTAACACATTATATGATCGAAATAAGAATCAATGACCGAAGCGGTCAGAAAAAACACACGAATTATATTGGATGGTCACCAAGACCAGCTTGGATCCGTCAATCTGAAGGAAGCGCCGAAAGAACGGTGAATCTCAAGAATGGCGGTATACCTGGTGGTGGAAGGGTCACCTTTTTCTCTAATGCAGAAGGCGGTCCAGATGTATTCTCATCAAGATCAGAATTAAGCATCACGCTACCACCAACTGGAGGTGACGATCAGTGGGTATTATTTTTCGTTGCTGGAGAGTTTAATCATGATACGGGTGTAGGGTTTGCAAGTAATGAAGATGAAGATACAGGGATTTCGGTCTTTGAAGGCAGTGATCTTCTCTATACCAGTACTCTGATGGTTCGGGTTCGTAAGAATGCGAACAAACTGAGTGCTAACGAGAGAAAAGACTTCTTGGAGGCAATTATGTATCTGAACACAAGTCACGGGGGAGAGTTACCTTGGAAAAACCTTCAGGACATGCACGTTCCCGATACGAGTGCCGAGATTCACGGTAGAAGTTGTTTCTTACCGTGGCACCGTTCGTTCTTATTGAATTTGGAACGAGAGATTCAAGCGCTAGAGATTGAACAAAGGGATGGAACACTGAAGAGTTATGCTCACGTTACGATACCATATTGGGATATGTTCGCTAAGAATGAGACGATGTTTAATACAGGTTTCTTAGGATTTCCGGATAGGTCTGGAGTAGTCCACTTCGATGCAAAGAACCCACTGGTAAACTGGAAAACGAACTTAACAGGTTCGGATCAGGTTATACTTGGACCTAAACTAAGGAGAGCACATAAATTGTTCAATTTGAACGATTATCCCTGGAATCCAGACTTAACTCCAAGTCCAATTTACACCATCGGAGGAGACGATTGGGGATGGGCGAAGAGAACTGAATACGAAACGCTCCATGATTCTGATGACTATAATGTCTTTGCTAATGAGGGGTTAGAAGGTTCTCCTCACGGTGCGGCTCACGTTAGTTGGGGTGGGCCACTAATGCGCGTAGGTTGGTCTCCAGCTGATCCATTGTTTTACATGCTACATTGTAACATAGATCGATTATGGGCCAAATGGCAGTGGATCACACCAGGTTATCGATTTGATTCTACCGATAAAAAATCGTACGATCGCCAAGGACATGGATCTACAATTGGTGATGCGGCATCTCCAGAGACTATTGGTAATTACACAAAAGATACGATGTGGCCTTGGGATGGAGATAATAACTCGCCTAGACCTAATCAAGCGAATTGGGGTGGTCTACCTGATTCCCCAACTGTTTCTGCACCTGGTTCAATGCCTCGAGTGGAACAGATGATTGACTATCACGGACAACTTAGTCAGGACCCTAGTGATTATTTAGGTTTCGACTATGATGATATCCCATTGGATTTTCCAGATAGTATTGTTTAATTGAGTTTGATAAAGGAAAGAAATTATGGCAGCATATAACTATAAAGAATCGGAGTACAAAAAGAAGCTGAGAAAAGAAGCTGAGCTCCAGATTGAGAAATCAAAAGAAAATGAGAAAGAGGCGGTAATCTCCAGAAAGACCTTTTTGGATGAGTCTAATTCATTAGAAGTGCGTTTGGCCGCAGCAAAAAACATGGGCAACTTCAAAGAGGAAGATGATATTGATAAGGCATTAAAAATTGTAAGAAACAAGGAAGAAAATCATGAGATCAGATCTAAAGCATTTTCGGGTATTTCGAAACTCGTCTTGTCCAGGCAAGATGTTATGCAAGAAGCGATTGAAGCATTGAAATCTGGAGACGGAGAAGGAAAAGTAGCCTTAGCTGCATTAGCAATTTTACAATTAGCAGAGATAAGTGCTCCTAGGATGCTCCAACCGAATGCCGCTGATTATAAAGATGCGTTGCGTACAGCAATTGATCACTCAAATAAGGATTTGAGAGGTTCAGCATTGGAGATACTGGCAATGGATAAGGATGAATACGCGCAACGAAAATTGATCAATTCTCTAGAAAGTGAGTCTGATGAATTAATAGAACCTGAAGTGGCCGTTCAATTGCTCGCCTACGATCTGCACGCAGATCACCTCGATGTTTTAAAGAAAGTAGCCGAAAATTCGAAGTCGGTTATTGCAAAGAGAGAAGCAATCCGAAATTTAGGATCTGACAAAAGCGCGAAAGAATTGCTCGAAAAGACCTTGAAAGATTCCGATGAAGATCCAGAGACGAGACATGCTGCAGCAACAGCCCTGTATACATTGCATCCTGAACTCGCAGCGAAGCATTCGAAAGATGTGATTCTGGAAGATGCCGGAGCTGATAAAGGCGAAGAATTAAAGGTTGCATTGTTGAACTCGCTTTTGTTCTTGCAGGAAGGTTCTTCTGAAGGTATGAAATTGTTCACTGAGAGTGTTGCAGACGTTGACGACTTCGAATTAGGTCTAGACAAACTGAAAAATTCTGCAGAGTCTAAAGATCTTCGCGACATGATTGAAGCCTTTGAAAAAAGTAAGAAGAAGTAAATGAAGTTTTGGGCTTCAAAGAGAGCAGAGGCTCCAGATTTTCAATCCACGACGAGTGAATTTGAGATAGCCAATTTCGTTGATCAAGCAGAGAGTTTGAAAAATCCGGCTGAAGTGCTGGCGATACTTCTCGACGAGAAGCATACGATGTATAAGGACCGTGGATCGAATCAGGTGATTAGATTGCAGGGATACATTTTGGCCTCTTTGCATAAGCATGGGCTTAACTCGAAGTCCTTGTTAATTGCTCTGGAGACCCTCGAAAATAGCAGGAGCGCGTATCTAGTAGCTGCTGCTGCGAAGGCATTGAATGGGATGGAGAAGCCCAATCCTCATGCCGTTGCATACTTGGTGTCGGCAATAGAAAATGTTTATTACAATGATGACCGGGTGACATTTGAGAAATACGCTCCTCAATGGCCCCTTGAAAATTCTACTACTGCGCTAAATGAGATATTTTTATCCCTTCAGAAACTAGCCCCGGTTGCAGAGAATAGCATTACAAAACTGGAGTCTTGGTTAACTTCCAAATCATTTAATGCTAAGAATGAACAGGAACTAGTTAAAACGATCGAGGCAATTCGGAATACGAAACAACTTGCGGATGATTGTTGTGACGATGATATTTCGGAAAATAAAAGCTTCCTTCGAATTTCTCGAAAGAACTTATTAAATCTTAAGCTCCAAGATCAAGATGGCGATGAGATGGTCTACCAGGAATTCTTTACTGGTAAACCTACGGTGCTCGTTTTCTTTTATACGCGATGCACAAATCACAACAAGTGTTCGCTAACTGTTAGCAGATTGGCTCAGTTGCAAAAAATGATCAAAGAAAACGGACTTGAAGGGAAAGTGAATACCGCCGCTTTTACCTATGATCCATCCCATGACAGCCCGAATAAAATTAGACTGTACGGACTTCAACGTCATGTAGAATTCTCCCCAAATGACAAGTTTTTTAAAATAGTAGAAGAGGAGAAGATGTCAATGGTGTTTAGCTATTTCGACTCATCGGTCAATTTCATTGGGAGCTTGGTGAATAAGCACCAACTGGAACTATACATTCTTGACCCTAAAGGACGACCTGTTAAAAGTTTTGTTCGATTAAGATGGGATTCTGAAGTCGTCATGAACGAATTGAGAAATCAAGTAAGTAAAAAGAGAAAAGTCCTATCATCCTTCAGAAGATTTTTGTCGGGAGGTTTAAGCATCATTTTACCAATTCTAATCGCATTTTTCCCAAAATGTCCATTTTGTTGGGCTGGATATATGACTATGTTCGGTATTTCAGGTATTTCAACCATTCCATATAGTCCGTGGATTCTTCCAGTACTGTGCGGTTTGCTATTATTGAACTTGTGGATTCTATGGAGGCGAGCTGTTAGACGCAAGTATTGGCTTCCTTTCATTATATCGGTAGTTGGAGCGTTAGTTCTGATAGTGTTTGGTCCAATATTACGCATGGACTTTCTTAACCTTACTTTGGTAGGAATGGTTTTAGTAATGGCTGGATCTCTGTTGAACAGTTTCCCAATTCGTAGGAGAAAGCAACTCCGATTTAGTTAACCTGATAAGTGCCTTGTTTCCCGCGCTATTTAAATGTTCTAGAAACATTCATTTTTGTGAAAAGTTTACTCGAAAACAACTAATTGTATTTCTCATTGAGTAGTATAACTTCGGAAAACACCACCAAACATCTTGAAAAAAGGGTAATTATACCACTGGGATATTCAATAATTCGGCCTAAATTTAGGAGACTGCTGTTTCTATGAACCACAATTCAACCAATAGCATTTATTGAAAACTTAAAGATTTAATATGCCTTTATTAAATAAATTCGACACGCCTGCTTCATTGCGTGATTTACCAAACGGTTCACCGTTTTATGATCTATGGAGCGATTATGTCAAATCACGAATTAATGATTTTACACCTGGGGATAATGGTGGAGGGTTTTTCGACCCAACAGCCATTGATGCTTCAGTCGCGGGAGCAAAAGCCATTACATGGATGGGTTTTCCAAGGGATAAAATCTTTACTGCTAATCGCGATGATAAAATGGCAGCGTACCAACTGGTGGATTCCGATGTTGCTACACGACGTCATCAAAATGAGTACTTCGAATGGTACGTGGAGCGGAATCAAGCTGGAAAAATCATAAAAGTGACTTTCGTGACGGAACTCCCTGAGTATTACGAGCGATTATGGCTTCATGATCGACAAGCGGTTGTGGATATTTACAATTCACTTGTTGGACCTGGAGTTCAGGAAGCCGATTTACACAACAATGGCGTTTACGACAAATTAAACGATTGGAATACGACTGATGGCATCGTTCATTACATACAAGGCATCAATACACTGAATGATGCGATTGGTTTGTGTCGAGATTCGGTAGTTGCTGATACTCCAGGTAACGACAATTTTGATATCAGGGTACCTTTCAGTGGTGCACGAACTTCTGTTGATCCAAGAGCTTCATACGACGTGAATATGCTCGCTCGAAAAGGGCTGATGGTGAGTTTTGTTGATCCTGTAGGCGTGTACATTGCTGGTTGGGACAATAGCGGAATCACTAGACCGAACGGAACACCTGCGTCCAATAGTTGGTGGAAGATTATTCGTGGATCGCGCGGTAAGGTTATGCGACTGGAGTATAGCGTTCCTAACAACTTTAATTATGAGGTCGGTGATCTCGAGTTAGGAGGTAGAAAAATTGAATATGGCGGTCAATTGGCCGAGCACATTACGGTTGTTTTGCATGGATTGGCAGCAACTAGAAGTGGTAGAAAAAATTAAGATTGAGTTATGAAAAAACCGAAGAAACTGACTGTCAATAATATGTCCATCAAGGAAATTCAAGGACTGATAGATACTATTCCCGTTATCAAGCCTGAGGAATTAATTGGTGTCAAATTAAATTCAGACAAAAGTGACTTGAACAAAGATGTTTTGGGCGGTCCTCCAGAACCAACTTTTACTAAGCAAGAACAATACAATATTCAAGGTAACATCATTCCTGGATTCAATAAAAGTCACCAACATTTCTTGTTTTACAAATTCACGAAATCAAAGTTGATCCCTGGAACCCCAAAGAATTTTTTAATTTGGTTGAGTCCACATCTTACTTCGATGCGGGAGGTATTCGAATTCAGAAAAATTTTTAGAGTTCGAAGACATAGACTTGGTAAGAAGTTCGTTAATATGAATTCTACCTGGGTTAATGTTGCGTTTTCTCATGGAGGAATTGCAAATTTGACGAGCAAGACTGCTGCAGCACAATTCGGAGAAGAAAGCTTCAGACAGGGACTTGCCGAACGTTCTTCGTATTTGGGTGATCCAACTGGAAACAAGACAGGCGCTCCATCAAAATGGAAAGTTGGGGGGAAGAAGAATGAGGCCGACATGATTATAATTGTTGCTGCCGATAGCCAAGAGAAATTGGAAGAAATGGTCGATACGATCAAAGATAAAGCCAACAGGAACAACATGAAGCTCATCTTCCAGCAATACGGAAGCGCACTAAAAGGGGATTTGCACGGGCATGAGCATTTTGGATTCAAGGATGGCGTCTCGCAGCCTGGTGTTCGAGGGCGTCTATCAAATTCTCCTGGAGATTACATTACAAAACGCTATATCTCAAATACTGATGATCGAAGAATGAAATTCGCCAAACCTGGACAAATGTTGACATGGCCTGGACAGTTTTTGCTAGGGGAGCAACGACAATCTTCGGAATCATTTACGGCTTCAGTTGGGCCAGCAACTAATTTCCCTAATTGGGCAAAACACGGCTCTTACTTAGTTGTTCGCAGATTGAATCAAAACGTTCCAGCCTTCTGGAAATTTGCCAGAGAGGAGGCGCAGCGATTAGGAATGGATCACGTGAAATTTGCCTCCATGCTCGTTGGTAGATGGCCGAGTGGTGCGCCCTTATTGAGATCTCCAAATGCAGAAAATCAAGCACTGGGGGATGATAAATTAGCAAATAACCACTTCATTTTTGATGACAACACACGTCCGTCGAGTCTTCGTCCAATTTCTGGTTACCCAGGAGATTCTTATTCTCAAGCGGGTGCTGATTTCCTTGCGAAGGTATGTCCTCACTTCGCACATATCAGAAAAATCAACCCGAGAGATAGCGTGACGGATCTAGGTAAACCCGAGGACAACCTAATGCGCTCAATTCTCAGACGAGGAATTCCATTCGGACCTGAAGTCATCAAAAAGAGAATCACGAAGCGCCTTCTTGATCAAGAACGTGGGTTGATGTTTTTAGGCTACGCATCTACAATTGAAGATCAATTCGAGTTTTTGCAACGCAGGTGGGCAAATTCAAAAGTGCAACCCAATTTTGGTGGACATGATCCGATTATTGGTCAGAACGGCGTAAGTACTAATCGGACCCGTACTATTGAACTTAGGAAGGAAGACGGATCGATGGAAACCATCAAGATTGATCAAGATTTTGTTACTCCAACAGGAGGTGGATACTTCTTTGCACCAACGATTGATGCCGTGCGCGAAGTATTGGGAGGAGAAAATCTATTTCCGTTTCAGGATTAGTAAGAATTAAAGGTGTATTTGCCTTTACTCTTAAAATTGAATTTATTCTGATACCACTTTCTTCGTCCCAAAAACAAAATCGAACAAAGGAATCACAATATTGAAGTTGTATTTCTCCATTAGGCGAGGATCGTGATGGTCCAAGTGGTGCTTGCGCATGCGTCTAAAGTATCCTATGCGCATCAACCAATGATTTATTGAAAGGTGAGAGATGTAGTGAACAACCTCGTAGAGAATGAAGTAAAAACTGCTCGTTCCAACGAATAAGTATACCACATTAAGCGGAAGAAATAAGCGCGTCAAAAAGTACAATCCGGGGAGGAATACAATACAGAAGCCCAGAACGACAGCAGGGGGGAAGAGAGTAGAGTTGTATTCTTCATCTGGTTCAACCTGATAAAGCTCATTTGTGTAAAACCGGTGATGAATTAGGGTGTGCTGATCGTAAGTTTGCTTTCGGACAGGTTTGTATTTCTGATGAAGAGGATAACGATGAACCAAATACACGAACAAACTACCAAGTACTAATGTCACTGGGATTGCAAGTAGCTCAATCAGCCTTAATTCTTCAATTTGAATAAACAGAAAAACGCAACTTCCAAACAATAATGTCCCATTAATCAGATAGTGTGGCCATCCAGAATACCACAGATGATTTTCAGCCATGAATTTCTTTCGGAAACGACGGGTTTTCTCTTTTTGGGTGGTGGTACTCAAGGGGTGTATTTAGACGTTCGGTAAGACAAAAATACGACGAATTTGGGTAAGTATGAAGAGCTTTGTTGTCAAGATTCAATCAAATTCAAAAATCCCTAAACTTCCTTCACAAACAACTCACGATCAAAGCGAATACGTGGACCATAAATTCCATTATCCGCTCGTTTTCCGACACTGATTGCCATGCAAACTTCAGCTTTCCCGTAGGGAAGATTCAACAATTTTCGAACGCGACGTTGATCCAAACCTTCCATAGGACAAGTATCATAACCATACGCTCGGAAAGCCAACATTAAATTCTCACACGCTAATGCCGTTGATTTGTTGGACCAAACCCGCATATCGGAAATGGATTTTGGTTGTCGAACCATTGGCTTATTGATTGCCATGACGTTAAATGCAACGCGCTTTATCATTCCGAACATCCCCAAGAATCCTTGATTATAGGCGAGAGGTGCCAACTTCTTATAGTAAGCAGTCGCAGCTTTGGGGACTTCCTCGTCCTGTTTACCAAACTCTTCCAACATGAGTTTCGCGTTTCGCTTCCAGGTATCTCTTCGGGCCACTGCGACGATTATTTCAGGTGCCGTTTTCGCAGCATTCTGATCCAAGCAATACGCATTCAATTTCTTTCGCTTTTCCTCAGATCGCACCCAGTAGAATTCCCAAGGCTGCATGTTCGAGGAGTTTGGCGCCAAAAGAGCAAGATCCAAACACTTGTGAATTATTTCCTCTGGAACCTTTTCATCGGTGTACAATCTGGAACTTCTTCTGTTCTCGACAAGAGCGGTGAATGCTTCAGGGTTGAAGTAGTCTGAAGGTTCTGTATAGTTGAGTTCTGGGGTTTCGGTGAGGATTGAGCTTGCCATTTGAGGTGTTTTTGTAAATTTAATCCAAATTCGTTCAAATTTGAAAGATGCAAATAAAACTAAGAATCATATTGGTAGCTGCAGTTACCGCATTAATCTCATTTTCTGCTATATCTCAGGTTGATGTAAATATTTACGAAGCAGCATTTCAGAAAGTTTTGGATGAGACAAATGTGAATATGCTGAATCGCCTAATCTCAGTCAGAAGTCAAGAACGACAGACCTTAATCGACTCAATACGCCAGAAAGACTCGATAAGGGTGAACCGAATCCTGATCAGAAAACTGGATAAAGAAAAGATTGATGGAATTGATGAATTTGGGAGATCTTTCAAGTTCGTTGATGAAAACGGCCCTGCCGCAATAACCACAAGGACTTCATCTTTAAAAAAGGGTGGTAATTTATCTCTTGAATTGACGGGAGAAGGGCTTTCTATTTCCGTTTGGGAACAGTATTCAGGGGTAAATACTGCACACAAGGATTTCAGGGATGATTCGGGGAAATCTAGAGTGCAAATTATGCAGCCTGGTGGCAGATCACCGCATGGAACGCATGTAGCGGGAACAATAGCATCTGGTTCTGGAGAAATATCAAAGCAAGGCATGGCAAATATGGCAAAAGTATATTTATATACTGCGAGTAATGCCATAAATGAAGTGGCTCAATTATCTTCTACTGGACCGACCCCATTAATACTTTCTAACCATTCGTATGGAATGAACTGTGGATGGGTGAAGAGGGCTGGGATCTGGAAATGGACAGGAGATAATTCTGTTTCCCGCAAAGAAGACTACCGTTTTGGTAATTACATGAAGCGTACTCAGTACATTGATTTGGTGGCAAATCTTGCTCCATATTCGCTGATGGTTTTTTCTGGTGGAAACGACCGCGGCACTGGAAAAACAAGAAGGGGACACGAGGTAGATGGAGGGAAAGATGGATATGATTGTCTTGGTCCAGCCAAGGTCTCAAAAAATTCATTAATCGTTGGATACGTTTATGATTACGATTGGGGAGAAGACCCTATACAAGTTGCTCGTTCCAGTGCATTCGGTCCAACTGATGATGGTAGAATTAAACCGGACATCTGTGGCAACGGAATAGACATCATTTCGTGCTCTCAAAAAGGAAATGGGTATAAGTCAAACTCAGGTAGCTCAATGGCTGCCCCAAATATCTCGGGTTCAGTAATTCTTGCTCAAGAGCTGTTTCACAAGCGATTTGGTTCATTCATGACTTCTGATATGGCAAAGGGATTAATCATTCATTCAGCTAAGTCGAATAATGAACTGGATGCACCAGACTACAGAATGGGGTGGGGAATTGCCGATTTTGAAAGCTTGGCAACGATAATTTTAAACGACAAATCGATTATTCGAAGAGATACTATTTCTACTGAAACTCTGGAATTTGAGTTTTCAGAAACAGGAAGTTTTGTCGCTACTATTTGTTGGAATGACCCCG
>JAQXBM010000092.1 GCA_029252405.1 Crocinitomicaceae bacterium
CACCTGCCCATCCAAGAACAGTTTCATAAATCTGACCAAGGTTCATACGCGATGGTACCCCTAGTGGGTTCAACACGATATCCACTGGTGTTCCGTCTTCCAAGAATGGCATGTCTTCAGCACGAACGATATTGGCAACAATACCTTTATTTCCGTGACGACCGGCCATCTTATCACCGACTTTCAATTTACGTTTCTTCGCAACGTATACTTTCGCCATTTTCACAATTCCTGAAGGCAACTCATCACCAACAGAGATATGGAATTTCTTACGTTTGTATGTTCCGAGTAAATCGTTTGATTTAATGTTGAAGTTGTGAATCACACGACCAATCAATGTGTTCGTTTTGTCATCACTCGTCCATTGTGTAGGATTCACAATTGAGTAATCAATTGCTCCAAGATTACGCGCTGAGAACTTCGTTCCCTTCTTGATAATCTCTTCCTTAAAGTTGTTGAATACTCCTGTTGATTTAGAATCACCAATGATATCCAATAACTTCTCTACCAATTTCCCTTTCAACTCAGCAAATTCCTTGTCGAAATCTGAATCAAGGCTTTCCAAGATTGGTTTATCTTGAGCTTTCGCCTTACGATCTTTAACGGCTCTAGAGAACAATTTCTTCTGAATTACAACTCCTCTCAATGAAGGACCTGCTTTCAATGAAGCATCTTTTACGTCTCCTGCTTTATCACCGAAGATTGCACGAAGCAGTTTCTCCTCTGGTGAAGGATCAGTTTCTCCTTTTGGTGTAATCTTACCAATAAGGATGTCACCTTCTTTGATTTCAGCACCGATACGGATCAATCCGTTTTCGTCAAGGTCTTTTGTTGCTTCTTCACTAACGTTAGGAATATCAGCAGTAAGCTCTTCCATTCCACGTTTCGTGTCACGTACGTCCAATGAGTACTCATCAATGTGAATCGATGTAAATACGTCATCGCGAACAACACGTTCAGAAATAACAATCGCATCCTCGAAGTTATATCCTTTCCAAGGCATGAAGGCCACTTTCAAGTTTTGTCCAAGTGCTAATTCACCTGCTTGAGTTGCGTATCCTTCACACAATACTTGTCCTTCTTCAACTACGTCGCCTTTCTTAACGATTGGCTTCAAGTTCATACAAGAACCTTGGTTTGTTTTTTGGAATTTCGTTAATGGGTAGCGTTTTACTTCTCCATCGAAACTCACAATTTTATCTTCTTTCGTCCAGTTGTACTTAAGAACGATTTCGTTTGAATCAACATATTCAACAACTCCGTCTCCTTCAGCATTGATCAATACACGAGAATCTTTCGCTACAAGCTCTTCGATTCCTGTACCAACGATTGGCGAGTTCGGTTGTAATAACGGAACTGCCTGGCGCTGCATGTTTGATCCCATCAAGGCACGGTTGGCATCATCATGCTCCAAGAATGGAATAGATGAGGCTGCAATCGATGCAATTTGGTTGGCTCCAACGTCCATCAACGAAAGATCCGTTGGCGGTACTACTGGGAAGTCACCTTCATAACGAGCTTTTACCGTCTCAGTTAAGAAGTTTCCTTTATCATCAACTTGGGCGTTTGCTTGCGCAATTGTTTGTTCATCTTCCTCTTCAGCCGATAAGTAAACTGGCTCATTTTTGATATCCACCTTACCTTTATTAACGGCACGGTATGGAGTTTCAATGAATCCAAGTTTGTTTACTTTGGCGAATACACAAAGAGATGAGATCAAACCAATGTTTGGTCCCTCAGGTGTCTCAATCGTACAAAGACGACCGTAGTGCGTGTAGTGAACATCACGTACCTCGAAACCTGCTCTTTCACGAGAAAGTCCACCAGGTCCTAGTGCCGACAGACGGCGCTTGTGTGTTACCTCAGAAAGTGGATTCGTTTGATCCATGAACTGAGATAGCTGGTTTGTTCCAAAGAATGAGTTGATCACAGAAGAAAGTGTCTTCGCGTTAATCAAGTCAATTGGAGTAAAGACCTCGTTGTCACGAACGTTCATACGCTCACGGATTGTTCTAGCCATACGTGCCAAACCAACTCCGAATTGAGAGTACAATTGCTCACCAACAGTTCTTACACGACGATTCGAAAGGTGATCGATATCATCGACATCTGCTTTCGAGTTGATCAATTCGATCAAGTACTTGATGATCGAGATCATGTCCGTTTTGGTCAATACACGTGAAGTTTCCTCCATGTTATCACCCAGTTTCTTGTTCAAACGGAAACGTCCCACCTCACCGAGGTCGTAACGTGTATCAGAGAAGAATAATTTTTCAAATACTCCTTTTGCCGTTTCATAATCTGGCGGCTCAGCATTACGCAATTGGCGGTAGATGTGCTCTACTGCTTCTTTTTCAGAGTTTGAAGTATCCTTCTGAAGTGTATTATAGATAATCGTGAAATCAGCACTGTTGATATCCTCTTTGTGAAGGATGATCGTTTTAGCTCCTGAATCCGTGATTAATTCGATGTGTTCTTCTTCGAGTACAGTTTCACGATCGAGCAATACTTCGTTACGCTCGATTGAAACTACCTCACCTGTATCTTCATCTACGAAATCTTCAACCCACGATTTCAATACACGTGCAGCCAATTTACGGCCGATCGCTTTCTTGAGGTTTGCTTTTGTCGCTTTAAGCTCATCAGCAAGGTCAAAAATTTCAAGGATGTCCTTATCACTTTCGTATCCGATTGCACGGAACAAAGTAGTAACAGGTAATTTCTTTTTACGGTCGATGTAAGCATACATAACACTGTTAATGTCAGTTGCGAACTCGATCCAAGATCCTTTAAATGGAATTACACGCGCAGAGTACAATTTAGTACCGTTGGCGTGACGACTCTGTCCAAAGAAAACTCCTGGGGAACGGTGCAATTGAGACACGATAACGCGCTCAGCTCCGTTTACCACGAATGATCCTTTAGGAGTCATGTATGGGATTGTACCTAAGTATACATCCTGCACGATAGTTTCGAAATCCTCGTGCTCAGGATCAGTACAATATAATTTTAGTTTCGCTTTTAAAGGGACGCTGTACGTCAAACCACGGTCGATACACTCTTCAATTGTGTAGCGAGGTGGGTCAATAAAATAATCAAGAAACTCGAGAACGAATTGGTTTCTTGTATCTGTAATTGGGAAGTTCTCTGCGAATACTTTGAAAAGCCCTTCACTGTCCCGGTTTTCTGGAGTTGTTTCTAATTGAAAAAACTCTCGGAATGATTTTAGTTGAATATCCAAGAAATCTGGATATGCGAACTGATTTTTGCTCGACGCAAAATTCACTCTTGTTGATAATTTGCTTGCTGTTGCCAAGGTCAAACGTTTTTGGTGAAAATATTTAGCACATTGCTGTACCCTCTGCGAAAAAACAGGAATAGGCATCCGTCAAATGACGGACGCCTTTCCCAATAATTAAGTAACTAATTACTTTACTTCAACTTCAGCTCCCGCTTCTTCCAAAGAAGTTTTGAGACCTTCAGCTTCGTCTTTAGATACACCTTCTTTCAAAGTTGCTGGTGCACTATCAACCATTTCTTTAGCTTCTTTCAAACCAGCTCCAGTCAATTCTTTTACCAATTTAACTACTGCTAATTTAGAACCACCTGCTGCTTTAAGGATTACGTCGAATTCAGTTTTTTCTTCGACAGCTTCTCCTCCACCACCGCCACCAGCAGCAACTGCTACCGCTGCAGCTGCAGGTTCGATTCCGTACTCATCCTTAAGGATAGTTGCTAGTTCATTTACGTCTTTAACTGTCAAGTTAACTAACGCTTCTGCCATTTCTTTCAAATCAGCCATTTTATTTTTGTTTTAAAAAATTCTTAATAAATAATAATAATTATGCTCTTTCTTCGAGCGTTTTAAGGATACCAGCGATAGTTCCACCAGCACCTTTAAGTCCAGATATAACGTTCTTAGCAGGACTTTGAAGCAATCCGATAATATCTCCGATCAATTCTTCTTTCGACTTGATATCTGCAAGCATTGTCAACTGGTCATCGCCAATATAAACACCTTCATCAATCCAAGCTCCTTTAAGAACTGGCTTATCAAGTTTCTTACGAACATCTTTGATAAGTTTAGCTGGAGCATTACCTGCTTCTGCGAACATGATTGAAGTCGCACCTTTCAATGTCCCTTTTAGATCACCGAAATCTTTGTCTTCAACGCGATCCATTGCTTTCTCAAGTAGTGTGTTTTTTACCACACGCATACTTACGTTAGCGTTGAATGCTTTACGTCGCAAGCTGTTTACTGCTTCTACTGTTAATTCCGCCGTATCCGTCAAGTAGATTACGTTGTTGCTTGCTAAATCGCCAGCCAACTCATCTACATACTTTGCTTTTTCTTCTTTTGTCATTTCAAATCCGTTTTAAGCAATTAGAGACTTAGCGTCTATTAGAATACTAGGACTCATGGTAGAACTCATGTAAATGCTCTTAATATAAGTTCCCTTCGCTGATGACGGTTTCATTTTGATAAGTGTCTGAAGCAACTCATTTGCGTTCTCTTCAATTTTTACACTTTCGAAACTAGCCTTAGCCACAGACGAGTGGATAATCCCATATTTATCAACTTTAAAGTCGATTTTACCTGCTTTTACTTCAGTTACTGCCTTAGCAACGTCCATTGTTACTGTACCAGTTTTAGGGTTTGGCATTAATCCACGTGGACCCAAAATTCGTCCAAGTGCACCTACTTTCCCCATTACCGCTGGCATGGTAATAATAACGTCGATATCAGTCCAACCTCCTTTGATTTTCTGGATGTAATCATCCAAACCAACGTAATCAGCACCTGCTGCAGTTGCTTCTTCCTCCTTGTCAGGAGTACACAATACAAGAACTTTAATGTCCTTACCTGTACCGTGAGGCAATGCTACAGTTCCTCTTACCATTTGATTTGCCTTTCTTGGATCTACTCCAAGACGTACGCATAAATCAACTGAGGCGTCAAACTTAGTTGTTGAAACTTCCTTAACTAAACTACATGCGTCTGTTAAGCTGTAAGCCTTCTCCGCGTCAATTTTCGCGAGGGCTTCTTTTCTCTTTTTAGAAATTCTTGCCATAACAATTACAATTATTTAGTTTCTGGTGCTTCACCACCTTTTACTACAACTCCCATACTTCTTGCTGTTCCGGCAACCATGCGCATTGCAGAGTCTACAGTAAAGCAATTCATATCTGGCAACTTGTCTTCTGCGATAATGCGAACTTTATCCCAAGAAATATTCCCTACTTTCGCACGGTTTGGTTCAGAAGAACCTTTCTTAAGTTTTGTTTGCTCTAAAATTTGGACTGCTGCCGGAGGTGTTTTGATTACGAAATCAAATGATTTATCACTGTATACAGTGATAACTGCTGGTAAAACCTTTCCTGCTTTGTCTTGCGTACGAGCGTTAAACTGCTTGCAAAACTCCATAATGTTAACCCCTTTTGCACCAAGTGCGGGACCAACAGGAGGCGCTGGATTGGCTGCACCACCTCTGATCTGTAATTTGATCAAACCTGCTACTTCTTTAGCCATTTGTGTTGAATTGTGTAGTCAAACATGATTACTTGCGGGAAGCTTTAATCGCTTTCGTCACTTCTACGGTTAATATACTCTTTAAACTTCTTTTTCTACTTGCATGTAGCTCAACTCGAGAAGGTTCTTTCTTCCGAAGATTTTCACCATCACCTTCAGTTTCTTCTTCTCTTCGTTAATCTCATCAATTACTCCACTGAAGTTATTGAATGGTCCGTCAATTACTTTAACAGATTCTCCAACAACGAATGGAATTTTCATTTCTTCTTCAGACTCAGAAAGCTCGTCTACTTTACCAAGGATACGATTCACTTCCGCCATTCTCATAGGGTGTGGATCTCCGCCTTTCTCAGCTCCAAGGAAACCGATTACATTCGGAATACCTTTAATAACGTGAGGAACTTCTCCAACTAGAGCAGCTTCAACTAAAACGTAACCAGGAAGATATGCTTTCTCCTTGCTTACTTTTTTACCGTTTCTGATTTGAAAAACTTTTTCTGTAGGGATCAGTACTTGTCCAACGAAATCGTTCAACTTTAGACGTGAGATTTCCATGTCTAAGTACTCCTTAACTTTCTTCTCTTTCCCGCTAATAGCACGAACTACGTACCAACGCTTTTTTACTTCTGCCATTGGTATGACTATTTAAAAATATCGTAGATAAAACCTAAGGCTCCTTGCCAAGTCTCGCCACCTGTAATTCCGAATGCGAAATCCATTACGAAAATAATTAGGGCAATAAGCACGGAAGCAACAACAACAATAATTGTGTTTGCTTGTAGCTCTTTCCATGTCGGCCATGTAACTCTGTGCAACATCTCTGTCGCCGTCTCACTTAAGTATTCTTTCACTTTTGACATCTCTTCTATTTTGCACGGGCGGTAGGACTCGAACCCACGACCAATGGATTTGGAATCCACCACTCTACCAACTGAGCTACACCCGTGTGTAAAAGGGGGAAGCTAGCTTCCCCCTAATTTTATGCTTAAGCACTAAGTGCTTGTTTATCGCTATTACTCGATGATTTCAGTAACCTGACCAGCTCCTACAGTTCTACCACCCTCACGGATTGCAAAACGAAGACCTTTGTTCATTGCTACTGGTACGATCAACTCAACAGTAATTGTTACGTTGTCACCAGGCATTACCATGTCACGTCCTTCTTCTAGGAAGATCTCTCCAGTAACATCTGTTGTTCTCAAGTAGAATTGAGGACGGTATTTGTTATGGAATGGAGTGTGACGTCCACCTTCTTCTTTTTTCAAAACGTAAATCTCAGCTTTGAATTTTTTGTGTGGTGTAGTTGAACCAGGCTTACAAATAACCATTCCACGTTTGATATCTGATTTCTCAATACCACGTAAAAGGATACCTACGTTATCACCAGCTTCTCCGCGATCCAAGATCTTACGGAACATCTCAACCCCTGTACAAGTAGAAGACAATTTCTCGTCACCCATTCCAAGGATATCAACTGGATCTCCTGTGTTTACAATACCAGTTTCGATACGACCTGTAGCAACAGTTCCACGACCAGTAATTGTAAATACGTCCTCAACTGGCATCAAGAAATCTTTCTCGATATCACGTGGAGGAAGTTCGATGTAAGTATCAACTGCTTCCATCAATTCGTTTACAGTAGCAACCCACTTGTCTTCTCCGTTCAATGCTCCTAGAGCTGAACCTTGAATTACTGGAGCGTTATCTCCATCGTAATCGTAGAAAGAAAGTAATTCACGGATCTCCATGTCTACTAACTCTAAAAGCTCCTCATCATCAACCATATCCACTTTGTTCATGAATACAACCATTCTTGGAACACCAACTTGGCGTCCTAAAAGGATGTGCTCACGTGTCTGTGGCATTGGTCCATCTGTAGCAGCTACTACCAAGATAGCACCATCCATTTGAGCGGCTCCTGTTACCATGTTCTTTACGTAATCGGCGTGACCTGGACAGTCAACGTGTGCGTAGTGACGGTTAGCAGTTGCGTACTCAATGTGAGACGTGTTAATTGTGATACCGCGTTCTTTTTCTTCCGGCGCGTTATCGATAGAAGAGAAATCACGGTTTTCAGCAAGACCTTGACCTGCCAATACGCTAGAGATTGCAGCTGTCAAAGTAGTTTTTCCGTGGTCAACGTGACCAATTGTTCCGATGTTAACGTGTGGTTTGGAACGATCAAATGTTTCCTTAGCCATTGTTCTGTTTTTGTTACTTAGTTATTAATAAAACTCTTATATATGCAAAAGTCACCCTATTTTTGGGTGAACCTTGTATATCACTTCTTCTGAGCCAATGACGAGAATTGAACTCGTGACCTCTTCCTTACCAAGGAAGCACTCTACCACTGAGCTACACCGGCAAATAAAGTACTTTCAAATGCTTCACAAAACAATTTCTCGTCTTGTGAAGCGTAGAGCGGGAGACGAGATTCGAACTCGCGACCCTCAGCTTGGAAGGCTGACGCTCTACCAACTGAGCTACTCCCGCTTATATTTTTTTTAGAAGAAAAACACACTCTGTGGGGAGAGCAGGATTCGAACCTGCGAAGGTAAAACCAACAGATTTACAGTCTGTCCTCGTTGGCCGCTTGAGTATCTCCCCAACACTTAGAGCCGATGGAGG
>JAQXBM010000012.1 GCA_029252405.1 Crocinitomicaceae bacterium
GCCATCTCCAATACAAAGAATATGATCGTACTGCTTCAATTCAAGTGAACTCAGTCCTTCTAAAAAATTCAATTGGAACATTCTTGTTTCGAAAACAACAGAAGACAAGGCTTCATCAAACCCGCTATAAATTTGATCAAGTGTCTCTTCAGGGATTTCGCTTGCCGCATAAGGGTAAGGCATGCTCGCCGTTGAATCGAAAAACATCAAGACTCTCGTTGTAATGGAGTTTTGCAGGACAATCGGAAATTGTCGCTTTTTCTGATCAAAGATTTCAAATGCACTACTTGACAAACCAAGAACGGGCTTGCCTTCGTCATCCAACGGCAAACACTTCAGTTTAATTGCTGGATACTCATGATCAAGTAACTCTACCTTCAAGGATGAAACCGAACTGGTGTCTTTCTGATTGGGTTCGCTCAATTCGAGACCATTCATCTGGATTGTGCCATTTTCATTTTCGAGAAAAGTATTTCCCATAAGGTCAAACCCAACTCCTTTGAAGGAATAATTGATTCGCTCATCCAAAGGAATCCGTGGGTTTTGAAGAGATAGAACAGGCAAAAATTGCTGAATATCTTTAATCGGAACTTGTAATATTGCCTCTTGAGGAAGAGTGGGTATACATTGTAGCGCTATTTGATTTCCAAGCAACTCACTTATCTCCCATTCTCCCTTTACAATCTCTAATTGTTCATCAAGTTTGTTGGAAAACGTTGCATTGACGCTAATTCGAACTTTATTCAGTTTTACGTTTACTTCATTGATATCAAGGTCGTAGAGATCATTACCACATTTATCAAATTCTGAGAATGTTTTGTCTTGAATAAAATTCAAATCCTTGACTGAACCATTAATATTCACTCGAACAATTGGAGCTTCAATTCCACTCACATCTAACCAATCCACTTGAGCAAGACCTTGCTCATATCCTTCAGGCAAATTGTTGAGTAGTCTCTTAGAAAGTTGCTGAATTTCGGACAAATCAACTGACTTTGTGACGGGTTCATTTTCTGTTGGGTTCAGCGTGTCATCCCACTTATCTAAGTAGGCCTCATCAACTTCGATAGTATTATTATCTGACCATTCTCTGCAATAGACTTGTCGAACTAACTCTGGAGTCATCAGGAAATTTGCTCTGTGGTAGTCAGGACTGAAACCTGCCTCAGATAGTGCGTAAAAAAGGAGGTCGCTTTTCTCGCGTAAAGTTCCTTTACCACAACGTAACATTGCTTCTTTCCCCCAACGCCTGTCGTACGCGCACGATGCTATCGAGCTTGGGCTACCTGGAATAGAAACGATCCTTTGATTCACAAAATTGAAAATCGCCTCAGCATCTTTCTTCTTGATTAGTCTTTCCAATTCAAGCTTAAGATTTCCTTCACTCAGACGGACGAAGTGTCTAATTTCTTCCAGAGTTTTAAAGGGTTCTAAACTACTCGCCAATTTGATGTTTTTCAATTTGTCACTGCAAGAGACAATAATACTAGGCGCAATAAGCACTCCACCCGTAACGAGAGCCATTTGTCTGAGGTAGGTTCTTCTATCCATCCTTATCTATTTGGGCCTTACTTAATTCTTGACTCTCGTGCTTTGAAAACGACATCCACATCAATAGTTTCAGCTTCTTCGGAACCATTTTTCTTTCGAATTTCCAAAGCCGCTTGATCACTGTACTCTGCAACGACTCCACGTCGATTGTAAACTGAGCTTTCTTTCCAAGCGCCAACTGCAGTCACATTAGTACTTGAGCAATTTGTATAGGATCCGTCAATACGATCGTAGCTTGACGACTCGTCCAAAGAAGTAATGATGAAGACTCCGCAATCATTTGTGTATTTCTTCGCTTTTTGCGCACCGACTTCGGCTTCCCCCATAAAAGGTCGATTGATGAGTAACCTGTGCTTGCCGTCAGCAGAGATTAACCCTGAAGCATTTAGGTTGGTCACGTCGTCGCTGTACCCCACATTGATTTGACTCATTGGATTTGAATCGTCTGGTTTGAAAACATGCGTTCCCTGCATTATTCCAGCAGAAAAAGTGATCTCCACTTGAGTGTCGTCATCTGATTGAGGAACGTCAGATTGCGCGTTAGTTTCTGTATCCGGGTTGGAGTTACTCAGTTCAACTGCATTGTCTGATTCTCCTGCACAGCTCAATAGAAGAGCCGTCATTATTGTAAGTGTGATTGTAATTTTCATTGTATGTTCTTTTAGTTGATTATTTATTGCTTCGCGCATCACTTGTGATGAAATTGTAGTCTAGATCGATTTCAAAATTCAATGGGGTTCGTTCTTGCTTTCGGAAATCTCCAACGAATCCTTCACCATCAAAAGAAATAGTCACTCTATTATCGTTGAATTCCTTGATAGTCATTGTACCTTCGGCAGATTGGAATTCACTCAGAACATCTCCATTTGCGTCCTTCTTGACGTAGTTCACTTTTAAATACTCACCGTTTTCAGATACGTAAACAGAAGCCGCAACGTCCAATGGAAAATCTTTCTCTGACCATTTATCAGCAGCAAATTCAATCGTTACCTGCTCCATTGGTTTCTTGCTGATTGTAGCGTAGATCAATCCTTTGAAGTCTAGAAAAGAAATACGGGATTCGTTAGTCATCCAGTTTGAGAATTCAAATGCTTCTCCACTTAGTTCCCCTTTGAAAGAACCTGTTAATTGTTGTGAATTCATTTGCTCCTTTTGTTGATTCACTTCTTCTTTGAGTTGAGGTAAATCTTGCAGAATCTTCTCTGCTGCTTCAATGTTCTCTTGAACATTTGAATCGTCACTCGAAGAACACGAGTTAAAAACCAACAATATTGAAAGCACCGTAATGCTAATAAAGGATAATCGATTCGCTAGTATATGTTTCATTTCAGTAGTTGTTTTTTGAATTTATGGTTAGAATAATTTGGTCACTTGATAATCAGAAAGTGAGATAGAACGTGGGGTTTCATTCAAATCAGTAACTTCCATTGAATTGACTTTTTTATCGGATTTATCGAAAGTGATCATTTTCATGACATATCCTTTTCCAGATTCAACTGGAGGGCTTTTCTTTCCAAACATTTTTGAGAATCCTTGCATGTAGTCCCAGTAGTCAAACTCAACTCCTGGAGAGTACCAAGCTTCCACCTTTCCATCTTCATGAGTAATGATATACTCGTGGCATGTGTATCCATTGAGAACTTGTGTTCGGCCAGTTTTAATCACTTCGTAGTCTTCATCTTTCTCGGTATTGCTTGCATCTGCCCCTCGCATCTTCTGGAACCACTTCAAGGAAGTCACTTGCGCTTTTTTGGTAACGGTATCAATGAGAAAAACACGTTCATTGGTGAGGTCATGTAAAACAGTACTTTTTTCGACAGTACTTAAAAGACTTCCATCACCATAAGATTGAACAATGACATTCTTTTCTGTTTTCTTCTTTTTGTAAGTGTCAACTTCTATTGTTGCTGTAAAGGCGTAATTGAACGTCCCTGACATGCTAATTTTTGAAGATGAAGATGTTGGTTGATTGGATTCTTCGCCTTCCGATTTAGTCGATTCTTTCTTATCGCGTTTGACAAAAAGACTATCCATTGCTTGATCCGTTTTCTCGTCAACCTTTTGCTCTGTTCGCGATTTTGCTTTTTCCTTCACACGCTCACCTAGTTCCTTTAGGAATTGGGCATTGACAGAGTTCGATCCAAACAATAGGATCGCAACTAGGATTAACTTGTAACTTATTTGTTTCATTTTCACACGTTTTTATACCTTAGTGCGTCAAAAAACAAATAGGTTAACACGAACGATAAAATATTTTTTGTTAACCTTTCTATCCCTTTTGATACTAAGTCTATGAAGAGCAGTGAAAAATCCTTGCAACACCGATTACGAAGCGGGGACGAACGTGCATTTGAATGGGTGTATAGTGAGTACAAAGAGGAATTTTTGGCTTTCAGTGCAAGCTATCGACTCAACTCTGAAGAATTAATTGACGTTTATCAGGATGCCGTGATCGCGCTCTTTCAAAATTTTGTAGAAAAACAATTAGAACTTGAAAAAAGCTCAGTAAAAACATATTTGTTTGGAATTGGCAAGCACCTTATTCTGAAAGCTGCGAAGCAAAACTCAAAATTGATTCGCCTGGATGCCACTCAGGAGGAAGTCGTGGAAATTGAAATTGATGAACACGATGAATCGGAAAGAAGTCAACAACTGGCGGCTGCTTTCAAGAAAATAGGTGACAAGTGCAGAGAAGTACTGGAACTCTTCTATTACAGAGGGTTCAGCATCAAAGAAATTGTTGAGGCGACGGATTACAAGGATGAAAACACGGTTAAAAGCCATAAATCGCGTTGCATGAAAGGACTGAGAGAAAAAATAAAATCCTCGTGATGGAAGAAGATTTAATTAGACGATATTTTAAAGGTGAGCTTTCCGATTCGGAACGCGTGGAAGTCGAATTGCGCCAACTGGAGGATACTGAATTTGCAGATTTGATGATCAATTTCAAATCAACGCAAGATGGAATTCGATTGGCAAAGAAAGATGCACTGAAAGAACGATTGAAGGAAATCGAATCTCAAAAGAAACCGAAAGGACGTTTTATGCGCATTGCAATTGCCGCTAGCATTGCAATTATTTTCGGTGTTGGTGGAATGATTCTTTGGAATCAATTTTTGAGTTCACCTGAAAACCTTTACACAGAATACTACGAACCTTATCCAAATATTTATGCTCCAATCACGCGAGATGGAGACTCACTTTCATCACTTGAAAATGCTTTCGCGCACTACGAGTTAGGAGAGTACAAAAAAGCGTTGAAAGGTTTTAATGCTGAACTTGAAATCAACGATAATCAGGATGTACTTTTCTACAAAGCCATCACCTTGATTCAATTAGACAAGTCAGATCAGGCGAAAAATACCTTGTCCTCTATTCAATTTGAGCAATCAAACTATCAAGCTCAAATCTTGTGGTACCAAAGTCTACTTTTCATTAAAGATGAGCAACTAGAAAAAGCTAAATCCACTCTCAAAAAGCTAGACAAACTCAATTCTGGATACAAGACAAACAAAGTGAAAAAATTGCTTGAGAAAATCTAGTATTTTCAAGTACTCTGCGCCAAAATATGCTTTAAGTCCATCAACTGAATTTGCATTATTAATATGGACGCTGACTGAGTTAAGAGCGCATTTGAAAAACTGAATTAATAAGACATCCTAAGAACTCACAATAGATAAAAAACTAGCTTTCCTTAACATTCGTTAACACTTACAAAAACCTCTACAAACTCCTATTAATAGTAGATAACGTCATTTTTACCTCAAAAAATGCGGTTCGACTTTTGACCCTGCCGGCTCACAAGAAGCACTCTGCAAAGGGTGCTTTTTTTGTTGCACGACATTTGAACCTGTTCGAAACCCTGCTCATCCAATGGATGAATAGGGTTCACCGACCAAAGAGAGGTAATCCTGACGGGCTCACTACAAACTAAAGTCTTCATGAAAATGGAGACTTTTTTTGTGGATTGCATTCTAGTTACATGGAGAATTCGGACCTTAAAGAATGGTGTCAATACCTACCATCTGTGGTCGCATACGTTCAACGTTCTGAAAAAAGACTCTGTGAATTAACCAATCTTCGTCAGCGTGTTAATCGTAACATGCGGCCAACTAATCAAGCCTTGTTTTCCATTAAACCGTTCATGGAAACTGATTCCTACTTTCTGTGAGTACTGCAATTGCTGATAGGTATCATTTGACATTGGCAATTTCACTGTCGACAACCAGAAATCACTGTGAACATTCGTTGCTTTTGCGTGTTTTTGCAAAAATGGAATATTCCCCACTGTTCCTTCATTTTCTGAATCCAAATCGATGTGAACCGTATCGATAAATTCCAATCCTTTGTTGTCGCGATTGAGGTTGTCATTCGGATCGAACACATTGAAAATCTTCGACTCTTCGTTAATGACGATATCGGTAACCGTTAGTCGATCTTGTTCACTTTGGAATTGATCGAAGAAACCTAACGGCGCTCCGTCTTGATCTACTGTCGAAGGCATGGAAGTAATTTCTTTAATTACTGGCGCACCTTCATCCTTGTTGATCAAACCAAGCACTAAAATGGAGTTTCCATGTGGAATAGTGCCACTTCGTGCAATGCTGTACGGTGCGTCGATTGTCTCACCCGATTCCATAACGATTTCATTCAAGTACATGAACATTCCGTTTTCAACATGAATCAATTCCTTGGTATCGAAATCGTGGATGACTTGTTCGTACTCAATCGCTCCGACAAACTGCGTCTGATCCCCACCTTCATTTTCAACAGGAGCGTCCACTGCTTTGAATGTCAAAATCTCTGTGTAATTCTGAACGATCAATTCAAAACCGGGAGGATCTTCTCCTCCCTTGTGGTTCGGTACTGAAATCAAACTCCAGCCTTTAACGCCTTTCCACGTTCCTATTAATCCTTCTAAATCTCCGAAAGAAGGCACTGTTTCTATGTCTTTAGTATTTTCCATTTTCGCTTATCGAATAGATGAGTAGTGAGGTTTATTAATCGATCATTAAGTACATGTGGGTATTGTTCCCGTCAAATACCACAGAGATATCCGAGACCTGAACGTCTTCTGACAATCCTTCAATTTTGATGTTCCCGCATTTGGCTTGCCCATAATATTGATCACCTTCAACATCTTCCGGGTGCTTATCTGGCTCGTAACTGTAAGCGGTATAGTATTCGCCATCCGAATTTGGGTCTTCCTTACAACCATCTGCCCCGTACCGACCAAAATAGATTTCGCTGTTGCTGCCCTGTTTGAAAGCATAGTAAACATAGGCGGGCAACGACAACTGGTAGTGATTGCTATCATAAGTCATTGTCCAACGACCCCAATCCGTATCTTCTGGAAATGCACAGATGTTGAACCACGATCTGGTAATCCCATTCGGCCTGAAGTTTCGTGTTCCTTCCGTCCAAAGAAATTGATCAATAATTGTTTGATCATCCTTAGTCTGCATGTAAACATGATAGTTCTGTGGAATGGGCAAAAAAGGCGCTCCCTCCTTTGGATTTCCCTCTTCGTCCTTATCATTAATCCCAACGAATTCTTCAAAGTTGGGTGTGCTGAGCATGGCAATTTTCTTGTTATTCTGAGCATCACTCACACCAGTAATGGTCAAAAGCATATCCTCTTCAAACTTGTAAACCTCTCCATCAAGGATAAATTGATATAATTGATCTTCCGTATCCTTCTTGAAGCAATACATTCGCGTCGATCGGCGATCATCAAGCATTCCCCAACGGCTCCAGTCACAATCGTCGGGTGCGTTGATAATTTCCACATGATAGTCGTCCATTTCATACGTGAAATCCGAAGTTTTTATTGCTTTTAAAATTGAAGGCATAATGTGTCCTTTAGTGATGTTAAATTAATTTCTTCTGAATCCGAGGCGAATCATTTCATGACGACTTCTTTCCGCTTTACTTTTTTCTTGCGTTTCTTTTCGCAGATTTGAGGGGCTGTATAGTCCAGATTCAAGAGTTTGAAGTAGTTCTCGCCTAAGGCAATATTTCGAAATGCTTCATCACTCATGTCTTTATTGATGAGGCTTGTTTTATACAGAGCTTCCTTGTACGTTTTGTACTTTTTTGCTTCTCTTGATGCGACAAAATCAGTTCCTGTGATGAATCGTGTTGGGTAGGCATCGATGAATTTAATGTACTTGGCACGCGCTACATCATCCACAAACACAGAATCCCAAAGTACGTCCCACGAAAGGTCTAGGGTAAGATTTTGATGTTTATCGAACAATCTAGATAAAATTGAAATATGCTGCTCGGCAGGCATCTCTGTCAACTCTTTGGATAATCCCATGTGTGCCCAAACAATTTTGTTGCTGTCGTATCTAGTCAAGACTTCCTCCATCAAATAGAGGTATTTCGTCAAGCTATCTGCAGGTCCGTTGCAGCCAATATCCGAATGAATGTTGATCGGAATATCTCTTTTTAGAATGGTGTCCATGAAGGGCTTCCACTTCGCAATACTCGCAAAACTAGCTCCAGTTTGACCGTTGGCAAATAAGGCTTGCTTCACTAAGTTGACTTCGCCCATCCATGTGAAGACACCAGGGTATTCCGCATCCAACAGTTGAATGTATTCCGTCACTCGTTCAGGATGCGCCAAATCAGGAAATGTCATCGACAACACCAAATTGATTCTTTCTTCACCCTCAAAAGGATCGTCCGGTTTTCCTGTATCTCTTCCTTTGTACTCGAGGTAATTTGCGGCATTCACAAAATCATTTCTGAGGCTTGGTGTAACAGGAGTCCCAGGGCAATCAAGGTAATACGTACATGTATCATCGCTCGGCAAAGTCTGACCAATTCCGTAAGCATTCACATACAATACACCTGAGCGTTGAAAGTAACTCACCAACTCCGTAAATGGAATCACTCTTCCCCCGAAAGGTCGGAAATGGCAATGTGCATCAACTTTGGACAAGAAACCTTCTTTCTTTCGGTTGTAACATTCGCAGTCCTTGTCAACAAAATCGTCGAAACTTCGATTCTTCTGAGCAAATGCTGAACTGGTCAATAGCAGGGTAAATAAAAGGAGTAAGCGAGCCAGTCGGATGCATCGCAAATGGTTTTGAAGCAATTTAATGAGGGTGGTGAATTTCATAGTGGTCGTTTTTAGCTTAAAAAAGATACTAATTATTAGTACTAATCAAAGTTGCGTACAATTCATGTATTTCGTGCAGGTATAATTACTCGTTTTTAACAAATTGACAAACTGATAATTGGGGACCTTCGAAGTTAACGAACCGAGTTCGGATAAATAATTTGATCCCATTATACTCAATCTTCCTACCTTTACCCCATGGCTATCGATCCAATTGTAAATAGAGCACAAAAACACCTCCGCCGTGATGTATGGAAAGCGTGGGAGGCATATTCACTCATCGAAAATGGAGATAGAGTGATGGTGTGCCTTTCTGGAGGAAAAGACAGTTACACCATGCTCGATATTCTGCTTCATTATCAGAAGCAATCGGATATCAATTTTGAGATTGTCGCGGTCAACTTGGATCAAAAACAACCGGGATATCCTGAAGAAATACTCCCAAACTATTTGTCGGAATTGGGAGTCGATTTCCGCATCGTTGAAAAAGATACCTACAGCGTGGTGAAGGCAAAAATAGCACCTGGACAAACGATGTGCAGCTTATGTTCACGCCTACGAAGAGGAAACCTTTACACTATTGCTGATGAAATTGGCGCAACGAAAATCGCGCTTGGACATCACAGAGATGACATCATTGAAACCTTCTTCATGAATTTATTCAACGGTTCGAAGTTGGAAGCGATGCCTGCGAAGTATCAAACAGATGATGGTCGACATATCGTGATTCGCCCACTCGCCTTTTGTAAAGAAGAGGAGATTGAAATCTATGCCGAAGCGAAAAAATTCCCGATTATTCCGTGCACGCTGTGTGGTTCTCAGGAAAACTTGATGCGAAAAAAAGTCAAGAAAATGATCAAAGAATGGGATACTGAATTCCCTGGAAGATCATCTTCTATTTTCAATGCCTTGCGCAATGTAGAACCGACTCATTTATTGGATGCGAATTTATTTGATTTTCAGAGTATTCATTCAGAATTAGACATTGTTCAGGTAAAGTGATAACTTGGACGTATGCGTAAATTATCAAAACATCTTTTTCTGATCGTTACAGCCTTGACGGTGCTATTCGCTGCTTCATCCTGCAATAAAAAAGCGGTACACAAAGTGGAAGAAGATTTCGTCGGTCAGTGGAAACATGTTGAAAGTGACAACGAAAGGTGGTATTTGGATATTGGAGACAACAGTTATGGTAGCATAACGCTGTATGACTCTACCAATAACTTCATTGAAATGTTTGGTGAAAATCCGCGAAGATGGCGAATCAAAAACAAAGCTCGAATACTCTATCTTGGAATGATGACTCACACTATGCTGATTGATCAGTACCCAACTGTAGCGACCGAAGAAATCGTAAATGGATTGGATACCATCGAATTGGGAGAAACTTACGTGATCTTGAATGGAGATTACTTTCAAAAATACTAAGCTGTAATGAAGCGGGTGATTTTCGTGTACATACTGATCCTCTCCGCATTTACCCATGCACAAGACTCAACCGAAATAATTAGCTTCGATGGATGGGAATTTTCATTCATTCAATCTGATGACATTGAAATTACACCTCCAATTTGGCCTAGAAGCTCGCGAATTGGGATCACCTTCAAGCAAGATTCTTTGGAGGAGGTGAACATATTCAAGCATCCATACCATCCTTCAAAGCTTTCCTTAATGGAACAGTTCAATGAGGATTTGCGAGGATTTAAGCTAATCAATACTATCGAAGAGAAATGGTCGTTTTCTGAACGCAAAGATTCAATAGAAGTGCATGTTATAGGATATGCGTACGAAGCGAAGCACAAAAACATGTATGATCAGAAACCAAAAGGCAAAGCGACCTACGGAATATTACAAGTAAACAGCACGTATTACATGATAGAATCATCAAGCCTTGATCGAAAAGACTTAGTCTAAAAGATCTTCGACTCCGTTGTCACGAGTGATTGAAACAGCCTTTACTTCTTCACCATTTTCTCAAACACCCATGCAGGACCAATCAGCAAAAACTGTAAATCTTTTAGGAACGAAGGCTTCTTCCCTTCAACATGATGTCCGTAAAACTGTCCAATCCAAGCCAAGACGAAAATCGCTATTGATGCGATTAGCAAATCAACAACAAATGACATAAAGTAGTTCCCTGCAATGCAAATTGCCGAAAAAATGACCATTCGCAAGAACACGCGAAACGAGAGACTCGTGTAAAAAATCATGGGGACAATTAGTCCAATGATCGCCCAATTCACAAAAAGCAAGGAGTCGAAGCCCGACAATTCCGCCAAAAAGGTATTCGGAATGGACATAAATAATCCAATAATGCTAAAAAAGATGAGTGGAACGCATATATAGTGGATGCTCTGATTCAATTTATTTTGATGGCTTTCGGCGTACTCCGAATACCATTGCTGAACAGTTTTCATAGTATTTTTTAGGTTGCCTCCCTCGCGAGAAATGCTGGTATAGGTATTAAAGATAAAACAATTTGAAAATTTTCAAACAATTCACAGAAACTTCTCTAATCGGCTTGATAGATTGGGCTTTATCCATTATATTATGCGCACACATTAAATCTAAAAATTCCGTCGTTTAAAATGCCCAACTTCTTTCGAATCCTCATCTCTTCTGCTTTCATTCTTTTCTTACAAATCAACACCTTCGCGCAAGTCGATCCGAACAACATCGAAATCGTTAGAGACAAATGGGGCGTCCCTCATATTTACGGTAAAACGGACAAAGAAACGTCCTACGGATTAGCATGGGCAAATTCAGAAGATAATTTCAAGACAATTCAAGAAATCTTCCTTCCAGCGATCAACAAATTGGCATCGCATAATGGAAAAGAAGGCGCAACCTTCGATTACATCGTGCAGGCGTTACGCTGTCGTGAAACGGCCAATGAGCAATTCAAATTTCTCTCGAAAGAAGTCGTTGCAGTGATTGAAGGATACGTTGAAGGAATCAATGCCTACGCGAAAGCGCATCCCGAAGAAGTGCTGATTAAAGGTACATTTCCAATGGGGATCATGGACTATTTGACCGGCTACAACATGGTGATCCATTTCTTTTCGGATTCGGGTGATATCCTTCGCGATTTGATCGGAAACAACATAGAATACGCGGATACGCTTTTCGAAGAAAACGTTTCAGATAAAACCATTGGCTCAAATGCCTTCATGATTCGCAAGGAGAAAACCGAGGATAACAAAACATACCTCAATGTAAATACACACCAACCGCTTGATGGACCGTTTTCGTGGTATGAAGCACACCTTGTAAGCGAAGAAGGATGGAACATGCTCGGTTCTCTGTTCCCAGGATCGCCATTCCCGCTAATTGGAACAAACGAGCACTTGGGTTGGACGCACACGTACAACTACCCTGACCTCATCGATGTCTACCAATTGGAAATGCATCCAAAGAAGAAAAACACGTACAAGTTTGATGGTGAATGGATGCAATTGGAAACGTCTAAAACGAAGCTGAAAGTAAAGGTGTTTTTGGGAATGAAAATCGGTGTAAAGAAAGACCTGTATTGGAGCGTTCACGGTCCTGTTATCAAAAATAAATCTGGGTACTTTGCCTTTCACTCGAATGCTCTGGAGAACATTTCTTCTATAGATCAATGGTATCACATGAATAAAGCTACGAATTTGGACGAGTTCAAAACGGCGCTTAAAATGTGCGGTCTTCCTCGGTTCAATGTTGCCTACGCAGATCGACTGGACAATATTTTTTACTTGAGTGGAGGTAAAATTCCCATCCGCGAAGGTGATTTCGATTGGGAAGGAGTTTTACCGGGCAATACTTCCGAAGCTTTGACGCATGGATATCATCCAATGGAAGATTTGCCGCAATTGCAAAATCCGCCGCATGGATATTTGTTCAACACGAACAACTCACCGTTTAATGCAACTCACCCGGACGACAATCTCGATGAAAACGATTACGATCCTACACTTGGATTCCGCGAGGAGGAAAACAACCGCAGCGTTCGATTCATGGAATTGATCGAGCAATATCCAACACTGAGTTACGAAGAATTCCTGCGCATTAAATACGATCAACAGTATCCTGATTCATTAATGTGTCCTTTTCAATTGAACGAAGTGTTCGATATCGATCCGAATAAATACCCGAAGATTAAGGATTTAATTATGATCATTCAGGGATGGGATCGCAAAGCAGATTTGGACAACCCTGCTGCAGCGCAATGGAGCATCCTCTTCAAAAAATTAGTCGCTAGAACGAAGGAAGATGGTTTGTACCATGCAAAATCGCTCCCCGAAGAATTGATTATTGAGGAAATTGAAGCGACTCAGAAATTCTTGTTGAAGAACTTTAAGCGAATCGATATTACACTAGCGGATCATCAAGTTCATCAGCGAGGTGATGTCGAGAAACCCATTGCTGGTCTCCTTGATATGATTGCTGCAATCAATACCACTCCTTTGAAAAAAGGTCGAGTGAAAGCTGTTGGTGGTGAGTCTTACATCATGCTTGTCCGATACAGCGAAGATGACGTGGAAATTGAAACCATTCTCCCTTTTGGCGAATCCAGTGATCCAGAAAGTCGGCACTTTACAGATCAAATGGATATGTACTTGAAAAATGAGCGCAAGAAAATGACGCTTGATAAGACGAAGGTATACGAACAGGCTGTGAAAGTGTATCATCCTAAATTGTAGTAAGAATGAAGGTTTCCCGTCAAAGTGATAGAAACTCCGTACCTTTAAAATTAACCGTATTTCAGCTCAATGATTGAATCTCCGCTTCATACAACACGATTGAAACTTCAACTGATCTCGCATTCAGATCTGCAGTTCATTCACGAGCTGCTATCTCACGAACGAACCGATCGATACAACGCATTGGGAATTCCCGATTCCTTGGAAGAGACAATTTCAATGGCAGCCCCATGGATTAACGACAATCAATTGGAAACCATCGTGAATCGTACTTGGATTCTTGAGGAAATAAATAGTTCTGAAAAGGTTGGTCTATTCGGACTCAAAATCTCAAATGACAAATACAATCGCGGTGAAGTTTGGTATAAAAATCACCCTGAACAATGGAACAAAGGCTACGCGACAGAGGCTTTAAATCGAATCATTGACTTTGGTTTCGACGAGTGCAATTTGCATCGAATTCAAGCAGGCTGCGCAGTTGAAAACCTCGCATCCATTCGCGTATTGGAGAAGGTAGGAATGATCAAAGAAGGACGTGGGCGGCAAATTCTTCCGCTCGAATCTGGGTGGTCAGACAACTATGAATATTCGATTCTCGAAACAGATCCACGAAAGAAATAACTTTAATTGACAGACATCAATGTTAGAAACGCCGGAAAACGTTATTCTCGAAACTTTTGAAGCTCAGAAAGCATACTTCGCTACGCACAAAACAAAGTCCGTTTCTTTTCGATTAGAACAGTTGAAGAAGCTGCAAAAATCAATCAAGAAAAACCAAACGAAGATTGAAGAAGCACTCTGGAAAGATCTCCACAAATCACCCGAAGAAGCTTATTTAGCGGAGATTAGCATTGTATTGAACGAGATTGAATATCACATTCTCAACTTAAAACATTGGGCGAAAACCAAACGCACCTCTACCCCATTGCATTTGCGACCTTCCTCATCGAAAGTCATTTATGAACCATTAGGAGTTGCTTTGTTGATTGCTCCATGGAACTATCCATTTCAATTGATGATGAACACCTTAATTGGGGCAATTTCAGGTGGATGCTGCAGTATTCTCAAACCTTCTCCCGACGCTCCAATAATTGCGAAGTTGATGGAAGAAATGATTGTTGCCAATTTCGAACCTGAATACATTCGATTGCTTCAAGGTGGAAAAGACACCAATACCGTGCTTCTTCAACAAAAGTTCGATGTGATTTTCTTTACCGGAAGTTCGAGAGTCGGTAAAATCGTGATGAAGGCGGCTGCGGAACACTTAACACCTGTCATTCTTGAACTTGGTGGAAAGAGTCCATGTATCGTAGATAAAAATGCGAATTTAGATGTTGCTGCGAGGCGCATAGCTTGGGGGAAACTAATCAATTCTGGTCAGACCTGCATCGCGCCAGATTACTTGTTCGCACACGCCTCCATCAAGGATAAACTTTTAGCCAAAATCTCTGAGGAGATTGAAAAAATGTACGGCAAGAATCCTCAGGAAAGTAAATACTACCCGCGAATTGTCAACGAAAGAGCGCACCAACGACTTCAGGGTATGCTTCGGCAAGGAACGATTCACAGTGGCGGAACTTTTGACGAAGCGGATTTATACATTTCTCCTACAATCATTGATGATGTGAAGGAAGAATTTGATGTCATGCAAGAAGAGATCTTCGGGCCAATTCTCCCAGTGCTTTCGTATGAGAACATAAACGAAGCCATCGATTACATCAACAAAAATGAGAAACCGCTTGCGTTTTATTATTTCGGGAAGAATTCTCAAGCGAAAGAAGTGCTATATAAAACCAGTTCGGGAGGCGGTTGCGTGAATGATACACTGTTACACATTGCAAATCACCACTTGCCTTTTGGTGGAGTTGGAAATAGCGGATTGGGTAAATACCATGGTCATAACAGCTTCTTGGCATTTACCAATCAAAGAGCGATCGTGTCAACACCCACTTGGATTGATCTGCCCTTCAAATACGTCCCTTTCAGATTCTATAAATGGATCAAACGAATTGTATAATATTGATGGAGAATGGTCCATTATTCAACGGTTCGAATAGTCCTCATATTTAGCGAAAAAACACCATTTCATTCAGAATAAATTCGTATTTTCATGTTATGCATGATCTGCGCACGCAAGGATATTCAATACCGCGACAGATTACTTAATAGAAGTTTACGTAATTCGAAACAACACATGATCTCAAGTTGTTTTAAAACGATTACTCACAACTGAATGAAATTAAAACGAAGATTTTTTATCTATTTACTTACCTTTTTCACCTCAACTCTTTCGTTGACTCAATTGGCGACGGCGCAAATTCCTGAAGAGCTAGGATCTCTGGATTATCCAACAGATGAAGGAAATGAAATGCTCTATACGCTAATAGTCATTCTTGTCTTCGCACTACTTGTTATCGCCTATCTGCTCATCCGAACGCGTAAAATCAAACTGCAACACAAGCATATTGAGGAGCAAAAAGTTGAGCTGGCAAGCACGAAGCACCAATACTTGGAAATCTTTGATTTCTCCTTAGACTCCATCATAACAACTCATCCTGAAGGGAAAGTTACTAGCGTAAATGTAGCAGCCGAGGAAATGTTAGGATATTCTTCGGTTGAACTGATCGGTAAAAACATCAAAATGGTTTACGCTTCGGAAGACGACCTGTTGAAAGTCTTTCATCATCTCAAGAAATACGATCAATATTCTGGAGAGATCCTGAACAAAACAAAAGACGGTAAGATTCTCATCACAAAGCTTTCGACGAATCAAATACGTAATCCGGAAGGGGATGTTATTGGAACGATGGGAATTTCACGCGACATTACGACCGAATCTATACTCAAAAAGGAATACGATAGCCTCATCAACAATGTATCTGATATCATTTACACTGCCGATATCAGTGGGAATTTCACCTACACAAACCGCCCTGTAGAATCCATTCTCGGGTATTCATCCAACGAAATTCTCAATTCCTCATTCAGAGATTTAATCCACAAGGATGACCTAGAAATGGTGGGGAATCACTTTGTGGACGTATTCAAAAGCCGGAAAAAGAAATCCTACCTTGAATTCAAAGTGAAAACGAAGGATGAAAATTATGTGTGGGTCGGACAACAAGTCAACACTAAATTTGACAAAAGCGACAGCTCTCGCATTGAAGGATACTTCGGAATTGTGCGTGTGATCGACGAAAGAAAGCGTGCGGAACTCAGGCTTCAGGGAAGTGAGAAAAAGTACCGCGATCTTATCGATAACTCTTCCGACCTCATCCAAGTGATTGATGGGATGGGGAAAATCATGTTTGTGAATGAAGCGTGGAAACGTACGCTCAAATACACCGAAAAAGACCTTGAAGAATTATCAATGTTCAGCATTATTCATGAAGACAGTATGCAACACTGTACACAACTTTTTGAATCGATCTTGCATCAGGAAAAGGCTGCTTTGGCCAGAGAGAGAGTTCTTTATTCACTGGTATCAAAAGATGGCGAGGAAATTCGCGTGGAAGGAAGTTTTAATGTGACGTTTGATGATGACGGAAAAGTCGAGTCTATACAATCTTTCCTGCGAGATGTGACGCTTCAAAAAGATGCCGAGGAACAATTGGCTCAAAAAGAGAGTACACTCAGACAGATCACGGAAACGATTTCAGATGTTTTCTATCTGTACAATATAGTTGAGCAGAAATACGAATACATCAGTCCGAATTGCGAAGAAACGATGGGCGCCAATCAACAATTCTTTTATGATGGACGAAGTCATACGCAAGAATTTGGACATCCCGAGGACATCAAACTATTGACAGAATCCAAATCGAACATGGACGAAGGTCAAACCTACGACATCAACTTCAGAATTGTTGTTGACGGAGAAACCCGCTGGATCAATGAGAAATCCTTTCCCATTCGCGATGAGGGCGGCTCCATTATTGCAAACTCTGGAATTTGCAGAGATGTGACGGAAATTAGAACGGCGAATGAAATCATCAAAGCGCAAAACGCGGAAATTGGAGCGAGTATTCTATATGCCAAACGAATTCAGGATGCCGTTTTGCCAACAACCAACGAAATCAACGCACTGCTCCCTGATTCTTTGGTGTTATCACGACCGAAAGATGTTGTAAGCGGAGACTTTTACATCGTAGAGAAAATCCAATCGAATGAATACGACGATCTTGTATGTTTTGTTGTTGGAGATTGCACCGGACATGGCGTGCCTGGAGCTGTTTTAAGTTTGATGTGTAATGTATTGATTCGTGAATCCTTCAAGAGACATGACGTCAACTCCCCTGCTCAAGCACTGGATTACGTTCGAAGAAGATTAACCATGTTCTTCAGTTCTACGGGAGAGAAAAACATTCGCGACGGTATGGATATCGCGTTCTGCGCCATCGATTTCAGCAACAATGAAGTTCATTTCGCTGGTGCCAATAGCAATTGCATCTTTGTGCGAGATGGTCAACTAGAAGTCCTACGGGGAAGTAGACAGCACGTTGGTTATGATGAAAACCCTCAACCCTTTGAAAATCATACTGTAGAAATCAAAAAAGGAGACAGAATTTATCTGTATTCCGATGGGTATACCGATCAGTTTGGAGGTGAGAATAATAAGAAATTTGGTAAACCGAAATTGCACAATCTTCTGGAACAAGGCACAAATATGCCGATGATTGAATTGGGAAAATTGCTCAACAAGGAACTGGACGTTTGGCAAGGTGATGGTATGCAAATAGATGATATAACCATTCTTGGCGTTGAGGTGTAGTAGAAATCAATTTAATTATTTTCAGAAATAGCCTTTAATACTATGTTCATGTTTCGAATTTCAGCCATTTTTTTCTTGTGCTTAATTCTATTTGCTTGCTCTTCCGAGACGAAAGTAGCCAGGGAGTTGGAAACTAAAATTCAAGATGGAGACATCATTTTTCAGAGCACACAATCTCGTCAATGCGAAGCGGTGAAACTTGCCACTCATTCCGAATACAGTCATGTTGGGATTATTTTCAAAGACAAGAACGAATGGATGGTTTACGAAGCCGTTCAACCAGTAAAGAAAACGCCACTGAGGGATTGGATTACACACGGCGAAAACAACCATTACGCATTGAAACGCCTGAAAAACGCGGAACGAGTTCTCACTTCATCCATTGTCGATGAAATGCAGGAAATCGGTGAAGAGAATTTGGGCAAAAATTATGATATCTACTTCAGCTGGACAGATAATGAAATCTATTGTTCGGAGCTTGTTTGGAAAATCTACGATGACGCGGCTGGGATTCACATTGGTGAATTGAGGCAACTGAGAGATTTTGATTTGATGAGCGAAAGTGTACAAACGATCATGGCTGAAAGATATGGAAGCAATATTCCTTTTGATGAAGAAGTAATTGCTCCATCCGACTTGTTTGAATCAGATAAGTTGATTCTAATTGATCAACATTAAAACACTCGAATTCGTAACTTCGCTCAAATTCTATAATGAAAACACGCCTCATTTTCCTCACCTCTTCCCTATTTCCATCAATGTTTGCACGCATCGCTTACGCGAAATTGACGCACCCACAAGTGCACAAGCTTCGTGAGCATGAAATCGTAACATTGGATAAGGCCAACCAGCAAGATTTCGATTATGCGGGCTTCAAAATAAAGACCTACGCGTGGAATGAAAACGGCTCGAAAGAACCACTCCTTCTGATTCACGGATGGGAAGGACAAGCAGGAAACTTCTCTGATCTTGTGGAAGAATTAATCGAAGCAGACTACCGTATTTATGCTTTCGATGGGCCATCGCACGGTTTTAGCAGCAAGGGATCAACGAGTTTGTTTGAATTTATTGAACTCGTCAATGTAATGATTCAGAAATACGAGGTAAAAAACTTGATCAGTCATTCCTTTGGAGGTGTTGCTACGAGTTATGTGCTTTCGGCAAATCAGGCATTGCACATCGACAAATACTTGCTTTTCACTACACCCGATAAATTTTCGACACGCATCGATTTCATTGCCGAAAGTGTGGGTGTATCTCCAAAAGTGAAACGAAAACTGATCGAACGTTTGGAAAAAGAACTGGATATGAAAGTTCCGGAGCTCAATGTCAGCGATTGGGTGAAGTCGGTGAATGTGAAAGAAGCGCTCATTCTGCACGATAAAAACGACAGAACACTGCCAATTGAACAGTCCTTGAATGTTCATCGAAACTGGGAAAACTCAAAATTTGAGACAGTCGAAGGGACAGGACATTTTAGAATCTTGCGCACAAAGTCTGTTTTGGATCGAGCTGTTCTCTTTTTTGATGAGTGATATGAAAATCTTTAGCAAAACTCAAGAAACTCGCTAAATTCTAACGCTCACTTCATAGATTACGTGGCGAGGTAAACTATCCCCAGTGCTATCAAAAGTATGAGTGAGCCAAATATCACTAACAGATTTCGTTGTGACTTCTTTTTCCTAATCGCCCACGCCTTTTTATGCTGAGCATGATCCTCCGCTGTCATGGAATCTTTGAACTCCAGTGGCGCCGAATCTTCGTAGGAATAATCTTCACCGCGATCACGCATGGTCTTTTGTTTACCACGAACCTTGCGATTATCCTTAATGGAACTGATCATTGCTTCAATTACTCCCAAACCATCTTTTTTAGTCTTATTAAAATACTCATTTTTGATTTAACTTCGAAAACATTTGTGGATTTGCGCTGGAGGTTTCATCTAATGAACATGAATGTATTCAAGCTTCTTCTGCTAGCAGCAATGGCTATGTTGAGTTCTTCATCAACGGCGCAAAACACTATGGGTTCTGCAATTGGAGAATACAGTGTGTACTACATTCCCGTCAACCGCGATAGCATCGATTCCATTCGAAAAACACGCCCCGTTCGTAGTGTTGATCCAATTTACTTTCAAGAATACAATTCGTCGCAGAGCTTGAAACTCAAATGGAATCGACGTTTCAAAATAACGAATGATAGTGGAATTACAGATTTGGGACTAAACACGGATAATCCGACCATATACGGAAGGTACACTATTAAAAATGACACGCTTACTTTAAAATACCATCACACAATTCAGCACTTCAATAAACTTGCAGAAGAGCGTCGAGTCAAAACTAAATTCAAGCAGAAAGATCGAATTGCCCCCGTAAAACGCTTCGCAAGAATCGAAAAGGACACATTCCAGATATTTCCAAACGGACACTGGAAACGAAAACCGCAATAGTTGATTATTCGAATGGTTCGTTTCGAATGCTAATCAATGGCAGAAAGTTCATTCAAAGTTAGCCACAGCTCAGGATAATGCATTTTCCCGAGTACATATTCTGAATTTCCAACTGCATCTTTACCTCTTAACTTACCAACTGGAACATATTCAAAATCATCACTTGGATATGCCGTCATTAATTCGTTGATTCGTTCCCGATCAAGTTTGTCTTCGGCATCTAAATGAAGCCATTCATCTTCCGATTCCCCATGCAAAACCAATGGCATTCTAGGCTGGGTCATTTTCGGGTTGTTGTGAATGATTGAAAAAGCATCGTTCCCTTTTGTTGTAATGATGCTAAATGTGTTGAGAACCTCACCCGTTTCCTTATTAACCCACTCACTCCAAATGCCGCCTAAACATGTCATTTTACGATCTTTCCGTTGAATCAAGAATGGGTACGTATTTCCTCCAAGGTGATGATGCTCGAAGAATCCATCCACATAAATTAAGCAGCGCTTGAATTTAGCCGAATCACTAAAAGAGGGTTTATCAAAAACTGTTTCACCGCGTGCGTTCAACGTATTATTCCAGAACTTTTTTGCGTCCTTTTCTGATTTAGACCAATGTGGGATTAATCCCCATTGAGAGAGTACAGGTACAGCTGGATTTTCATTGGTGTAAACAAGGATTTCCGGATGACTAAACCCGGAAGTATGGAAATGCCTAGGAGTTTCTAACTTGTCAATTTTCGCGTTGATTTCAGCAATGATCGTTTCATCATTCACGCGCATTGCTTCTTTCAATTGTCGACGCAGATTAACAGATATATCGTAACACATGAAGTTGGGAGTTTCCGCTAATATGGTGAATTATTCGATAATTTTTCAATCAATTCCAAAGGTTCTAAGTTATGTGTGATCTCTGTAAGTTGCTTGTTGCGCTCAAAAATTCTAATATCCAAAAAGTGAGGGAGTCCTGCTTTATCCATTATTGGTTTAAGCGATTGCAATTCAAATATACGACCCTCAAGCCAAATAATATTTTTAACGGTAACCTCTGCGCTTGGACCTAAGTTTAACTTACCATGATCTTTCAATAGTTTGCTTATAGTAGATGTGTATTTCATGTAGGGAGTATTTACATTACAAATATAAACGAACTGACTATTATCTAATCAAAATGATAGATTAAATATTAATCAATAATCAAGAGTTGCGAAGTATTGATCAAAATACATTCAAGGTGTTTCTTGGCGGACGTTGCATCAGAAAACAGCAACAATTGATTTAAAGTACTGCATTTGAACTTGTTATTTTTGAAC
>JAQXBM010000015.1 GCA_029252405.1 Crocinitomicaceae bacterium
TATATAGAATCTATACTAGTTGCGACATCGAAAGAGTTAAAACAAAGAGCAGTTACAAAAACTGAATTAATTTCAATTGCAGAAAACTTATATCAAATTAAGTGTAAATCCCTTTTAAGAGAAAGCAGGTTTCATACTGATGCCCTAGAAACTCCTTACAGTTACTTCCTGAGTCAAAAGAAGTGCAATGCCATTTTGCATGCTGAGATCAAAGCCTTGATAATCAGGAGAGATTTGCTCAATCACGGACTTGGTTCGTACGGGATGAACGGTGGTGGCTAAATTGGCTCATTCATTTAAGGATTTCACTATCTTTAATACATGAGCAATTTCGAACTTTTAGCAAAAGCATCAGGGTGCCGAATCTATGGAAAAGATGACCTCGTTCTTGTAAAAGAACAACCTGCTTCCTGGATTCCAACAGCGCGATTTGTTCTATTATTAATTTCAGGAATTCCCCTCATTTTTGGAGTCGTTTCTCTGTTTACGCACTTCCAAGGGTATGAAACGAGCCTCACGATGAGTATTATTTTCATCGCGGTTGGATCAGTCTTTGCGTTTGCTTACGTTTTTCTGAACAAGTACTCAAAAAAAATCAACGCGCTTCCTCCTTCAGAATTTAGAACACTTTGCTCCTTTGATCTGAAAAACAAGGTTTTGTTGGACTCCTCTGGCAAAGAACTGGACTCATTGAATAATGTCTCTGTCGGTTGTGAATTCCAAATCACTTCAAGCTCCAAAAAGTTGGTTGTACGGTATTCCTCGGGAACGATTTTACTCGCGAAGGGAAATCCATTTGCTGGCGGAACGGCTGCACTAGAAGCTGTTTTTAAGCAATTGGGGTTGATGAAGTAGTAGCCATTATAGCCTTATTTATGCGGTTCACAGACGATTCAATTCAACTGATCGAATAAAACAACATTCTCAATGTCACTCAGTCATAATGCACTAATTTTGTGCGTGTAATTGAAGCTCTGAGAGCTAAATTACTTCATAATGATAGTGGTTAAGTTAGTATTTAGAATGTGGTGATTCTAAAAAAGAAAAAGCCCCGACTATAAACGTCGGGGCTTTTTCTTTTCTCTATTTTTTGTTGCTTACTTCAACATTATTCTTTCAGAATATTGCTGACCTGCATACATCAATTCTACAATGTAAATTCCTGCACTCAAAGACGAAACATTTACGAGTTCATTCGATGCAATTTCTTGAACCAGACGTCCATTCAAATCTTTTAATTCGATTGAATCAAACTCAAGTTCAGAAACAACTGAGAAGAATCCTTCCGCTGGATTCGGGTAAATCGAATAAGCGATGGTTTCATTTTCATCTATTCCTACGCCACATGGGTCAACCACTACGGTTTGAACACCTTGGCCTGAACAACCATTACCGTCTGTATAATCGTAAGTAATTGTCCATGTTCCAACCCCTGCTGTTGACGGTGAGAATACACTTCCTGTAGTTGCTGGACCAGTAAACGTTCCTCCTGATGGAGTTGCTACTAAGGTATAATCTGGATCGTTTATGCATTGATTTGGAATAGCATCGAAGGTAACCGCTGGCGCTTGATTCACCAAAATCGATTCCGTCGCTGAATTCGCACACCCGTTGTTATCCACAAACGTATACGTGACATTTGTTGATCCTGCTCCAGCCGCAGAAGGGTCGAACATTCCTCCAGAAACTCCTGTTCCCGAGTAACTTCCACCGGCGGGTGAGCCTCCAACCAAATTGACTGGACTGCCATTCGAACATAAATCAACAAATGAGCTTTGTGTTACTGTGGGTAAAGGAAAAATCACTAAGTCTGATCCGTTATCTGTTCCAATTGTCGCTGGATCGGAAGCGACCACACGAATTCTGTATCCCGTTCCCGCTGGAACAGTTCCTGGGACAATCGCCGTAATCAGTTGTATTCCTGATGCCGAAGATGTCAACGTTCCAATCGCCGTTGGTGCCGCAAATGAACCTGTCGCATCTGATAATTCCGCTGTAAATACATTTCCAGTATTGTAGGTTCCCAAAGCATCGAAGGAAACTTGAAGTGTTGTGATATCACCAAAACACCAAGCCGCTGTTGGTTGAACATCCGTTGTAGCAATTGAGTTCGTTGCTCCCATTCCCGTTACAACAATCTCGTCAATGGAAAAGGCTGGATCTGCTGCAGTTGCTGCTGTGTTGTTTACAAAACGATAAGCGAATTGTAAACTCGCTACGTTGTCCCAAAGTGGATCGGAAATTGCTGTTTGAGACCAGTTTGTAACATTGTTAAAATTGCTCTGCTTAAGCGTCCATGTTGTTCCTCCGTCCAAACTGTAATAGATTTCTCCATATCCGTCGACACTTCCGGCACACATCCACCAAAAATCGATTGTCACCCCAGTAAATCCTAGAGTGGAAATTGGCGTTGTCATTTTAGCAAAGTTCGTCTCATCGAAAGCACATAATCCATCAGCAGGAAGATAAGAAGCGCATGTTATTCCGCTCGAAATGGCAGATTGTGCTGATATGTGCAAGTAGTTACTCGAAGGCGAACCTGTTATTCCACCAGGCTGCGAAGGTGTATTATTGACTGTAAACGTGAAAGGGAAGCCAAGGCAAATCAACGTTCCTGAGCCTCCAGCATAGGAGTTATTAACTAACCATGTGTTGTTCACGTAGGCTGCTCCCAAATCTGTGGCATCAAGTGTAAAGGAGTTACCTGTTTCAAAATTTTCTGAGTAAATAGTGGTTTGTGCAAATAAGAGTCCAGCAAAAAGTGAACACCCAAAAAGTAGTAGTCCTTTCATAAGAAGTTGGTATTAATTCGTAAACAATATAGTAGATTATCTACTGATAGAAAAACGCAGAATCTATAAAAACGTTGGCTAGCGCTTTTTCTGAAAGAACATTTGCATCAGTTCTTTGCCCTCATTTTCAAGAACACCTCGAACGATTTTCGTTTTGGGGTGATACAAATTACCCACTTTGCTCGCCCCTCGTTTTTCGTCACTAGCAGCAAAGACAATTTTGTCGATTTGTGACCAATAGATCGCTCCTGCACACATCACACAGGGCTCCAGCGTGATATACATCGTGCATCCCTTGAGGTATTTTCCACCCAAGAAATCCGCTGCTGAAGTAATTGCTTGCATTTCTGCGTGTGCTGTTACGTCGTTCAGTTTTTCGGTGAAGTTATGGGCGCGTGCAATTATTTGATCATTCGCCACAACAACAGCTCCAACGGGAATTTCATCTTCATTAAAGGCCTTTTGAGCTTCGTCCAGCGCTTTTCGCATGAAATATTCATCGTTGAATGGAGTAATCATGGTTCGAAATTAAACAAATCAGATGAATCCTTATTTTTGGAGGATGACTCAAATCCCAGCTTCGCTTCAAAAAGGTGACCTCATCGCGATTGTGGCTCCTGCCAAAGCGATCGAAAGTGAGCACGTTCTTTTTGCCAAATCCTTTTTCGAAAAGGAAGGGTTTCGTGTTGAAGTAAGTGATAATTGCTTGGGATCGTACAATTACTTTTCTGGTGATATCGCTCATCGTTTACGTGATTTTCAATCGGAATTGGATCACCCAGAAGTTAAGGCAATTATTTGTGCTCGAGGGGGATATGGTTGTGTTCAATTATTGGACAGAATTCAGTGGGCTTCGCAACTGCGTGAGCCTAAATGGATTGTCGGTTTTAGCGATGTCACGTATTTCCACCAAAGGATGCAGATGCATGGAATTGCGAGTATTCATGGAACCATGCCGCTCAACTTTAAAGAAAACTCCAAAGAAGCATTATCAACATTGATCAATTGTTTGGAAGGAAAACCTTCAGAAATATCGTGGGAGAGGAATTCTTATAACCGCATTGGTGAGACTTCTGGAAAATTGGTCGGAGGAAATTTATCCATTCTTTATGCTCTGCTCGGAACTGATGATCAAATCAACTTTGACAATACCATTCTGTATATCGAAGATGTGGGCGAGCCAATTTACGCCATTGACAGGATGTTTTACGCCTTTTCGAAAGCCGGAGTTTTGGACAAAATAAACGGACTTGTTGTCGGTGGAATGACCAGCCTTTCTGATACTGCCGTTCCATACGGAAATGCCTACGAAGAAGTGGTTCTTTCGCACTTTGAATACCGCAAAATTCCTATCGCTTTTGATTTACCTGCAGGTCATATCGATGATAATCGAGCGTTGGTTTTGGGCAAAGAGGCTCGCCTCGACGCTGGAAAAGACGATTGTCTTCTTTCCTTTTGATTAAAGTATCACAAACTTCCTACGAATTGATTGCCCTTTCAAGGTAATCAAGGCAATGTAAGTTCCCATTCCCAGATCGTTTAGATCAATTCCATTTTCGCGCACTTCCCAAGTACCAACGTACGTTCCAGCAGTACTCACAATCTGACAAATTGATCCTTCTGGAGCATTGATGTAAACATCATCGACGGACGGGTTTGGAGAAACCACCACTTCGTATGAAGCCAATTCGCGCTTTTTAGTAATGTCTTCGATTTCATTTGCTGAAGATTGGGCAAAGCTTGTTCCGCTCAGCAAAAGCAGAGCTAAAAGGGTTGACTTTTTCATTTTCGGAGATTTAACAGTTATCACTCATATAACTGCCTATCGAGTATCTGTTACACCCTCAACTTCTCAGAAAATCAAGGAAAACCCTTGAAAACCTACACTTTATTTAAACTCAATCTAAATAAGAAAACTTGCCCGTTAAATGTAGATGATCTATTAAATTTGTCCAACGTATATATCATATATCTTAAACATGAGTAAGTCAGGTCTATTAAAATCATCCATTGCACGAAAAGTGGCAATGGCATTATCTGCGTTTTTCCTAATGTTTTTCTTGCTTCAGCATTTGACGATTAACATGACATCGGTGTTTAGCGCTGGAGTATTTAACGATTTATCGCACTTCATGGGAACGAACTTCGTAGTTCAATACCTGTTGCAGCCAGTGCTCATCGTTGGTGTTGTGTTTCACTTCGTGATGGGATTCGTTTTGGAACTCAAGAACTACAAATCGCGTGATGTTCGTTACGTGAAGTACAAAGGAGGAGCAAGCGCTACTTGGATGAGTAGAAACATGATCTTATCTGGTCTTGTAATCTTAGCCTTTATGGGGCTTCACTTCTACGATTTCTGGTTTCCAGAGTTGAAAATCAAATTCATTGAAGGAGATTGGACGGGAGCTTTGACTGAAGGAGGTGAACCAATTCGTTACTTCGATCACTTGACGGACAAGTTTATGCAACCTGTTCGTGTTGGTATCTACTGTGTTTCATTCGTGTTCTTGTCTTTGCACTTGCTTCACGGGTTCAACTCGGCTTTCCAATCGGTTGGAGCCAACAACAAATACACAAAAGCACTTCAAAAATTTGGTGTGGCTTATGCGATACTTGTTCCACTAGGATTCATTTTCATCGCACTTTTCCATCACTTTAATCATTAGAAACTGTAGCTATTATGGCAACTTTAGACGCAAAAATTCCAGAAGGTCCAATTAAGGATAAATGGACAAATCATAAGAACAAAATCAATCTTGTGAACCCTGCAAACAAACGTTTGATTGACGTTATCGTTGTGGGAACAGGTTTGGCAGGAGGATCTGCATCGGCTTCTTTGGCTGAAATGGGATACAATGTGAAATCATTTTGTTTCCAAGATTCACCACGTCGAGCTCACTCAATTGCAGCACAAGGTGGAATCAACGCAGCAAAGAACTATCAAAACGATGGTGACTCTGTTTACCGCTTATTTTACGATACAGTGAAGGGAGGTGATTACCGCTCTCGTGAAGCAAACGTTTATCGATTGGCAGAAGTTTCTGCAAACATCATCGACCAATGTGTTGCGCAAGGGGTTCCTTTCGCACGTGAATATGGTGGATTGCTTGACAACCGTTCATTCGGTGGGGTACTTGTTTCAAGAACTTTCTACGCAAAGGGTCAAACAGGTCAGCAATTGTTGTTGGGGGCTTACTCAGCAATGAACCGCCAAATTGGTAAAGGAAAGATCAAAATGTACAACCGACACGAAATGCTCGAGTTAGTGAAGGTTGATGGAAAAGCTAGAGGAATTATCGCTCGAAACTTGGTAACTGGAGAAATTGAGCGTCATTCTGCACACGCTGTAGTGGTCGCTTCTGGTGGATACGGAAACGTATTCTTCCTTTCAACAAATGCAATGGGGTCAAATGTAACTGCCGCTTGGCGAGTTCATAAAAAAGGAGCTTACTTCGCGAACCCATGTTACACGCAAATTCACCCAACATGTATTCCTCGTTCTGGTGATTACCAATCGAAATTGACATTGATGTCGGAGTCATTGCGTAACGATGGTCGTATCTGGGTTCCTAAAAACAAGGAAGATGTTCAAGCCATTCGTGATAAGAAATTAAAACCAACGGCAATTTCGGAGGAAAACCGAGATTACTACTTGGAAAGAAGATACCCTGCTTTTGGAAACTTGGTTCCACGTGATGTTGCCTCTCGTGCAGCAAAAGAGCGTTGTGATGCCGGTTATGGAGTAAATAAAACAGGTGAAGCTGTTTACTTGGACTTCTCCGCTGCCATTAAACGTTATGGAACGGAAAAAGCACTTATTTCAGGTGAAAAGGGAGCTTCTGAAGCTCGAATCATTGAGTTAGGAGAAGCAGTTATTGAAGCTAAATACGGGAACTTGTTCCAAATGTATGAGAAAATCGTTGACGAGAATCCATACAAAACGCCCATGATGATCTATCCGGCCGTTCACTACACAATGGGTGGTGTTTGGGTTGATTACAACTTAATGACAACAATTCCTGGATGCTACGCAGCTGGTGAGGCAAACTTCTCAGATCACGGTGCAAACCGCTTAGGAGCCTCAGCATTGATGCAAGGTCTTGCTGATGGATACTTCGTTCTTCCTTACACCATAGGAGACTACCTTTCTAATGATATTCGAACGGGAGAAATTTCAACGGACACTCCTGAATTTGAAGAAGCTGAAACTGCCGTGAAAACACGAATTGAAGGCTTCATGAATAACAAAGGAACGAAGTCAGTCGACCACTTCCACAAACAACTTGGAAAAGTAATGTGGAACAAAGTAGGAATGGCGAGAAACGAACAAGGACTAAAAGAAGCAATTACTGAAATTCAAGAAATTCGAGCAGCATTCCGCAAGGAAGTATTGATCCCAGGAACTGCCGCAGAAATGAACCCTGAATTGGAGAAAGCACTGCGTGTAGATGACTTCCTTGAGTTAGGAGAGTTATTTGCCAAGGACGCACTCGAAAGAACGGAGTCATGTGGAGGTCACTTCCGCGAGGAGTCTACCGAAATTGGTGGTCCACAAGACGGTGAAGCAAAACGTGATGATGAAAACTTCGCATTTGTTTCTGCTTGGGAATATAAAGGCGAGCCTAGCGATGCAGTGCTGCATAAAGAGCAATTAGAGTTTAACGATATTGAGCTGAAACAACGTTCGTATAAGTAGTGAATAGGGAAATAGGTAGTTAGTGAACAGTATGAACTCAGTAAATCAAAAAATATCATCTTACCAAGACTTGATCGTCTGGCAAAAGGATGTTGCTTTGGTTGAACATGTTTATTCAGCTTCGAAGGCCTTTCCTGAAGAAGAAAAGTTTGGTTTGACTTCTCAAATTAGACGTTGCGCAGTTTCTGTTCCTTCTAATATCGCTGAAGGTTGGGGAAGAGCATCTAAAGCTTCTTACCGTAATTTTTTAAAGATTACTAGAGGCTCTCTGTTAGAGCTTGAAACACAAACAATAATTAGTGAGCGATTGGGATATCTCAATTCGCCGAAAGAAATATTAAACTTAATCGAGGAAGAAAGCAAAATGTTGAATTCCTTGCTAAACAAACTCAAAGACTAGTCACTTTTAGACTGGTCACTAAATAACTTGATATGAAAGTTACACTTAAAGTCTGGAGACAAAAAAGCGCAAGCGATAAGGGTAAGATTGAGACTTACAAGCTTGACAATGTTGAAGATCACATGTCATTTCTTGAAATGATGGATATTTTGAACGAGCAGCTAATCTTAGAAGGACAAATTCCAGTAGCATTCGATCACGACTGTCGTGAAGGAATTTGCGGAATGTGTTCTATGCACATTAACGGTGAGCCTCACGGTCCAGATCGTGGTGTTACAACCTGTCAGTTGCATATGAGGATGTTCAATGATGGAGATACTATCTACATTGAGCCATTCAGAGCAAAGGGTTTCCCAGTAATCAAAGATTTGGTTGTTGACCGATCTGCGTTTGATCGTATCCAACACGCCGGAGGATTTATCTCTGTTCCGACTTCTGGAAATACACAGGACGCAAATGCTACACCAATTCCGAAGCCAGATGCAGACAAAGCCTTTGATGCGGCTGCATGTATCGGTTGTGGAGCATGTGTTGCCTCTTGTAAAAATGCCTCAGCAATGCTGTTTGTATCTGCTAAAGTTTCACAGTTCTCTCTTCTTCCACAAGGAAAAGTCGAGGCGAAGCGACGTGTACTCAACATGGTGGAGCAAATGGACAAAGAAGGATTTGGAAACTGCTCGAACACAGGCTCCTGTGAAGTTGAGTGCCCAAAAGGAATATCTCTTGAAAACATTGCCCGCATGAATCGCGAATATTTAAAAGCATCAGTCTCATCTTCTGAATGAGTCGACATAATTCATTGAAGCCTGCCAACACTCGTTGTGCAGGCTTTTTTATTTGACCCCAACCTATTGTCTATTAACATCGTTATGTGCATTAACATATTTTTAATTTGAGGGTAATTTGTTGTACCTTCGTATCGCTAAATTTTATTTTAAACATTATTCTTATGAAAAAAATTCTACTTTCATTAGCTGTTATTGCTGTTGGTTTTTCAGCGCAATCACAGGTAATTGCGGCTGGTGTATCACCAGCATCAATCGCAGGTAACTACAATTTCACGTGGGCTGATCCAGGTGGAGGAGACTGGGGAACACCTGACTTTCTAGTACCTGGAACATTCATTCAAGGGTGTCTTGAAATGTCTGAAGACGGAACAACTGGAACTAACCCTCAAGGAAACCCTATCTCTCAAGAGGCTTGTTTCCCACTAACAAACAGCGCTGCTAACGGAAATGACATGACTGGTAAGATCGCAGTTTGTTACCGTAACACATGTGAGTTCGGAGCGAAAGCATTGAACTGCCAGAATGCTGGTGCAATTGGTGTTATCATCGTAAATCGTGACCCTGAGGTGATCGAAATGGGTGGTGGTGCTGACGGTGCTTCTGTAACTATTCCTGTTATCATGCTTTCAAGCACTGATGGTGCAACACTTATCGCTGAAATGGCGAACGGATGTGTTGACATGCTTATCGGAAACAAAACTGGTTTGTTTGCTGATGATGCTGGTGTAACTAAAGGAGCTACTTTGTTCTCTAAGAAGACAGGTGTTCTTTCTCAACTGTCTACAAGTGCTGCTGAGTTTAACTTCGATATCGGAACACGTATCTACAACTACGGTACTAACGATCAAGCGAACATGACTATTACTGCATCTATTGATGGACCTTCTGGAAACGTATACAGTGAGGCTGTTACTTTACCAGCAGTTGTTTCTGGTGATAGCGTTGATGTTGATCCAACATCTGCTTTGACTTTCCCACAATTCTCATTGGCAGCTTACCCAGATGGTGAGTACATTTTGACTTACGATCTTGATCTTGGTATTGCTGATGAGTACGATGCAGATAACACTGTTTCTGGTGCGTTCAACGTTCAGGATTCTGTTTACGCTCTTGCTCCTTTCGATGCAGCTGGTGTTCCAGTTCAAAACAACGGGTTCCGTCCAGGAACAAACACATCTACTTTCTCTGATTGTATCGTATTTGACGATCCAAACGGAAGCCGTGTAGGTATCACAGGATTGTACTTCCAAGCTCTTGGAAACGCTGTTGACCTTTCTGGTGAGGAAATCGCAATTTACTGCTACCGTTGGGAAGATGTATTTACTGACGTCAACGATGCTGCATTGGCGTTCGATAACTTGAACCCAGTAGCTGGAGGATTCTACTACTACCCATCAGATCTTCAAGGAGAAACTGTTTACGGTGCATTCACAGCGCCAGTGGTATTGGAAGACAACCAACGTTTCCTTTTCTGTGCTCAGACAGTGAACTTGGAGGTATTCTTAGGATTCAACGATGATATCGATTACACGTGGAACTTGAACTACTACGCTCAGCCTTTAGGACCAATCGAAAACGATGGTGCTTATTTCGCGGCTGGATTTGGTGCTGACATCATTCCTTCAGTTGGAGCGAAAATGGTTGATGCTGCTACAATTGGTTTGGATGAGAACGGAACTATTGAAGGTTCTGCTTACCCTAACCCAGCGAAAGACCTAGTTACAATTGCTATCGAAACTTCGGAAGATGCAACAATCGTTGTGACTGATCTTTCTGGTAAAATCGTTATGAACGATGTACTTTCTTTTGCTAACGGTGAGTCTACTGTTAACATTGCTGATCTTCAGTCTGGAATGTACATTTTCAACGTTACTTTGGCGAACGGATTGTCTTCTCAATTCAACGTAGCTAAGAAATAAGAATTACCTCTTAAAACATACGGAAGGGCTTCGATTAATTTCGAGGCCCTTTTTTGTTTGCTTAAATTTGATCAAACTGAAAAGATGAAATATTCCGCGTACATCGCAACCAGCGTTGATGGCTTTATCGCCACAAAAGATGGAGGCACAGATTGGTTGCATACCGCCGGAAATGGTGTGGATCTCCCAAAGGAAGATGCCGATATGGGTTTTACTAACTATTTGTCTTCTGTAGACTGCATGATCATGGGGCGAAAATGCATGGAAACAATCTCAGCAATGAACCTAAGCCCTGAGCATTGGCCATACGGTGATTTACGCATCATTGTGCTCAGTAACACCTTGAAGGTCGCTCCGGAAAACATGTTGAACAAAATAGAGCTCTTCTCAGGGCCTTTGACCTCTTTGATTGAGACATTGGAGAAAGAAGGCTAGAAACACGCTTATATCGACGGAGGAGCGACAGTACAGTCATTTATCAACCTAAAACGTTTGAATGAAATTACAGTTACCAAGGTTCCAGTATTACTCGGAGGGGGTATTCCTTTATTTGGAAAGACAGATCAGCCCATCAAACTAGAGCAAGCTTGCTCCAAGGCCTTTACTAACGACTTTGTGCAGTTGGAGTATCAGGTAAACTATGAAGCATGAAAAAGCTCCTCCCGTCCCGACGATAACTGTCTGGATCAGAAGGAGCCTTGTTTACGCTAAACTATACTACTCTCTATTGTGTGATTAAACTTTAAATCTGAGTTTAAATCTAAACGGTACTCAGGCTTTAACTAGAAATTAAGCGATAAACCAAACGTTAATGGGTAAATGTCTACTGTCGTTCCCTGCTCGAACAAAGGAAGCAAGCTGTAATTCGCGAACACTCCCCAGTTAGCATATCCAAATCGAACTGCTGCGTCTAATTTGAATGGATTCAAGTTATATTGACCTTTCACCTTTTCTTTGAATTCTTTCCCGTCGAACTCTCCCTGACGCTTCGTCTTGGATGTTAAACGAACACCTCCAACGACTCCTGCTGCTAGGTAAAAACTTCTATCCTCGTCTGCACTGGTATTGAACTCGAGCATTAGTGGAACCGTTAGGTACGATGCTTTCAATTTATTCTTCGAATATTGGTTCACTGAATCTACAATTGCGAATGTAGAGTCTGCCGTTGCTTGGATCAAATAATCATTCTGAAAGGAAACTGATTTCCAGCTAAATCCAAGTCCTGTTGTTAAACCAACGTATGGTGTACCGAAGTTGAACTTGTGCTCCAAAATATTGAGGTTCCATACCTGAGATCTCGCGGCATCATTCTTCCAATAAGGGTTGTCTGCGAATGTATTCTCTCGGTTTTCATCCATCAAGAGCATGAATCCGAAGTCAAGACCTGCCCAGTGCGCTTCACTTTTACGAGAACGTCTTGGCTCTTCTTCAATTTCTCCTCCTTCTAGAACTTTGATGTCAACATCTTCGTAGTCTTCATCACCTACTTTACTAATAACCAACACTTGTGTTTTTCCAAACTTCATTTTCATTGTGTCGATCTCAGCTTCTTCAGTTTCTGAAGGTGCTTCAGGAGCTGGTGGTGGTGGTGGAATTTCCCCTTCTTGTGCTATTGATACGAATCCGAGGATTAATGAGGCGATTAATGCGTATAGTGCTTTCATGTCTTTCTGTTTTTCTGATTTGGTTGTAAGACCTACAAGCCCACGAAAAGTTACAAGAGAAAGTAAAAAAAATTACAAACCACTGTTATTCAAGTGTTTATTTTAGTCGTCTAACCACTCATCCAAGAACGTATCCAAGTCTCGGCGGTCCTTTTTTGAGGGTTTTCCTGTACCATGTTCGCGATAAACGTTTTGTGCTGCTTGATACATTTTGAGCTTTTCACGCTCCTCGTCTGTGGTAATATCGATAATATAATCAGGAACCAGCTTCGCTCCTACCCTTCTATTCAAGAGTTGAATGACTTTAAACGAAAAGGTAGCTGTATGACGAATCACCTGAATGGTGTCACCCATCTTTACATCACGCGCTGGCTTTACATGTTGATTATTCAGTCTGATTTTGCCTTTCGAAACCGCTTCAGCAGATTGCGAACGGGTCTTGGCCAGGCGCACGCTCCAAGCGAATTTATCCACCCTGCAGTTCATTACGTAACTTTTTTGTTAATGACTTTACCACTAATTCGTAGGATTGATCGATCATTTCCAAGAACAACTTCTCCGGAACATCCGATTCATTGGCAACTGTGTTCCAATGTTTCTTACTCATGTGATAACCCGGCTTTACGCCTTGAAATGTTTCACGTAGCTCAATCGCATATTCAGGATCGCACTTGAGGTTAACCGTTTGGAATAGGTCAACATTCGTGAGGGCAAACATCTTGCCCATCACTTTAAACACAAGTGTATTGGAATCAAACGGGAATCCTTCCGTTACCCCTGGCTTCGCCAAGCAATAGTCTCGGAACGACTCAACGTTCATTATTTTGCCTCTGCCGTCGCTAGTTTAGGCTCTTTACGACCCAAACGGTATAACTGCTTACCGTGCTCAAACAAAGCATCTGCAAACGTCTTGTACGAGTAATAAGGTAAGTTATACTCAAACGCTGTTTCGCGAACGATATGCGAGATCTTTTTGTAATGTACGTGACAAATATTCGGAAAAAGGTGATGTTCAACTTGGAAATTCAAGCCTCCAACGTACCAAGAAAACCATGTCGATTTTGGTGCGAAGTTCGCTGTATTCATCAGTTGACTAACAGCCCAATCTGTTTCAATGTTACCTGTATCGTTAGGCATTGGGAAGTTTGAAGTAGGGATAACGTGCGCTGGTTGGAAAATAGTAGCCAACACAACACCTGCGATAAAGTGCATTAAGAAATATCCTCCAATAACTCCGTACCAAGGTAAAGATGAGAAAATCAAAGGAAGTCCTAAGAACACGCCTAAATAACAAATCTTTGTTAGGATAATAGACATCAACATGAAACGATAAGACACGTTTTGTGTTTTCAATAAATCCTTCTTTTTGTAACGCTCTAGTTGAGAAAAGTCTTTCGTAGAAAACCACATAATAGTCATGAATCCGTATAAGAACCAAGCGTAAATGTGCTGTAAACTATGCGCTTTTCTTCGTTTCTGGTTTGGTGAGAAACGCATCAATATACCCGTATCAATGTCTTCATCCATTCCAGTTACGTTCGTGTAAGTGTGGTGAAGAACGTTATGTTGAATTCTCCAGTTCACAGGGCTACCACCAATTGGAAGTAGTAATTTACCCATGATATTATTCACCCATTGGTTTTTGGAATAAGCATTGTGGTTGGCATCGTGCATAACCGATAGACCAATTCCTGACATTCCAAATCCCATTAAAATCCACATTAATAGAACCATTCCAGTCGACTCAAAATAAGTCAGCATCAAAATGAATGGAACGATGTACAGGGAAATCATGAAAATTGATTTCACAACCATGTTCGCATTTGCGTGGCGTGAAATGTTGTTTTCTTTGAAATAACTGTTAACTCTTTTTCTAAGCACTTTATAGAAATCTTCGTGCCCGGCTTTCGCTTCTTTTTCAGAAGCTGCGAATCTAATCTTTGATAAATCCATAGTTTTATTCTAATAAGGAAATACAAAGGTACGTCTATTTATTTCGGAAAATAGTGTTTTCCGCATTGTTTTATTCTTTTTTGGGAAGAATGTGAAAGTCCTAGAAGGCATAATAACCGTTGATTTAACTACTTTTGTTATACTTTTACTCGAAAACATTGAACAATGTCAAATCATCATCTTCCTCCTTATTGTGAAAACTTTCTCATTCGAAAACGGTTTCCGACTAAGTCTGTTAAAATTGGAAACCTAACACTTGGAGGGGATGCTCCCATTCGTGTTCAGTCCATGACAACTACAGACACAATGGACACGAAAGGTTCTGTAGCTCAGTCAAAGCGCATGATTGACGTAGGTTGCGAAATTGTTAGACTCACCGCTCCGAGCAAGAAAGACGCTGAGAATTTACGCGAGATAAAAAAAGAACTGAACGAACAAGGCTACACAGCGCCACTCGTTGCAGACATCCATTTTACACCAAATGCTGCGGAAATCGCGGCGCGCGTAGTGGAAAAGGTTCGAGTAAATCCAGGAAATTATGCCGATAAAAAGAAATTTGAGGAGATAGACTATACCGAGGAATCCTATCAGGCCGAATTGGACCGTATTGAGCAAAAGTTTACACCGCTGGTGCATATTTGTAAAGAACACGGAACGGCCATGCGAATCGGAACGAACCATGGTTCTCTTTCGGACCGGATCCTAAGCAGATACGGCGATACACCTGAAGGAATGGTCGAATCTGCCATGGAATTTCTTCGAATTTGCCGCAAAAACGATTACCACGACATCGTACTATCGATGAAGGCGAGTAATACGCTGGTCATGGTTCAGGCTTATCGCTTACTTGTTGCGACTATGAAGGCGGGAGGAATAAATTATCCGCTTCACCTTGGGGTAACAGAAGCTGGAGATGGTGAAGATGGGCGTATTAAGTCCGCTGTAGGCATTGGAGCCCTCTTGGAGGACGGTTTGGGAGATACAATCCGTGTTTCATTGACGGAGGCTCCAGAGGCCGAAATTCCTGTTGCTGAGCAGTTATTGAAGAAGCACATGGATGCAACGTCGATCTTTCCAATAAAAGAATGGAGAGAAACCTTAACATACGATCCATACGATCACACCCGTCGCGAAACACGCGAAGTATCCAAGCTGGGGGATCACAATGTTCCTGTTGTCGTAGCCGATTTAAGTGCAGTTGAAACAATCAAACCAGCGCATTTCTTCGGTTTTGGATACAACTACTCTGTTTCTTTGGATAAGTGGAACATTACTGACAGTGCCGCGGACATCGTTTATATTGGAAAACAATCACTTTCCTTTGAAACACCAGGAACCCTAATCGTTCTTTCGGATTACTCGAAATGGAGAGAAAGCGACGTCATAAAGGATGGACATTTTCCCTTGATAGACAAGTCAGATTGCGGCGATTTCAATGCAAATGATGTATTTTACGTGAAACATCAAGCCGAAGACACAGAGGTTGATTACTTGTTGAATTACCCCAATGCAATCGTCGTTTTGGAAAGTGAATTCGATAATAAAACACAGTTATATAGAAATATTCACTTGATTTTTGCGAATAACGAAATTAAAAATCCTGTTATTCTATCGTCAAATCACACAACGACAGATCCAGACACCTTTCAACTTTGGTCTTCCTCAGACCTTGGTGTTAGTCTAATTGACGGATTCGGAGACGGAGTATGGTTGCATGGTAATGTTCCGGTTGGATTGATCAACTCTACCTCTTTCGGCATCCTACAGGCCACGAGAACAAGAATATCCAAGACCGAGTACATTTCCTGCCCTTCATGTGGAAGAACCTTGTTCGACCTACAGGAAACAACAGCTAAAATTCGCGCAAGAACTTCGCATTTAAAAGGAGTGAAAATCGGGATTATGGGTTGTATCGTAAATGGACCTGGTGAAATGGCCGATGCCGATTACGGATACGTTGGAACGCGTCCTGGGAAAATTCACTTATACAAAGAGAAAGAAGTCGTTCGAAAGAATGTTGACGAAAGCGAGGCCGTTGATGCATTGATCGATTTGATTCGCGAGCATGGCGATTGGATCGAGCCGGTGCTTAATTGATATTGGTCATTGAAAGATGAAAATGCTAGCGCATTGAAAAATCCTGTGTGGGTTATTCTTCTATTTTTTTTGGGCGTTCCTCAGACGATTCATTCTTCATGTCTGAGTCGGGTCGATCGTTTCAATCTCCGCCAAAAATGGTCGGAGGATTTTCTCTTCCACCCCTAGCGCGAAACCGCACTTTCAAAAAACGGACCTCGGCACTCAATTGAAAAATTTCTAAATTAAACGGTTGCACTTCGCTAAGGTCTCGACGCTAACACATCGGTTTGCTCAGTACAAAACCATCACCCGAAACCTGAGCGGAGCCGAAGGGTGACCTCAACAGCGCAAAAAAGCCTAAAACCAACATTTTTTCCCTAAACCTATGATTTACAGTGTGAAACATTCTCAAAAAACGCGTTCTCAGAATTTAACGATCTCAGATATGGCAATGTGATTGAACCTTGGTTTAGACAAACGTCTCTTAAATCGCTTTAAAATGGAAAAATCACGTTGAAAATGGTCCGTTTCTTACTTCACGACCTTTTTCAACAGAAAAAAACACGTTCTGAAAGGTTCGAAATTAAATTTTGCTATTTATCTTCCCAAATAAACGAGAAGAACAGAAACGTCGCTCGGAGATACTCCACTAATTCTTGAAGCCTGCCCAATTGTTGCCGGTTGAATTTCTTTGAGCTTGTGTTTCGCCTCAGCGCTTAAACTCGACAGTTTTGTAAAATCAACATCCGTAGGAATCTTCACTCCTTCCAATCGATTCATTTTATTCGCCACATCTTGTTCGCGAGAAATGTACCCATCGTATTTCATTTGGATCTCGGCTTGCATGATTACGTCCTCACGTTCTTCACTCAAACTTGCTGCCAACTTGTTTTCGTGACCATTGTTCATTTCACGAATTTCCGACATTGTAATTCCTGGCCGTGTAATAAGCGAACTCATCTTCACTTGTTGCTTAATAGGAGCACTCTTCAATCGTTCCAAAACTGGGTTCGCAGACTCAGGAGAAACACCCTCTTTGGTTAACAAACGCTTTAATCGGTCCGTTCCCGTTGCCTTTGCTTCCATTCGCTGGAGTGCCTCGTCCGAAGTAAGTCCAAGTGCATGACCAATTGGAGTCAAACGTAAATCTGCATTATCTTGACGCAAGAGGATTCTATATTCAGCTCTACTCGTAAACATACGATACGGCTCATCTGTTCCTTTAGTGATAAGATCATCGATCAACACACCTATATATGCTTCACTTCGTGTGAGAATAAACGGATCCTGTTCCTTTACTTTTCTAGCAGCATTAACACCCGCCATTAATCCTTGACACGCCGCCTCTTCATAACCCGTTGTTCCGTTAATCTGCCCTGCAAAGAACAAGTTTGAAACTCGTTTAGTTTCGAGCGTATGTTTTAACTGTGTTGGAGGAAAGTAATCGTACTCTATAGCATATCCTGGTCGGAACATTTTTGCGTTCTCAAACCCAGGAATTAATTTCATTGCTCTGTGTTGAACCTCTTCAGGAAGTGATGTGCTAAATCCATTCACATAGATTTCCACGGTATTCCACCCTTCTGGCTCAACGAAAATTTGATGGCGATCTCGATCTGCAAAACGATTGATTTTATCTTCAATACTCGGACAATATCTTGGCCCCGCACTTTTAATCGCACCGTTAAACATTGGAGAGCGATCAAATCCCTCTTTCAACATTTCATGTGTTTCAGGATTCGTGTACGTAATGTGACAAGAGCGTTGTTTTGATAGCGGCTTCGTATCAGAAAAACTAAACTTCGATGGGTCTTCATCTCCGAATTGCTCCTCCATTTTCGAATAATCCAACGAACGACCATCTACTCGTGGAGGTGTTCCCGTTTTCATTCGGCCCGTTTCAAAACCCAACTCAAGTAATTCTTCAGTGATTCCAGTTGAAGCTCTTTCTCCGGCACGACCTCCCCCGAATTGTTTTTCTCCAAGGTGAATCAAACCGTTTAGAAAAGTTCCATTCGTCAAAACGACAGAATTTCCTTTCACTTCAATTCCAATGGAAGTTTTGATTCCAACGACTTTATCGTTCTCCACGATCAAACCGCAACACATATCTTGCCAAAAATCAACTCCAGGATTTCTCTCGAGCATCAAGCGCCACTCTTCTGCGAAGCGCATTCTGTCGCTTTGAACTCTTGGCGACCACATTGCTGGCCCTTTTGATTTGTTCAACATTCGGAATTGAATCGCACTCAAGTCGCTCACAACTCCAGAACCTCCTCCAAGCGCATCAATTTCACGAACGATTTGTCCTTTTGCCACACCCCCCATTGCAGGGTTGCAACTCATTTGAGCAATCGTGTTCATGTTCATCGTGATCAACAACGTGGAACAACCAAGTTTTGCGGCTGCATTCGCAGCCTCACACCCAGCGTGTCCAGCACCCACCACTATCACATCGTATTCCTTCAGCATCTCACTATCGTTTCACGTGGAACAACTCAACTCCATCGCGCAGCAAAATTACAACACTTTTAATTAAGACTATGTTTCACGTGGAACAATTAGACTAAGCGCCCAATCTTCTTTTTGGGTCATTTCATTTTGCTCCGAGTCAGATTTATCATTGTAACCCATTAAATGTAGAGTGCCATGACCGACAACACGATTAAGTTCCACGTGGAACAATTGGCTATTATCCATTGCATTTTCTCTTACTCTATCAACCGATATAAACAGGTCTCCAGAAACTAAGTTGTCCACAGTGTAATCAAAGGTTATAATATCAGTGTAATAATCATGATCAAGGTGCTTCCTATTCAAGTCTAATAAATAGTCGTCAGAACAAAAAACCAGAGTAACATCTCCTAAAACAAACCCTTCACACGAAGCAACGTTAGAAAGCCATGAAACAAAAAATTCCGGACTCAAGTCCAGAACTTCCGTGTCTTCATAAAAGATTTCAATCATTATATCTTAGAGAAAAAGATGCTAACGCTTCGACCCGAATCATCAAACTCCACCGACTCTGCGAGTGACCGCATCAAATAAATTCCCCGCCCATTTTCCTTCTCAATATTCTCGGGTGCCGTTGGATCCGGAAGGTTTTTATAATCGAAACCTTCACCTCCATCTTTCACCTTAAAACAAAAGTCTGTTTCCTTATCACCTACATGAACATCAACACTTAAATCCGACTTCATTTTGTTCCCGTGGATAATGGCGTTGTTCACTGCCTCAGTAACAGCGATGAGCACATTCCCATAATAATCTTCCTTGACTTCCAGTTTTTCACACACCTCATCTATTAAGGATTCAACCTTATTGATGGATTCAAAACTAGACGGTATTGATAATGTATTTACAAGTACGTATCCTTCTTTCATGCTATGGTATTCATTACAACATTCTGTTGAAATACTCATTCGCTCTGTCCTTGTAATATTTCCTGTAAGCGGGGTCAACAGAACGAAGGAGCTCAATTTGTTTCAACTTCTCCTTGTTATACTGATCAAACCGAATTAGGTTACCATTATTTTCATTTTTTCCTGACTTCGATTCTCTTTTCTCATCTAAGCCCCGTTCTCGCGTTGCTTTCTCGCTCTCCAAAAGGCGTGTAAGAATGTCTTGTTGACGCTTTACCATGTTATTGCTAAGTCGCTTATTTACCAAGTCACGCTCCTGCTCTTCCAATTCCTTAATAAGAGGAGAAAGTTTGTTTCCTTCGCCCTTTCCACCTTTGTTCAACTCCCTTCGAAGTTGCTCTAAACGCTTGCGTATAGCGGACTGCTCAGCAGCCATTTTTGCGATCTCTTTATTGCCAAGACCCATTCCACCTTGACCATCTTTACCCCCAAGTTTCTGACCACCTGGGTTCTTACCTTCTCCTGGTTTTTGACCGGGTTTCTTGCCTCCCTTCCCTTGGCCCTTCTTCATTTGGTCCAGTTGCTTTTTGAGCATCTGCTTCATGTCCTGATTCGACATGCCATTCCCAGGTTTTGGTTGGCCTTTACCTCCAGGTTTATTACAACTTCCTGAACCAGGTTTCGAGTTTTGCATTTGCATTTGCATCTGCTGCAGGCTCTCGTTCAACATCAAAGCGAGATTGTTATATGACGTCATTGTATACTGCTGATGAATGCCTAAATCCGACATTCTACGTTCGTCAATATCCTCTAAACTTAAGTCGTGATTTGCTGATATCTTATTCAACTCCGCATCGACGAAACTGGCAATTTTCGGTTGGCGCTCCGCCAAAGCATAAAGGCTATCGCGTACCACTTTCGTATCATCAACAATCTTTCTTTGCTCACGAGAATACTTCCTAAACGCTGGATCAGCATCGTCAACACGCGACAACTGCCGCATAACATCTTCCTGATTAAAACTAAGTGCCATTAAGCTTTCAAGAATATTCCGCAACATATCCATATCCTCCTGTTGCTTTTCTTGACTCGCCTGAGATTGCATTTCTTGCAACTGCTCAGCCATATCTTCCATCTTCTCAGCAGCACCCTCTTGAGATTCGCCCGCTTTGCCTTCTTTACCTTTATCAAGGCTTTCTTTGGCTTCACCTAATTCCTCTTCAATCTCATCGCCCTTCTCAGTTGGATCTCCCAAATCCATAGGACTCTTCAACTCTTTATTGAGACTGTCCATCTTCTCAATATCCTTTTGAAGATCATCAAATTTCTCATTGATTTCGTCCTGCTCCTTCTTGTCCTCTTCGCTTGCTTTACCCTTCTCTTCAATATCCTCTTTGAGCTCCTCTTGCTCCTTAGCGAGTTCCTTCAGTTCCTCCTCAATAGCATCAATCTTTTCATTCACCTGAAGGCGCTTAAGCATTTCCATTTGGCGCTCCATTTGACGTTTCATGTCCTCAGCAGACATCTCAAGTTCATCGAGTTTTTCCTCAACACCTTCTTTGTCTTGCTCCTTCATGAGCTCTTCGAGCTCCTTAAGCATTTCACGCAGTTCATCATCCATCAACTCTTCCATTAGCTCTTCGAGTTGCTTCTGTTGCTCCATTAATTCCTTATCCATTTCAGAGAGTTGCTCCTTTTCCTCTAAGGAATTCTCCATCCCATTCTGCATCTCCTGCAAGCGTTCAATCATGGACTTCTGCTGTTCCTGGAGTTGTTGGATTTGATTCTGTTTGTTCCAGTTTGACTTATTCGAATTCAGCGTTTCCTTTCTGAGACGCTCCAAGTTCTTACGGAAGTCCTCGGCTTGCTTCATCATGTCAGCGAGATCCTCTTTCGCCTTATCTTGCTGCTCATCACGTTGCTCATTCAACTCTTCCAAATTCGGAAGTTTGTAAACAAACGTGCGGCTCGATGTCGCCTTATTTCCATTGACACCATCATTATCAGTAACCACAAAATAATACGTGATTTTGTCCTCCAGTTGAATTTCTTCACGTCTGAAATCTACAGCGAAATCGAACGGACTTTCCGTGCCAACAACACGACCGGCATTCATTCTTTCAGTTCGTTTAGCTCCGTTTTTCGAAGTGATTGTATACACAAAGTTCAAGCTCGACAAACCATGATCGTCCGTCACAGCACCAGAGAAATAACGAATTCCGTCTTTTATGGAATCCTTAACCTCACCCACTTGAATGGATGGGAAATTGTCTTTATCTACCTCTACCAAAAAGTCCGTTGTATCAACATTTCCATTTACTTTATTCTTAAGTATTACCTGTCCTTTTGCATCATTTTTAAAGACCTCCGAAACCACAAATCCATCTTTAGAAAAAGACTTTTTCGTGTCATTTAACCAGAACTCCGTGTTTTCACTGTGCTTCGTAACCACACTCCACGAAACTCGTGTTCCCTCTGGGACAGTTAAATCAGAGGCGTTTTCAACGACTTCGTTCTCCAATCCGAGATAAGGCGGATAAACCAATGTCGCTTGCATCTTTCCGATTGCCGTCTTTGAAATAACACTCACCTTGAACTCATCACTCCTAACAAGTTCTCCGTCTACATTTGCTTCAAAGCTCATGTTTGTGCTTTCTCTTAATTGATTCAACTCTCCAACGAACTTATTCTTCGCTGTTCGCTTCAATAAAGCACGCCCATTCGACGATCGTATGTAAACCTTATCAGGAATTCTATCACCTAACAAAAGTACCTCAAACGGAAAGTTCTCTCCCTCCTCTATGCTGTTGTTATCATTCGAAAAAGAAAACTCAAACGGTGGAGGAATCTTGAATTCCTTTGAAAATTGAACTACTCGTTCCGTTCCATCCTTGAACATACCAGGAATAAACAGTAACAAACCAAAAAACAACGCAACAATAGGTAATGCCCATTTCAGGTGCTTCTTGTTTTCATCTAAGTCAATCGCATTTGAAAACGGTACCATACTCAAGTTGGCACTACGCTGCTGTACACTTGCGTTAAGTAATTCGAAATCAGCAGAATTCTCATCCATCTGATCTTTCAGCTGAAGTGTATTCAAGAGTCGATCGGAAATATCTGGGAAGAAAGATCCAATGATCGATGACGCTTGATATCTATTGATTCTTTTGCCGAAAGACTTCAGTTTAAGCAAAGGTTGTACGATATATTTTCCAAGGATAAACCCGTTCACGGCAAGGAAGCCAAAGAACAGCGACCCGCGGACATAGGAATTGAATCGACCGAAATACTCCAGGGTGATGATCACTAAATAGGTCAATAGCAATACACCAACGAACAAGAATATTCCCTTGATCATTTGATTCTTGTAGAACTTCCGAATGAAACCATCTACTTGATCCAGTAAGCGATCAAATGCACTCATAAATTTCAGATTGATTAAACTAACCGCTTTAAGTTTAAAGAAGTTCAAACTAAGATACTACATATTACCTTGATTCTTCCTAAATAAACGTTAAAGCACAGTACAATCGTATGTGAGTACCGTTCAATGAACGTTTAATGCTTCCTCACTATCACTATTCTAGTTATCTTTGCGGTCTAAATAAATTAGCATTATGTCTGAAAGACCTGTTCGCGTAAGATTCGCTCCTTCCCCAACTGGACCACTTCACATTGGTGGTGTCCGTACCGCTTTGTATAACTATTTGTTTGCAAAAAAGCACGGTGGAACATTCATCATTAGAATTGAAGATACCGACCAAACTCGTTTCGTTCCTGGAGCACAGGACTACATTATGGATGCTTTAGCTTGGTGTGGAATTATGCCGACTGAAGGGCCTGGAATTGGTGGTGACTTTGGACCTTATGTTCAGTCGGAACGAAAATCAATGTACAGAGCTTATGCTGATGAGTTAGTTGAAAACGGACATGCATACGTTGCATTCGATTCTTCTGAAGATTTGACAACAATGCGCGAGCAAGCGAAGCAAATGGGAATGCCAAATTGGCAATACAACAGCACTACTCGAACGTCGATGAAAAACTCTTTGACGCTTCCATCTGATGAAGTTCAAAAACGAATTGATGCTGGAGACCCATATGTCATCCGTATGAAAATGCCACGTAATAAAGACATTCGTTTCGAAGATGCAATTCGAAGTTGGGTTGTTGTCAACACGAACAACTTGGATGACAAAGTTTTGTTCAAATCGGATGGAATGCCGACTTATCACTTAGCGAATATCGTTGATGACCATTCTATGAATATCAGTCATGTTATTCGTGGAGAAGAGTGGTTACCTTCTGCCCCACTGCACGTGATGTTGTATGAAGCTTTCGGCTGGGAAGCACCAACTTTTGCTCACCTTCCGCTTCTATTGAAACCGGACGGAAACGGAAAATTATCGAAGCGCGATGGTGACAGATTAGGCTTCCCTGTCTTCCCAACAAATTGGACAACAGCTGAAGGAGAGTTGTACTCAGGTTACCGTGAAAACGGATATTTCCCTGATGCCTTTATCAACATGTTGGCCTTCTTAGGATGGAACCCAGGAACGACTCAGGAGCTATTTTCATTGGACGATTTGGTTGAAGCATTTACACTTCCAAGAGTATCAAAAGCAGGTGCGAAATTCGATCCAGACAAGACGAAATGGTTCCAACAACAATACTTAAGATCAACTCCAAATGAAGAGTTAGCAGTTAAATTATCGCAAATATTAACCGATAATCACGGTTTATCCCGTTTAGCGACCGTTTGTGGTTTAATGAAAGAACGCGCAACCTTCCTTGAAGACATCCTCACAGAAGGGGCCTTCTTATTGGAACAACCATCTGAATACGACGCAAAAACTGTACGCAAGAAGTGGAAAAACAACGCCGCAGATTTAATGACTGAGTGGAACGCTAAACTGTCAACTTTAGCATCATTTGACGCAGCAAACGTAGAAACAGAATTCAAAGCATTCATCACTTCAAAAGAACTTGGAATTGGTGCGGTACTTCCACTCTTCCGTTTGTTAGTTACCGGAAAAGGAATGGGACCTAGCATGTTTGATATCGCCGAATTCTTGGGTAAAGAAGAATGTGTTGCACGCATCGAAAAAGGATTGGACGCGATGAAGAGTCTCGTATCAAACGATTAAGATGAAGCACACAATTGAAGTAAATGGAATCAAGTGTTATGCACATCACGGATGTCTTCCAGAGGAAACGGCTATCGGTGGACACTACATTGTAGATGTTGCCATACATACCAACTTTAGCATCGCTGCGTTGGAGGATGATTTATCGCAAACTATCGACTATGTAATTGTTAACAGGATTGTCGCTCAAGAAATGGCCATTCCATCTAAATTGATAGAGCACGTAGGCCAGCGGATCTTAAATCACCTTAAAAAGGAAGTGAAATCCATTGAAAGATTGCGCGTGAAAATCACAAAACTTTCTCCACCCATTAATGGAGATGTAGATAACGTCGCAATTATTATCGAAGAATAGACGCAAGATAGCGGGAAGATTTAAAATTTTCTTACATTTGCCCTCCAATATGGTTCCGTGGCCGAGCGGCTAGGCAGTGGTCTGCAAAACCATCTACAGCGGTTCGAATCCGCTCGGAACCTCAAGAAATCCCCTCGTTTTTAACAGGGGATTTTTTATTTCCCGAAATATTTATTGATGAGTTCGCGCATTTTCGCCTCGTATAAGGGCTTATCGATGTAGTCTGAAAGCAGGTCATATTCCTTCGACATTTCGAGGTCCTCCTTCGCCAAGGAAGTTGTAAGCATGCACACCACTACCGACGACTTAATCTTATCGCTTAACTTCTCGTAGTGATCCAAAAACTCGAATCCGTTCATGATCGGCATGTTGATATCCAATAAAATCATATCTAGTGTCTCCCCTATTTTCTGAAGCTCCTCGATTTTATCAAGTGCAAGTTGCCCATTTTCCGCCACGTGAATTTGATCGAAAATGTTCATCTTCCCAATCAAGTAACGATTGAAAAAGTTGATCGTTGGATCATCATCAACAAGAAGTAAGTGTCTCAATTTCATGATTTCGGGCGCTTTGTAGGTAAAGTTATCAAATATCTCAGACCTTTATTTAATTGGCTCTCCAATTTTACCGTACCGTTATTCTTATCTATCAAACGCTTGATAATATACATTCCAACACCGGTTCCTGAAATGGATTGATCGGAAGTGAAGCGCTGAAACATAGAAAAGAGCTTCCCTTCAAATTGTTTTAGGTCGATTCCTTGGCCATTATCGCGGTAGTCGATGTTTGTTTGCCCATTCTTATCGTAGGTGGATATCTCGACCACTAAAAGCGTATCTTTTCTTCGGTATTTGATGCTATTCGTTAGCAAGTTTTGGAGAACACTCGCCATTTCCGAAAAGGAGGAATAGGTTCCATTATCCTTGAACGACAGTTCTACTTTTGCTCCAATCTTATTCAGCTCAACTTGATATTCAGGAAGGATAGAATGGAATACTTCCTCTATTTGAATTTCATCCCGGATTTCATCCACTTTCTCAATTCTACTGAGTTCCAAAAGGTCCGTGATGGTCAAATCCAAACGGTTTGATGACAACTCGAGGTTCTCGATAATCTTTGGAACCAAGCTCGCTTCCTCCTCGTTAGTGTGCTCCTTGAGCATGGTAATCATGTTCTTGACATTGATTACCGGTGCTTTCAAATCATGTGAAACACGGTAAACGAAGCTATCCAAGCTTTCATTCAGCGCAATAAGTTTCTTGTTTTGTGTACGAACTTCCTCTTCACTCCTTTTCTTTCTTCGGTACTCACGCCAAGCGAAAAAGATCAACGCCAAAATGAGTATTATTATTCCCGCGAAGAGATAAATTAACAGCCCTTGAGAGCGCATTTTTTCTAATTGTGAGTTGATCTCAGCGTCTTGCTCATTAATCGCTTCTGATTGGTTTAAAATACTCTCTTCCTGCTCCGACATCTTATGTCGCTGCTGCAGGAGCTCACGCTTTCTAATTTGAATTGAGTCTTCTTGCTGCTCAAGTGTATTCGTCAAGCGAAAAGCTTCATCATTTTGACGATTGATGAGCTCTTGTAAATTGGATAACTCCCGTTTTTGCTGAGCAATTTCAGACAACTTCCGTGACAATTCCTCCTGCTTTTCTGAAATATCCCCTTCCTGAGAAATCAAGCTGCGCTGTTGCGCTCGAATTTGATCTCTTTGCGCATCCAAACGAGCCTTTTGAAGATCAATTTCCTTATTCAAGGATTCCAATTTGTTGGTTTGAACCTCAATTTTGTTTTGCTCTTCCTCTAACTGAGTAAAGATTTCCTCCCAATCTTTTTGCTGTTGGATGGAAAAAGTAAGTAGCTGCGGAGAGACCAGTAATCCCGCATCGTTTATTTGTTTTTCATTGACTTCAAAATGCAACTCGTTCTCGAAATCCATGAAATTAATCATGGACGCTTGGAACGGGTAATTCTCACTAACGAGAAGGATTTCGCTCAACGCCAACTTGGGTAAAACAGCGTCCAAATTAACACCGCTTTTCTTATGAATATAGAGAATGTCGATATCCTTAATTCCCTCAACGCTAGTAATGTTTACAACTTGAACAGGCAGGTTTTTAATTCTTTTACGCAGCGCAACCTTTCTAAACTCCTTAATCATCGCGTCTTTGTCTTCTCCGTAAACACCTACTGTAAATGATGAATTATCTCCGATATTTGACCAAGTGATGTATTCCGTAACGTTGTAGATGTAATTAACCCGCTGCTTGTTTCGGATAGTCTTGTTTGCTTCCAAGCCCTGCCCGAAGAGAAGACCGGAAAAACAACTGAGGAATAGTATTAGAATGAAGCACTTCGACATACTACAAGTTCATGCGCATTCGTAAGTAAAAGGCCGCTCCTCGCACCGCAAATTGCTGAACTCTTCGGCTGTATTGAATTGAGCCGCTGCTTGTATTGGCTGAGTGCTTGTGTTTATCCGGATAGATATTGAAGATATTGCTCCCTCCCACTGATAGATCAATGTTCTTGTTGATGCTGTAACTCACGTTAAAATCAGTGATGAGTTTTCCTTTAAAGGTTTGATCTCTCGATTCTACTTCCCCGGAATACATGTTGAGCACCCAGTTTGCTGGATCGCCATCATCTGGGTGAACATACTTCACACTTCCGAAGTAGGTATTGCGAGCACTGAAGTCCCATTTTTTCATCGAATAGCTCAAGTAAAAGATCGCCTTGTTCCTTGGTTGAGCAACTTCCAAACGGGAAACTTCCTCTCGATTAAATAGTGTTTCCGAACTACCCGCTAAAACGCCTGAAACATTTAAGCTGTCCATCATTCTCGTTATCGAATAATTGTATTTCAGTGAGAAACGCATGATTCCTTTGTTCAATACCACATTGTAGGAAGACGATACGTCAAATCCAGTTGTTTCCGTATTTGCTGCGTTTGTAAAGAATTGAGCAGCTCCTACATTAATCGGGTTCAAAAGTGCTTCATAACCGTCGCTAAAACGACCTGAGAGCACTATTCTATCCTTGATTCGCATGTAGTAACCATCAAGGTTGAAGGTTAATTGATCACTTGGTTTTCCCGTGAAACCAACACTGGCGTTAGTAGATGTTTCCGCTTTCAATCGTTCAATCCCGAACAAATTCGCTGCGGCACTTTCATTGTTGAACGTACCAACTTGAAAAGCTTCTCCATCGACAAATTGTGTACTAATGTTGTTGAAATAAATCTGTTGCAAAGAAGGAGCTCTAAAACTGGTTCCTATTGCTCCTCTAATGGACCACTTGTCCGCTATTTTGTAACGAGAAGCTATTTTCCAGCTCACATTTGACCCGAAATCGCTGTAGTTCTCATAACGCAAAGCTGTTTCTAATAATAGATTCTCGATGATGTGCCAGTCGATATCGCCATAAACAGCAGCATTTGTTCTTCTTTTATCTAGTACGTTACTCGGCTGGAACCCTACAAACCCCTGTGATCCTGCAACGCGAGCGGTACCATCTGCAAGTGTATCTCCACCATCGATCCATGATTCCTCATCTCCTGCAGCAATTGCATAATTCTCAACACGGAATTCTGAACCAAAAGCAAGGTCAATTCTGTGCAATCCAAGGACAGAACCGAGCGTTCTTGAGAAGTTTAAGCTCGTTGTATTCTGATTGTAGGCAAATCCTCCTGCGTAGAAATCCGTTGGAGATGCAATCCCCATGGATGCGTTGTTGCTGTTGCTTAAGGAATAATCAAAGCGATTGTTTCCCATGGTGTTTGAAAGGTCAATTAACCAACCTTGATTCGTTCCTCTCAGCCCAACAGTGATGGCTCTATCTTGAATATCTGAACGGATTTCTGGAGAAAAACCATTTGGATGTAATTCCAACACCACCTTTTCCTCATCTTTCGGAAAGCGATAAAAAGCATGTGCATTTCCTTGTCGGTAATTGAAGCCTCCATTGAAATAAAACTGCGCTTTTTGTCCCATCTCGAGCGATCCGTTCAAGAAAACAGAGCCGTCTAATCTAGATGCTGCGCCAACTTCCATTGTTTGCATCTCTCCAAACCCTGTTTGGTTATAAAATCCATTTTGCTCAATTAATGCTTGGTCCGACATGCTATCGGCTGTGTAAACGGTACCATTGTATTGTCCTGATCGATTGATGGACTCACTGTTTCGCAACTCTGCGGAAAAGTTAATGTGACCAATGTCACTTGACCCTACACCATAATTCACGCCAATGCCCAATTCGTCGCCATCTCCTGATATCGTTGGTTGATACGCTGAAAACAATGAAAAAGAGGTTGTTTGATCCTTCAATATTATGTTGATTACACCTGCAATTGCATCAGATCCATACTGCGCCCCTGCTCCATCACGCATAATCTCGATGTGGTCAATCGCCGCGAGGGGAATCGCATCCAAATCGGTGCTAACTGAACCTCTCCCAATCGTTCCATTTACGTTCACTAATGAACTCGAATGACGGCGTTTCCCGTCAATTAACACCAAAAATTGATCTGAGCCTAGGCCACGAACAGTTGATGGCGAAATGTGGTCCGTTCCATCCGCGATAGTCTGTCGATTACTGTTAAATGAGGGAACGTGATACATTAAAACTTGACTCAAACTAAGTTGCGCACTGTTGATAATGTCTGCGTTTGTTATGATTTCCAACGCGACTGGAGACTCTATCTGTGATTTTGGAGCAAAACGTGAACCCAGTTCAATATCTTCATCAGCAGCACTACCTGGAACTAAAATGATCTTTAATTCTGGGTTCAGGTTATTGAAATCTACCTTGATATCAAGCTCAACTGATTTATACATCAAGTAGCTTACTCGCAGGGAATATTGACCCGGCACTACTTCAAATGTAAAACCTCCGTTTATATCACAATATGTGCTTTGGCTCGTACCTTTCAATTCGGCTTTAGCGCCTGAAAGTTCACCAAATTCATCTGAGACAACACCAGAAATAGATCCATTTTGAGCAAAAGCCTGACCGTTGATGAGCATCAATAATAAAATTGAGAGTTGCAGAATTGCTTTCATAAATATCTAACTAGTAATAGTTACTGTACTTCGAAAGTACCAAAAAAAGGACGCATTGATCTTGAACGCTATTCCTTTCTGTTGAGTATACACGGTTTTCCGTCTAAATTCAGAATTTTCATCTTTTTGTCAGATTGCTCCACTATTTGATAAACCATTCCTGAAATGATCAAACTATCGCCTGAAACGCGGTAAGCGTGCGTAAACCCTTTCCATTTTACTTCGTATTGATCAAAGGACCAAAGAGTTGTCTCTGTCGAGTCCTCCTCTTGCCAGTTTCCTATTAAAGCTGCATGCTCTTTGGAAACAAGGTTCCGCTTCTTTGTTTCCGTTTCTGTTGATTCGCAGGATGAAAAGATCAGAATAAACGCAACTAGAATCGATGTTTTTACAGTCATTTTCAAGATCAAATAAGGAATCCCCCGCCTGTTTTCTATTGAACTAAGCATTAAAGATTATCTTTGCAAAAATTACAAGGTAGTTCATTTTATGAAAATATTGGTAACAGGACCCGACGGTGTATTGGGAAGTAATGTTGTTCGTGAGTTGTTGTCACGCGACTATAAGGTTAGCGTAATGTTGATGGAAGCAACTGCTAAAACGCCGACTCTCGATGGTTTGGAAATTGATCGCTTTTACGGAAACATCTTGAATCCTGCCGACCTTGATGCTGCTTTCGCAGGTCACGATGCAGTCATTCATTGTGCTGCCTCAACTTCGGTTTATCCTGCAAGAGACGCTTTTGTAAACAAGGTGAACATTGACGGGACACAGAACGTGATTGATGCTGCCTTGAAGCATGACATCAAACGATTGGTTTACGTTGGAACTGCAAACTCTCACGGTTATGGAGATGAGAAAGAGCCAGGTAAAGAAGGTAACCCATACACTTCGATTAAATATGGTTTGGACTACATGGATTCTAAGCGAAAAGCACAGGAAATCATTGTTGAAGCTGTAAAAGACAAGAGTCTTCCAGCCTTAATTGTAAATCCAACCTTTATGATTGGACCGTATGATTCAAAACCGAGTTCGGGAGCGATGATTATTGCTGTTCACCAAGGAAAAGTACCTGGATACACCAAAGGAGGAAAGAACTTCGTTGCTGTAAAAGATGCCGCTGTTGCTATTTCTAATGCCCTGACAATGGGTCGAATCGGTGAGAGTTATATTCTCGGAAATGAAAACCTCAAATTTAAAGACGCTTTCGATATGATTGCTGAAACAATTGGGGCAAAAAAGATCAAGTTTGGACTTCCTAACTTTATCGTGAAAGCTTACGGGACAATGACTTCTTTCTTTGCTAAAGTCTTCAAGTTTACCCCAGCAGTTACCAAGGAATTGGCTACTATTTCATGTGATACACATTACTATTCACCTGAAAAAGCCCGAAAAGAATTAGGATTACCTTCTACTCCTGTGAAAGAAGCCGTGGCTGAATGCTACGCATGGTTTCAGGAAAATGGATACTTAGATAAAAAATAAGATGTTTAAAGATAAAGTCATCATCGTTACAGGGTCGGTTCAAGGAATCGGGAAACGCACAGCTGAGTTATTAGCTGAACGTGGAGCAAAAGTGGTGATCAATTCGAGAACCGCAGCAAAAGTTGATGCAACTGTGGAAGAGTTTGTCGCAAAAGGACACGATGTCCTTGGTATCACTGGAGACATTTCTGATTTCGATTTCTGCGAGGAAATGAAGAATCAAACAGTTGCAAAATTTGGTAGAGTTGATTACCTCATCAACAATGCTGGATTGGCGGCTAAAGGAACTATTTCCGATACGCAAGCCAACGTTTACAGAAAAATGTACGATGTGAATGTGTTGGGAAGCCTCTACCCTACAATGGTATTCCTTCCAGAAATAAAGAAAACCAAAGGTGGTGTTTTGTTTATCTCATCGATGGCTGGAATTATTGGACTTCCGAGTTACTCAGCCTACTCAGGGACCAAACGCTCTATTGTAAGTCTGGCAGAAAGCTTGAAAAACGAATTGGTTGATGACGAGGTTTACATTGGTGTAAACTACCCTGGTTTCACAGAGAATGATGCCAAAAAAGAAATCTTGTCTCCCTCTGGTGAGGCAAATGTGATGATAAAGAGAGAAGACGTGAAGGTTGAACCACTCGATAAAACAGTGAACAAAATCATCCGTCAAATTGAAAAACGTAAATTCCGTTCGTATTCTTCATACAAAGGACGTGCGTTACAGACAATGTATCGCTTGTTTCCAACACTTTCATTAGCGGTGTTGAAAAAGAACAGACGGAAAATAATGGATATGCAGTAATGTTAATTGGTCAAGACTTTGAAAAAATAGAATTTAGTTTTTTAGGGTATGATTTTTTAGAACCTAATGCCCTTTATGGCGACACGATAGTTGCTATTCTCGCCGTTTATTGCGCTGTGCTATGTTCACGGTACTATAAACAAACCCAACTCCTCTTCTTTAAACACTGGAAGCATTTCTTCTATGTTTTCGGTATTGGGTTTTTCTTAGGAGGTGTTGCCCACTTCTGTTATGGATATTGGGGAATTCCCGGAAAAGTCATTCCTTGGTATGTATCAGGCATTACCAGTGCTCTGTTTATTGAATTAGGCATGGCTTCGTTGTTACCAAAAGAACGATACAAAAAACTGGTTCCCTTTTTTATCATTAAAACTGGAGTAATCTGGATAATCCAGGCATTGTTAATTGCCTTCGTTGATCTCGAAAAAGAACCTGGTTTGGGTTTAATCGGGCCGACTTTGGCGATGATCACCGCTTTACCAACTTCTTTAGGTGTTTTAGGGTACCGCTTTTCGAAAACAATTACACCAACGTTCAAGTACTTATGGTGGAGTTTGATCGTCTTCTCCCCTTCTCTATTGTTTCAAGCCATGAAAATCAACTTTCATCAATGGTTCGATAGAAACGACGTGAGTCACGTATTAATGTTTGTGAATATTCTGTTCTACTTCCTAGCTGTGAAAGGGTATTTCTATTTCCAAAAGGATTCGAATGAAGGTAAGAAATCAATTGAGGCGAGAGGTTCTATCTCTTAAAACTTGATTGTTAGTCTTTCGTAGATAGGGTAAGGATTTCCTTCTGAATCATACGCTGAAACCATGTACATGTAGTTTCCTGATGCAACCATATCTCCGGTGCGGATATCGCGTCCATCCCATCTGAAATTAGAATCATTCGATTGGAAAACAATGTCTCCATTTGGATTGAATACGACCACAGAGAAGTCTGTTAATCCTTCACTTTCTAGGAAGAACTCATCATTTTCATTATCTCCATTCGGAGTAAATACGTTTACAAAACGCTTGATCGGTTCGACTTTAGGAGCTACTGGTTCTTCTGTTATGATTTCCTCAACTTCTTCTGTTGTGCTTCCGTATTGAGTGACCTCAGAATAAGTAATTACCTCTACAATTTCACGTTCAGATCCTGCTCCTTGACTGAGTGCTTCTGGATTCTTAATTTCCATTTCAGGAATGACAAAATCAGGATCTGTAATCACTTCAATATTAGAAGACCTATACATAAGAGGCATCTCTGCTTCAACTGTTCCTGAATTATCGTTATCCATTGATTCGATAACTTCTGGTTGATCAAGCTCTGCAACCTGTTCTTTATTGCTTTCTGTAGTTGATGTAGGTGTTTCCTTTTGAACTTCTTTTGCCGGTTCTTCTGAAACTATATCTTCTGGAGAGGAAGATAAAATGACAACCGTTGTAATTGCTGCAGCTGAAATTCCAAGCCCAATAGCCACTTTCGCAAATACAGAAAGTCCTGTCGCTGCCGTTGTTGTGGCACCAGCGGCAACTTGCGACGAAATTTTCGCCCATAACTCTGGATTCACAGGCGCCTCGTAATTCCCGAGCTTCTGTGAAAACAATTCCTTTATGTTGTCTTTACCTTCCAATTTCTAATTCTTCTACTTTAGTTCTTAAATATGCTTTGGCGCGCGAATACTGCGATTTAGAAGTGTTTTCTGAAACACCCAGCTTCTCTCCTATTTCTTTGTGAGAGAACCCTTCAATCGCAAACATGTTGAATACTGTTTTATAGCCATCTGGCATTTCATGAATGAGTTTTAATAAGTCCTCTTCTATCAGCGATGACATTACATCCGCATCAGATTCGACTTTATAATCCACATCATCCATGGAAACATTCGTCTTAAACTTGTTGGTTTTTCTCAACTCGTCTAGGGCGGTATTCACCATTATTCGTCTTACCCATCCTTCCAATGATCCGTTTCCCGTGTACTTCTCAAGCTTTGTAAAAACCTTTACAAATCCATCTTGTAACACATCTTCTGCTTGCGCCTGATCTTTCATGTAACGCAAACAAACACCCATCATTTTCGGGGCATACATTTCAAACAACTTCTGCTGAGCTCGCTGATCTCCTTCAATACACTTATTTGCTAAAGTAATTTCATCCATCGCTCGCGCTTAATATCTAGACTTAAATTATTTAAAAAAGGTTGCATAGCAATTTGAGTGCTTATTTAAATAGTACCCAACTCGCTATTTTGTGAGGAGTGAAAGATAGTAATCTTCTTGGTGTAAACGACACCTATATCTGCCAACCTGACTATCAACTATATTGGATTCTCAATATTGTAGCAGGTTTGTAGTTGATGCCATAATTGCCGTTAAAAGCTCAGAAATGCGCACTAAAAAGCTTATTTTAGCGCTACCAAAAACATTCGATGAAGTTTATTTTATGTCTGACGTTCGCGTTGGTTACCTATTATGCGTCCGCTCAAAACCTCCCGAAAATTGCCTTGAAAAAAGGTAATTGGATCGCTGAATTGGCATTAAACTCTCACGATAAACTTCCTTTTAACTTCGTTGTTTCTAAAACTTCAGACGGCTATTCTTTCATGGTAGAGAACGGTGAAGAGATGATTAAGTTGAATAAACCTGAACAAAAAGGTGACAGTCTCTACGTACGATTCCCATTTTTCAATTCAATGTTGGTTTTTAAAGCAGATACAAAGCGATCTGTGAACGGATATTGGATCAATTTCAATAAAAAAGGTGTCTATAAAATTCCATTCTCTTCTAAAAAGACGCGTTCTCGACGTTTTTCTTTAGCGAAGCGAAAAGTGATGGATAAAAACCTTGATGGGAAATGGGAAGTAACCTTTGAACCGAACACGAACTCTGCTTATCCGGCAGTTGGTATTTTCTCTCAAGAAAAAGGAAAGAGTAAAATCTCTGGAACATTCTTAACGGAAACAGGTGATTACAGATTTCTCGATGGAAACATTGTGGGGGATAGTGTTTTTCTCTCGTGTTTTGATGGATCACACGCCTTTCTTTTCAAAGCTCGTATCGATGGTGATAATTTAAAAGGGAAGTTCTTCAGTGGAAAGCATTGGTCTTCTTCTTGGGAAGGAAAGCGAAACAGCGATTTCGAATTAAAAAGCCCTGAGGATTTAACTTACATAGTAGATGACAAAAAAGTAAGCTTCGACTTGAAGGATATGGAAGGGAAAGACTTTTCATTTCCAAATGAAAATTACGAAGGAAAAGTGACCATTATTCAAATTATGGGAACATGGTGTCCGAACTGTTTGGATGAAACAATCTACTACAAAGAGTTGTACGACAATTACCACGACGATGGCTTAGAAATTATCTCCATTGCCTACGAGGTGGGGGAAACATCTGAGGATTACATTGAAAGTGTTACTCGACTCAGAAATAAATTAAGTTTGAATTTCAACTTTATTATTGGCGGTTCAGCAAAGAAAAGCCTGGCTTCAGAGCACTTTAGTATGTTGAATGAAATCATCTCATTTCCTACAAGTATCTTTATTGGAAGAGATGGTCAAGTGAAACGTCTTCACACCGGGTTTAACGGTCCTGGAACTGGAAATTATTATACAGAATACGTTAGAAACACGAATTCGCTCATCGAGAATTTACTCGCTCAGTAAGCTTCCTTGAATTAGGTGTTTTGTTAAGCGCAAGCTATCTTATCAACTCTACGCTCATGACGGCCACCTTCAAAATCAGTAGATAAAAAGGCATCTACCATTTCCAATCCTTCTGCTTCTGAAATAAAACGAGCTGGTAGCGCTATGATGTTTGCATTGTTATGCAATCTTGCTAATTCCGCTAACTCTTTCTTCCAACACAACGCACTGCGCACACCTTGATGTTTGTTCGCTGTCATGTTGATACCGTTTCCAGATCCACAAATAAGAATCCCGAGCATTCCTTGATTCTCCTCAACCATAGAAGCAACTGGGTGCCCAAAGTCTGGATAATCAATGCTCTCTTCAGAATAACAGCCAAAATCCTTCATTTCATAGCCTGCAGCTTCTAAATGTTGAATAACGGCTGCTTTTAATTCAAATCCTGCGTGATCTGCTCCAATTGGAATGACTTTTTTCATGATATAAAGGCTTTTTTGACAAAGCTACCTCTTATTAACAATTCAACAAAGTTTTAAAGATCGGAAAAATCGGACCCTATAAAACACTAGGATTCCAGTAGTCACTTATTAACTAAAAACGAATTTCAATTGTTGATTACTGTTCAGAACTTTCAACATCTTTCTCTAGGTTTATTGATAATCCTGTATATACAGATACATCTTTTACAATTCCTAGGAAAGTTTCGTTCATTTCTCAGCGACTTATCATTAGTTCGTACACATCAAATGACCATACAAAGTAAATCTTTTCATCAACAATTAAGCATTCAATACAAATGTGAATAAGTCTGGCAATCCCTTATTCAATAATCGATTGACAACTGTAAAACCTGTTCATAACCTAGTGGATTCTCTTAATAAGTTGAATTCCTAATTTATCGTAGCATTCTTCTACACATATTAACAGCCCTAATAAGATCTAATAAAACTTCTTTTATAAAAAGTATTTAAAATATTCTATTCAAATATACCGTACGAAGAGGAAAATTAGGTTAATCGGAAATAGTTGCTATCTTAAGTAATATGATTTCTTAATCAACTGATAAATAAAGTATTAAGTTTTTAAGAATAAAAAAAAACTCCTGATTGCGCGGCGAAATTTAGCCATTCGAAAAAGAACCTTTAATTTAACACTTCTATCTTACTAAAATGAAAAGTCGATAAATTGGGGTTTTGGAAAATTCTACATACAAGTGACGGCGAATTTCGGCCTTATTTTGAAAGCGAAAATAGTTTGAATCGACTTGTGCGGATTCAACTGGTTGCTACACTCATTATTGCTCCTATCTATTCCTTGCTCGTTTATTCTTCAGAGATCCCACCCGTTTATTTCTGGTTGGGAGTTTCGTATTCTATTTGCATGTTATTCTACATTGCTCTGTGCACGATAATTCCTGCGCTTAAGAATAGACTTATCATCTTTTTTATCGGTCATCTTTTTGCAATGACGATCGCCGCTTATTTTAGTTTGTTTCAAAATGGAATAGCTGAAATAGAATACTTGTGTTTTTTCGCGCTGTATAGTTTAACGGTCTTCATTATTCAACGATGGTATCCGGCGGTGCTCTACAATATTTTCGTTTTAGTATTGTTGATTTACGCGTTTCATAAAACACCAGATGCAGAAATGAGTAGCACCTTGGCTTTTGGATTGTTCGCGACCCTTGCAATGAGTTCTACGGTGGTGTTGTATTCTCGAGATAAAATGATTCATGACATTGAGAATTATTCTGAGTACTTGAAGAAAATCATCAACAACCCTGGATCTGGTTATATCCTGTTTGATTTCGATAGAAATACACCAAACATTCTCGATTTTAATACTGAGGCTCTCAAAGAATTCGGATTGCAGTCAGATTCGAAAAGTGAAATTCAAACGAAGTTTTTCTCCTATTTCAAAGCGTACGATCTCGATAAAGTTCAACAGATAAAGTTCGGGAGCAAATACGTTAAGAAGATAAAAACGCGTGCCGTTGTTCCGAACGTTTTGGAAGTTCACATCATACTCATGCGTTTGAAAACGCGGACTTTTTGGTTGGCTAAAATCAACAATGTTACTGAAGATGTTAAGAAACGACAGGAGTTAGAAATCAACGAAAAGAAATACAGAAATCTCTATTACAGAAATAAGGCGGGTGTTTTCACCATGAATAAAGACTCGGTGATTATTAATGGGAACACGGCATTCTTTTCAATGTTGGAAAACACAATCAACATTGGAGAAAAACTTTTTTCAAAGGATCGATCTGAAGATTGGGATTTAATCTTGAATACACTTGATAAAAAAGAAAGTGTTCAGAATTATCAAACGCAATTGGAGCTGGCCAACAATCAACAAAAGACCTTGATTTTTAGCTGGTATTTAGATTCTCAAACGGGTTTGATAGAAGGATCCGTTATTGATTTAACGCATATTCAAAAAGCTTCTCAAGCGTTACGTCAAAGTGAGCGAAAGTACCGTTCGATTTATGAAGAGTCAAATGATGCGATTTTAATTTTGGATGACGATGAAATAGTGGATGTCAATAGAAGGGCGATTCAACTTTTTGGAAAATCCGAGCGCGAATTACTGAAAACAAAATTGTTTGATTTAAGTATGGATAAGTCCGATGAAAATCGGAAAGCATACGATAAATTAAGAAAGAGGTTGGTCAACATCCGAAGCATTAAATTTAATTGGAAGTTTGATGGAAACAGTCGAGAAGTGGAAGGGGAGGTTTCGTTCATTGAAATACAATTGGAAGATAAACTCTTTTACCAATGTGTAATTCACGATCAAACGGAACTGAATCGTACGATGAGGTCCATCGAGCAGAACAGAAAGAACCTAGAAAACATTCTAGAAAACAACCCGGAAGGAATTTTGATTGTTCACGAAGGTGAAATACTTTACAAGAATTCGGAGATTCAATTAATTCTAGGTAAAAACATCGCCTTAGACGAATTATTTATCAAAGAGAGTCAGAAGTTCTTTGATAAGTGTCTAGAGTTGCAGAAATCGTCTGGAAACCACCAAAACATCCAATTGGACCTCATGGATAGAAATGGAGAATTACTTCAGGTTGATGTGAGTTTGGTTTCGACCAATTACGAGGAAAAGGAAGCGACGCTTATCATTATTAAAGATATTTCCGTTCAGAACACCCTGGCCAAGGAAAAATTAAGAGCAGAGCTCGCAGAGGAAACAAACAAACACCTCGAAAGTGAGATAAAGGAAAGAACGAAAGCTGAACGATTGGTTCAAGAGCAGTTCTTGAGAACCAAGGCAATTTTGGATAGCTCCTCAAATACCTTCCTACTTACACTTTCTTTAGACAAGGAAATATCTTCATTTAATACGCATTTTGAAAAATATGTCTTCGCCGCCGCAGGATCTCACATAAAGGAAGGACAGCATTTCTCAGCATTTTTCGACGGTATATTTTCTCCAGTTCAACTGCGCTTTTTTGATGTGCTTTTTGAGAAAGTGATATCTGGAAAATCGCAGCAATACGAAGTACAGTTTGATCTTACCGACAAGAATTCTTGGCTGGAAATCTTCATGAACCCAATTTACGATACAGAAGGAAATGTAGCGGAAGTATCTATTGTGGCCCACGATGTAAGCGAAAAGAAGAAATCGAATATAGAGATTGTTGAGTCGCTCAAGGAGAAGGAAGTAATGCTGAAGGAGATTCATCACCGTGTGAAGAACAACCTGCAAATCATTTCCAGTATTCTGAATCTTCAATCTTCGTTTGTACACGACGAAAACACCTTGGAAATACTCCAAGAAAGTAGAAACAGAATTCGTTCGATGGCTATTATTCACGAAAATCTCTATCGAACGGAGGATTTTTCGAGTATCAACTTTGCAGACTACTTAGTCAATTTGGTAACAAACTTGATCGCATCTTATCGTATTCAAGAAGTTATAAACTTAGATTCAGATGTGGATGAAATCGATTTGGTTTTAGATCAGGCAATTCCATGTGGACTGCTTGTGAATGAGTTAATAACGAACTCCTTGAAATATGCATGGGGCAAGCGACAAGAAGGTACTATTCGTCTGCAATTGAAACAGTCAGGATCGCGTGTAACACTTATAATAGCTGACGATGGTTCAGGGCTTCCAAACAATTTCGACGATATGAGCTCTGACACACTCGGTTTACAATTGGTTGTCACTCTTGTGGAACAGTTGGATGGAGAACTGATCGTTAATGTGAAGAATGGAACGGAATATTTAATTAAATTTGATAATCTCAAAATCCCTACTAATGGCAAAAATTAATGTTCTAGTTGTAGAAGACGAATCGATTGTATCAAAAGATATTCAGCACAGCTTGAAAAAACTCGGATATAGTGTTGTTGGTGCCGCTTCTACAGGAGAAAAAGCGATTGAATTAGCAACGAGTACGCTTCCAGACATTATTCTAATGGACATTATGTTGAAGGGTGATATGAATGGAATCGAGGCGGCCGATGAAATCCGTAAAACCTGCTCAATTCCTGTTATTTTCCTTACAGCTTATGCTGATGAATCGACCTTATCGAAAGCGAAGATTACAGAACCGTACGGATACATTTTGAAACCATTTAAGGAAATTGATCTTCACACATCAATAGAAATGGCGATTTACAAGCACGGTAGAGAGCAAGAAGTAGTGAAGGAAAGAGATTTACTTTACACCTTGGTAACCAATCAAGAGACGAAGAAAAACGGATACATTTTCGTTAAATCGAATAGTAAACTGATCAAGCTCAAAAACAAGGAAATCTATTACATCGAAGCATTGAAGGATTATGTGGTGATCCACACGATAGAATCACGCTACACGATTCACTCAACCATGAAGGATATCGAGAGAAAGATGGGGAAAGAAGAATTCGTTCGAATTCACAGATCATTCATCGTTCGTTTGGATAAAATCGCGACGATTGAATACCCGAACTTGACATTGGAAGATATCGACAAGCTGATTCCGATCGGAGGATCTTACCGAGATGATTTAAACAATCAGATCAAGCTGGTTTAATCTACTTCAACCAATTCTAAATCGATACGGCGACGTTTCGTAGAAACCTCATAAATACGGACCCGAACAGGATCTCCAAAGTTGTATGTTTTACCTGTGTTCGATCCAACAATCATGTATTGGTCAGCATCAAAGGAAAATCTATCTCCAGGTAAATCTTGAAGAGGAATCATTCCTTCACATTGGTTTTCATCCATCTTCACGAACATTCCAAACTCAGCAACACCGGAAACAACTCCGTCGAATTCCTGTCCAATTTTATCAGAAACGAACAAGGTTTGGAAATACTTCGTGCTCTCGCGTTCCGCTTCCACAGCTTTTCGTTCCATGCGCGAAATTCGCTTACAGATATCGTCGAGCTCAGTGTTGTATTGATGTTTTTTGGACGTCAATGTTTCCTGTAAAATTCGGTGTACGACTAAATCAGCGTAACGACGAATAGGGGAGGTGAAGTGTGTATAATATTCAAATGACAATCCGTAGTGACCGATATTTTTGGTCTCGTAGGATGCTTTTGCCATCGATCGAATCGCCATGGATTGAATCAACGAGTATTCATTTTTATAGCGAATATCGTTCAATAAGGCGTTGATGTTTTTAGAAATTTCATCCGGGTTATTTGTCTTGATCTCGTATCCAAACTTATTAATGAACATGTTGAACATTTCGATTTTCGCCGAATCTGGTTTGTCGTGACAACGATAAACAAATGGAATTTTCGCTTCTCCTTTTTTGTGTTTTGAAACGAAAGTCGCCACCAAACGATTGGCTAACAACATGTATTCCTCAATCAATTTGTGCGCATCTTTTGAACGCTTAATCATGAGTGATTCCGGATAACCTTCCTCATCCAAGCGGAAGCGTACTTCTTCTGATTCAATGTTCATCGCACCTGCATTTAGGCGCTTTTTCCGCAAAATTTTAGCGATTTTATCTAAAATAAGGACTTCGTCCTTAAAATCTCCTTCTGCCCCTTCAATGATTTCTTGCGCTTCTTCGTAGGTAAATCTGCGGTCAGAATGAATCACCGTTCGACCAAACCACTGGTTGTGAACCTTCCCGTTTTCGTCAATTTCAACAACCGTAGAAAAACTGAATTTATCTTCATGTGGACGAAGCGAACAAGCCAAGTTGGAAAGTTGTTCTGGCAACATTGGAACCACGCGGTCGACTAAATAAACAGAGTTCGATCGTCGCACAGCTTCCGTGTCCATTGCAGATCCCGGTCGCACGTAATGTGAAACATCAGCAATGTGAATTCCGACTTCAATATTTCCATTTTCCAATCGTTCAAATGACAAGGCATCATCAAAATCCTTCGCGTCTTCCGGATCGATTGTGAAGGTTGTTACATTTCTAAAATCGCGTCGCTTCGCGACTTCTTTTTGATCCAAATCGATCGTCACAACTTCGGCCTCAGAAAGAACGTCGTTGTTAAATTTGAAATCCAACCCTTGGTTGACCAGAATACTGATCATTTCGTTGTCATTCGATGAATTGTTTCCGAGCAATTCGACAACTTCTCCAAACGGATTGTCTTTTGATTTTGGCCATTTCGTAATACGAACCAATGCTTTTTCGCCGTCTTTGGCTTTTTTGAGTTTTTCCTTCGGAATAAAAATATCTGTACCAACTCTTGAGTTATCTGGAATCAGGAAAGCGAAATCTTTGTTCAGTTGAATCGTTCCAACAAACTGCGTTCGCTCGCGCTCAAGAACGTCAATAATTCTACCTTCCTTTCTTGATTTTCCGTGTTTGGTGATTTGCACTTTTACACGGTCACCGTCCAACCCTTGATTGGTTTGATTTGGAGGAATAAAAATGTCAGAATCTTCTCCATCGACAATGACAAAACCAGCCCCACGCTGCGTCATTTCCAAGACACCAATGAAGTAATTTGTATCGCCACTCAAACGGTAAGTTCCATGACTTAACGAAGTGATGAATTTTTCGCGTTTAAGATCTTCCAAAATATTGAATACTAGTTTACGTAGAGCTTTTTCTCTAACATCAATAAGGCTGCAAACTTGGCGATGGTTTAAGGTTGATTCGGGATTTTCGGTAAAGACCTTCCGAATGACGTGTGAAAGGCTACGATTTAGCTTTCCATTCCGCTTTTTTCTAGACATATACTGCGAAGGTACGTTTAATTTAGAATAAGCCGATGCGAAAGCATCAAGAAAACCAGAAAGGAACTTTTCTGATATTAAAGACAGACTTTCAGTGAAATAAACACCTAATTCCGAGTTAGGGTGTGCTTTATGTTGACTATTGCAGAGATGAAAATAGATGGGTAGTCTAAAATCATTCTATTTAACTGAATTTCTGAGAAGAATTCAAAAAGGAATAAAGGTTATTCATAACTTTGTTAAAAAATCACCATCATGAAAGAAAAAGTTGAAAAAGCACTAAACGATCAAATTAGAAAAGAAGGAGAATCTTCACAATTCTATTTGGCGATGGCATCATGGGCTGAAGCTGAAGGATTGGAAGGAACATCCAACTTCATGTACAAGCAGTCTGATGAAGAACGTTTTCACATGCTAAAATTGGTGAAGTTCGTAAACGAGCGTGGGGGGAAAGCAATTATCCCTGGTTTTGATACGCCACCAACAGATTTTGAATCAGTATTGAATGTATTCGAGTTGTTGTTGAAACATGAAATTCAAATAACAGAAAGCATCAATGATTTGGTAGAGGTTTGTTTGAATGAAAAGGACTACCCAACGCACAACTTCATTCAGTGGTACCTTTCTGAACAACTGGAAGAGGAAGCTTCAGCACGAACAATTCTCGATAAGGTGAAATTGGTGGGTAATGACAAAGCTGGTTTATACATGTTTGACCGCGACTTGGAGACGATTACAGTTACTCCTGCAAATACTGTGGACCCAGGAGCCTAATAAGTCTGAGGTTTTTGGTATTTTGAAGCGGAATTCAAAATGAAAAAACACCTTCTCTATATTGTTTGTGCGATTTTCTCGTTCTCGAGTGCTGCACAAAAAGAATTTCGTTTTCGAAACTTTAGCATCAATGATGGCCTCTCACAGAGTCTAGTAAGTGCAATCGTACAAGACGAAAACGGTGCCCTCTGGCTTGGAACACAGGACGGGTTGAACCGTTTTGATGGCAAAGAATTTGAAGTTTTCACGGCAGATAAAACGGAAGGGCTCGAAAGTTCATACATTAAATGTGGACTTGTTGACCCAAAAGGGAACTTGTGGTTTGGAACCAACAATGGACTCACCTTCTACAATAGAAAAACAGAAACCTTCAAAACCTTTTTCGCTAGAAAAGGGGAGGTACTTCAAATTGAAGACATCGCTTTAGGCAATAACGGTGACCTTTGGGTAGCAAGTAGTGAGAATGGCTTATTCCGGTTCAATCGGAAAACCTTCGTTTTTGAGAGTTTAAAATCCAAAGTACCTTCTCGCAAAACGACGGACGTTCAGGTAAATGAAGACGGAGTTGTTATTGTCGCCTCAACAGGAGGAATCCTTCATTTTTACAATTCGAGCAAGGACAAAACGGTAGAGTTAAGTGCAAATCAAACCCCTTTTTCCAATGTAAACCGCTTGAAACTTCAGGGGAAGGATGAAGTGTTAGTCACATCAAACAGTGGTGTTTACACGATAGATGTTGCTACGAAAACGATAAAAGAAACATTTCCAGAACTAACGAAAAAGGTTGGCAACATTGCCATTTCTGATGTGTACAATTATCAGAATTTCGGTTGGGTGATTGGCACAAAAAATCAGGGGATTTATGTTATTTACGACGATGGCGAGATTCACCAGAGCACCGAGGACATATTTCAGAAAACATCGCTGCTCAACAACGCGATAATTTCCATTTTTAGGGATAACTCAGGCTTTTTATGGATTGCCTCTCAACGAGGACTTTCGGTCTTTGATCCCGGAAGCAAAGAACTTCTAGGTGTTGGTCCAAGTGGAAACGAAGAAAGTGGAATTCCAACTCCAAGCGTGTGGAGTTTTGTCGAAAGTGCTTCGACCAAGTACGTTTACATCGGAACAGATAATGGAATTTCACGCTACGATAAGTCAACAGGCAAGTTTCGTCAGTTTTACAGAAAGGATAATGTAAAACAAATGACCAACGAGATTTCGGTTTTGAGTATCGTTGAAGTAAATGAAAACCTTTTACTAGCTGGTTGCACAGACGGAACCTTTGAACTTCTTATCAGCGGCGAGAATTATGCGTATCAAAAAATCAAATACGCATCAACAGAGGTAGAGCAAAACCACCAACGGTCCTATTCGATTGAACAGCTCGAAGAAACAACTTATTTGATAGCCACAAAAGGAGGAGCAATTACCTACGACATTTCCTCAAAACAAATGCAGGTGTTCGAGCACGATGCCACGAATCCAAGAACGACGATTTCAAAAGGAATTTGCCGACTTGCTCACATCGATAAGAAAGGAAACATATGGCTTTCTACGAGCACAGGCGGGTTGAATGTAATGGAAAAGGAGGGGGGAAGTTGGTCCGTTCGTCCTTATGAATATAACGCTCAACTCAAGGCTGCGTCAAAAGAATACATTACCTCCATCTTTTTAGCCAACAACGGAGAGTATTGGTTCGGTACCCTAGGTTCTGGTCTCTTGAGGTGGAATCCTAGAACGAAAAAAACGAGCACGTATACGCAAGAAGATGGTCTTCCAAACGATGTCATTTATGGCGTTCTCCGCGATGAAAAAGGCAATTTTTGGATGAGCACCAACAAAGGGTTGTGTCAATTCAATGCGAAATCGAAAAAAGCAAAAGTCTTTACCGAAATCAATGGGTTGATGAGTAATGAGTGCAATATCGGCGCTTATTTAATGGCCTCGGATGGAAAAATGTATTTCGGGGGAATCTTTGGATACAACTTCTTCGAACCCTCGGAACTGTCAAAACCTCAGCGTGCAATCGACGTCGTTTTCACAAAATTCAAATTGGAAAGCGACTGGCTGAAACCACAGGCAAATTCCATTCTACCAAAACCAATTTCGGAAATGAAAGCGATTTCATTGTCCTATCAAAAAAGAAGCTTTACGTTGCGCTTCCAGCCTTCGGATTTAAGTCACCCTGAACTAGTGAACTACAAATACATTTTGGAAGGATCAGATGGGGGAGAGGTGCTCATTGGAACAAGCAATGAAATTCACTTTAACGCGTTGGCGCCAGGGGAGTACGTACTCAAAGTATACGCACGACTTGGAGATGGACCGTGGAGTGAGTACCCAGCAACCTTGTCCATCATTGTGGCCGCTCCATTTTGGGAGCAACTGTGGTTTTGGATTGTTTTAGCTGTCGTTTCGGCCATATTTATCCGTTGGTTCGTAAGGAGAAGAATTGACTCCGCGCGAAGAGAACAAGTGCGCTTGGAGATGAAAATCCGTGATCGAACGCGCGAAATACAAGAGCAAAACTTGAAAATCGATCAGCAGCGCCAAAAGATTGAAGAAGAGAAAAACAAGGTTGTTCGTCAACAGAAATTGCTTCAAAAGGAGAAAGATAAAACAGAGAAATTGCTGAAAAACGTGATTCCTGCCTCAACAGTTGAAGAGTTGAAGAAGCGCGGAAAAGCGCGTGCACGAGCCTACAAAAAAGTGTCCGTTCTATTTACGGATTTCGTTGGCTTCACCAAGATTTCGGAGCGCATGAAACCAACAGAGTTGGTGAAGAAGTTGGATGTGTATTTCACGAAGTTCGATGAGATTATTGTGAATAATAACCTTGAAAAAATCAAAACGATTGGAGATGCATACATGTGTGCAGGAGGTGTGCCGGTTCGGAATAACACCAACCCAATTGATACCTGTTTGGCGGCATTGGAGATCCAAGCCTACATGGAAAAACTCAAAAATGACGCCATTGCCAACGGGAAAGAATACTGGGAACTTCGCTTGGGAATCAACACGGGTGAGGTAACGGCTGGAATTATAGGAAGCGAGCGATTGGCCTACGACATTTGGGGTTCCACAGTGAACCAAGCGCAGCGCATGGAAATGTTGGGTGAGCCAGGAAAGATTACCATTTCTGGAGCAACCTTCAACCTTATTGAACCCTATTTTGAATGTACGTTCCGAGGAAAGGCACAATCGAAGAGCCGCGGATTGATTGACATGTACACGGTGGAACAAATCAAGCCAGAACTTTCCATCAAAGGACAAGGACTGCGCCCGAATGATCGCTTCAACCAGATTGTGAATTTGCACCTGTACAGCTCCATCAACTATTACAAAGCGGAGCGCCACATCATGCAATTGTTGGAGCAGCGTTTATCGAAGAATTTGCACTACCACAGTATCGCACACACGAAGGATGTTGTAACCGCTGTAGAACGAATTGCCTTGCTTGAAGGGGTAACGGATGAAGGGTTATTCTTATTGAAATCCGCTGCGACCTACCACGATGCAGGTTTCATAGAGCAGTACGACAAAAACGAACCAATTGGCGTGCGCTTGGCGGGAGAAATCCTTCCAAAATATGGATATACAGACAAACACATCGATCGAATTAAGGAGTTGATTAACGTCACGACCATTCCACACAAGCCTAAAAACAAGCTGGAAGAAATCATTTGCGATGCCGATTTGGATTACCTCGGACGAGACGATTTCCACGAAATTGCCGACAAGCTTCGCCGCGAATTAAAAGAGCACGGTAAAATTGAAGGCGACAAGCAATGGGATGAAATTCAAGTGATGTTTTTGAAGCAACACAAATTCTTTACGAAGACCGCAATTAAAACGCGCAGAAAGAAGAAAAGAGAGAACTTGAAGGAAGTTCAGGCGCGTTTGGAGCGCGATGAGTATGAGGACTGATGAGGTCGTTATGTGTACTTGAATGGTGCATAGTATGACGAGAGGGGAGGATATGTGCTACTATGGTTATTTTAGTTGCGCATATAAGTAAGTTAGAGACAATTATAGCCCAATGAAGACAATTACATTACCAGACGAATTAAATTTGAGTTCTTCGAAGTCTATTGTGGTTTATGATTATGAAAGCAGTACTGAAATATCGAAACAACAAATCTTATTAAATAAAAATACGTTTAGCTTTCTTCAAGAAGGAACTAAAGAAGTTTTTTTTGATAATTCAACATCTGCGATAGATAATTCTCAATTTCTATTGATGAAATCTGGAC